>JANXTY010000003.1 GCA_025352145.1 Oxalobacteraceae bacterium
TCGTCAGAAAAATCGCCATGCATTTACTGAAGTTAACTACCTCACGCAAGTTGACCGTGGCAAAGAAGCGTCAGCTTGCCGGCCTCAACGACCGCTACTTGGCCGAAATTCTCGGTCTATAGGCGTAGGATTTGATGCGATTGCCCTGGCATCCCTATCCTTCGCAATCGAAAGCCACGCGGCAGTTGTTGAATGTGTTTATGCAGCGAAGCGATGTCTCGGTACATGCCCTTTATGACCTTTATCCGGACGGTAATATCGACGTTGTGACAGAACAGGCGGCGCTATTGAATGTACCTAATATTGTCTGGTTGACTCCTGTGTACTGGTATAGCGTGCCGAGTTTGATGAAGCAGTGGATTGATCAAGTCCTTGCACGCGGCTGGGCTTATGGCGAAGGTCAGGCCGCCTTGCGCGGGCGGCGCTGCTGGTGGGTGACCACGACGGGCGGCGATGAATTTGCCTATTCTCCCGACGGTATGCATCAACGTCCATTCATCGATTTCATTGCTCCCATTGAGCAGACGGCTCGATTCTGCGGTATGGACTGGCAGCCCCCTTTTATTGTGCATAGTGCCCATCAACTCGATGCCGATCAACATGCGGTGACCTCGTCGTTACTCGGCGAACGCATAGAGCAGTTGGCAGCGCTGAAGGCTACGCCATGATTCAGATGCTATTGTTTCTGGTGGCTGCGGTTATTTGTGTACCGATTGCCGCACGTGTTGGCCTCGGTTCAGTCCTTGGTTATCTGGTCGCTGGCGTATTGATTGGTCCGTGGGGTATGGGTGTGGTGTCGGGAGTAGATGCTGTTGTGCATATATCGGAATTGGGCGTGGTGCTGATGTTATTCTTGATTGGCCTTGAACTTGAACCGAAACGCCTATGGGCAATGCGTCACCTTGTTTTTGGCGGAGGCATTGCACAGATGCTCGTCTGCGCAGTGCTTACGATGCCGCTTGGCATGCTTGTGGGCTGGAGCTGGCAGGCGTCATTAATCGCCGCGCTGACGATGTCCTTGTCATCGACGGCGATAGCGGTCCAGATTATGCAGGAACGCCATTTGTTGTCCTCGCCGCCGGGGCGCAGCGGGTTTGGCATTTTGCTGTTTCAGGATATCGCCGCGATTCCCTTGCTGGCGCTGGCTGCAGCATTAGGTGCGCATGTGAGTGGTGCGTCCAATTTTCTACAGATTAGCAAGCAGCTTGCAGCAATTGTCGGGGTGGTTGTGTTCGGGCGCTTTCTCGCTTATCCGCTGATGCGCATTATTGCAGCGACGGGTTTACGTGAAGTATTCACGGCGTTTGCCTTATTGCTGGTCATGGGGATTGCGGCGCTAATGGATTATGTCGGCTTGTCGATGGGGCTCGGAGCATTTCTGGCGGGTGTATTGCTGGCGGGATCGGAATACCGGCATGCATTAGAAGCCGATATTCAACCATTCAAAGGTCTGCTGCCCGGTCTATTTTTCATCGCGGTTGGCATGACGATGAATCTCGGCTTATTGGTTGCATCGCCCTTGATAATTGGCACCGGCCTGTTGATGCTGGTCGCTTTCAAATTGCTGGGGTTATGGCTGTTGTCGAGGTACCTCGGGCTGGTTGGAGATCAACGTGGCTTGTTCGCTATTTTGCTTTCACAAGTAGGAGAATTCGCCTTCGTTGTCATCAGCACCGTGCGTGAGGCGCAGGTGTTTGATGTAAAACAGGCCGGTTTGCTCACCATTATCGCAGCACTGTCGATGGCCACCACGCCACTTCTTTTGATTGCGCGCAACAAGTTGATGCATCCCGATATCGCAGAGCGCGAAGCAGATAAAATGAAAAACGAGCATCCGCCAGTATTGATCGCAGGCTTCGGTCGTTACGGCCAGATTGTCGGTCGTGTGCTACTGGCCGCAGGAATACGACCAACTATTCTGGATCGAGACGCCAATACCATCGACACACTGCGTAAGTTTGGCTATAAAATTTATTACGGTGACGCCACACGGCTCGATCTTCTAGAAGCCGCTGGAATCACACATGCCAAGGTACTCGTGGTGGCTATCGACGAGCCTGAACAAAGCTTGAAATTGATCGATCTGGTGCAGCAGCATTTTCCTCACGTAACCCTGGTTGCTCGCGCCCGTGACGTGGCACATGCGATGCAATTGATGGCACGTAATGTCGAGTTGATTGAGCGTGAATTATTTGAAAGTTCCTTGCGTACAGGGCGCTCTGTTCTGCGGTTACTCGGCTTTGATCCTTGGCGGGCACGCGAGTTTTCCGATGCTTTCCGACGTATCAATCAGAAGCTGGTCACAGAATTGGTTGAACACCGCGATAACGAAGTGGGCCGTATCGCTTTTGTCAAAACGGCCCAGCAGCAACTACAGCAGCAATTGGAACAAG
The DNA here is from genome assembly GCA_025352145.1 of Oxalobacteraceae bacterium. GTDB lineage: Bacteria > Pseudomonadota > Gammaproteobacteria > Burkholderiales > Burkholderiaceae_D > JANXTY01. Next base: position 2,394 of record JANXTY010000003.1, read on the forward strand.
ATCAAATTCGTTTTGAAAAAGAACATCCTGGCGCAGGATGGTAATTGAGGGTTAGATGTTTCCCCCTAGGCAAATGAAACGCACTTAAGTCGATTGCGGAAGGAGCTGTTCCGCAATGGGCGTTTACAAGGACAACCTGCTTATCTTTCGACTGCCAAGGCAACGCCCATACCGCCACCGATACATAGGCTGGCGAGGCCGCGTTTGGCGTCACGTCTTACCATTTCATGCAACAAGCTAACCAGGATGCGAGCACCGGATGCGCCGATTGGGTGGCCGATAGCAATAGCGCCGCCGTTGACGTTAATTTTCTTGGTATCCCACCCCATTTCCCGATTGACGCCGATGGCTTGTGCGGCGAAGGCTTCGTTAATCTCCATCAAATCAACGTCCTGATGAGTCCAACCGGCTTTTTTCAAACACAATTGGGTCGCTGGCACAGGACCCATGCCCATGATAGTGGGGTCAATACCTGCTGAGGAATAGGCCTTGATTCTGGCTAATGGTTTTAGTCCCAGTTCATTGGCCATTTTGGCAGACATCATCATTACCGCTGCTGCACCGTCGTTCAGACCTGAGGCATTGCCAGCGGTGACACTACCTTCTTTGTTGAAGGCGGGACGTAGGCCAGATAGGGATTCGAGCGTTGCGCCATGCTTAATGAATTCGTCGTTGTCGAAAATGATATTGCCTTTTTTCTGAACGATTTCGTAAGGCAGAATTTCATCTTTAAATTTACCGGCTTTTTGTGCTGCTTCTGCCTTATTCTGTGAAGCGAGGGCAAATTCGTCTTGTTCAAGGCGAGAAATATCATATTTTTTGGCGATGTTCTCTGCCGTAATGCCCATGTGATATTGGTTGTACACGTCCCACAATCCATCGACGATCATAGTGTCGGTAAGTTTTGCATCGCCCATGCGGAAACCATCGCGAGATCCATTAAGCACATGCGGCGAAGCACTCATGTTTTCTTGTCCGCCTGCAATAATGATATTGGCGTCGCCACACATGATAGCCTGCGCCGCCAGATGCGTTGCTTTTAGACCGCTCCCGCATACTTTGCCGACGGTAAATGCCGGCACCATATTGGGCAAACCAGCACGAATGACTGCCTGACGTGCCGGATTTTGCCCGCAACCTGCGGTCAATACTTGTCCGAGAATGACTTCGTTGATGAATTCGGGGCTAACGCCTGTTTGTGCCAATAAGCCTTTGATGACGTGTGCTCCTAAATCGGAAGCAGCCACTTTGGCCAAGGAGCCGCCAAATTTTCCTACGGCAGTACGCCCTGCTGCAACGATGACGACTTCTTGCATTTCGACACTCCCTCAATAAATAATAATTTCAAACGTGGATTATTTTGGAGCGGCCTGATTGCACTTGGCGCAACAAAAAATTTGGGCGTCTGCTCATTCTTGATGTTGGGTCAATTATGGCGCCATCAAATTCACCAAAATTCTTGAGACACTCTAGCAGATTTGTTATGACCGCGTCTCGGGAGAGGTGAAGAAATAAATGTAATGTTTGGATGGTTTTGGCAGGGTGCGACCCCAAGAGCTGAGGGAAGTTGTAGCCAGCTGTAACAACGGTGAACAACCTAATAACACAATAAAAACGGGCCGCATAACGGCCCGTCAAACAACATTTACTTCTATTATTTATCGATTACTTCTTGGCACGGCTGACAGTTTTTTCAGCAGCTTGAACGAATTGGCTAGTGGCCGTTGCCAAGTTTGCTTCCAGTGTTTCGGCAGCTTGTTTGGATGACTTACTCAATTGCGCATAGCCTGCGTTAGCATTGTCAATGGCTGATTTAAACATCGCTACTGCGTTTTCGGAACCCGCGGGTGCGTTTTTGCTGACTTCAGCAACCAGTGCGGACACTTTGCTACTTGCGTCAGCGATTTGGGCTTCCGTTGTCTTCGTGAACTCAGCATGGGCACCAGTGGCGATGCTGGCCAAATGACGACCGTAGGCTAATGTTTTTTCAGAACTCGGTTGTGCTTGCGCTGCGGTTATAGCAAAAAATGCTTGCGGATCTTTAGCAGAAATCAGTTGTTGCATTGTAGCGCTGGATTCTTCGAAAGAAGCTTTAGCTGCAGTTACATTCAATTGAATGACTTTCTCAACATTTTCGAATGCCTTGGCAGTCAAGCTATTGATCAATTCGAGTTGAGAATTGAAGTGGGATTTGGTAGCGGTAGAGAATTGTTCTGGGATTGAAAACATGGAATGCTCCTGAGTGAATGACGATAATGAGTGAGATATTGGGCAGTAACCACATGGTGCGCTGCAACAATTGCCATTCTACAGGTTTCTTTTCTCGCGTCAAGCATTTTTGTGCGTCGCAGCATATTTGAGGATGCGTTTGCCAAGATGGTTATAAATTTGTTGCTAACACCAACAATCCATACTTGGTTAAGATGTGTATCCATATGTGTCGTCCCCTGCTTATGGATGTATGCAAAACCGAATTACCTCATCTGAATCAATCGCCAGCGCGCAAGTCGTCCTGCTGAAAATGCGTCACTGCAACATTGCTATTGGTACCCGCCAGATTGGTCGCATCATGCACGCAAGATTTTATTAAATAAAGCGATGGTTCGTTCCCACGCGAGCTTGGCTGCAGGGGCATCGAAACGTGGCGTGGTGTCGTTATTGAAACCGTGTTGCACGCCCGGATAGACATAACCGGCATAGCTGACATCTGCCATTTTTAATGCTTCTTCGAACTTCGGCCAGGCTGCGAGCATGCGCTCGTCTTTTCCTGCATGATGGATCAATAAGGTGGCTTTAATTTTTGGCACTTCGCCCAATGGTGGAGCGCTACCGTAAAAGGACACCGCCGCCGACAAATCCGGTAATCGGGTAGAGAGGAAATTGGCCATGCCGCCGCCGTAGCAGAAACCTACTACGCCCAGCTTGCCGTTGCCTTCTGGCAGATTTTTCAGCATGCTAGCTGCCGCGATAAAATCTTCGCGCGTTTTAGCTTGATCGAGTTTGGCGAATAGTTCACGCGCCTTGTCTTCATCGCCGGGATAGCCACCCAGCGGAAATAGCGCATCCGGCGCAAATGCAATAAAATTATCGAGCGCAAGTCGGCGTGCGATGTCTTCGATGTGCGGATTCAGGCCACGATTTTCGTGTACCACCAGCACGGTTGGTAGTTTGCCTTTGGCGTTATCTGGTTGCACCAGATAACCACGACATTTTCCGTAGCCGTTTGGCGATGGATATTCAACATACGTCGCTTTGATGCGCGGATCATTTCCAGAAACTTGTTGAGCCTCAGCGAAATTGGGGCAGAGCGCAGCCAGCAAACCTTCGGCGGCAACCATGCTGGCCGTAACTTTGGCGCTTTCTTGTAGAAAACTTCGTCTGCTCAATTGGCCATGTATATATTGATCAAATAGCTTTAATACTTCGGGAGAGAAATCCTTTGTGGTTTTGCGCTTCATGTGAACAAGCTCCTTTAAGTTGGTTTAGCCCAGATAAGTACGTGTGACGATAACACAGCGATTGTGGTGCCGGGAGACCTCTTGTCCAATCACAATCATTCGGGCGTAATGCACCACTTGTCCGCGCATTTTATTTACGATGTCCGGTTCACTGGATGCAGGCAGAGTGATACTGCGTTTGTCATCGAGGGCCTTTCGTAGAGGCCGCCGCCAATTTTGTACGTGTGACTGCGAAATTTGGCCTAATCGATGCCATTGGCCATTTGATGATTATCACAACGCTGTTTGTCTTGATCGTGCGAGGGCCAACCGATACCCGGGAATGGGGGTACTACAGCCTAAATCCGTGTGGGCTGAGGCTTATTTCATGACTGGTTTTTACTTTCTTGCGCTGCACATGATTTTCATTTTGTATTACGGATTTCATTTCTTATGGCGTGTGAAGCACCAATTTATGCTCGTTTTTGACTGAGCGCTGGGGAGAGGCGGCGTACCATAGCGTAAGGTAAGTGTAGCGTACTGTGATTCGTTCATGACGGGAAGTACGGTATGTTGCAATCGCTTACAACTCGAAGTCAACACCTCCGCATGTTTCGTCGTTATATGAGCAAGGCTACCTGATAGGCCGAGAACTTGAATTTCCATCACGTACAATTAGGAGATATCTCATGAAAGCAAGCATCCGCCTCATATTTTCAATTGCAACTATCATGGCTGTTAGCGGCCTAGCGGCGTCAAAGGTATTTGCACAAGCCGCTACTTCCGATGTCGCCTCGACGCCTGCCACACTAACCAAGTGGCAAAAAGATCATCCGCGACGCGTTGAAGTTAATGGTCGTCTTAAGCATCAAAATAAGCGCATTACCAACGAAGTTAAAGCAGGCGAAATTACCCCCGCTGAGGCAAAAAATTTACGAGCTAATGACAAAGCAATTCATGGCGAGGAAAAAGCCATGGCTACGCAAAACGGTGGGCATATTACCAAAGTGGAGAAGAAGGCATTGAATCAACAGCTCAATCAAAATAGCCACGCCATCGGTAAGTAGGGACAAGTGCCTGACGTGATAGGGGCCCCGGCAAATAGAGGCGTCCTTCAACCCCGATTTTCGATTGGGACTCGTCGCGCTTTCACGTCAATCGCGATTCTCATTTTTTCTCTAGCGTGAGTAAGCATGCTGGCTTTAGCAGAAAAGAAAGCGGTCTAATGGAAAATCGGGGTTCAAGTGGCCGGGTTCAATGCAGAAGCTAGTGATGCGCTGGAGAACAAATATCCATGCGGGTTTGGATGAAATGAGCTGGTTTTGTGTACTTAAAAGTGAAAGTGCAGCCAAGTTAATGAGCAATGGGCAAAATTAATGCTGAAGCTGCATGCTGATGATGCGTCTCGCTTCCAGCGGTCTTCTAGTGAATCGTAATTTTGGCTGGCTTAACGAATGATCCGGTTAGAATAAAGGAGATCATCCATAAAAATAAAGTGCCTATAAAAGCGACAATTAACAAACCAAGAGATCCGCTTTTTTTAACATAGGTACAGTGAGATGATTTTTCACGAAATTCAGGCGTATCTCTCGGATCAACAGAAACAGGAATAGCATCCCAAACGGCAGCTAAGTCTGCGTCGCGATGTTGAGCCTTAAGTTCAGCCATTTTGGATTTATATTTCTCTTGGTTTTCAGTGCTGATCTGTTCCTGCACATGCTTTATTTCAATGCATGACCAGTAATCCATAGGACTTACGCAATTTTCATAAGATGAGATGGATTTTTAAGTTGCTGGCATAGGTAGTCATCAAGGAGTCCTTGTTTAACGCGATAGATTGTTTGCTGTATTTTTCTTGCGATGTTGGTCATGCGAATCCATACCAAGA
>JANXTY010000049.1 GCA_025352145.1 Oxalobacteraceae bacterium
ACCATACCGAGTCGTTTCCTCGCCTGCGGTGGTTTGAGTATGATCGGTATGCTGCGCAAGATCAGCGTGCATCGGCGCATTGGCTCACCAGGATGGCGCGGCACATTCACTTCTACATTGCCCAATACAGGAGCCGTCTTCCACCAATGTGGAATACCACTGCCGAACCTGTATACTCAAACTGCAAACTCTGCGCATGCGTAACATCAGTTGAAATTTTACTTGTCAGGAATCGAAATATGAAAAAATGGATCCTTAGTGTCCTTGCGATACTCACAATGCAGGTGACAGCAGCGCCCGTCGACCAACCGATTTTCTTAGAAACTGTCTCCGGGAAAATTGCTGGCTCACTCATGTTGCCGGCAAGCAGCGGCAAAGTGCCGGTTGTTCTCATCATTTCTGGATCAGGCCCTACCGATCGCGATGGTAATAATAAGGGAATCCCAGGCAAGAATGACAGCCTGAAAATGCTTGCTTTGTCGTTAGCCGATGCAGGCTTCGCCTCAGTTCGATACGACAAGCGGGGCGTGGCCGCTAGCGCTGGAGCGGCAAACCGCGAGGCTGATCTGCGTCTCGACACCTATGTTGACGATGCCGCAGCCTGGATAACACTACTGGCAAAAGACGGGCGCTTTTCTGGAGTAGCCGTCGCTGGTCATAGCGAAGGCTCACTCATCGGTATGCTCGCCGCGAAAGGACGGCCCGTAAAGGCATTTGTATCTATTGCCGGCCCAGCGCAAGGGGCCGCTGCCATCCTGAGACAGCAGATGAAGCAGAAGTTGCCCCCGGAACTGGCCGAGCGCAACGAAGTCGTCCTGTCCTCGCTGGAGAAAGAACAGGAAGTAAGCGACGTGCCAGCGCAATTGGCCGCTTTCTACCGACCCAGTGTCCAGCCCTATCTCATTTCCTGGTTTAAGCACGTCCCTACCGTGGAGATAAAGGAACTCCAAGTGCCATGCCTGATCCTCCAAGGCGACACCGATGTGCAGGTTCCCGTCTCGGAGGCGAAGGCTTTGAGTGTGGCAAAACCAGACGCTGAACTACAAATTATCCAGGGCATGAATCACGTGCTCAAGCTCGTCCCAATGAATCAAACCCAGCAGCTTGCATCCTATGGCGATCCCACCTTGCCCACCGCCCCGGAGTTGATCAAGAACCTGGTGCAGTTTCTTTCCGTCTCCATGCCGTACATTCCTATCCCTGTTCAGTAAGCCCTACATAAGCACTTAATAGGAAGGTCAAAAACATCTAAGCAAGGCGCGCGATCTGCTCCCGTGCGTCAGCGCTCTGTTGCAGGAATGGAAAACAACTGCGGAGCAGTTCGATTCTCAAGCCGTTTGGATACGCGTATGCCAGGCGATCACGACTGCCTTCACCGGCATCGACTGGCTCGCGCCCCGCCAAAATGTCAAACTGATGACGATCGGATCCGGGTAATCGCCGGATTTAGGGTGAACGACACATTACCCAATCAACTGGGCAAACCAATTCAAACGCCGACACTACGATGGATCTTTCAAATCATGGAAGGTATTGCTTTGGTCAGAATCTTGGATGAAGCCACAACGTGTCTTCAAACCATCGTGGCCAACCGCGATGAACTCCGCAAAAAATCATCCGCCTTTTTGGAAAACAGGCTTGTGGGAATTATCAAATTGGGGAGACGGGGTAGCGGAATGTCGGTTACATGTCATCAAACTGAATACCTATTAGTGTTCTCCATAAAAAAACGCCAGCTACTCTTTTATAAGTAGCGGGCGTTTCCTTACATCAATACCCTGATCAGTTTGTCCTATAGTTCAAACCGGCCATAATACGACGACCGGAATAAAAATAGTTAGCAACGGAAGGGGCACCATCTGAGAACGGAACGAATTGTCCTTGGGTATCAGACGTTGGTTTCAAATTGATATTTCTGGCTTCAGCAAAAATCTCAATGCCCTGCTTGAATTTATAAGAAACTTTCGCATCCATAAATCCTGTCGCCGACCGATAGATTGGGGATGCAGGGTTATAAGGTACACGCTGGAACCCTCCAATATCAGTTGGATAAACGAAACCAGCAACGTTACTTGTAGCATACCCAGCATAATATGTCGCACGTCCTTGGTAGGCCAGGCGGGCACTCAAACTGCCATCGTCATACCAAAGCGATGCGTTGATGGTGTAGGCAGATTCATTTCTCGGTGTCACAGGTGTACCTGTATTGGGATCAAATGAAGTGACTGAATCGCTGGAATGCAACTTCGAGTAATTTAAATCCAGACCTGTGTACTTAAATACCCAAGGCAGAAAAGTGAAAGCAGACTTAGACGCGAATTCCACTCCGTTACGGGATGTACCCGGACCATTAACATACGTTGTATAGGCGAACTCATAATTAGCCAGTGGTTTACCAGTTTGAGGGTCAACCGCATCAGATCCTGTAAATAAATGGCTGTTGGTCACCGCCTGTGTAATGAATGGACCTATCTTGGCTGCGCTCTTAAATTTAGCTAACGAAAACATATAGTCTTTATTCGGATACCATTCCACGCTCAAGTTTTGATTGCTATTGCTTTGCGCCTTCAAACCAGGATTACCGAATGTTGTGCAGGTCTGATCTGCTGATGAACCATCATTATCAACCCCACCTTCTTTACGCTCATCGTAAGTACATGCGCCGCTCGGCAACAGCCTACTGACTGGTGGGCGCGCGACGGTCTTCCCATAGGTATAGCGCAGAACAACTTTACTAGGAATAACCCAGAGTGCGTAGTTGTAGGATGGTAGTAAATCTGTCGTTTGCTTGCTCACATTCGTGATTGCTGTCAAACTATTTGTCTGGATACCAGCTGCAGCCGTGGGATTGATTGGGTCAAACAGTGCTGTCTTGGTGATAGAAGTAAAGCTGACGTATGCTTTACCAGTGATCTCTGTTTTGACGACACGTGCACCTAAATTTCCGGTAAATTCCATACCAAATGGCAAATCATGCTTTTCAAAATCCGCCATCAGGTATCCAGCCGTCGCCCTCTCACTTGCCTGGCCTTTCGGCTGATCATAGATCTTACCGTCGTTGGCCATACAGCTCTTCAGACAGTCGAAATTAAAGTTAGGCATTCCAACAAGACTCACAAATTTCTTGATATCAATATTGCTCCAGCCATTCATCTGACTTGCAGAACGACCTGGCAAACCACCAAAAAATTGCGCGTCAGCAGGCTTGAGCGTCTGGCCCACCATATTTAATAATTGTGCAGGAGTGAACACTGCTGAACCAAATAGATTTGTCACCAAGTTTGTATTGGCAGTATACCCATACACGCACGGCTTGCCTCCAGCGCCTAGTGATCCTGGATTATCCTGGCAGGCGGAGAACGTTCCACGTAACGTAGAAGTCGGCACAATCACTGGCGGGACGTAGCCAGCAGCGCCAAAGGTGCCGACTGCTGGTTTAATTACGGTACCCGTTGAACCAGCGCCCGCCCACGTATCAACAGTAGTTTCCCGCGCGTTAAAACCACTCTTGATCTGTGTAATCCAGGGCAGTTTGTCTTGCAAAGCGTAACTTAAATCAACCTTGGCGGTCTTTTCACCGGTCTCACCAATTTTGGGTGTCCACTGAATCTGCGTTGCTGCACTGATCTGCGGCAACTGCGCAACGGTATAGGCAGGGATGGCAGGGTTATTAATTGTCGCGGCGAAAGCTGCCTGTGCAACGGTTTGTGTACCCATCCTGACATAGACATTCGGATCTGTCTGATCAAAACTGCTCCCCGCTGGTGCAGCATAATTCCAGAGTCCATTGGGCAACACACTCATTGTTGTCGAACCATATGTGCTACCCATGCCAGTCACACGCTCATCAAAACGCGAATAATTCGAGGACATTACCCCTAGCATGAAATCGGCCTTGAAACCGTTGTTTTTATACTCAGCACCAATTTGTCCATATTTGGTCTTTGTATCGATGACATTATGGATTTGATCCATGCTGACACCAGCATCTGTCGTTGTAAAACTGGTCAAATGATGGGAAGCGTCAACCACAACCGAGCTTGGGATGATGCTGACAGCGGTGCCGCTAACAGGAACCGCACCAGTGGCCCGGAAGGATGGGGCGTCGTAAATATAGTAACCAGAACCGGGCACCGCAGTGCGCACATTGGTTGTAGTGTTATCCGTAAAGGATGGACCAAAATAACTTAGCGTACTAACCGTGGCCGTATTAAAATTTGGCCCGCCAAGACTTAAAATGTTCGTATCATCCAGGACTACGCGCGTTTGGCTACTGAGTTTCGTGTAGACAATCAGGTTCTTATTGACTTTAAAGTCAAAACGCAAGTCTACGGCCTTACGATCTTCTGCCTGACGTTTTACAAAACTGCGGATATTGGAAGGTGTGTAGTCATTCCATTGATTCAGGCAGGTAAACAACTCATTGTTACGCTCGGCAATCGCACCATTTTTGTTAGTTGTCCCTAATACTTGGGCCAAATCGGTAGCAGTCAAGTTAGGGAACGCCGCATAGCAATCCGCTTTAGTGGCTGCAGCGGCTGATTTCGCTACTAGTTTATTAGGCGTTTCAGCGAAAGGGGAAGCAACTGTAAATCCTGGACTGATTATCTGCTGATCTGCTGCCGGATTTGTTTTCGAAACAGTATTTGGATTAAAGCTAAATGTTTTGTCGGGTGAATTATCAAAATCAGCAAGCCGTCGATAGCCTTCGCTATTTGCGAAAGTTGTCTGCTGATGCGATTCGGCATCTGTCTTCGATTTCGATACATTGATCAACACAGCTAAGCGGTTATCAAGGAATTTGGTCGTAGCAATTAAATTAAAATCCGGTACCCAATTTTTATTGATTGAGGTTTGAGCACCAGAAACACGCAGGGAAAGGTATGGTTTTTTAAAGTCAAGCCCAGTACGTGTCTTGATGATAATGCCGCCACCCAAAGCACCCTCTGTCATGTCTGCGGTCGACCCTTTGACCACATCGACACTTTTGATCAGGTCGGAAGGCAATTGACGGAATTCCGTTCCACGTCCATCGCCACCACCATTCAAATCGGCACCGCTAGCAGACTGAACACTTTGTCCATCCAGCTCAACACGTGTTAACTCAGGGCCATTACCACGGACTGTAACACCGACACCTTCGCCGTATTCACCACGATCAAGCGAGGTACCCGCAATACGAGAAATAGCCTCCCCGATATTACGATCCGGGAATGCACCGACATCTTCCGCGATAATTGAATCCATTGCTGTAGGCGCATTTTTTTTGCGCTTAATAGCCGATTGTTGCGATTGCCGCGTACCAATGACCACAATTGTTTCTGACGCTTCCGCAACTGGTTTGGCATCCTGCGTAGTCGCTGGCGTGGTTTCCTGTGCCCAGACTTGGTTGCCTGCAAAAAATGACACGAGCGCTAATGCCGTACCATAGCGCAGATGCTTTGCAGACACCTTTGAATTTGACCGTTTTTTCATGCGTTACTCCTCATCAGATCGGCCATGACCTAGCCAGTGTTTTTAATTAATAGTGCTTCTATTTTAAATAGTGCTTCTTAAATTGTACCTTTTATTTATAAAAGGTACAATTTAAGAAGTTTCAAGAAGGGGTCAGCAGAGCAAGAACGGGCAGGTCTTTCAAAATAACATTTTTCTTTGATAGCATTACTCCTCCGCATTCATAATTCGGCGCACCGTCGTGTAACACACCGACGGGGTCACTCTGGGGCATTATTTAAGGATTGCCGCCTTACAACCTTACAGCATTGCCACCCCACGACCCTACAAATTTTTATTTGAGGATTGATTTTAAGCTCTGGCAATGGGTTGCACTAAAAGGAAATTTTCCCAAAAATACGGGTCGCCTCCTATTTCCTATTTCATCTGCATCCACATCATTGACAGAAAGAAGACCGGATCAGATAATCCGCCATCGCGTAGCGAAGTACCCAGCCTTTCTTCGCACAACCTGTCATTCCTGCAGCACAAACATTTCCCGTTATTTCCCGGAGTGAGTCCTGAAAAAATTGTCGCTTGTCTTGGTAATCGTCTTCCTGCTAGGAGACCTGCATGCACAAGAATCCAATCGTCCGCAAGAAAAGCCACGTCCCATTGATCCTGGCGAAGGTACCTACCCCGTGCCATATCGCCGGCCTGCCATCGCCGACATCACCAGTGCGCTCGATCGCGTTCGCAATTACATGGAATCAGTGACACCGACGAGCGTCACGAGCAAAACGACAGGGCAAACGATCACCCAGTTCAGCACGCCGGTTGCCGATGCGATCGTCACACCGAATGAAGCCAATTTTAATTTGTTCGCTTACGAAATGGGGGTAGTTCATGCAGGCATGTTGCACGCGGCGGAGGTGACTGGCGATGCGCGTTTTAACGCATTTAGCGCCCGTCATTTTCAATTTTTCGCTGATCGGCTACCGTACTTCCGTGCGCAAGAAAATATGTTTCATCTCGAACGCGCCAATAGCTTCCACGCCCCGCTCGATCCGCGCTCGCTCGACGACAGCGGTTCCATGTGCGCCGCGTATATTCGCGCTCGTCTGGCCAAGGTCGGCCCCGACCTGCAAGCGCTGATCAACACCTGTAGTCATTACGTCGCGAAGATGCAATACCGTCTTGCGGACGGCACACTTGCTCGTCAGCGTCCGCAAGCTAGCTCGCTTTGGGCGGACGATCTTTATATGGGTGTGCCCGCGCTCGGGGAGATGGGACGCCTGACTGGTGACAACGCCTGGTTCGACGATGCGGTAAACAATGTTCTCGGTATGTCGTCCCGTCTCTTTAATCCGCAGCTCAACATCTATACCCACGGCTGGAACGCAAATAACCCCGATGCGCCCCAATTTTATTGGGGACGCGCCAACGGTTGGGCGGTGTTGACGATGTGCGATCTGCTCGATGTGCTACCAAAAAATCATCCCGGCTATCCAAAGGTATTGGCGCAATTACGCGCGACCTTGCGTGGTATCGCACAATATCAATCAGGTGCCGGACTCTGGCATCAGATGCTCGACCGCAATGACTCTTACCTGGAGACTTCGGCCAGTGCGATCTTTGTTTATGGATACGCCCATGCCATCAATCAGGGCTGGATCAGTCCGACTACCTACGGCTCTATCGCGCTGGCGGGCTGGGCCGGATTATCGACACGCATCAATGCCCAGGGCCAGGTGGAAGGCACCTGCGTCGCAACGACATTTGCCAGTGATCAAGTGTATTACACCCATCGGCCGACCAGCGTCGCCGCGCTACACGGCTACGGCCCCACCCTGCTCGCTGGCGCTGAAATGATTCGACTGATCCAAAATCCCGCATTTGAAATCCAGAGCAAGCTTCGCACTTTTCATTTCGTGCCGAAGGGCAACGTGATCCACGACTAGAGACCTTTGCACAACCGCGCCACCGTAGCGAGCGGTGAAATATTGAACCTGCGATGCTCACCACGCCGTAGATTATGCAGAGGTCTCGACAAGGAATGTGCTGATAGAAACGGGCGTTGACAGCGCCAGGCGTCTCCACGATACTTTGGCGCAGGCAGTTCAATGGCCTACGCTATTTCCGTCAACGCTCATCATAAAAATCGCCTCCATGAAAACACGCCTCTTTCTGCTCACTCTCGCCGCGCTGTCGGGCGCCAGCCATCTGGCTAACGCTGCTGACCGGCTCACCGTTTCGGTCACGCATAGTCTCGACCTGGCCCGTCCTTCCGAGACCATTACCGTTCCCTGGTCGGAGGTAAATAAAGCCCTGCCCGGCGCGTTGCTCCAGCACCTCGCAGTGAAAGATGCGGCAGGTCACCTATTGCCTTACCAGGTAACCAATATCGCCCCTGAGTCCAAAGACCCGCTAGGCAAAGGCGTGGCTTATGGCGATCTCATTTTTCAGCACGACTTTGCCGCCGGCGAGAAAGGCGCTACCTTCACGGTCGAGAAAATCGATGCGCTGGCACCTGTATTCCCGTCTAAAGCTTTTGCCCGCTACGTGCCAGAACGCCTCGATGATTTCGGCTGGGAAAACGATAAGATCGCCCATCGCACTTATGGCCCAGCACTCGCAGCCCCTGCCGAGCCAGGCTCCGGTAAGGAAGTGCTTGTTACCAGCGGCCTCGATGTCTGGCTCAAACGCGTCAATTATCTGATCGTCGATCGCTGGTACAACAAAGGACATGACCACTACCACAAGGACGAGGGCGAAGGCATGGACATGTATAACGTCGGTAAGTCGCGCGGTTGCGGCGGCACTGGTATCTGGGATGGTAAAACGCTGTTCGTGGGCGGTAATTACAAATCATGGAAAGTCATCGCCAACGGCCCCATTCGCGCCATCTTTGAACTAAGTTATGACGCCTGGGATGCCGCCGGCGTAAAGGTATCGGAAGTCAAACGGTTCACTGTAGATGCCGGTCACAATCTCGACCAGATCGATAGCACCTTTACATTTGCCGGCCCCAAGGAACTAACAGTTGCTGTCGGTCTCAATAAAGCGCCGACCGATAAAGGTCAGGAGCCTATCATCACAGTAGCCCGAACCAACACCGATCCGTCGCTTACTCAATGGATCACGCAAAATCGCAACGGCGAACTGGGCACCGCAGTGATTATCCCTTCCGCAACGGAAAACTCCTTCACCGAAGATACCCTTAACCAATTGATCCTTGCTAAAGTGAGTTCCGGTCAACCGCTGCGCTATTACGCCGGTGCAGGCTGGAGCAAAAGCGGCGATTTCGCCTCCGCGCATGACTGGCAAGTGTATGTCGCAGCCGCAGCCGCACGTGCCAAATCCCCTGTCAAGGTCACTCTCTCGATCGCACCCTGAACATGGTCTTCGTCAGCGGGATGAACGTTATCCCGCATAAAAAATAAAATAAAATAAAATAAAATAAAGCCCGCTAACGCGGGCATGCTTTTCAGCGCTTTTTTCAGCTCTTACCTGATGTTACGCAACACTTGCAGTTCATAGGGGCACGGCATGCCGGGCCGTGCCCAGCACTGGTGCAACTATTTTTCGAGAGCCAGCTAACGGGGACGGTGTCCTGCGATGGTTGACCTACAGCTTACCGGCTCCTGCATTAGCGAGTACGCTTGCCTTGACAGTGGTGGCACTATCGGCCGTGTAGCTGTAATTACTTGCAGGCGTCCAGACGGTATCCGTACTCAATAGGGGCGGTTTAGACAATGAAGCGGCCAGTGTTTGCGCCGCAGCCATCATGTTCACCGCCTTGCCATTGAGCTGAGTGCCTTTATCGTAAAAATAAGTCTCCTGTCCCACATCCAGACCTGTACCTGTAGCAGGCGCCGCTTTATGCCAGGTATAGATCGTGACCTGATCATTCACCTTAAGCGGGTTACCTACAGGCGCGTCCTGGATCTCGAACACGTTCTGTTCAGAATAAATCTTCGCCAGGTAGCCAATACCGATCCCGTACAAAAAGCGATTGTTCGGAATCGGGGTGCCATCAATCGGCGCATACTGGCCGTAATAACCTATCTGACCGGTGTAGTAATTGTTATAGACATGGACCTTGCCCAGACGCACGCGCGGCATGCGCTGGCCGGTGTTTTCGTACCAGTTATGGTGCAACGTCACCGACAAAGCACCCCACCCGTTGGCGACTGTGGCGGAGTCGGATCCCCCTAGCAAAATCGTTTTATCGTGGTTTTTGAAATGGTTGTTCGAGACGGTAACAAAGTTGGATTGAGAAGTGATGTCTACTGCGCCATCATGATGTTCAATCACATAGTCCAGGCTAGTATGGGGTGCTTCAAATAACGAAGGGAAAGTCCAATCCTCGCGATCTCCATCGCTAAAATTGCAGTGATCGATCCAGACGTGGGTACCGCCGGAAACATTGACGTTGTCGTAGTTGGAATTCCAGTGACCGCCGGGACATTTTTGCGGCCCCACACTGGCATTGAGATACGTAGTTTGACAACCGGCCTGCGCCGTATCGACCACATAAGAATCAGTCGGGTCCCAGGCGGCAAAGTAGTCGAACGCGTCCTCGAAAGTGATGTTGCGAATCACAACATTGTCAACGCCACTGCCAACGGAAAGGTGGCCCTTGATGATTTTTGCATCACTGCCCAGGCCGAGTAACGACGTATTGGAACCTAACGCGACCTTGTCTACTTTTCCTTGGTTATCCGACGATCTGATACGCGCTGTTTCGAGTGCGCCAGCCACTTGCGGCGGCTTACCGTTAACGAGGGCCTGCACATTCCATACGCTAGGTTTATAGGCCGCAACATACGCATTGAAATCGTAGGCAGGATCTTTATAGTCCGCTTCCTTGAGCTCCACCAGAGCCTTATTCATACTCAGGTTGATCGTGCCCTGAACGTAGATCACCTTCGGCGTATTGTCTGCCCCCTTGGCCGAAAAATAACTCCCATCTGTAGCAATCACCGCATCCGGGTAAACTACCATGATCAGTTCATTCCGGTTGCGCACCGTGTAGGTATGCGTGGCGTCGGCATCAGCGCCGCCCTTGGTGACGCCGCTGCCACCCGCATAATAAGTAGCCCAGCCATCCGCACCCAGCGAAGACGGCTTGGAAACCGATGTGCCTAACGTGGTGGTTGTGACGGTGCCAGATTCGCTACCGGAACCACTACAGGAAATCAAAAACATACACAAAGTAGCGACAGGCCACCTCCATTGCTTGGTCATACACATCTCTCCTTGGGGTTTATGTAAAGGCTAAATTCAAAAGCTAAATTCGATACCATGCCGGCCTACGTCTACAGATTTATATCCGCCATACCTGATGCCTGGTCGATTGAGTTGGCTTATAAACGGATGTTACGCAGAACTCGGCAAACATCGTTATTCTTGGTTGACACCCGGGCATCGGTAGAAAAGAAAAAATCTTCTCCGAAACAAAAGACAGGCAAAACGCAAAAGTGCGCGTAAGTCCTGCAAAGAAAGGTCAGGTTAATTTTTCCTTGATATCCGTAAAGTAGGGTCCTGAGCCGATGCCGGCATCGAGACACGGGGAGGTGCTGCCGCCACGGCTGTTTGACTGCCCGTTAACTTGAAGACACTGACCACCCGAGCCAGATTGTCGGCCTGATCCTGCATGGATGCCGCCGCCGCTGCAGCCTGCTCCACGAGGGCCGCATTTTGCTGCGTAACGTCATCCATATCGATGATGGCGCGATTGATTTGTCCAATGCCATGCGATTGTTCCTGGCTAGCTGCGGTGATTTCGACGATGATGTCATTGACGCGCTTGATACTCGCGACCACTTCATTCATGGTCGTGCCCGCTTGTGCGACCTGCCTGCTACCGACATCGACTTTTTCGACAGAGTCACCAATCAGCATCTTGATTTCTTTTGCCGCAGACGCCGAGCGCTGTGCCAAAGTACGCACCTCTGCTGCCACGACAGCAAAGCCGCGTCCCTGCTCCCCGGCGCGTGCCGCTTCGACTGCGGCATTCAACGCAAGAATATTGGTCTGAAAGGCAATGGCATCAATCACGCTGATGATATCGACGATTTTCTTTGCCGATTCATTGATCGATCCCATAGTATCGACCACCTGCGACACCACAACGCCCCCTTTAAGCGCGACTTCCGAGGCTGTTTGGGACAAGCGGTTTGCGTGATTTGCATTGTCGGCATTTTGCTTAACGGTGTCAGTCAGCTCTCTCATGGCCGAGGATGTCTCCTCCAAGGAACTGGCTTGCGACTCGGTGCGGGAGGACAAATCCAGATTGCCGGAGGCAATCTCTGCCGAGGCAAGTGTGATCATATCCGTGCCATTGCGTACCTGGCCGACAATACTGCCAAGGCTGTCCCGCATGGCTTTCATCGCAAACAATAAGCTCGTCCGATCATTGGGTTCGCTATCAATCGCGATGGTCAGATCGCCCGTCGCAATTTTCCCGGCGATACGGGCCACATAATTCGGTTCGCCGCCAAGTTGCCGGGTAATCGACCATGTGACGGCAAATCCGAGGCCCAATGCAAGACAGACCCCCACTACCGCGCAAATGATCAGCCACCAGGTCACCTCCTTCACCATAGCCACCCCCGTTTCCGAACGAGTTTTGGCAGACAAATCGCGTACAACCGAGAAATCGATCAGAATTTTTCTAATCCTGACGTGAAGAGGGTCCGTCACTTTCTGCATTTCCGATAGTGCGCCCCCCTGGTCTTCCTGCTTGGCGAGTTCCTCTACCTTCTGTACTGAAGCAAGATATTTGGGCCACGTTTCGTCGAAATCGGCAACAAGTTGTTTCTGCTTATCATTGAGCGCGTGCGCCCGCTCGTAATCGAGCGTCTCGATCACAGCAGCTTCGCCTTTACGATTGAACTGGAGCGTATTCTCTCGACCTGCCGGGTCAGGCTTCATAGTGTAATCGTACAAACGCCGATAATGCGCCGCAGCCTGCCAGGCCGCTGTACCGATCTGGCGTATCGGCACAACCTCGGTTTCATACATGGCCGTTTGCATCGCCGCCAATTCGCGCATCCTGACTACGCCCACGGTACCCACCAAAACGGTTACGCAAGCAGAGACAATAAATGACATTAAAAGCTTGTCGCGTAATCTCAAATTATTGAGCCATTGCATGTAGATTCTCCACTGAGCATGATCAGAAGCCGACGATAAATCCCCATTTAGTATCACCCGGATTATTACACTCAAGTATTGCACTATAAAGAGTATGTAAAGCGAACCCGTCCGTCAAGGTAAGAATGGATTATCCCGGATATTTGCCGCGCATAGCGATGCAAAACAGGTGACAAAAAAACCCCGTGGCCAACGAACAGCGAAAAAAAACCGCCAAAAATAGCGTCCGTGTACGGCAGCGCGCACCAAAACAGCGAAACACCAAGTCAGCTCAGTGTTTTCTTTTGGCTATGGCCAACTGGTATTTTTTCACAAAGCTGGGAATGTCAATCGAGAGGATTTTCGCCAGCTCCATCAATTCAGTGAAATCCAAGCGTCGCTCGCCACGCTCGTACTTAGACACAAAACTTTGGGGCTTACCCATTTTTCAGCGATGTCCGTTTGTGATAGTTGCGCGTCCTCCCTCGCTTTCACAAGGAGCTGCCGGAAAGTCTCGTATTCCGATCGATGTAGTTCTCTTCTGAGAAAATATGCAAGAGCTGCTAAAACCTATCGTATCGTCATATTGCCAAACCATTGCAGACATCAAACATCATTTGGCCGGTAAAAGAATTGTCGGATGAAGCCACTGCGATTGGCATCGTTCAATCCCGCATCGCTGATACGCACGACAGGATGGAGCGCTTTGGCATGGTCGATGACAAAAGCATGATGCCATCCCTCCAGTTGCTCATCGCAGAAAGGGCTTTTAAAACGCAAGCGAAAGTCACCGGCCATCAACTGAGATGGGGCTCCACATTATTTGATTTGGATAATGAAGGCAGGATTGCATGCAACTCGCTGCCGCTCAGTCAACCGACGGTCATCCCCCTACGCGATTTTCTCAATAGAACGCTGCCCTTGGATTTCCTGAAACATAAAAGACTGGTGGTCGGATATGGACGCAGCGATGCCCTATTGATGCAAATTTCACCTACCAGAAAAATGTCAGCGCATGAAATTTTTTATCCGCAGACGCGCTGCTTAATTGAATCACTTAATTGGATCACTTAATTGAATCAACATAGTTGAACCCCAATAATGGAATCGCAACGTGGGTAGCCTAGGGAGCCCCTATTTCTTTGCCAACCTGCCATCGCCTCGTTATCGCATCTCACAGGATGAATATTTCCCTTATCGGCACACCCAGTGCGGGGACAGAGGGGACATAAGAAACGTCGCATTGCCGGCGGCGTCTATGTTTCTTTCTCAGGCTATGACATTAGGCATGCCGATGGACGTCAACTACAACGCCTGGCATACAGCCGCATATCATCGCAACCCACACTAGGTTGGATGTAATTAGAAGTGATCACGTGGCCATTACGTTTGACCTAGACCTAAGCATTCAAAAATCCTACATAGTATTTGGATTTTTTGAGTAATTTGGCAAAATTCACATAAACTTAACTAGTATTAGGATTTATGGCAACGCCTGCAGCATTTCGTGTATTATCCTAATAATCATTAGGTTTATTAGGAGCTGCCATGCGTATTCCTATCACCCTTCCTCACGAGCTTGGCTCGCTGGTACGCGCAACGCGGAAATCACAACACTTGAGGCAAGACGACGCAGCAGGTGCAATAGGCGTGTCCGATGTATTTCTGATGCGCTTGGAGAACGGCGCGCCTGGCGCCCGGCTCGATAAGATTTTGCAGGTACTCAACGAATTGGGTATTGTCCTGTATGCGGATGTACCGGGCGACGTCGAAGAGCACTATCTAACCTTGGTACGAAAGAAAAAAGACAAGGCATCGTCTGCGCCAGCGGTAAAGGCCGACAATGCGTGAACTGATAGCCTACATCAACGCGCAGCCTGTTGGGAAGCTAGTCGATGACAACGGTATCTGGTCGTTTGCCTATGATCCGCAATGGCTTGCGTCGTCGGCCCCTTACCCCCTCAACGCGGTATTGACCCTTCGGGCCGAGCCGCATGTCGACTCGAGTTCAAACCGGCCCGTTCAGTGGTATTTCGACAATCTTTTGCCGGAGGAAAGTGCGCGCGCGCTACTGGCAAAAGATGCCAATCTCGACAACAACGATGCATTTTCTTTGTTGGCATACTACGGGGCTGAATCGGCGGGTTCCTTGGTACTCTCCGACCAGGATCCGGCCCGGATAGGCAGTGGTGAGCAGATCTTGCCGGACGCCGAGCTGCAAAAGCGCATTGGCATGCTCCCGACCATATCGCTTGCAGCCGGGGCGCCAAAGCGCATGTCGCTGGCTGGCGCGCAGCACAAACTTGCGGTGATCTATCGCTCCCCGGAATTATACGAGCCGATCGGCGCATTGCCTTCGACGCATATCCTCAAGCCAAATCACGGCAGCAAAGATTTTTGCGACAGCGTGGTGAACGAATTCTTCACCATGCGCCTGGCGCATGCGGTGGGACTGGTAGTACCCGCAGTGTTTCGAAAATACGTGCCCGCGCCGATTTACTTGATCGCACGATTCGATAGAGTCGTCACAGGCAACCGAAATATTGAACGCTTGCACGCGATCGATGCCTGCCAGTTGCTCAACCTCGACCGCCAGTACAAATACCGGGAAGCGAGCATCAAGCGCTTGGCGGATATCGCAGCTGCCTGCAACGCACGGGCGCCGACGCGTTTGTTGCTGTTCAGATGGTTCGTATTCAATCTGCTGGTGGGCAACGACGACGCACACCTGAAAAATCTTTCATTTTTGGTGGACGCGCAAGGCATACGCCTGGCCCCTCATTACGACATGATTTCGACTGCGGCTTATCATACGAGGGCCATCGGAAACGACCTATGGCCGAATATTCCGCTCTCATGGTCATTCCAGGGCTGCGAACGGTTCTCCGAGATTGGCCGATCCCATGTGATTGCGGCGGGAGTCGAGCTTGGCATTTCAGCGGACACATCGAGGCGATTGCTGGATACCCAACTCAAAGCACTTCCTGTTGCCGCGCAAAAGCTGCTGGCTGAAATTGAAGCGGATAATATGGTTCGGCTGGAGGAAAACAAGGATCTTGCGGCAACCTTTAGCAGCGAAATGAGAACGTTGCGGACGATCGCTTCGATCATTATGACGGAAATGGTTGCAAGACTTTCCAAAGGTTAAATACGCTCATTTATTTTTATCGGCCCGAATCGGACCGCTACCCTATTCCTGCATCGGATTGATATGGGCAATGGCGCAGCTCTATTACGATACAACGGACGATGGGGGTTATAGCAATTTGCCGCAGAATGAAATAACTGCCGCCATCAATGCCGCCAAAAAAG
>JANXTY010000062.1 GCA_025352145.1 Oxalobacteraceae bacterium
AGTCAACCCATGTTTATCCTTGTTTGGCGCTCTGGAGCGATGGGATGAAATATGCACTTCTCTGCGAGAACCGTCGCGAAAGAAGCGCATTTACCAACAGGATGAATTACGGGGAGGCACATTTGGTTAGCGCTTATGGGGGTGACCTAGCCGCAGAGGGCTTGCATCCCAATAGCTTGGTACGACTGTTGCGCACCATATTCGAGGATGCGTCGCTTGTATCAGCGACGCAATACAGCGGCCATTCATTGCGCCGCGGTTTTGCCAACTGGGCCACCGCCAACGGATGGGATATCAAGACGCTGATGGAATACGTCGGCTGGAAAGACGTGCATTCGGCCATGCGCTACCTCGATAGCGCTGATCCGTTCTCGCAACACCGGATCGAGTCCATGCTGGTGCCCGCACTGAGTGCGCCGACAGTACCGGTTCCTGTGGTGTCGGTACCGACAGCGGCGCCCCTTGCAAAAACCGTGCAGCTACATGTCACCTTGTCACTGGAAAAATACAGCAAGCAGGTCAGGACGCAAAAGCAAGCCCACAAATTGATCGAAGCATTTTGCCTGTCGCGGCATCGAATGAAAAAGCTCGACAAGGATGGCCGCCGCTATCAATTGACGGTCGCCTGCGACAATGCCGATCAACTGGAAGAGATTGTGCTAGCCATGCTCGATGAAATGTATCGCATTGCCAGCAGCAACGAGTGCTTTCTGGAAGCGTCGATTCACGATGCGGCATCGGATACTTACTGGAACTAATTTATAACCACCATGTTCGAGCTTTTGAATGGCAAGCCTCCACGAATCTGCATATCCCCGCCTTAAACCGGACCCTACTGCAAAAGAATTCAACGACGTCTATACACCAACGGAGGAAGAACTTGCCTTCGCTGCCAGCGTAGTGCGCCGACCAGCTGCGCGGCTGGCACTGATTATCCAGATGAAGCTGTTCCAGCGTCTTGGTTATTTTCTGCCGCTAGCAGAGGTGCCGGAACAGATCCGGGACCATATTGCCAGGGCGTGCGGCTTCGTGCGCATTCCTGACGACACTGAATTTACTCAATATGACTTATCCGGGTCACGGCATTTGCACCGAAAAATGCTGAGGGAATTCTTTCAGGTCAGTGCGTTGGGAGCGGAAGGAAGAAAATGGTTGCAAGGCATTGCCGAGCGTGCGGCGCAAACCAAAAACACTGTGGTCGACGTCATCAACGTCATGCTTGAAGAGCTGGTTCATCATCGCTATGAATTGCCGGCGTTTCGCACCTTGCATGACATCGCTGAAAGCGGCCGGGAAAAGATTCATCGCCATTACTATGAAACGATTACTGCCGCCTTGACGCCGGCCGCCAAATCGCTGATCGACAGCATGCTCAAAAAGCACGAGGGCGAGACACATAGCGACTGGCAGGCATTAAAGCGCGAACCCAAGAAGCCCACCAACAAGGAAGTACGTCAATACTTGCAGCATGTGCAGCGCTTGCGGCATTTGGCTGACCAGCTGCCTGAAATCGACGTGCCGGTACCAAAGCTGAAATATTTTAGGACCATGGCCAGAGCCTTGGATGCGTCGGAAGTGGCGGAGCTCAAGCCGATCAAGCGCTATGCCTTGGCAGTGATATTTATTCGGGCGCAATACAGCAAAACACTCGACGATGCGGCCGACATATTTATTCGCCTGTTACAGAATCTGGAGAACAATGCACGCCAGCAGCTCGTGGCGTATCAGCTGGAGCACTCCAAGCGTGCTGATTTGCTCATCAGTCAATTACGGGATGTCTTGCAGGCGTATCAGATTGAGGGCACCGACACCCAGCGGGTGGATGCGATCGGTAACTCTCTGGTGTTGGACATTAAAGCGTTGCTGGCAGAATGCGAAGAGCATATGGCGTACGCCAACCGTAACTTTCTGCCGTTCCTGCCCAAACCGTTCCAATCCATGCGGGCGCTGATCTTTAATTGCCTGGAGATCATGGCGCCGCGTTCAACGAGCTCAGACAAGACCATGGAAAGCTTGCTGGACGCTTTGAGGATCACGCGCGGTAGCCGTACCGAGTTGGCCGAGTTAAGCCGCCTGCGCCTTAATGCAGACAAGGATTTTGCATGGATGAGCAAAGAGTGGCGCAAGCTCGTGTTCCCTCTAAGTGCATCCGTTTCACCTGTGCAGTGGGTATATCGCAAATATTTCGAATTGGCCGTGCTTTTCGCTGTCAAGGAAGAGCTCAAGAACGGTGATTTGTGCGTCCTTAACAGCGAGCGTTACGACGATTATCGCGAACAGCTGGTCGACGAAGAAACGTTTGAAAAAGAACTGGCCGAATACGGCGAAGTCACCGGTGTTCTGACCGATCCGGCCGAATTTACCCGCGACGTGCGCGACAAATTCATCGCCCTGGCTAACCAGGTCGATGAGGATTTTGCCGACAATGCACATGCGGATATCGTTGGCGGGCGACTGGTTTTAAAGCGCAATCCTACCTTGGAACCGACGGATGAAGTACGCCTGGTCGATAAACTAATCACCGAACATATGCCGCAGGCAAGCGTGGTCGACGTCCTGGTTGATACCGAGTCGTGGCTCAATCTTCATCACCTGTTTAAGCCGCTGTCGGGGAACGAAAGCCGGGTCGTAGATTTGCGCATGCGGCTGGTGACGACGTTGTTCTGTTATGGATTTAACCTGGGACCGTCGCAAACTTCTCGCTCGGTCAAGGAATTCAATCGCAGGCAAGTATCGTGGCTGAACCTGAAATACGTCAACGAGGATGTACTCGACAAGGCCATCACACAAGTCATCAATGCCTACAATAAGTTTGAATTACCAAGCTATTGGGGTAGCGGTAAACATGCGTCCGCCGATGGCACGAAATGGAACGTTTATGAGCAAAACCTGCTGTCGGAATACCACATTCGTTATGGCGGGTACGGCGGGATCGGTTATTACCATGTCTCCGATAAGTACATCGCGCTGTACAGCCACTTTATTCCATGCGGTGTGTACGAGGGAAATTACATTCTTGACGGCCTGCTGGCAAACGAGTCCGATATCCAGCCTGACACGATGCACGGCGACACCCATGCGCAAAGCTTCACGGTATTTAGTCTGGGATACCTGATTGGCATCAAGCTCATGCCGCGCATTCGCGGTATCAAGGACCTTGAGTTTTATCGGCCGGAGGCGCGCAGCAGATACAAGAATATTGATCCGCTCTTTGGCGATCCGATTAACTGGAAACTGATAGAAGGCTCGGTGCGCGAAATGATGCGCGTGGCAGTCTCGGTCAAGCTGGGCAAAATCACGGCATCGACCATCCTGCGGCGCCTGGGAACGCATAGCCAGAAAAACAAGCTTTACTTGGCGTTCCGGGAATTGGGGCGCGCAATTCGTACCATGTTCTTGCTGCGATACATTGCTGACTCGGAGCTGCGCAAGATGATTCACGCGGCCACGAACAAGAGCGAAGAATTCAATGGATTGGCAAAATGGTCGTTCTTTGGCGGGGGAGGCATTATCGCTGAGAACATTCGTCACGAGCAGCGCAAGCTGGTCAAATACAACCATCTGGTGGTCAATCTCATTATTTTGCACAACGTCCACAACATGACAATTGTGCTGAGAAAGTTGCGCGAGGAGGGAGTTACGATCACGCCGGAAGTGCTTGCCGCCTTGTCGCCGTACCGCACCGCACATATCAACCGGCTCGGGGAATACACGCTCGATTTTGAGCGGGAAGTACTGCCAATGGACTTCTTGTCGAGAATTCTGAATGACCTGGCAGAGAAAAAGTCGGTAAAAATAGAAAATCCAAAAAAATCAGATACTTAAGTCACTTTCTGCGGTTTTTTGGCCGAATCCCTGCCAACCCTCTTCATGTTGTCATTCCTAAATAGCGTCGGCATTGCAGTACAAGACAGGGCAGGGTATGTATTTCTGGTGCCGCTCAAATCAAAAGATGAGGAACTTGGCGAAGACGAAATGTTTTTTTATCGTCCGAAATTTCGGCCTGTGTCTTACATCACTGACTTGAGCGCGTCCGTGTTTAAGCACGGTAAATTTACTGTCCAGCGTGTTGTTAAATCTAACGCCGCTGGCAAAGTTCAGCATGGCGGCGATGCTCAGAATGCCGGTGATTCCTCACAGCAAAGATCCGTTGATAACGGCACCAATGCGTTCAGTCAGCAAGACAAGGCTGAAATGGATGCCTTTATTTTCTCTGGCACTGCTAAGGAAATTGTATTGCTTCAAAAGTTGCTGGCACAAATTGACGTGCCCGTTGGTGAGGTATTTGTGAAGGGCGTCGTCTATGAAGTCACCACTACCAATTCAGAGGGTTCTGCATTTGCGCTTGCCGCGTCAATTCTCGGGCAGCGTTTCGGCGTCAATATCGGCAATGCGTCTGCAGGTGATTCGATTTCCATCACTACGCCCAACTTCAACGCTGTGTTGAGCGCTCTCAACTCCGACAATCACTTCAAGTCCATCAACAATGCCAGTCTGAGGGTCAAGAGCGGGGCTACAGGCGTTTTATCGGTCGGTTCCAATGTTCCGGTACTCGGTTCTGTTACGGTGCTTGCTAGCGGCGCTACGCAGCAATCTGTCACCTATCAACCGTCCGGTGTGATTTTCAACTTGTCGCCTACTGTGCGTGATGGTTCGGTGGATCTGATGATTGACGAGCAAATTTCGTCGTTTGTGAATACGACCACAGGTGTCAACGGATCGCCCACGCTGATACAGCGCAAGATGTCTACGACAGTGGGTGCTACCAATGACGACGTGATCGTGTTGGGTGGGCTTGATCAGGACAATGGAAACAAGGGTTCAACCGGTGCCGGTTTTCTGCCTGCATTTTTTCGTTCGAGCAGCAACGATGGTACGAAAACCGAAGTGCTGCTTGTGCTGAATGTCCACAAAATCTAGGTTTTGGTATTTGAACGTTTACGGCCCTAAACTTAGAGCCGTGCCGTAGGCAAAATATCCCGTTTTTTTAGTACTCGATGAGGGTGTTATCAACCGGCTTCGTTAGAACGTGTCTGGTGGTCGCGTACAGCGGCGAGAAGGGATTTTTAGGCGGGTAGTGCACCGGCGCTTTTCTGTGCCTGGCTGTTACACGTCCACTAGCAGCCCCACACTAGAAGCCGCTTTGACTCTCAGTTTTGGCAGGTTGTCACCATTGGTTTGCATCTACAGAATGTTTTTTAAACAAAACATTCCACCATGCAACTTGAGCTATTTCCTTGGCAGTATTTAAGCGCGTCCGATCAGGTGCACGTCCTGACGGAGATACGGCGTTCCTACTGGCACATTCGTAACCTGCGCAATGGCCGCTTCGGGCAAGCGGCCAAGCGCAGGTACTATCGACGAATAGCAGACCAAAAAAAACGCCTGCAATTAGCAGGCGTTCCGAAGAGAGAGATACTCGATTTTTTAGCGTGTTGCCGGTTGCAGTGTAAGGCTAAAAAACAGCCTTTTAGCTTTTGTCCATATTGCTGACAGTCGCGATATTATTATTTTAATAATTTGACATAATATAAATTATGCGAAATTTTTGGGGAAATTCACTCTGTACTTGCGTGGTTTAAAAATGTCTTCCAAGCTGCGCACAATGCTTGCATTCTTCAAAGGGCTGCTTTTTAGCAGGACACTGCAACCGGCAACAAGCTAAAAAATCCAGTATGTCACGCTTCGGAACGCCTGCTAATTGCAGGCGTTTTTTTTGGGTAGATAACACCCTCATCGAGTACTAAAAAAACGGGATATTTTGCCTACGGCACGGCTTTACGCACAGAGCTTGGGAATTCACGACGGACATGAACAACGTTGACCACTTCGATGCAAGTTACCGTGATACGGTAGAAGATCACGTAGTTTGGATGCGTCACAATTTCACGCATACCAACTATTCGCTGACTTGGTTTAAAAAGATATGGATGCTCAGCAGCATGCTCAAGATCATATTGGATACGATCATAAAGACGTTCAGCTGCTTGCTCACTGTGTTCACTGATGGAATCGAGAATTTCCAATAAATCGACCTCAGCCGATGCCTTCCACTCAACTAGCAGCAAGGATTTTCTTCTTGGATTGAAGTAACTGACGAGCTGCGGCCATTACTTTGTCGTGCGGTATGTTTGGCCGAGGATCGTCAAGACTGGCTTGAACCTTAGCAGTGAGCCAGGCTGTATAGCTGGCTTCCTGTTCTTCAGTCTCGAACTCGGAAACAAGGGGAGATAAGTCTGTACTCATACGAATAAGATTACACCAAAAAGCCGGAATCTGCATTATTTCCATTATCTACCGTGACTCGCCGACAATGAGTAGCGCCAGGCAAGTCACAGAATACCTACGCCGCTGCATACGCTTACGACAAGCCGCAGTAGAAAATCGCCCTA
This sequence comes from Oxalobacteraceae bacterium, assembly GCA_025352145.1. Taxonomy (GTDB): domain Bacteria; phylum Pseudomonadota; class Gammaproteobacteria; order Burkholderiales; family Burkholderiaceae_D; genus JANXTY01. The sequence goes on from JANXTY010000062.1 coordinate 6,393, forward strand.
CTACGTTTTATCAACGTATAGCGTCATGTTTAGCAATGACACAACAAATTTTCCTTAAAACTTACACCAACGAAAATTATTGACGATCCCAAGCCTTCAATGCGCGCAACGATTCAGCATCAACCAAGCCACGTGAACGCTTGGCATCCCTAACATCATTCATGGCAGAACGATATACATCACGATCCCAATATTGACCGTTGAAATAAACCTGCTTCTCCCCACCACGCACCATAGAAAGCACGAAATAAACACCTAAAATTGCAACAAAAACCGTCACCAACACAACACCAACGGACAACACAGCGATAGTAGTTCCAGACAAATCAACGATTGAAAATCACACCGGAAGGCTGATAGGTCACAGATTGCTGCGTAGCGCCATTAGCAAGCGCCGTGACAGAACCGAGTACCGGAAACATTGGAACCGACCGATAAAACGCCTGTAGCCCCGCTCTTGACCCTAAGGCTGGCGTTATTGATTGACTTGAAGTGATTGTCGGAGTTGAGAGCGCTCAACACAGCGTTGAAATTGGGCGTAGTGATGGAGATCGAATCACCTGCAGACGCATTGCCAATATTGACGCCGAAACGCTGCCCGAGAATTGACGCGGCAAGCGCAAAAGCTGATCCCTCTGAATTGGTAGTGGTGACTTCGTAGACGACACCCTTCACAAATACCTCACCAACGGGCACGTCAATTTGTGCCAGCAACTTTTGAAGCAATACAATTTCCTTGGCCGTGCCAGAGAAAATAAAGGCATCCATTTCAGCCTTGTCTTGCTGACTGAGCGCATTGGTTCCGTTATCAACGAATCTTTGCTGTGAGGGATCACCGGCATTCTGAGCATCGCCACCTTGCTGAACTTTGCCAGTGGCATTAGATTTGACAGCGCGTTGAGCAGTAAATTTTCCATGCTTAAACATGGACGCGCTCAAGTCAGTGATGTAAGACACAGGCCGAAATTTCGGACGATAAAAAAACATTTTGTCATCGCCCAGTTCCTCATCTTATTATGTGCATGTAGAGCGAATGGTGCGCATGTTTATGTGTGCGGCGATGCAAGTCGCGTGGCGAAAGACGTGGATGCAGCACTGAAGCAAGTCATTCATCGACACGGCGGCTTGAATGTTGAAGATGCCAACGCCTACGTGGCCAAAATGACAGCGGAAAAGCGTTATGTGCGAGACGTGTATTGATATTGTTCAGACCTTCATCCGAATGCTTGCTCATCGCAATATACGCAGGTATATTACGAATCCACTATCAATCTGAGCTTAAAAATAGGATGCCAACTCTCATGAAATATGTCGGTGCAGCAGCCCTGTCATTGGGTATGCTGTTAGCCCAGGCTGGAGAACTCACCGTTTCAGCTGCAGCCAGTCTGACCAATGCGTTCAAGGAAGCCGGACCAGCATACGAGCAGCTGCATCCTGGCACCAAGGTGCTGCTCAATTTCGGCGGATCTGATGCACTGGTGCAGCAAATTGCCAAGGGTGCCCCGGTCGATGTGTTTGCCTCTGCCGATCAGGATGCGATGGATAAAGCACAAGCACAAAAATTGATTGTAGAAGGCTCCCGCCGGAATTTCGTCAGTAATATGCTGGCGGTGATTGTACCTACCAGCAGCACCCTGTCTTTGAAATCGCTTGATGATTTGCGGCAATCGGGGGTTAAGCACATTGCGCTGGGCAATCCGAAAGGTGTGCCATTCGGACGCTATGCGAAACATGCGCTTGATTCACAAAAACTCTGGCCTGTACTCGAAAGCAAGGCGATCTATACCCAGAACGTGCGGCAGGCGCTCGATTATGTGGCGCGAGATGAAGTGGATGCCGGGTTCGTTTATGCCACTGATGCCGCGATTCAAAAAGACAAAGTGCGTGTAGCCTTCTCTGTACCGAGCGAGATCCAGATTACTTACCCGATCGCGGCCATCAACGGCGGCGCCCAGGCCGAAGAGGCAAAACGTTTTATCGAGTTCCTGCTGTCGCCCGCCGGACAATCCATTCTCGCCAAGTACGGCTTTCTGAAGCCCTGATTGATGGAGCAGGCCTGGATTCCCCTCGCGTTGTCGCTGAAGGTCGCCGGTTGGGCTACGATCCTCACGATGATCGTCGGCGTGGCGGTGGGATACACCTTGGCACGCCTGCGTTTTCCCGGGCGAGATGTGGTCGATGCAGTATTAACCTTGCCAATGGTGATGCCGCCGACCGTATTGGGCTACTACTTGCTGGTCCTAATCGGGCGCAAGGGCTGGCTGGGTAGCTGGCTGGAAAAAACATTTGGCATCCACTTGATTTTTACGTGGCAGGGAGCAGTGATTGCTTCGTCAATCGTTGCGTTTCCGCTAGTTTTCAAATCGGCGCGCGCTGCCTTTGAAGCAGTGGATGGTCAATTGGAGCAAGCTGCAAGAGTGCTTGGCATTTCGGAAGTCGCTATCTTCTTTCGCGTCACGCTTCCGCTCGCCTGGCGCGGCATCCTCGCCGGTGTGCTGCTGGCTTTTGCACGGGCGCTGGGCGAATTCGGTGCGACGCTGATGGTCGCCGGCAGCATTCCAGGCAAGACCCAGACATTGTCGATTGCCGTCTATGAAGCAGTTCTGGCTGGGCAGGATGATGTCGCGAATACGCTGGTGGTGATTACATCGCTGGTCTGCGTGGCTGTATTGCTGATCGCAGGATGGTTAGTCCCTGGACGGATTGCGAATTAGCGCCATGGAAATCGACGTCGACATCCGCAAGACACTGCGCTCGGGCAAGCGCATTTTCAACCTGGACATCCGCTTTCATTCAACCAGCCAACGTATTGTGCTCTATGGCCCGTCAGGAGCGGGCAAGAGCCTGACGTTGAAAGCGATTGCCGGTCTGATTACGCCTGACGAAGGACATATCCGTCTCGGCAACGTTACACTGTTCGACACACAAGCAAACATCAATCTGGTGCCGCAAGTACGCAATGTCGCTTATGTGTTTCAAGACTACGCGTTGTTCCCGCACCTGACAGTGCGACAGAATATCGGCTTTGGGTTGACGCATGGCTGGCACAATCCGCACGCCAGCGCGCAACATGAAACGGTTAATTACTGGCTAGACACCTTTCATCTGCATGACTTGGCACATCAGTTGCCGGGCGAGCTTTCCGGCGGACAGCGGCAGCGTACGGCAATCGCCAGGGCATTGGCCATCCAGCCCAAAGCACTATTGCTCGACGAACCGTTCGCTGCACTCGATCCGGCGCTACGCGCCTCGATGCGTCGTGAACTGGATGAATTGCAGAGCCGCCTGGAGGTGCCGATGATCATCATCACACATGATCCGGAAGATGCGAAAATCTTTGGAGAAGATATATTCTGTGTGCGCGAAGGAAAAATCGGTGCCACGCAAACGTTGACCGACAGCTACGAAGCGACAGTCGAAATTTGAAAGGAAAAGCAATGGGCGCCATCGACAAAATAATTGAGTTGCATGGATCGGTATGGATGACTGTCGACGGAGAAAACTTCGGTGGCAGAGGCCGTATCGGCCTGTTAGCAATGATTGCCGAATACGGCTCGATCACGCAGATCAAGATGAGTTACAAGGCTGCATGGGATGCCATCGACAAGATGAACAATCTGGCCGGAGAACCGCTGGTGGAAAGATTGACCGGAGGTAAAGGCGGTGGTGGTACGCGACTTACACGGCGCGGCACGCAATTGGTGGAAAATTTCAAAATTATTGAACGTGAACACCGCCGCTTTGTCGATCAATTGAGCAGCCAAGCCGCGGGCATCGCGGACGATCTTTTGCTAATCAGGAACATGACCATGAAAACCAGTGCACGCAACCAATTTTTTGGCAAGGTATCCCGCATTGTCCGTGGTGCAGTCAATGATGAAATCGAACTGGATATCGTCAGTGGCCAGAAAGTCCTTGCGACCATCACGCATGAAAGCACGGCGAGTCTGGAATTGACTGTCGGTGCTGAAGCATTCGCTTTGGTCAAGGCATCGTCGATCATTCTGACAGCGGTAGAGGAAAGTGCGCGGTTTTCCGCAGGCAATCGGTTGGTCGGTACCGTCTCCAGGATTCAGCCGGACGCGGTTAACACAGAAGTCGTAATTGAGCTTCCTGAAGGCGGTACGGTCGTATCGATCATTACCAATGAAAGCGCGCAGGCTCTAGGCCTATGGTCTGGTAATAAGGCCTGTGCTATTTTTAATGCGTCTAGTGTGATTATTGCTATTCCGGGATAGTGCAGTTTCTACATTGCGCAGTTCCGATCATTACCCGAGGGCTCAGCACTTCCTTACGGCCAAGGTGAAGTGTTATTGAGAAACGTATTCACCAACTTCATAGGATTTTTCCCGCTAATCGTCGAGAGAACTTTGTACGTTTCGGATTAACCAATGTTGCACACCATTAAGCCATCAATCCAATAATTCTTTAATCGCTTTACTGCAGGTCGGTGCAATATTGAGAAACTGCAAGCCCACTGTATATCCTTCATCAGTAGGCCCAATGCTATAAATAATTTGGCCGAACGCTACTATGGGATGAATTCCGTCTTTAAGCAATGCATCAAACGTGACGGCACAATACTGTCCGATCCGGATTTTTTCGCTAACCAAAAGACCAACGCCACCCAAAGAAATGTCAATTGTTTCGGCATTCAGCTTGGTCGTATCCTTTAAGGTAACGACAGCAGGAAAACGCATGAGCGTGCGTCCATCCGTTCTATTGTTGCGATCCATAAAAATAAGGAGAAAATAAATAAACTTGAGTGTATACCCCTAATTATTGCGCAATCACACCCTGGCAGACTTTAACGCAAATATTTTTGTTAAAAATAATATAGGTAAATGATTAAATGCCTTACTGGGTGGTTTTATACCGTTTAAGTCATCGCCGAAGATTCCTGCCACTCCTCTTTCAAACTTGGTTGACGGAGGTGGGATGGTTCGCAATGGTAGCTTGCTTTTATTTCTACCAAGATATCGACTTCAGAAGGGGGCTGGTGTATCCTGCGACACACCCTTGCAGAGAGATTGGCAGCCGCTTTTAAAGTAAAAGCGCTGCATTAAATTTCTATCTGATTAGTACCCACGTTTAACCACACTAAAAAGCGCATGAAGGATTATTACGCAGTACTGGGCATAGAAGTTGATGCGTCACTGCCGCTTATAAAAAGTGCTTACCGCAGAAAAGCGTCGCAGTTCCATCCAGACAAAAACGACTCGCCTGATGCTCCGATCAAATTCCGGGAAATTCAGGAAGCCTATGATCTATTATCCGATGCTGGAAAGCGGCAAGCCCATGATGAAAACCGGCGACGCAGCTTGATAGAAAACCCTCTCGAAGCCGCCCAAGATATTTGGCATACCTATATACACAAGGTGTTGCAATGAGACTTTCGCATTATTTTGACGATTTGAACAAAGCCTATCGGGCTGAAATCGAGGACTTGCAAACCGACTCGGAAGGCAACAATGTTCTGGCCGCACGGTTGAAAGACAAGCGCACGCAATTTGCGCAACTCATGCCGATGATAGAGTTCGCACCAGAAATGGTCGCACCTGCTTTTCATGGAGGCATCAGCTTTACCAATCCCCAAGTGATGGCAATGCTCTCATCGGTTGAGCCGGAAGAATTCCCGGCATGGTCGGACTTGATTCAAACCGTGCAGTTTGATGCATGGGCAGAAAAACTCGTCGCCATCGTATTACAGGAACGTAATGGCGAACGGTTTTTGATTACGACTATCTGTCTGGAATATCTATTTGGGAAAACATCAGGTAAATATAGCGACCATCACCCTAGTACCACCGATGCGGCCGATGATGAGGAAAGTGGCAACGAGGGTCGCGAACGGGAAGAGAATGACGAAGAGGAAAAAGATCTGGATGAGGCAGGTGCCGATTGGATGGCCGAACAAGGCTTTGATCGGCGCGAGTAAGTCCCCTTCCCTTTTCTGAGGATCCAACGTCTGGCGTATTCATCACCCTATTTTCGAGATCATGATGCCTAATTCATTAGTAGTTAAAGCCGCAAGTTTAATCAGCGCAGGAGATATTGCCGGCGCAGAATTCGCGCTGGTTTCCCTGGCCGATGCCGAGGGCGATCACGCACTGGTCGCTGTGCTCGAAGATTTACCACCAAAAGACTTATTAGCAGTCATACGGGAATTTGATTCATCCAAAGAGTCTGTCGTCAATTTGTTAGTCACACCCGAACAATTCGCACGCGCTGTGATCATGGAGAAACTGTATGGCGACCATACGCATGCGCATTTACGCGGCATGATCAATGCAATCATTTTCCGCAGTGATGCCCAAACGGGCGATTTTATCGAAGCCATCGGCGACATCGATGGCGGTTGCGAAGCATTGGTCGATTATCTTTCTGACCGCGATGAAGAGGTCACGCATTTCCAGCAATTTGATACCTTCAATGTCAACCTGGACGAAGAAGGGGATGCGGTTGATCGGTCGGAAGTAGGCGATAGCGACTGGAAAGAATTGACATGGCTATTGAAGCATGAGCATCCAGATATGTTCGAACAAATCTGGCCAGTACTTAAAAATCGCATGAAGAATCGCTTGCGCCTGGAAGCTGAACAAGAGCGCCGTGAACAGCAACAAATGGAAGAAGCGATGAACGAGCCAGATGGCATTTTCAACGACAAAATCGGCCCTGCGTCTACCGAGGAGTCGGCCTTGTAACGAGAATAAGGTAACCGCGTACCATAAGGCGTACCTGTCGACCCGACGTTTTGATTCTCCCGATATCTTTACCCTGATTTCCCTTCTATGTCCGACCAATTACATCGTGTTGCCACCGTTGATAAGCGTCCAGTTTTTGAAAAAGTGCTTTGTTATGGCGTGCAACAGGCCATGATGGATGCCAGTCACTGTCAGGCCATTATCAGCGATGGTGCTAAGGGTAGCGTACAAGTAGCGAACCATTTTGGTAGCAGCCACCTCCATACCGATCTGGATAATGCACGCAAAAGAATCGTATATTTAGTCAGCCTTTATCTTGAATACCATTTTGGCCACGACCTGACGCAAGCGGCGCAATCGCTGCGTGACAATAGTTTTCTTTCTCACTCCAGGGGCGGCAATGATCTGCTCAAACAATTGCATGCGATGCCGGAATCGACCGTCTTCGGAGATATCAAAGGGCAGGCACTCAAAGAATTTCAGGACGAACGCACGCTCAAAAAGCCGCTATCCCTTGCCGCCTATCGAAAAGAACACCAGCGGCGTCAGGACAACATGGCGATCATGGCTGCCGCGCGTTGGTTTGCGCAAGAGCTGGCAATACCGGTGTCAGCACTTGATTTTATTGCCGCCGATACGGTGATCCGTACGACTCTGCTGATGCGGCTGGTACACGAGGAAGAATGTCCTACTCGTCACATATTCGCACAATGGGTCGACAAGCTGAGAACCAAAGTCTTGGCTAGCGGAAAATTCAGCATTCCCAAAACGATTCTTGATGACGTACCGTTAGAACATCGTGCAATTGCCGATGACATCAAACACGAAATTGAAAAGCATGATGCGCCTTTATTACTCAACACAACTATGGCGCTCGATGCCGTACTGAACATATTTGAATCGTGTTATTTTTTTCGTGAAAGCGGTCTGGAAGATGTCGATCAGTTCGATGGTTTTGTTTCCAAAGAATGGCATCAACTTACTAAAGGAAAAGAGGATCCCTACTCTCGCCTCACACTCTTCATGTGTTTGGCTGCGGGCGTTAGACCAAAAACCACGCTGACGGAAAGCGAAGCGCAAGCGATGGTGCGCCGTGTTCATCAACATGGTTTCGATGAAGCAGTGGTTTCCCAACTGATCAAAACATCGGCACCGTTTGAAATCAAGCAGGATTTATTGTCCATGTGGGAAGACGAATTTTTCCCCGAAGCGCAGGAATATCTACTAGATGATCACGATACCGAATGCACCCATGCCATGCGCTTCTTGAGAGAGAACTGCAACATCGTAAAAAAATCTCCAGTAAAAAAGAAAGCTATACGACAAGGCTCTTAGTCAAACTAGTGAAGGTGAAGGCTACCTCCGCAATCGATTTTCCTGAACTGCAACCGATTTAACTGCTCCTCCACTTCATCTTCGGCGTTAAAGCCCCAGTTCGATCAGGATAGCGTCTTTAAGCGCCTGGGCTTCAGGACTGGACAATTTGCGCGGATGCGGCATCGATACTTCGAAGGTGGCCTGGATTATGGCTGGGCGGGCAGAAAGTACCATGATGCGATCAGCCAAATGAATTGCTTCCTCCACGTCATGCGTAATGAGCAAAACGGTATGGCGCTCTTCCGACAAAATGCGTAGCAGTTCGGTGCGCATGCGCAAATTCATCAGTGCATCCAGCGCTGAGAACGGTTCATCCATATACAGAATTTCCGGCTTGACTACCAGGGCGCGGGCGATTTCCACGCGCTTGAGCATGCCGCCGGAGAGCTCGTGAGGGTAGCTGTTCTCAAAGCCTTTCAAGCCCACCATAGCCGCATAGTGATCGGCCAATGCTGCTTTGTCGCCATGTCCATTGCCGTTGAGCCCGAACATCAAATTCTGTTGTACCGTGAGCCAGGGAAAAACCGAACCATGCTGGGAAATGACAATGCCTTTTGAACTGGGACCGTTCAGTGGTGCGCTGTCGATGGTGACCGAGCCTTCATCCGGGCGTTCAAATCCTGCGACGATCTTCATTAAAGTCGACTTGCCGCAACCCGATGGACCCACGATGGCGACAAATTCACCGTCGGCGACGGTCAAGCTGACGCCACCGACAACGGGCAGTGTATTTTTACTCGATCCGAAACTTTTTTTTATGTTGTTGACGACGATCTTACCGTCCATAACGCCACCTGACTGATTTAAGTTTTTCAAGAAGCCGGGTCGCACCGTCCAGCATGAGTCCGATGATGCCAATGATGATCATGCCCGCGATCACCAGGTCGTAACGATTCCCGGCATTACGCGAATCCATGATCATGTAACCCAGGCCGGATCGCAGCGCAATCATCTCCGCAGCCACGACGACCAGCCATGCCACACCCAGCGTAATGCGCATGCCGACGATAATTTCCGGCAGCACAGCCGGGATAATTACCTGGCGGAATAGAACATAGCGCGACACGCCAAAATTTTCTGCGGCGCGTAAATAGCGGCGCTCAATGGTATGCACACCGGCAGCGGTTTGCACGATCATCGGGAATACCGAGGCAATAAAAATTAAAAAAATCGGCGATACATTACCGACACCGAACCAAAGGATGGCCAGCGGAATCCACGCGATGGGAGAAATCGGCCGCAGAATTTGAAATATGGGGTTAAGCGTTGTATACGCTGCCTCGACCCGCCCCATCCAAAGACCCATCGGGATAGCGACAATAATAGCGAGTAAAAACCCCGTACCCACCCGCATCAGCGATGAACCGATATGTTCCCATAACGTGCCGTCTTGAGCCAACTCCAGGGTACCGGTCACTACTTGCAATGGCGTCGGAAAAATAACACTTGCTGTGTGGACGACGGTGATCCACCAACCGGCAATCAACACTACTATCACTATCAGCGGCGGAAGTATTCGTTTTAACATATTCACCCATTACCCTCTTCTCATTTTTCAAATCTCATTTTTCGAATCTCGTTTTCAAATTTCATGCAAAGATCGGTGTAAAGATGGCATAAATCATCTGAAATCGCCATCGCAGTCTGGACCATCCGGGCATTGGCATGGGATCGACAACGATTGTCATTTGGCCACTGGCATGAGCCGTACAAGCGAATTGATAGCTCGACGCCAGTTCAAACGGCAGGCTAAAACTTTGGCCGGGCATAATGAGAATAGGCCCAAATACTTGCGGCACATCGTCAAGATTTCTCAATAGCAAAATGTCCCGAGCGCCAAGGGTCAATCTTATCTTGGAGGGCAAGATTTCAACCTTGTTCCCCGCCATTCTGCGGGCCCAGGTTCCTTTTGGAATCTCGAACAGTGCTTCCCTCGAATCGACATGGATGGGGGCGATTGCGGCCCACGCGATTGTACAGATAAAAATAGCGGCGAAAAATATCCACCACCTTTGGTGACGTAGGAAATACATTTTATTGGTTGAGGAGGAACGAGTACAAGATCAGGCCGGTATTGTCGCTCAGGGGATTGGATTTCATTGCAAATCACTTCTTTAACAAAATGCGTAGATCATGGGCGAAATCGTCAGCGGAATGTCCATAAGGCATTAACGCGCAGAGGTTTCCTTGGCGATCGATTAGATAAATATACGACGAGTGCGCTATCGCGTATCCGCCACCATCGAATGGTTTTTTTGTGGCCGTAATCCCATATGCTTGGCGCACAGCAGACAACTGTGCGGCAGTCCCGGTCGCCCCCATAAAGGTTGGGTCAAAGGCGGCAAGAAAATTGCGCATGTGTTCTGCCGAATCTCTTTCGGGATCCACTGTGACGTACACCACTTGCACCTCTTTACCGAGAGCACCCAATTGCTTGCGCGTCTGCGCCAGAACAGCCAGTGTCACCGGACAAACATCCGCGCAGGTGGTATACCCGAAGGCGAGCATGATCACCTTGCCCCGGTAGCGACTGAGCTTAAGTGGGGCGCCGTCCGATCCCAAGAGAGAAAAGTCCGGTGCCAGGCGCGGCGGATTGAAAACACCGGATTTCAAATTGTTGCTACCGGGCTCGGCGGCGTTGCTGATGGCAGTGAAGAAGAAAAATAGGAGGAGCAGCGCCCTGCGAATTAATACACGATTCAAAAAAATTCTCCTGGGTTTAGCGAGCGCCTAAGATTGACACTGAGCATCAAAGCATCAAAGCGTGATAAATGTGGGCTTGGCATTTTTCGCAAAACTTTCGTCCATATAACTTGCGTAATCAATGGGGTGCTTGATGGTCCCGGCAGCGAGCGATAGTTGCATCAACTCTTCAAATTCTGCTTTGATCATGCGCAAATCGCCGTAGGTTACCCGGTCCGTCGGATTTTCCATTACGAATTTAATGATATTCGGATCCTGATTGAAAAATTTGCGCCCGGCTGCAATGGCCACAGCCTTGTTGCGGTTATCTTGTTTCTGATCCAGCCATGCGCCTGCGCCCATGACATGATTGACCAAATCCTGCACCAGGGGACGATTTTCCTTGATCAATTCGTCCCGCACGGTCAGTACGCAGCAAATGTAGTTGCGCCACTCGTCCCGCGTCATGCGTAATGGCCGGGCATAACCCGCGCGTTGTGCCGCAGCACCGAAGGGCTCACCGGTACAGTAAGCCTCCACCGCTTTAGCGTAAAGTGCCGCTGGCATATCGGGTGGCGGCATTTCGACGATTTCAATGTCTTTCGGCGTTAAGCCTTCCTGTGCCAGCATCTTTCTGAGAAACAGGAAATCGACCGCGAACCGGCTGGGAATGGCAATCCGTTTTCCTGCAAGGTCCTTGAAGTGTTTGTATGAGGAGTCGGTACGTACCATGATGACCGCACCCGAGCGATGGCCGAGGGATACAATCTTCAACGGTATTTTTTTGTCGGCCAGATCCATGACCAGCGGCGCCAGCATATAGGCTGCTTGAATCCGTCCTGTCATCAATGACTCCTTGATTTCAGGCCAGCCACTGTACTTGCTGTACTCGAATCCAAAAAGAGGCCCCGCTGTTTTGCCTGCCTGATTTTCAGCGGCTTTTGCCACGCATGCGACCGGCAAAGTTAAGTTGCAAGTGACAGGTAAACCGCCGACCTGCAACGGTGTGGGTGCATCGGCTGCACGCGCTAATGTACTCAATGGTAAAGCGGCTGCAGCCATGCCACGCAGTACTTGTCTGCGATGAAGAAAATGCGGTATTACGGTGTTGTTCTCGTTGGTCATGTTTTGCTTCAAGATTACAGACAAATGAATGCGCTAAAGTATAGGGGAATATTCTTAAAATATGGAACTTAATGGAAATGAATTTGTAATTATTAAACCGAGATTTTCCATTAGGCCGCTTTCTATTCTGCCAAAGTCGCATGATTGCTCACAATGAAAATCGCGATTGACACCGCTTTATGCCATTCCCACGTATTCTCTCACTGGTGGCGTGATCAGCTTAGCGGCCCTGAAGGATTTTTCGGAGGCCGGTCAAACCGCGCCTGCATGGCATTGAGTTTTTTTCCAGCGCATCAATACGTCGCATCAAAGTCAGAGCCAGCACCACACCATTTGATACTGGTGCGCAAGTTTACGGTATGCCGTCTTGATGTCTGCGAGCGAGGCGGTTCGCTTAATACCCAGCGCTTGATAAGAGTCTTTGTATTTCATCGAAATCCTGCGTTAATGTTAAAGAGATTATTCAGTGATATTCAGTAATAGGTATAGGTTTAAATTTCTTCATGAATAATTTCTGCATAAGGGTGATTCCGAATGGAAATCCCGTCTGTACGCCACACCAAGTCCACGCTGTTACTTACCTAGGGATGCGGGCAGCTTGATACTGAAGTTTTGTTTTTAAAAAAATCTAAGCCAGTGGAAAATTGGGGTTGAATCGGTGTTTATGTGCGAGCTCACTGGTTTCCGATCTATTCAGGATAAAATGATCTTATAGAGAGGCTCCTTGCTGAGCATGCCGAAATTGCTTTAATTGAGAGGAATGACAATGAAAAAATCACATTGGAATCATTTAACGAGGTCGATTGCCGGAGTGCTTTTTCTAAGCATATCGACGGCTGTATTGGCGCAGTATGTGTGGCTAAATGAAAATGGAAGTAAACAATATTCCGACATGGCTCCTCCAACATCGGTGCCAAAAGAGCGCATTTTAAAATCCCCCGGCCAAGCCCCGCGCAATTCGCCTGCGGCGGAAAGTAAGGCCGATACCGACGAAAACACGTCTGGTTCTGCATTGAATACCAAAAAAGAGAAGCAGCCGATGACTCTTGCGGAAAAAAATACCGATTTTCAAAAGAGAAAAATTGAACAGGCTGAAAAAGAAAAGAAAGCAGCGGAGGAGGCGAAGCGTCTGGCAGACAAGGCAAAAAACTGTGATCTTGCGCGCCAATATCAGAGGACGCTCGACGAGGGTATACGCATTGCACGGACCGAGAAAAACGGCGAGCGTTCTTTTTTGAGTGATGAACAACGCAACCAAGAGATCAAAGACAACAAAGAAACTCTTGGCGGCTGTAAGTAAATAAATAAGGGGGATTTAAGGATCATTAAGGATCAATAACCGCTGCGCATGTATCGGTGGGAAGCGCCGCAGCGTGCCCCACAACGGGAATCATTTTGATGGCTGCGGATGTGATCCGGCACGGTGCGGCCAAAACGCCACACCCCGCAAGCGCGTATGAGACGATCCCGATAAAGAGTCCTTTCGTTACTCGCCGAATGACTGCTGTAGTGTATTTTGCATTATTCCTAATCCATTTTGCCTTCATTAATTCCCCCCTTTTATTTGGCACCGTCTGATTTTTTCGTAACCAGCACTGCGGTTCCGTAGCAAAGAACCTCCGTAAGGCCCGGCATAAGCTCGGTAGCGTCATAGTGCATGGCAATGATGGCGTTTGCACCCCATCCATCGGCTTGTCTGCACATTAACTGATAGGTCTCCGATCTGGCTTGCTCACATAGCGCAGTATAAATCGTGATGTTTCCACCGAAAAGCGACTGCAGGCCACCTAAAAAATTTCCCACAATCGATCGTGAACGAACCGTAATCCCTCGGACCACGCCTAAATTCTTTACTACCGTATGACCGGGCAAATCAAACGCGGTCGTCACCATCGTATCATCCATCATTTCCTCCTTCGGTTATCTTGTTAACTGATGTTAATGAAATGGACTCCACCCACCCGATAACGGCATCATAGTGCCAAGCTTGCCAGGTGGTCTGGCAAGTCAAACTCAAGTGAGGGAGTCCATCATGAATACTATCGCAAAAGTTATTGGTTTAGACATCGCTA
>JANXTY010000063.1 GCA_025352145.1 Oxalobacteraceae bacterium
AGTCAACCCATGTTTATCCTTGTTTGGCGCTCTGGAGCGATGGGATGAAATATGCACTTCTCTGCGAGAACCGTCGCGAAAGAAGCGCATTTACCAACAGGATGAATTACGGGGAGGCACATTTGGTTAGCGCTTATGGGGATCGCCCCAGTAGGCAGACAGCATCGGATCGAGGGTAAATGAAATGAAGAGGCTGACCATGACCGAGCTGGCGACGGTCAGGGCAAAAGGACGAAACCACTGGCCTGCCATGCCTGGCATGAATCCTACCGGCAAAAATACCGCTACGATGGAAAAGGTAGTTGCTGCCACGGCCAGGCCGATTTCTTTTGTGCCTTCCAGAGCGGCGGTACGGCGGTCTGCGCCAAGCGACATGTGCCGCACGATGTTTTCTCGTACTACGATGGCGTCATCAATGAGTACGCCAATGGCTAAAGAAAGTCCTAAAAGCGTCATGAAATTAAGAGTGAATCCACACAACCATACCGCGATAAAAGCGGCTACTACCGAGGTGGGCAAACTCAGCGCAGTGATCAGGGTCGAACGCCATGAGTTGAGAAAAACATAGACGACGAAAATGGTAAGCACGGCACCGAATAGCAGAGAGTCGACCACATTATTCAGGCTGTTCTGGGCTCTTTTCCCGCCGTCAAAAGTGATATCGAGTTGGGTGCCTTTTGGCAAAATTTTGTTCTGTTCCGCCACCAGTTCGCGTACTTTATTAGCGACTGAAACGGTGCTGGCGTCGTTGGATCGCGTGATAAAAATGCCGACGTTTGTGTGGTCGTTACGCAGGCTAAGCCCGCCCAGCTCAGCAAAGCCATCTGCAATACTGGCCACTTGCGCAAGGCGCACAATTTCATTGCCGCGTCGCTTGATCACGATTTGTTCAAATTCGGCTGGCGTTTCAATACGTCCCACTAACCGTATGCTTAAATCGTTCAGCGCGCCGCGCACTTGTCCTACGGGAGCTGAGGTATTTTGATTGCGTAGCGCAGTGATTACTTCGCCGACCGAGACGTTATATTCGCGCAGCTTTTGTGCCCGTAGCAATACGCTCAGCTCGCGTCGCAATGAGCCGCCGACGGTGACGACGGAGACACCATCAATAGCGCGGAATTTATCCGATAAGTCATCTTCGGCTATGCGGGAAATCTCCGCATGGCTTAGCGTCGCAGAGGATAGCGCCAAATTCATGATGGGTTCGGCGGAAGGATCGATGCGACGTAAAACCGGCTCGCGCATTTCAGTGGGTAGTTTGTACCGTACTGCCGCGATGGCGTTACGTACTTCATCCGATGCTTCGATCAAATTTTTACTGAATTTGAAGATGAGCGTGATGTTGGCATTGCTTTCGCTTGCCGTCGCGTACATGTGATCGACGCCGGAAATACTTTGCAGCGATTTCTCAATACGATTGATAATTTCTCGCTCGACCGTCTCCGGCGACGCCCCGGGATAGGGCACGTTAATGACCAGGACGGGTGGCTCGACATCGGGGTTTTGATTCACACGCAATTTGCTAAAGGCCATCAAGCCCATGCACATCAGCGTAATGATAATGACGATTGTCGCGACAGGTCTTTTGATGCTGAAGTCGGAAAGAAACATAGCTTATTTCTCCCCTGTCGATGCTGATTTAGTGGGGGTTGCGGATGCAGTAGAAACGCCGATGGTGGTTAAGCCATGTGGGGACTTTTCTGGCGACAGGCTTACTTTTTGCCCTTCCTTGAGCATCGTGTTGGGATTGCGGATCAACTGATCGCCTTCTGCCAAGCCGTTGCGTACTGCATAGTCGCCGCTGCGTTGATCGCGCGCGCCGATGACTAGCGGAACTTTATGCAGGACGCCATCCTTAAGGCGCCATGCAAACGTTTTGTCGCCGCTGCGTACCAGCGCACTGTCAGGACTTGTGAGTGCTTGCACGCTCTCGGTTTCGATATGGCCTTCTGCATACAGACCCGACACGCGCGGCTGCATGCCACCGGCAAAAGCGACCAGCACACCGACCTGGCGCGTGGTCGGGTTCGCGGCGGGATCGATGCGCTTTACCTTACCGATCACATCACGTTGTTCCTGGCCGTTGAGTTTGAAACTGACAGTTTGTCCGATCTTGACATCGTTGATTTTGTCGGCGGATACGAGTCCTTCAAAACGTAAGCTGGTCGGATCAATCACCTTGATCAGCTCCTTGCCGATTTGGGCAGTGTCGCCTGCGGAAACTTTGCGATCGCTAACGATACCATCGAATGGTGCTTTGACTAAGGTGCGCTGTAATTGCTGACGTGCTTGCACCGAGCGTGCTTTTGCCGCAGCAAGATCGCTGAGCGAATTATTGCGGCGAATTTCCGCATCTTCAAGCTGCTGCATGGATGTCATGCCGGAAGCCCGCAAGGTTTTCAAGCGCTGAAACTGGCGTTCAGCTTGATCGCGTCCTTGTTCCGACACGCGTGCAGCTTCTTCGGATGAGGCTAACGCATCACGAATCGATGTGTCATCGAGTCGCACTAGTACGTCGCCTTTTTTCACGGCCTCGCCATTTTCTTTGAGCACTTGCAACACCACAGAAGAAACTTCGGCCCGTAAATCTGCGCGTCGCTCGGGTTGTACCGATCCGGTGATGGCAGGGCCTGACGCAAGCGTATTGTTATGCAGCGTGACGATATCTTCCTGACCAATCAACAGCGGACTATTGACCGTCGTATTTTTCGTGGAATCGCTCGCGATATTTTCGGGTAAATTTTTACCCCCCTTGTTGCAACCAACCAAGGCCAGGGTGATAAAAAGGGCGAGCGAAGTGTGGCGCAACATAGGGGGATCTCCGAATATCGGTCGGTTGAAAATGGGGAAAAAGAAATGGGCGAATGGTAAACCGTGAAAGTATAAGCGAGGTAGTCGAAATACGCCTTAAGCGCCGCTTAAGATTTATATTTTGATACCGAAAAGTGATTGGTCTGATGTTACGCAGTGCGCAAAGATCGTAGGGATTTTTCCGATGCAGTATGATGTAATGCGCTTCGCAAATAATTCAATTTTTAAAGGGCGTGAAAAGGGTAGTAAGGTGCATTTTGTACGTATATCTCGCTACTATTCCAACCTCAACAATAAGGAACTAACATGAAATGGACTGCCTGGAGTACGCTCATCGCCCTGATTGTGTATCTGTGGATTGCGATGAATGCGGCTAAAGCGCGCGTGACCTACAAAGTGAAAGCGCCCTTAATGGATGGACCGATTGAGTTTCAAAGTATTCAGCGGGTGCAAGCCAATACAGTCGAACAATTGGTCCTGTTTTTACCCGTGCTATGGATGTGTGCTTCTTTTCTGGGCGACTGTTGGGCTGCGGGTGGCGGCCTGTTGTGGAGCGTCGGAAGGATCGTATATGCACTGGGGTATTACAAGGATCCGGCCAAACGCACGACGGGATTTGGTTTGACATTTGCGGCGAGCGTGCTGTTAATGATCGGCACTATGGTTGGGCTGTTGATGCATTAACTGAAGTTTTTGGACCGTCGTTCATGTTGATGACGACACGCAAAAAAAGGCCGAATATATTGGCCTTTTTTTATGACAGTGATTGCGTTTTGCTGCTACCATTTTTACCAGATCATGACCCGTTGCGCAGGTGCCAGATACATTTTGTCGCCTTCCTTCACATCAAACGCGCTATAAAATCCCGGCTGGTTTTTCAGCGCTCCATTGGCTCTAAATTGGCCCGGCGAATGGGGGTCTGATTTGATCTGGACGATGGCTTGCTGATCGCGTGTTTTGCTGCGCCATACCTGTGTCCATCCCATATACAGGCGTTGCTCACCGGTGAGGCCATCGATCAATGGCGCTGTTTTACCACCTAAGGATAATTGATAAGCCTTGTATGCAATGGCCAGGCCAGAATTGTCGGCAATGTTTTCTCCCAAGGTAAGTTGTCCATTGACGTTGTAGCCCGGCAGGGGACTATAAGCATTGTACTGATCGACCAGCATCTTGGTCTTGGCGGCGAAATTTGCGTGATCTTCCTTGGTCCACCAATCGCGTAAATTGCCGTCGCCATCGTACTGCGCGCCTTGATCGTCAAAACCGTGACTGATCTCATGGCCGATCACTGCGCCGATGCCGCCATAATTGACTGCATCATCAGCATTCGCATCAAAAAATGGCGGTTGCAAAATCGATGCCGGGAACACGATTTCATTGAGCTCTGGATTGTAATAAGCGTTCACCGTTTGCGGCGTCATTCCCCATTCACCACGGTCGATTGGCTTTCCTAATTTGTTTAGCGAAAATTGGTTGTTGAACAAATTCGAGCGCATCACATTGCCGACCAGATCATCCTTGACGACTTGCAAACCGGAATAATCGCGCCACTTGTTTGGGTAGCCTATTTTTGGCGTGAATTTTGCGAGTTTAGCTTGGGCTTCTTTTTTAGTTTGTGGGCTCATCCAGTTCAGCGCATCGATATTTTGTTGATAGGCGGCGAGCAGATTTTTGACCAGCGTTTCCATGCGCGCTTTGCGCTCGGGAGGGAAGTGCTGGGCCACATAAATCTTTCCTATACTTTCCCCGAGTGCGCTTTCGACCGCAGCAACACCGCGTTTCCAGCGCGGGCGCATCACAGGGACGCCGGTTAATGTCGTGCTGTAAAAAGAAAAATTTTGATCGACAAAGGACTTGGATAAATAAGCGGCATAACTGCTGATCAGATGCCACTGAAAGTATGCTTTCCAGACCGGGAGCGGTGTGTCTTTTAATATTTTATTAAACCCCTTGAGATAGCTGGGCTGACTCACGATGACGTAACCGACTTTGCCCTCGATGCCCGCTGTGGCCAGGTAGGATTTCCAGTCGTAGCCGGGAGTTAGTTTTGTGAGTTGGTTGAGTGGTACTTTGTTGTAAGTTTTTACCGGATCGCGATTCTCGACTTTAGTCCATTGGACTTTAGCCAACGCAGTCTCTAAAGCGACAATGTTTCTGGCGTTGGTCTTGATGGTCGCACTATCGGTTTCGCCCGCCAGCGCTAGCATTTTCTCGATATGCTCCTGATATTTGGTGCGCACTTCGCTTAGCTTCTGGTCTTGCAATTTGAGGTAATAATCGCGGTCAGGCAGCCCTAGTCCGCTTTGTTCAATGTCCACGATATATTGGGTTGAATCTCTAGCATCCTGATGCACGCTAAAACGATAGGGTGTACCCACGCTGAGTTGGTTGAGATGGGCGATGAGTGCGGGAATTTTGTTCTTGTTGTTTAATATAGTGATTCGCGATATCTCGACATTGAGAGGCTTCAGGCCCAGCGTTTCCAAGACTGCATCATCCATGAAACTGGCATAAAAATCCCCAATTTTCTGTGCATCCGAGCCGCTGACCTTATGCGGGTCTTGTGCCGCGCCTTCGATGATAGCGCGCAGTTGCGGCTGGGTATCGTCGCGTAATTTTTCAAATGCACCCCAACGGGCTTTATCTGCAGGAATTTCTACCGTCTTGAGCCACTGGCCGTTCAAATACTGAAAGAAATCATCTTGCGCACGCACATTCTTATCCACATACCCGGTGTCGATGCCGGAAGAAAGTTGGGTGGGGGCAGCAGCGATTGGAAGGGGGACTGGGACAACCGGGGCAATTATTTCCGTCGCGTCGCAGAGGGGCGCAAGCAGGCTGAGTGTAAGTGCGCTAATTAAAAAACGTTCCACAGAATCGCCTTTTTAAAAATTGAGAAAAGAAAAAATAATGCGCCTAATTTTCGGATTTCGACTGTACCATACACCATTCAGACAGACGCAAACAGGATGAGAATATGGGGCGTGCAAAACACACTTGAAAAAAAGCTATTTGCGCGCCTGCTGCGAAATGGTCCCTTACGTTACGTTGTTAAGCGTTAAGCGGCACCTTACATCACCTCTCAAAAGGAGATTTCCCTATGCAAACTGCGGTCATCAGTGGCACTGGATTGTATACGCCTCCCTATGCCATTTCTAATGAAGAACTAGTCGTCTGTTTTAATACCTACGCAGCGACGTTCAACGCCAATAATGCCGCTAGTATTGCAAGCGGGGAGGTGGCCGCAATTGAGCCGTCGAGCGCCGATTTTATTGAGAAAGTTTCCGGTATAAAATCGCGTTTTGTGGTCGAGAAATCGGGCATCCTGGACCCGGAGCGCATGGTGCCCCGGCTTGCCGATCGGGCAGACGAGTCGCCATCGCTCATGTGTGAGATGGCAGTCGCAGCGGCAAGGCAGGCGATGGAGCGCGCAGGGCGTACCGCCGCAGATATCGACATGGTGCTGGTGGCTTGTAGCAATATGCAGCGCCCTTATCCCGCCATAGCGATTGAAGTGCAGGCGGCGCTTGGTATCGATGGC
The DNA here is from genome assembly GCA_025352145.1 of Oxalobacteraceae bacterium. Classification (GTDB taxonomy): domain Bacteria; phylum Pseudomonadota; class Gammaproteobacteria; order Burkholderiales; family Burkholderiaceae_D; genus JANXTY01. Next base: position 6,356 of record JANXTY010000063.1, read on the forward strand.
TATGGTTTCGACATGAATGTGGCTTGTTCATCTGCCACCTTCGGTATCCAGACCGCGGTCAATGCGGTACAAAGTGGTCAGGCGCGAGCGGTGCTGGTCATTAGCCCGGAAATTACCAGCGGTCATCTCAACTGGCGCGACCGCGACAGCCATTTTATTTTCGGTGATGCTTGCACGGCATTGTTGATCGAGCGTGCCGACCTGTCCACATCGCCGCATCGCTTTGCGATCATTACTTCCAAACTGCGCACACAGTTTTCCAACAACATCCGCAACAACTTCGGCTATCTCAACCGTTTCGATGAAGCCGGCATTGGCCAGCCCGATAAATTGTTTCACCAGCAAGGACGCAAGGTATTTAAAGAAGTTTGTCCGATGGCTGCCACGATGATTCAATCTACGCTGACAGCCAGCGGCCTGAATGTGTCGCAAGTCCAGCGTTTTTGGCTGCATCAAGCTAACCTGAATATGAATTTGTTGATTGCGCGCTTGCTTCTGGGACGTGATGCCAGCGCCGCTGAAGCGCCAGTCATTCTCGATACCTATGGCAACACATCTTCTGCTGGCTCGATCATCGCCTTTCATCAGTATCAAGATGATATGGAGCAGGGCGCACTGGGCGTGATTTGCTCATTCGGTGCGGGTTATTCGATTGGATGTGTAGTCCTGAAAAAACTTCAGTCATTTCCCTAGAGTGGAAGAAAATGAAAAAATCGATCAAGGCAGCCCTCTATTCCGGCCTGGTATTTCCAGGTATCGGCCATTTTTTTCTGAAGCGACATATTGTCGGCTTCGCTTTATTTTTACCGACCTTGTTTGCTGCGACCGTCTTTTTAAACGATGTCTGGCACAAGGCCTGGAGCATCGTCGAAAAGATCGAGCGGGGCGAGGTACCGTGGGATCCCGACGTGATTGTGAGCCTTGTGTCTGCGACGCAGGACGTGCCCGTTTCCTTATCCGTGAAGATCGCTATTTATGTCATGCTGGGCTGCTGGGTCATTGGTATGATTGACGCTTATCGTCTGGGAAGTATTGAAGAAAAAGCCGGTGTAGCGCGCGCCGAATAGCGCCTACTGGTGCCCCTTTTTTTTTGAAGCGGTGGGTGGACCAAGGCAAACGGCAATGGTTTTCCAGAATTACGCCCACAGGGAAAATGATGGCATACTGCTCCCGCTTTCTGTTGGGCAGCGCTGATGTATAGGGTCTTTCTACCTTGGCGGTTTGGGCGGGCCACTCTTTCCGGCAGTGTTAAATATAAGGGTTTTATCGTGTTTGAGCGTTTAGCCGTAGTACTGCAATATTGTTTGCCAAAGCGGGCATTAACTGTTTTTGCTGGAAAAGTCGCCAGTGCCAGAGCGGGTGCTTTGACCACATGCCTGATCCGCTGGTTTGTCGGACGCTACGCAGTCAACATGGCGGAAGCCGCGAATGCCGACATTTTGGCTTATGCCAGTTTTAACGAATTTTTCACCCGCTCCTTGCGCAACGATGCGCGACCATTAGCGCAGGCCGATTTTATTTGTCCGGTTGACGGCGCACTCAGTCAATTCGGTAGCATTGAGCGCGATCAATTATTTCAGGCCAAAGGCCATACTTTTTCGACAGTCGCGTTGGTGGGCGGGGATCGTGAATTGGCAGCCCGGTTTCAGGATGGCAGCTTTGCCAATGTGTATCTCAGTCCCAAGGATTATCACCGCATTCATATGCCTTGTGATGGTCGTCTGACTCGCATGATCTATGTGCCCGGCGCCTTGTTTTCAGTGAATCCGGTGACTGCACGCGGCGTGCCTAATTTGTTTGCACGAAACGAACGCGTGGTCTGCGTGTTTGAATCCGCGCACGGTCCTTTTGTCTTGACGCTGATCGGCGCCACTATTGTGGGCAGCATGGCGACCGTGTGGCATGGCGTCGTGAATCCTCCGCGCACGCGTGAGGTCAGGGAATGGAAATACGCTGACCAACACATCGTCCTTAAAAAAGGCGATGAAATGGGCCGATTTTTGCTCGGCTCTACTGTAGTCATGTTGTTTCCAAAAAATACGTTGCAGTTCAACCCGCAATGGGCACCGGCGCAGGCAGTTCGATTGGGTGAGGCGATGGGCAATCGCAGCGTTTGATAGCGTTGGATAGGGACAGTCATCATCCATTGAGCACCCTGCTGAGAAAGCGGCTTACGTCAATGAATGCCAACTAAAATGAAACTTGAACTGACACGCGGAAATAAAGGGGAGCTGCCATGCACGATAGCTTGACCAACGATGAATATGATGCGCTCGAACAAATTCGTAGCGGCCCCAAGAGCCAGAGGCCTAGCGCCTGCGTGGCCAGAAATGCCAAACGCTTAAGCGGTTTGAAATTTGTGGAATATGCAAAAGATGGCCGTTGCACGCTGACCGAGAAAGGTAAGCAAACCCTGTTTGTGAAAAGCTGCATCGAGGGTTTGCGTGCAGTATCGATTGATCCGCTTGCCGTACTCCACACCGATGTCGCCCTGTTTCTGGGTAAAAAAGGCCACATCATGCCAAAGATAGACGGGGAGGGATTTGACATCACGCAAAGGGGGCGCGAATCGCTGGCCGATATCGACGCAACGGGCGCTCAATAGTTTTCGACACAAAGGAGTCGCCCGAACGTCCCATTTGTTTTTGAATGACTTCTAGGCCTGCCTATTATTATTGAATACGTCGAGCGGTACGCTTGACGCCGCCTTGTTCAAGGACAAAACTTCCTGCTTTCCCATCTGTGCCAACTGCTATATCGCCAAAGGTGATGACGATGGGCGCCACCTTGGCAAAGAAGCGTGTTTCGCTTTCCGGAAAGAGTGCGAACTCGCCTTGGCCGGTCGCTTCCAAGGTGATTTTTCCGCCGCTGGCACGGATAACAACATTCATTGATTCCGTGAGCTTGTACGTTCCTGCATAGCGCGCGACTACCTCCTCTGCCAGCGAAACCACTTTGGGAAATTCGCGCACTGGAATGCTGTATCGTTGATCTAGCAAGTGCAGTGCGATATCAAACAATCGTGCCGAGGAGTTAGCCACGATGAAAACGCCCTCCTTCGTGGCACGATCTATCATCAGCGAACTCGATGAGCCGAATGTGCCGCCATCGTGATTGACGATGTCACGCTGGTCGAACGGAACGTGCGTCCACGCTAGGCCGATCGGGTTGATGCGGTTGGAGCCCGCCTCGCGTGCGGTGGTGGCAAGCCGAATCTGGTTCGATAGCGGGCTGCTCTTGATTTCCGCAACCGCTTCGATATAGCGTCCCATGTCGCCGGCGGTCGAACGGATAGAGCCTGCGCCTGCATGCGCAATAGGCAGATTCCAGGCCGGTGTTGGCTGGCCGTCTGCATCGTAGGGTTGTGTGAGTCGATCGCTGAAACGTTTTGGATCGCTGGTGGTGCTATCCATGTTAAGCGGCATTAAGATGCGTTCGCTCAGTAGCGCCTCAAAACTGTCCATCTTGGCTGCGCGTGTCAGGGCGTATCCGAGAACGCCGAAGCCGATATTGGAATACTCGAAATGCGTGTTGCGCACACGTGTCGCATTGAAGTTTTTGAGAAAATCGAGCAGATCGGCAACGCTGTAATCGGCATAGGGATCGGCGTAGCGATGCTTCGGATCTTCCACCATATTCGTAGCTAATCTGGGCAAACCAGAACGATGTGTCGCAAGATCGACCATGCGAATGGGCTGCCCGGCCTTATCGCGCAATTTGATACCGTTGGGCAGAAATTTCTCGACCGGGTCATCCAGTTTCGCCTCGCCCTTTTCATCGGCAATGGCCAGGAGCAAGCCGGTAAACGTCTTGGTGGCCGAACCGATCTCGAAAAGATTGTCCGGTTTTACGGGCGTATTGCCGCGCGCAACGCCTGCCGTCACTACTCGAATGCCGCTCGCATCCACCAGTGCAACGGCTACGCCTTTGACCTGTTTATTGGCAATGAGATGTTTGTCGAGAATAGCTTCCACTTCTGTATTGGTAGGTAACGCTGCGATGGCCAGCGACGGGGCGATGAGTACGAATGACAGCAAGCGAAAGAGGTGGTTGGGGAAAGGTGTGCGCATAATTTTTTCCGTTTCAAGAAAGTAATTAGGAGGGTACGACAAGTAACTACATAGGTATGCGAGGCAGGCGATTATCATCGCAGTCTATCAAAGTATTAACGTGTGCATTTTGCGTTGCAGCCAAGTTGTTGTTCAAGCGTTTTGCGCCGTTCGACGAGACGGGCCAACCTGCGATGAGCCCGCAATAGCAAGGCGATTGCAGCAGCCAGCATCGCGATGCCGACCATTGCAACCGCATACGCGGCAGGGCCTCCTCTGATACATCCCAGTATTAGCGCGCCCAGCAGAAATATTGCCGAAAAAGTCACCGCCATGCGTCCAGCCACAACGCTATGATAGGCAAGCAGCACCCGGCGAAATTTCAGTACCCACACCGCAAAAACTACCCAAGACGCCCCAATAACGGTCATCAGTGCAAACGCAATTTGGGTACGTAGCGGTAGCGCAGGTTCAGTTAACCAAAGCGCGTCCACGATGCTCGTCATCATCAGCGCTGCAAGCAGCAAAGCGATATACGCCAGGCGCGATTTCAGCGACAGTTCTTTATCGGCCAGGTGCTGCAATGCGGATAACTGGGGTGACGCGTTGGCATGGGTATTCTGTATCGGATTCATCTATTTATTCCTTTCAATTCCATTTCATGGCGCAGCATTTGGCGTGCGCGAAATAGCCGGGATTTGACTGTGCCAAGCGGAATGCCGAGCACTAATGCCACATCACCAAGGGACAACTCCTGTAGATAAAAAAGCGTCAGTATTTCGTTTTCGATCATCGGCAGTCGCGTCAATTCGCACAGCATGGTTGTCATTTCTTTTTCCAGATACGGCGGTGAATCCTCTGCCGCCATGTCTTCTATGTCTACCTCTTCCTTCAGCAACAGTGCATATTGCTGGCGCAATCGGTCCATGAGGACATTGCGCGCGATACCGAACAGCCAGGCACGTAACTTCACCCCTTCGCGAAGGCGGCTGATGCCGCGCAGCACTCGCAACCAGACTTCTTGTACAGTGTCATCGGCAGCGACATCATCGCCCGTCATTCGCCGGGCGTATTGTCGAACCGGCACATGCCAGCGCTGAATCAATTCGTCGAACGCAGAACGCTCGCCAAGCTGACAGCGCACGACAATCAACTCATCTTCGAGAGCGTGGAATTCGGGGGAACTGTTTTTTGTCATGTATTTCTCCAACCTGGTTATCCCTTAAGTCGGAGAATGTGGGAAAAGGTTCACGCGGCACGCGTGCGTTTTTGAGAAATAAGATGGAAAGCCTGCGAATATTGCAAATTATCGAGTCAACGCACGGCTTTTGGATCAAAGTGCGGGTTCTCAATGATGCCGAGTCGATTGCCAAATGGATCTTGGACTGCTGCAACCTTGATACCTCCTCCGACATCGGTGACTGGCTCTAGTGTAGAAGCACCCAAAGCCAATAAACGGTCGTATGCCGCCTCAATCTTTTGCACCCCCCAAAGCGCTTGAGGACCGGAGATGCCCGGCTCGGCATTGGGCAACAAACCAAGCTCGAAACCGCCTACTGAAAATCCCACATAAAACGGTTGGTCAAAATAAGGCGTTTGACCCAGCAATTCGGAATACCAGCGCTTGGCAGCAGCGAGATCAGGGGCAGGGTAAATGGCAGTACGTAGACCTTGAATCATGATGGAGCTCCGGGAATGAGTAAAAATAGCGATGGGGAGTGAATGTCAAATTATGCAGCAAGCATAGTGTGGTGCCAAGCCAGTTTCAAATGCGCTATAGCAGAGGTCTCTAGCAGCCGATAATGTAAAGGAGATGAAGGACATTTTTAGCTCCTTTACTCGTATTTCAGGAGGTCTTGAGCGGTGTGCCAAAAGCACTGGGGGATATGCTGATCAAAGAAAATCAAGGTTCTCCCAATGTCAAAGCGGCAGAAAAAATGTCAGGAGATCGAAGCACGGATACCCGCTGAAGAAGTTGGAGCAGGAAGTAGAACGTTTTGGTTATGCTTCTGCGATTCGTTCGGTAGGTGAGGCGAAAACGTCAGTGATCAAGGTTAAATCGGAAGACGCTGCAAGGGGGAAGTGCGGCTACCTGCAAGAAACAAATGTCCCGTCATGGCTTGCCATAGCAGGCATGATTGGCGCGCAATTCAATTTGCACTGCCAGCGATACAATATCCTCACCGCGAGCGCATGCCGCTTCGCATAAGCACTCGTCGATATGCCTTCTCGCTTGATCGCCATGAGGTGCGTGATCCAGAATTCGGCTTTTTTGTTCATGCTTACTCCGTTCAATTTGAAAGTCGGAAGATTGCGGCAGTGACAGCGTGCCGAGAAGGCTGAAGCGCATGGAACCCTATTGCCCTCTAAGCAATTTCTACAGAAGCACTATTTTTATAAAGAAGCACCTATTGCTCGGAATCACTGGGAATACGTTTTCCAGAGGCGAATTGGGCAGATCCCGGAGTAGGTGCAACTTAACCATGCGGCGAATTAAGGTGTAAATGGCGCGATCCCAATCACGGCCGCCGTTTTGGCATCCAGCATCACAACAAATTCATACGCTCTAATTTTGATCGGTTGGAACTTGGCTGTTTGTTCGGTGTAGTCATGCTTTACCAGCCAGGCATCAATCTTGTTGGATTGTTCTGGATGTCTTTTCTTAAGAGTGGCAATGGGGAGTGCATGCTGCAATATTTCCGAAGACATTGATGCATACGGCACGTGAAGTTGAGGAAGACATCCTCGCCCAATGCCTATTTGTGACAGCGCTTCCACTACACTAATATCGCTTTTATCTGTCGGTGTTTTTGTGCCAATCAACACGGGACCCCATGATGGTAGTGTCGTCTTGGTTTTAATTAAATTGGCGTCAGTAATTTCGGTCGCCAGTACTACCTGAAATTTATCACCAAGTGCAGCCACATACGCGGGACGTGCTTCGAGAAGCGTGTTAACTCCATAGAGCATCGCCGAAATTTGGGCCACCCCGATAAAAACGAGATCGAATACTAATCCCTTTTTACCCGATTTAAATGCGACTAAGGTCAGCAATGGGCCGAGTATCACATCAATGCCCATTATTAATAAGAAAATCTCGTGGCCTCCAATCGCCATGAGCATTGGCGCCGGGTACCAGACAAACCAACATAAAGCTAACAACGTAAGTCCAACAATCAGGCTGATCAGAAAGTGTAAGCCACTGGCGCGAAATCGAGACATATTAAATTCGAATGTAAGTTAAGGAAACGGTATTTATTTTAATCAAAAATTGGCTGAGCGGGCTTTTTTTATGAGGCATATTATGGGCAATCGCCTTGTCCTGCTCTCAGTCCACGAATGCCACCATCACATACTGTCCCGCCTTGGGTAAAAGTCATTGTTGGGCTGCTCACTGTCATTGCACTTGGTGTAAGAACGTACGTTAAGCCAACACCGGCAGTGGTGGTAGCGCCGATAGTGGTGGTAATGACGCCCGCAGCTGAAATGGCAACGGGAGCCGTGACGTTTTTGGAGAGAGTTGCAGGTGTGGTAGGTATCCCATTGCTTCCCAAGGTAACGCAGTTAGCTACCACGTTGACTTGTTCTGCCATGCAAATTGCGAAAGCGGAGCGGAAGCCATCCATCTCAGCTACTGCGCCAGCAGCACGAGTGCGAGAGGTATAGTTGGAATATTGTGGGATGGCGACTGCGGCCAAAATGCCAATAATTGCAACCACGATCATCAATTCAATCAGGGTAAAACCCCGCTGCGTAGTCCGCCGTATTTTCATTGAGTTCATTTCATTACTCCTCGAAGAAAGTCTAATAAAGTGGTCCTGAGACAATTTATTTAGCAATCAGCGTGCCAGCTTAAATAATGTTTAACCTGATTAGTTACGCTATAGGTACAAATGGACATTTCTTATGTCGTTGTGTAGCGATAAAATTGTTCTCAGCATTTTTCTATTGAAATCCGCGCATAAAATAAAAAAACCCGCCGAAGCGGGCTTTTTTAATAGGACATGATTAAGGGCAGTCGCCTTGTCCTGGGCGCATTCCACGCGTGCCGCCATCGCATACTGTTCCGCTTTGGACAAAAGTCATGGTAGGGCTGGTGGCTGTTACGGCTTGTGGTGTTAGAACGTACGTCAAGCCAGTACCGGCAGTAGTGGTAGCACCGGTAGTGGTGCTAATGACACCACCGGCTCCAATTGTAACGGCAGCCGTGACGTTTTTGGTGGTGGCTGCAGGTGTGGCGGGTATTCCATTGGTTCCCAAGGTAATACAGTTAGCTGTAACGTTCACTTGTTCTGCCATACAAAGCGCAAAACCGGTACGGAATGAGTCCATTTCGGTTATTGCACCAGCGGCACGGGTACGCGAGGTATAGTTAGAATATTGTGGAATGGCCACTGCGGCCAAGATACCAATAATTGCAACGACGATCATCAGTTCAATCAGGGTAAAACCACGTTGTACGGTATGCTTCATTTGTATGGATTTCATTTTCGTTCTCCTGTTAGGGTAAAATCGCGACATTTGTCACAAATGTGATAGAGCAATCGTCGTGCCAATCTGAAGCCTCGGTTTTACAGGATTTTTTCATCTAATTGCGCATTGATTCTGCTATTTTTTGTCTATTAATTGCCATATTTTGTCACTGGGGTAGATGGAAGACGTAAATTGTCTTGTGGATGCTGACGGATGTTATGCTGCCCATGCGCACTATCTACTATTACTGATAATCCTGCCGGTGTTGTTGTTCTCGCTATGCTGATCAAATAATCTGCGTACAAATCAAGCCTTATTTTTTCGTGCGCGAAGAGAAGCAACCTTACTATTAGCTGCGTAATAGGAGCGCAACATCAGCTCATAACGGATGTTACGCAAAGCTGGGGGAAAGTCATTATTCATGGTTGACACCAGGGTATCGTAGGGGCATGCCGTGCCCAGCGCTGGCGCGCATATTCTACCGATGTGGAATACCACTGCCAACTCAGCGTACCTAGAACGGTAAGCGCTGCGTGTGCATAACATCAGTCCATAAAATAAAAAAACCCGCCGAAGCAGGTTTTTTTAAATAGGGCATGATTATGGGCAGTCGCCTTGTCCTGGGCGCATTCCACGCGTGCCGCCATCGCATACTGTTCCGCTTTGGACAAAAGTCAGGGTTGGGCTGGTGGCTGTCAATGCTGCAGGCGTGAGAATGTACGTCAAGCCAGTACCGGCAGTAGTGGTAGCACCGGTAGTGGTGCTAATGACACCGCCGGCTCCAATTGTAACGGCTGCTGTGACGTTTTTGGTGGTGGTTGCAGGTGTGGCAGGTATCCCATTACTTCCCAAAGTAATGCAGTTAGCTGTAACGTTTACTTGTTCTGCCATACAAATCGCAAAACCTGCACGGAAGCCATCCATTTCGGTTACTGCACCAGCGGCACGGGTACGCGAGGTATAGTTAGAATATTGTGGAATGGCCACTGCGGCCAAGATACCAATAATTGCAACGACGATCATCAATTCAATTAAGGTAAAGCCACGTTGAGAGGTAAGTTTCATTTTCATTTTCATTTTCATTTTAAGTTTAAGTTTAAGTTTAAGTTGGAATAAAAGTCGTATTGATTGTTACATTCCTGAGAAAGCAATCGTCGTGCCAGATAAAAGATCAGTTTTATACGATTTTCATCTCATTACATTTTGGGGGCGCTATTTTTTGTCTATCGGCTGCCATATTTTGTCACTTAGGTAGATGGAAAACATAAATTGTCTTGTCCACTGATGTTAATGAAATGGACTCCACCCACCCGATAACGGCATCATAGTGCCAAGCTTGCCAGGTGGTCTGGCAAGTCAAACTCAAGTGAGGGAGTCCATCATGAATACTATCGCAAAAGTTATTGGTTTAGACATCGCTA
>JANXTY010000068.1 GCA_025352145.1 Oxalobacteraceae bacterium
TTATTTTTACCCTGGCATAGCACGCGCGAATCCATGCAATCACTCCCGAAAAAAATTTCGGAATTAAACCGCGCTGCACCTCGTTACGCCGTTATTACAAGCATTGTTTTTGTTCGGCATTGCATGCGCCGGACACCGTTAGTTTTTAGGTGAAATGCTTACAGCCACAGCGATGGGATTTTTTGAAGGAGAGATTGAAAAGGCAGTTGTGCTGGCTCTATTCGTACCGTTGATTATTTCAAGTGGAGGCAATTCCGGCTCTCAGGCAACTACCTTGGTTATCCGCGCTTTAGCCGTCGGGGAAGTACAGCTTGCTGACTGGTGGCGCGTCATGCGCAGGGAAATTCTTGCTGTATTGGCTCTCGGGTCGATTCTGGGCGTGATCGGTTTTCTTCGCATTGCTATTTGGTCGAAATTTTCCACTATTTACGGGCCACATTGGTTATTGGTCGGATTCACAGTCGGCGTCTCACTAATCAGCATTGTCATGTGGGGGACACTTGCCGAATCAATGCTTCCGTTTCTGTTGCGCCGCCTGGGCTTTGATCCAGCCACTTCTTCCGCACCCTTTGTGGCCACGTTGGTGGACGTCACAGGCTTGGTAATTTACTTTAGCGTTGCCAAGCACTGGGTGGCAGAACGCTCTTTTTCCTGGCTGGAAAAATGTAGAAGACTATGGAAAAACTGAGAGAGAAAACTTAATACCAGCTTGCAATTCGTCGCCTTGGCTTTCTTGCGCTTGTTGCTTAAAAGATAGGGAACAGGTTCTGAGAGCACATCAACTTGACAGGCAATTTTCTCTGGTTAAGCATTGTAAAATCGGTGGGGGCAAGTTCAGGCCATTACGACCCATTGCTGAATCTTAACCTGCCTTATTTTCCGTTTTCTGAGACGACCCGTAAATGAAAATACCGGTTAGATTTGGCTTGATTTCACGCAATTGCCAACACATCATCAACAGGGTTGATTTTCGCCAACTGCGCAGGCTGGTTTGAACAAATTTTTCTTAAGTTGAAATTGGCATGTATGGCAGTGTTAATCATTGCCAGCAATGCGCTTCGCCGCTTTGCCTCAGCGCGTTTGTGAGATGGGACTTGTTCAAAATTCGCGGGTGCGCTTTCGACGCATGGCATTTCGAAATTGCCGTCCGGGCGTCTGGTGGCCAGCATCTCTTCCCAGGTCTCATCATAGTTTGAAGAAATTCTCCGGCTACGGCGATAGTTAATAGCAACGCGATTTTTATTGCTGACCATTTGCATAGCCGTACAACCAAAATAAGCACCGATGTCACGCATGACTGTCACCATCAGCTTCTTGGGGCGGCACCCAAATAACTCCCGCGTTACGCGCTTAATGACTAGGGCTCCGTCATTGGAACGCAAGCCCTGCAAAGCCCCAATTTGAATACCCGGTCTTCCTTGCACATTAATGAAAACAAAACTAGAACTATAGATGCAGATACCTTCGTTGATGAGCTGCAACGTCAACTCACCTTCCCTATGCCCGACATTAAGTGCAGATAAAGTGAGATCAAATAATGTGCCGGATTTACCAAAAAATTGCGCAACGGGAACCGGCCGAGATGCAGCTTGTTGAATTAATCCGCCAAAATCTTCTTTGATGAGGCGACTATAGTGGGCAATTAATATATCGACCCGATCAACGCAACGTAAATGTTTCGACAAGTACGGTCGATAGATCTTGTGCAACATGCGCGGATAACGCTGAGCCAACTCCGAAAGCCCAGAATTCTCGTGCAGGAAACGTCGCCAACGGCGGGTCTGCACTGGGAAGATCAGCGCACCCAACGCAAACTTAAAACGGTCTTTAAAGCTCGCGTTGGAATGGCTAAAAAAAGAGCGCAAATACCAATTATTCATATTCGGAGAACTAAATCAGTTAACCCGCAATGGCTCAGATGTCGCGCATTAGCAAATCACATAATCGACTGATTGGTGTAGCTTAACGGACCAAATTTACAGGTCTGCGGGACCCTGTACACCCTCTATTTTTGTGGCGTAGTGTATCATGCACGCACCGCTAAATTACGCGACTCAAGCGCATCATTTTTGAAATCAATGTTGACCCCGGTACGGCTGACTCTCGTATTTTTATTCATTACCTCGTTAACAGGATGTACATTCCATTTTTCAGTGCCTCCTGGTGAGCCATTGCATTTGGATGTGTTCAACTCCAGAGATCTGGTCCTAGAGCGGCAGGTAGAGATGAACGATCCGGTTCGGGCTGCAATTTCCAGCTGGCTTGCAGCCAATTCGAATGGGTGGTCGTATGCGTTCAGAACGCCTGACCAACGCATTTTCCTTGCCGGGAATAACTTTCATATCAACGTCCGTGAAAATGATGTGTCTGTCAAATACTGCAAGGGATTTTACAATTGCCATCTCTGGGTGAAACAAGACAACACATTATTTGCAACTTTGCAAAAGCTCATTGGTAGCGATTCCATGCTAACGGCACCGAAAGTACCAGACTCCAGATAATGGGCAATAGCGCGCTCGTAAAACTGAAATAGCCGATAGCAAAATACTGGGCGACGTTAGCACGACGCATCGCGGCCAGGTTACTGTTGGCGCCGACGACTACGTAGTATGGAATACAACAACGCGATGGATTTGCTTCCGATTTCAGGAAAACAGCAAATTAGCTGGCGTCCCTCCTCCATCGGTATAACAGGTAAATATGGATATATCCTTACATTACAGCCGCCCCAAATTCATGCGCTTGCTCATGGCGCGGCCGCGACTTTTTCTATGCGTTCTGGTCGGCGTGGCAACGGCATGGACGCTGCCACTGTCAGTAGCAACAAATGAAGTGACACGATTGATCGTCGCCTGGAATGCCGGTGCTTGTCTTTATCTGATTTTAGCTGCCAGAATGATGTTTTGGTCTAACCACGAAAGAATGCGGACGCGCGCACTCCAGCATGACGAGGGCAGGATTGTTGTGTTGGCCTTAGTCGTGATGGCTGCCATCATGTCGCTCGGTGCAATCGTGGCTGAACTTGCAGTAGTTAAAGATATGCATGGAATGCTACGTTACGAGCACATTGCGCTCGCAGCTCTAACGATTTTGTCCTCCTGGGCTTTTACCCAAACAATGTTTGCCCTGCACTATGCCCATGACTACTACGCTGGTGAAATACGCGGCAACCCTGGTGGGCTTGCGTTTCCTGGGGGGCATGCTCCGGACTACGGCGACTTTCTTTATTTTGCTTGTGTGATTGGGACATCTGGACAAACCGCCGATGTCAGCTTTACGAGCCGGACGATGCGGCGGACAGGCTTGGTTCATTGCACCCTTGCTTTTTTCTTTAACACGACTCTGGTAGCGTTGACGATCAATATTGCTTCTGGATTATTTTAATTTTTGCTTAAAGTTTTGCTTACTTATTCTGGCAGTATCGCCAGCCAAGCTTAAAGACGGCTGAGGTCGATAACGTAACAGAGAGTGCTGAGTCTATTTCTAAAAATCAAAGGAGAATGTTTGTGGCGGAAGACAAAAAAGAACCATGGCTTAATTACCTTGCGCTGACTACCGTCATATTGGCGGTGTGCGCAACGCTCTCCACATTTAAAGGAGGTGGTTACTCCACTCGCAGCGTGATCAGTCAGGCCAAGGCATCAGACCAGTGGGCATTTTATCAAGCTAAAAGCATCAAAGAAAATCTGTATCAATTACAGCGTGAAAAAGTCCAGCTGGAGCTCGCCGTATTGGAAACCACAGCGTCACCAGTAAAGCTTGCTGCTTATAAAGATGCACTATCCGGCTATGATAAAAAAATTGATAAATACGCGAAAGAAAAAATTGAAATTGACCAGAAAGCACGTGAATTAGAAAATCAACGCGATGAAGCGCAAAAGCATAGCCAGCCTTTTGGCATGGCAATCATTTTGCTGCAAATAGCAATTCTCATTTCATCTATTGCAGCACTCATTAATAAGAAAATACTTTGGTACTTTGCGTTACCCGTTGGCTTGGTAGGGTTGGTTTTCTTTGCGGACGGTTTTTTACTTTTTATAACCTGAGTTCGGGATAAGCCAGTCCATCAGCCTACGGGTGCTGATGAGGTAATTGGCAAGTGTGGTTTAACCGGTGCCAGGCAATAAGCGATGATGCCGCTCATGAGATTGACCATGAAATTGCCATGGGAGCGATGGCGTGTATGTTCGACCTGGCACAAATTTTTCAACTCGTCGAAAACAGTTTCCACCAATGATCTTCTGCGTAACAATGCCTGATCAAACGACGTATGCTCAACGGGCTTCATGTTCTTGCGCATTTTGGTGATGAAATCGATGTGCTGCTCCCGCATTCGTTCGACCAGCCACTTGGCGACATAACCCCTGTCTGCATACACGCGGCCAAACAACTGTCGACACAAGAAAGCAACAGGTTTGCGGTCATCGACATTGCCGGGCATGACTTTCATGCTCAGCAGTTCCCCGCAATGGTTAATGGCAATAAAACCATCCGGTTGAACTCTTGCCGCGTGCGGCAATGTCGGCAAAAACACGGTGCCGTGCAATGCGTAAATTATCGCATACGGCAATCGGGCTCGAATCGATAATCGTGATACCCGTACAGTCACCTTTGAGGCGTTCAAACAGGGCGCTTAACGCACCTCGTTATACACAAGTCTGACCGCGCTGTGGCGGCGCTCGAAAATGTCGTTTACTTTCAGTGACTTACAACGGCACTTGTAAACTTTTGACAAATAGCGTCTACTCTCGTCTTTTGCGTGGCGCAATTGACCAAATC
>JANXTY010000070.1 GCA_025352145.1 Oxalobacteraceae bacterium
GATTTGGTCAATTGCGCCACGCAAAAGACGAGAGTAGACGCTATTTGTCAAAAGTTTACAAGTGCCGTTGTAAGTCACTGAAAGTAAACGACATTTTCGAGCGCCGCCACAGCGCGGTCAGACTTGTGTATAACGAGGTGCATTAGAGCCAACCTTTGTCATGCGCAATGCGGCCAGCTTCGATTCGATTTCCGGCACCCAGTTTGCTCATCGCTTCCGACAAATAATTGCGCACTGTCCCCTCCGACAAGAACAACATCTCGGCAATCTCGCCCGAGCTTTTCCCTTGCCCCGCAAGACGCAAAACTTGCCGCTCACGCTCAGTCAGGGGATCGGCTTCGCTCCACGCGTCAACCGCCAACTGTGGATCTATGACACGGCCACCTGCATGAACCTTGCGAATCGCAGCGGCCAACGATTCCGATGGCGCGTCTTTTAGTAAATAACCGTTTACACCAGCATCAAGAGCGCGCCGCAAATAGCCGCTGCGGGCAAATGTAGTCAGGACAATGATGCGTGTTTTATTATTCCATGCACGCACCTGTTGTGCCAGTTCCAGCCCAGTCATCTGCGGCATCTCGATGTCAGTCAATACAATATCCGGCGCACCTATTTTTATCTGCGCCAACGCATCCTTGCCATTACACGCCAATCCGACGATCTTGAAATCTTCCTCCATCGACAGCAATGCGGCAAGTGCGCCCAGAACCATCGACTGGTCCTCTGCAATCAATATGTTAATGACGGACATCTTGGTACCTAGGTGGTTATTTGACGAGGGAGGGACAACGTTATCCGTAAGCCAGGCTGAGCGGACAGTAAACTCAATTTTCCGCCTATAAACTCCACTCTTTCCCGCATACCTTTTAGTCCGTTCCCGGCAGGTGCCGCTAAAACACCGACACCATTATCCTCAATGTTGAGGTAGATCGTATCTTGCCCCTGATGGAGCATGATTCGACATCGGCTTGCATGTGCGTGGCGCACAATATTAGTCACCGCTTCACGCAAGACCAACGAAAGCACGTTCTCCATTTGGGGAGATAAACTCAGGGGTTCAACATCGACATCCAGAGCGACGCCACTGGTGGAGAGAATTTTTTGCGCTTGCGCTAATTCAAATATCCACCCTGTACTGCGATAGCCAGTAATGGCTTCGCGCACTTGCTGAAGCGTTTCGCGGGCGGCAACCTCGACCTCATGCATCTCTCTTTCTGCTGCTGTGGGATCGCGTCGAATGAGTTTTTGAGCGAGTTCGCTTTTGAGTGTGATCATAGATAAAGTATGGCCCAACACATCGTGCAGATCACGTGCGATGCGTTCGCGTTCCGCAATCTTGGTCATGTGCTCGACCTCCTCCTGTTTGCGCAACAAATGGCTGCGCGCACGTCCAATCTCACTAAAATAAAGGACCGGGCCTCCAACGACAATGGGAAAAATTATGGCAGACAACCAAAAATCAATGCGTAGGTGAAACGTAAAAGTAGTCAAGATCGCCAGCATAACGTTGACGGCGATAAGTGCAATGCCTTCACGAGTGCGACCAAACCCACCGCCAGAACAAGCGCTGTATACAAAAAATACAGAGGCGCCGAAATTGCTCGGCGCTGCAATCACACCCAGTGCCGTAATCATAAGCGCGTTGCGCCATAGCGCAGCACCTGTCAACCAATAACCACGGAAATTGAGGGCCAAAAAAACCACCACAATGGCGATGGCAATGCAGCTTTTATAGAGGGTGGGAGGCCGGATAAAAAGAGGGACAATGAAATAACCGAGATAAATCAGCCAGAAATAAGGCGACTTACCAATTTCCGGATTATCCGGTAGCAGTTGAATACGCATATAAATATCTCCAAGCCAGAAGCATAGCAGCAGTGAATGGCGTGGCACGCAGTGCCTTTGACAAATTTTCTCAAATTTATTATTTACCGTAATAGCGGCTCCGCCAATTTTGGCGGAGCCATCTACCCAATAGTTTCCTGCCTCGTCGCGCTTAACGAGTCTGAGCCGGGCTCCAACTAAAAACGTAGAAAGTCATTATTGTTTGCCCATTTCAGCCAGCAAATGTTTCGCCCAGCCACGCTCTGGAGAAATGCTCAGCGCTTGCTCAAAACTTGCACGCGCTTCGGCTGCATGACCGTCTGATTTCAAGGCGATGCCGCGCCAAATGTAAGCATCGTCCAATCCCCAGTTTTGGGCGTTATAACTCGTCTGTTGGAAACGAACGATGGCAGCGTTAATCGCAGCGATCCCTTCCTCACGATCGCCACCCAATAGTGGAGGCGTATATAACTTACCTACCCCTTTGAACAAAAGCACGCGCGGGTTGGCAGGTGCCAGTTTTTCAGCTTTAGCAATGGCAATACCCGATTTGATTCCGAGTATTGGCCCCTTGATCGGACTTAAATTAATTTTTATGCCGTATACCGTGGACAATAACGCCAACGATTCCGCTTGGTATTTCGTGTCCTGCTCACTAAGCGCTTTCAGATTATTTTCGGCGCGGTCAAGGGCAGCATTGGTAATGTCCCGATATTTCGGCAAGTTTTTCATACCTGTGGTCGCCAGACGATAATCCGCATACGCTGCGGCATACATTGCTTCAGGATTGTTGCTGACAGCAAGCGCCTGCAATTGCTTGCTAATCTCTTGCAAGGTCGCGATTTCGCTGTGCCAATTGGCGATCTGGATACGATCATAATAGGTTTGCATCGTATCAGCCTGAGCAGCCAAAGGGCAAGCCAAGGTAAGAGCAAGTACTGCTGGGAAAAATAGTTTCATGATGATCTCCTTGAATGTGCGAAAGTGCACAGGAATCATTTTCATCAAAGACGAAGAATCGCAGTAGTGTGCAATCTCAGGACTTATGGATGACATTTGTCATAAGCGAGCGGCGAAATTCAAGTTCTCCCAACAAGGGTGTCGCGCTGCAAGAGGAAGACGAGCCCTATATCGACAACGCTGGCCGGTTCCACCTGAGGACAAAAAACATAACGGCAAGCGCGGCCCGGGTACAAATTGAAATGCGGGCAGGGCGCACTTACTATTGCATGAACGAGGGGACAACACTCAGACCGTAGACCTGGAGAATTATCAGGGCTCACCCTATCAAGGTGAATAAGCGATTTGAACCCGCGCGAAACTTTGCGCGCCAATCGCATTCGACAAACCAACAATCTCATTACCCCGTCGTACAATAGAGGCCCTGAGGCCATAAGGCCCATCATTCCAGACTACACCCATTTCCAGCTCGCCCACCAGCGGCTTCGGCTTAACTGTATGCGGGTTGCGATCAGAAAAATAGCCTCCTTGCAAAGAAGCGTTATAAGCAACGGCGCGTACGTCGGCCCTAAAAAGGCCATGCAAAGTCGTCTGCTCCGGCAATACATTTAATGTGCCAAAGCGTAAGGTGACACCGCCCATGACATCCGTCGCTATATTGCCGAAACGGCCCTGTACGCTTGGTATCAAATCGATCCAGGCTACGGGTGCCCAGCGTGGCCACGCGACATCGCCATACACTATAAGGCCCGCTTCATTTTTGACCTGACTACCCCAGCCTCGCGGTAATTTTTGTTGCAACAAACGATGCAAATGAATTTGCGTCCATTCGCCTCCGGCACAAGGGCCGAGACACCCGAGGTCGACGCCTAATTTCAATCGACTGCCATCCGCATGAAGCGTTTCCTTAAAAAATCCGCCATAGAGCCAACCCGCATAAGGATGGTCATGCGGACTAATCTCCGCAGGTACTAACTGGGTGCTGGATGCCGTATACAGATCCTGCCCGAGACGCCAACCGTAATGGATCGATTGCCCTGGGGCCCCTAAGGAAGATTGATGGGTGTAGCGCATTCCGGCGGTATAAAACCGGTCGTCTCGGCGCAATAACATACTATCGTTATCGATATCCACGACATGCGTCGTTTTTCCTTCGGATATCGCCTTCTGAAAATCCGCATACGCCTCAGCTAAAGACAATGCATATGCAGGGGTCAGTGCACCAATCAAACAAGCCGAGGCACACCACCTCAAAAAATAATGTGGCATAAATAATTATCCCGATTTAAGGAGTGTTTGAATCATCTCATGCGTCGCTTGTGCGGCCAAAGCAGGCGATTCCATTGGAAATAAATGTCCACCTGGGATCACTCGAAAATACCCCCCGACAAGGCGCCGGGTAGCACGCAATCCGGCACGACGACATTCCAGCGAGTCAGCACCACCAAGAAAGCCGGCAGGTACAGGAAAACGACCACGTAATATTCTACCTAGATGGTGGGGCAAACTCCGATATACCGCCGTTTCAATTTCACGCGTGAATCGTAGCGTTACCCCCTCTTTATCCGGCACCAATCCCTGCTCAATATAATCGCGCAAAACCTCCGGTGGCCAGTTTGCAAATAGGGCCTTGGACGAAAAATGCCGATGCGCCGCCTCACTATCGGACCAATCCTTACGTCGCTTGACTGAAAACTTCGCAGGCGAAAATCTTTCATCGAGGCCAAAAAATTTGGTGGTGCGTAGCAGTACCGCTCTCCATCCCGCCACCACAGGCGCATCGAGCAAGACCACACAACGCACCAGATCAGGCCTTGTTTCTGCCACCATCAAGCTAAGAAAACCGCCCATCGAATGACCAACCAAAACGACCGGTTCGTGATAATGCGCTACCAATTCGGCGATCAACTCTCCCATCAATGCATGCCAGCCGTTACGTACCGGATATTGTGGATTGTGTGCATGCATAGCGAGCGCACGAACATCGTAATGGTGTCGCAAATAAGAAAAAAATACGCGATAAGTACCCGCCGGAAAACTATTTCCGTGAACGAAATGAATAATTGTCTGAGTCATTTAAGAACTATACCAATAGCGGGCGTGATCACGTCGGTATTCCCCCACACGTAGTGTCGCACCAAATTGTAATGTGATCGCACCGGTTTCATCGGTACGCAATCGCTTAATGCCAAGATCGCGGTAACGGGCAAATATTTCGGGCTTGGGATGATGGTAGCGATTTCGATAACCCACCTGGAATAGTGCGATCTCCGGCTGGACAGCCTGCAGAAAAGGCAGCGTCGAAGACGTGCCGCTGCCATGATGCGGCGCGAGCAGGACCGTGGCATGTAATTTGTCGGCACTACTCTCCAACAGCTCGGCTTCTTGTACCGCTTCTATATCGCCCGCCAGCAGAAATGATTGCATGCCGATCATCACCTTTACCGTGCAACTCCGCGCATTCGGCTTCCATTTTTGACTTTCATAACTGACGGCAGTCGGATGCAACATCTCAAACTGCGCGCCATCCCATGACCAATGTTGTCCCGCTTCGCAACGGCGATGATGCGGAGCGGCCTTTACAATTGGCGTACTTGGCGCAAGCGAAGACGCAACCCATCCGATGCGAATATTTTCCATAATCGATAAAGCACCGCCGGAATGGTCACTATCGTTATGCGAAACAATCAGGGCATCGATGGAATCAATCCCACGTGCTTTCAAATATGGAAAAATCACGCGACTCCCGCCATCCGATTCAGGAGAATAAAACGGACCGGTATCGTAAAGCAATCGATGCTGCGACGTTTCAATCAATAGCGCCATACCCTGCCCGACATCGAACGCCGTAAGCCACACCTCGCCCTCGTTGGGATGAACAGGCGCGTTGATAAGTAAGGGTACCCAGCCAAGCAAGCCAAGCCAACGCAAGGGCCAACCGCGCGGTGTCAGCATCCACAAAGTACCGAACAACGCGAGACAAAATATCCACCAGGAGGGCATCGGCGCTGCCCATACGGAGAATGAAAATTGACTCAGCCCGTGCAACACCCCCGCCAGATATTCCACCACCGAATGCGCCCACACGAGCAGCCAACCCGAAAGAGGTGCGGGCAAAATACTACCGAAGAGCGCCAGCGGCGTCACCACAACACTCACCAGCGGAATCGCTATCGCATTGGCAATCGGGCCAACCACAGAAATCTGGCCAAACAATAACATCGTCAAGGGCACCAGGCCCAGTGTCACCACGTACTGGGTGTGGATGCCAGCTTTTATCATCGCCATCCAACGCTCTCGACGCGCCCCTTTCTTGTCCCCAATACCCATCACATCCGTGCGCCGAGTGCGTCCGGCCATCGCATATAAAATCATTGCCACCGCGCCGAAAGACAGCCAAAACCCAGGCCACAACACGGCCCACGGATCAAACAGAACCACCACACCGATCGCCAGACACAAGACATGTGACACGCTCGTCAGTCGATCGAACCAAAGCGCTGCCGCGACCACCGACAACATATACAAAGTACGCTGTGCCGGTACGCCGAACCCGGCCAACAACACATACATCAATGCGGCAAATGCGCCGGCCAACGCCGCCGCTTTTTGTGCAGGCAATAGCAAAGGCAATTGAGCACGCGTAAAAAAAGAACGCTGCCACAACGCAAAAACAAGGCGGGCGAATAACCCTGCAATCATCGTGATATGCAGGCCGGAAATCGAAATCAAATGACCTATGCCAGTACGATTGAACACTTTCCAGTCGGATTGTTCCACTGCACGCTGGTCACCCACGACTAGGGCAACAATCACGCCTGCATACTGCCGGTCGGGCAATGCAGTCAAAATACGGTCACGCAACCATGAGCGACCTCGTTCAACCCCATTACCAAAGCGCCAGACGAAAGAATCGAGGCATTGATTTTTTAGAGATGAGGTTGTATCAGAACGCACATAACCCGTCGCGCGCAAATCCTGCTCCAAGAGCCAGACCTCATAATCAAATCCATTTGGATTAGCATTGCCATGCGGTCGCTGCAAACGCACCGTGAGCTGCCAGCGCTCGCCAGGTTTGACATCGCCCACGGCTTGCAGTTCTTTTGCGTGAAAAACGGAATACCACGAGAGCGCAAGCTTGTGCGGGATGGGAAAAGAATTTTCTTTTTTATCGCCTTCAATTTTTTCTACAGAGCCCAGCACACGCTCCACTAAAAAATCAAACCGAACGCCTTGTTCAAAGCGATTGGGCAGGCTGTCTATCGTTCCGATCACGGTGACATCCTGGCCCTCTAATGCCTTGGGTAATTCCTCCCTGAGATAATAATGTGCGAACAGCGAGGCCCATAAAAATCCTGCCAAGGTGCCGAATACAACCAACCAGATGGCGCGAAACGGCTGACGCCACTTGCGCAATCTCAAGATTGATCCGACAAGAAGCACAGCGAAAAATAATAACCAGAGACCGCCCGAATCAAGCAAAATCGCCTGATTCTGCAAGCAGGCAATTCCTAAGACAAAGCCAAGAATTACGTTACGCATGAACCCCAGTAACTTGATTTAAGCGAGGCAAGACTGCCAACGCATTGGCACAAGTTGCCTGCGCCACAGCATCGACAGACAGGCCCCGCAACGCAGCGAGCACAGCACCGATGCGCGGCAATTGCTCTGGGCTATTGCGGTTGGGATACAGCCACATGGGAGAAATATCCGGCGCGTCGGTTTCCAGCACAATTGCATCCAGCGACAATTGGGTAGCCAGGCGTCTGATTTGTAACGCACGGGGAAACGTCATAGCGCCGCCGAAACCCAACTTGAAACCCCGCTGGATAAACTCCTGCGCCTGCTGAAAACTGCCGTTAAAAGCGTGGGCAATGCCACGCCCCACTTTGATGCGACGCAAATGCTTAAGCACCATGTCTTGCGAGCGGCGTACATGCAGCAACACCGGTAACTCAAAATCGCGTGCGATCTTGAGTTGCTCAACATAAAAATGCGTCTGCTTTTCACGCATGGCTGGCTCACATAAAGCAGGAATAAAAAAATCCAGGCCAATTTCGCCGATACCAATAAAACGGGGATCACGCAATGCCGCAGGAATAGCACCACGCAAAGAAAGCAAATCATCTTCATTCGCTTGCGTTACATAGAGGGGATGAACGCCCAAGGTGTAGGCGCAATTGGAATGCTTGCCTGCCAGTTGCGCAACAACTGAAAAATTACTGCGCTCAACCGCTGGAATCACGATCATCGACACCCCCTGCTCCGCCGCCCCCTGTGCGATGGCACTGCTCTCACCTGCAAATTCATGCGCATCGAGATGGCAGTGGGTGTCGATCCAGTTAATCGACATAAGGCTGTAAACCATTCTCCGTCAAATGCAATATGCGGTCACAGCGCCGTGCCAATTCAATGTCGTGCGTCACGATCACAAAAGCAGTACCAAACGTGCGCGATAGTTCCAGCATCAGGTCAAAAATCTGCTGTGCCGTGGCGCGATCCAGGTTACCCGTCGGCTCATCAGCCAGTACACAAGCTGGCTGCGTCACCAATGCGCGCGCCAATGCCACCCGTTGACGCTCCCCACCGGATAACTCGCCAGGCACGTGTGTAACGCGATGAGCCAGGCCTACACGCGCCAAAATCGCTTGCGCGACTTCCTGGGCCTGCTTGCGGCCCATGCGCCTGATCATTAAAGGCATAGCCACATTATCCAGCGCGGAAAATTCCGGTAACAGATGGTGAAACTGATACACGAAACCCAGTGCCGTATTGCGCAAATCGCCACGCGCAGTTTCACTCAGGCTGGCAAAATCTTTGTCCAACAAACTCACCTTGCCTGTGGTAGGCATATCGAGGCCACCGAGCAAATGCAGCAAAGTCGATTTCCCCGAGC
Source organism: Oxalobacteraceae bacterium (assembly GCA_025352145.1). GTDB lineage: Bacteria > Pseudomonadota > Gammaproteobacteria > Burkholderiales > Burkholderiaceae_D > JANXTY01. Next base: position 8,681 of record JANXTY010000070.1, read on the forward strand.
CGGATGCGCCGACGATAGCCACGCGCTCGCCCTTGACGACATCGAAATCAATTCCGGCCAACACCTTGACCGAGTAACTTCCTTGGGTAAAGGTTTTTCCCAAATGGTGGCAAGACAACACGGCATTGTTCATATCGGTTACGCCCTTATTCATAACGCAGCGCCTCCGCCGGTTTAACACGCGCAGCCCACCAACTAGGATACAACGTAGCCAGAAAAGCCAAGGCAATCGCGACACCACCTATCATTCCCACATCCGACCAGCGCAAATCCGATGGCATGGTGCTTAGAACGTATATTTCCTTGGATAAAATCTGTATCCCCAACAAATGTTCGATAAAAGGCACGATGACATCGATATTGAGCGAAATCAACGCCCCTGTCCCAATCCCTAAAGTGGTTCCCACCAATCCGACCACAGCCCCTTGCACCATAAATATTTTCATGATCGAGGAAGGCGATGCACCCAATGTACGCAGAATCGCGATGTCGGCCTGCTTCTCAGTGACCGTCATCACCAGCGTGGACACCAGATTAAATGCGGCAACCGCAATGATTAAGGTGAGCACAATGAACATCATGCGTTTTTCGGTTTGCACTGCTGCAAACCACGTGCGGTTTAACTGCGACCAATCCCGAATCATCCTATCGCCGGAAAGAGTCCTGGCCAGTTCAAGCGCCACTTGTGGCGCGCGCAACATGTCCTGGATGCGCAAACGGTAACCCGAAGGTCCGTCTAACCGAAACATTTTTTCGGCATCCGACAGATGAATGAAAGCAAAGGTTGAATCAAATTCGTAATGTCCTGCCTCAAAAATTCCCACTACCGTAAATTGTTTGAGACGCGGAATCACACCGGCTGGAGTGACTTGACCTTGAGGCGACAGCATCGTTACTTTATCCCCCAATTGAGCGTGCAAAGCACGAGCCAATTCCCTGCCCAGAACCACATTAAATTCACCCGCCTTGAGCGCATTAAAACTACCCAGCTTAACCTGAGCGGCCACATCGGAAACCTGCGGTTCTTTTTCCGGCAACACGCCTCGCACCACCGCACCACGCAACGCATCGTCCCGCGTTAACATCACTTGCGCTTCCGTGAAAGGCGCTGCACCAGTCACTTCCTTATTCAGCAATGCTTCTTTGGCGGAAGCCTGCCAATCCGGCATAACGCCACGAGCATCAAAAATTTCGATATGTGCCAGCACCGACAACATGTGATCGCGTACATCTTTTTGGAAGCCGTTCATCACCGACAACACAATAATCGGCGCGGCGACCCCTAAACCAATGCCCAAGATCGAGATCAACGAAATAAATGAAATAAAACTATTGCGGCCACTACGCCGCCCGGCACGGGTATAACGCAGACCGACCAGCCATTCGAAAGGGAGATTTTTAATGAGGCTCATATGAAAGGAAATATGAAAGGAAAGTAGAAGCGGCGCTGAATGCAGTGCGCAGTTTGCCATATAAAACCCACCAATGGTGCTGGGATGCCACGCATCGCCGATAAATCAGTATCCATACACAAAATCGAATGGCTGAAGCTAAAAAGCGACTACAATTTTTTATCGCGTATTTTTGATGCTCGCATACTCTAAAATAATGAGTGCTTTACGTCCTCAGCCTGATTATTTTATGATTTCCATTCTCACGCTTCTGTTGTCCGGGAAAAACTGAGCGCCATAATCAAGAGTTTTGCACACATTCTGTGGATAACTTTGTGAGTAAGCCCTTTCGATAACACCAAAGTGTTTGATCTATAAGGATTTTCTTCAAGAGCGTCAAAAAATGGCGCATCCACTTCATGTTTAAAATCAGTTACTTAGAAAAAATTCCCTCTCATCCACCACGTTTATGACTCAATCATTACCAACGGGCGGGCATGTGGACAGTTTTTTCATGGAAGAACCGCATGTTTCCTAGCAATGCATCAGACAATCCCGAGAATGCACCGCTTGTACTCACCGTCTCAGCTTTAAACCAAGCTGTTTCGCGCATGCTGGAACGCTCATTTCCGCTGACGTGGATTTCTGGAGAGATTTCCAATTTCACACGCGCTGCATCGGGTCATTGGTACTTCACACTCAAAGATGATACGGCCCAAGTGCGCGCGGTTATGTTCCGTGGCCGCGCCCAATACGCGGACTTCAATCCACGCGAAGGCGACAAAGTGGAAGTGCGCGCTTTAGTCACTTTATATGCGCCGCGCGGTGACTATCAGCTCAATGTGGAAGCAATCCGGCGCGCGGGGGTTGGCGGCTTGTATGAAGCATTTCTAAAACTAAAAGATAAGCTATCTGTAGAAGGTCTGTTCGATCCTGTGCGAAAGCGCACCCTCCCCCTCTTCCCCGTCAGCATCGGCATCGTGACGAGCCCCCAAGCAGCCGCATTGCGCGACATTCTCACTACACTTAATCGCAGAGCGCCCCATGTGCGCGTGATTCTTTATCCGGCTCCGGTACAAGGAGGCGGAGCGGCAGAAAAAATTGCGCATGCCATCCGCACAGCCTCTCAACGTGCCGAGTGTCAAATCTTGCTGGTTTGTCGCGGTGGCGGCAACATCGAAGATTTATGGTCGTTTAATGATGAAGGCATGGCGCGTGCTATCGCAAACTGCAGCATGCCCGTCATTTCCGGCGTAGGACATGAGACCGACTTCACCATCTGCGATTTTGTCGCCGACATGCGGGCACCAACACCAACAGCTGCCGCCGAATTAGCCGTAACGCCGAGAAATGATTGGATAGAAACATTGGAATTACATGTTGCCGACCTAACCCGCACGATAAAAAGACAGGTGCGCGATGCGTCGCAATCGCTGGACTGGATGGCACATCGCCTAATCAGCCCTACTGTCTATATCACCCAACAGCAACTGAAGTTGCGTAGTCTGCAAACGCGCCTGACTTACGCTCATCGCACGCCATTGAGTCAGATCCGCCATCTTCTGATGCACCTGCGCACACGCCTTGACAACCACCGGCCGGATACAACGACACAGCAACGGCACCTGAGCGAAAATGCACGACGAATTTCAACGGCTATAAAGACAAACATTACACACCATCGTAATAAGCTGGCATCGGTCACAGCCCAACTTGAATTATTGAATCCACAGCGCACCTTAGAACGCGGCTATTCCATCATACTCAATCAACAAGGTGACATCGTGCGCAATCCCGCACAAATCAAAGTAGGCCAGCGGATCGACATTACGCTGGCAGATGGCGCGATCCAGATCGGCGTAGCCACCGCGCAGCCAAATTTGAACGGGATGTGAAAGACACTTCTCCGTTTTCGGCTCACTAAAAAATTCCAAAACAAAACGATTAAAAAAGGGGGGCTGTATCCCCGAATGCTAAAATAATTAAGGTCACCGTTCAACAAGGAGAAATTAATAATGAAAAATCCATTGGATTCACTATGGGGTACTGTAATTGCCGGTCTGATATTAACCGCAGTTCTGTATATGATCGTTAAAACCGTATTGGCAGGAGCATAATTATGGACTTCGTTACACACGGATTAGGACGTTGGCTGCACATTTTGGCAGGCATCATGTGGATCGGGCTGCTGTATTACTTCAACTTCGTACAAATGGCTGCAGCAAAAAATGCGGCGGCTGACGGCACGGCTGCGGGCATCAACAAACATGTTGCCCCCCGCGCCTTGCTGTTTTTCCGTTGGGCAGCGGTAGTTACCTGGCTGGCTGGCGTGATGATTCTTGGCTCCCATTTTGTAGAAGTATTCACCTTTGCTAACCGGGCTTATTTCCCTATTGGCGTTGGTGCATGGTTAGGCACCATCATGTTTTTGAATGTGTGGGGCATCATCTGGCCTAACCAGAAAAAAATACTGGGATTTACCCCCGCCACTGATGAAGAAAAAAACAAGGCGCGCCGCGTGGCCATGCTGGCTTCCCGGACCAACACGATGCTTTCTATTCCCATGATATTTTTCATGGTAGCAAGCGGTGGCCTATTTCGTGTGGCCTTCTTCGGCTAAAAATCCGAGCATTCAAAAGAAGCGCATACTCAATTGGGTATGCGTTTTTTTCGGCTATTTTCCTGACGAAGTTTTTCTCTTATTTGTCGTCGATAGAACGCTATATACTATGCCAAACGTAAGTAAGCCATCAATACACGAGTCACTAGCGAAAAATGTTGATCAAATTTGTCATTTCCTTGTTATTTTTTTATGCGACTGCTGCTTTTGCCGCAGCGCCTTTACGCTCCCAATATGCATTGGTGGTGGAAGAAGGTACAGGGAAAATATTATTTGAAAAAAACGCGGATGCCGTTGTACCCATTGCGTCACTCACTAAATTAATGACTGCGATGGTCATTTTGGATTCCAAACCGGATATGGAAGCGCCCATCCTAATCGACCCGACCGATGTCGATATCATCAAACACAGTACCTCCCATGTCCCGGTCGGCGTAACGCTTCCTCGTAAAACCGTTTTGCAACTGGCACTCATGTCTTCCGACAATCGGGCTGCAGCCTCACTTGCGCGTACCTACCCAGGCGGAAATGCGGCCTTTGTCGCTGCGGTAAACGAAAAAATTAGGGCCTTGGGAATGAACCACACAGTCATTGAAGAACCGACAGGCCTCTCCGCTAATAACAGGTCAACAGCAACAGATTTACTCAAGATGGCAGAAGCAGCGTCGCAGTACGCAGATATCTCTCGCATTACAACGGATAGCAAAAATTGGATCAATATCAATGGACGCGAAGTCGAATATCGCAACACCAATAAATTGGTCGGAAAAAAAGGATGGGATATTCTTCTCTCGAAAACAGGATTTACCGAAGAAGCAGGACGTTGCCTCATCATGCGAATCAATGCCGCAGGTAAAAAAGCCACCCTCGTACTCTTAAACGCAAAAGAAAGTTCTTCCCGTGCCTTGGATGCTCTTAATATTCGTCGCTTGGTAGGCAATGAAACAATCTCATCACAAGCGCAAAGACTACCTTATAAACGCAAACGACAACTTGCGCAGATCAGCCATCATAAACGGCACCGCACCACCTAAATTTTCTCCCATTAACGCCCCAACTGCATGCGCATTTCGATAAGCGACAATGGGCTATTTGCAACTCGTATTCAGTACTCCGTTACTCCACGCCCTATAATGCACTGCAACATGTACGCATTCCGAGGCACTATTTTTGTCGTGTAAGGAAAATTTTCTATTGCAGCGAAAAATAATTTTCCAATGATCAAATTCGCCGTTAGAATGGTTATTGCAACGCACCATTTTATTTTTTACCTCCTATCCATTATTTTTATCACTGATCACTGAGGACGCAAATACGGGATTAAGGCAATGAAAAATGTGCGTTTATCGGGTTACCGCTTCTTTTTTAATATGCAGCATGCCGAAGAGAAGCACCGGAAAAAATAACCCCACTACTATGGCTTTCCTCTCATTGCGCTCCTTCCAAGAAGGATATCCAACGAGGGGGGGTTCTAACGAGAATTTCGCTTTTAGGTTTGAAACAGAATCTAAAAATAAAATGATTTAAGAACGATATTGATAGACTTGCCGAATGTATTTATCGACCCAAGGAGAAGTTCATGTTTACAAATCAAGATATGTTTGTCAGCAGCGCCAGAATCCGTTTGGAAAACCAATTTTCATTAGGCCGCATATTGGCTTCTACCCTATTTGAGAGCGCTGAAAAAATTCTGGAATTAAATATCAGTGTCGCAAAAACCTCTCTGGAAAAATCCAATCTCGCCGCCACCCAATTATTAACAACCAACACGCCTCAAGATTTTTTTTCGCTCAGCACTTCACAATTTCAGGTGAATATCGAAAAAATTCTATCTTACAGCCGTCAACTAGCTGCTATTTCCGTAGACGCACGAGATGAAATCGTCCAAGCCACGAATACACAAATCGTCGCTACCGAAGCTAAAACGGCAAAACCTATAGAAAAAAACAGGGAGGATGTTTCTGCCACTATGCAGGCTACCAATAACGTCGACGACACCCTCATCAAAACGGAGGCTAAATCTGTTGAACCAACCGTTAAGCCTCTCGTAAAAATCAAGTCCTCTGATAAAGTAGCCAAGCCAGCCCCAAAAACAATGTTGGTTGAAACAACGGACAAAAAAATCCCTACTAAACCCATGACGAAATCGACCTCGGCCAATAAACCTATCACGGAAACCATTGCCAAACGCGCCTTAAAAATCCCCCCTTCCAAAGCAACAGATGCAGGAAAACTGAGCAGTAAAATTGCGGTATCTAAAACACCGATTACAGTTAGTCCCGCTAAACCCATTGTGAAAACTGCGTCCGCTACAAGCAGCAATCCAGAGCCAAAGAAAATCTCACCGACTTCCGTAAAGAAACCGTTGAAGAAGTAATGCTCCGGGTACTCCGCAACCGACAGAACACAGCAAATACAAAAGAGTCGCGTCGTGAGAACGTGACTCTTTCCTTTACATCCCCAAAAAGTGAGTGCGCCTGCTGCTCGCTCTCCGCACCCAATCGCTTGACTCGGCACTCTTACTGTTGGTTTGAATTAACAACCACAAACAGCTCTCCAGAATGATCCCAGACGATTTTAGTACAACAGTTCATAGGATTAATACCGCGTAAGTATGCGGTATGAGAAAATTACAATTGGACTGATGGAGGGGTGCAGGGGATACCTCCACGATTTTGCATTCTTTCACACGATATTGTGTACCGGTGGGACACGGCATGCCGTTCCCTACGGTGGCCAAGTGTCAACCAAGAATAACGACTTTTGCCAAGCTCTGCGTAACATCAATTATCTAAGTTCTGACCGGCGAGTACACATGCCCGTCTACCAGCCAGATTAAACATACATGAAAAACGTATTATCCCCACCGTCTTCAATCCTCCGACCTAAAAACAAAAACGATAAATTCTGAGACTGAAATTTTGAAACGATGTTGCCCTCAACGAACATAGGGTTACATCGAAAATTATTTTTACCACCTAGAAAGAAAAAACATGCTGCGCCCCCATTATTTACAAAGCATCGCTACGCTGCTTGCGGTTGGTATTAGTCCGCTCGTAGCGGCAACCGACAATGTCCCGATGGACGTTATTGTAGTTAGCGGAAGCCGGGTAGAACACGCCAGTTTTGATCTCCCTGCTGCCATTGATGTCGTCGATCATGCGCGCATAGGCGCAGGCCAGATGCGTGTCAACGCGTCCGAGGCACTAACGGCAGTGCCGGGATTAGTAATATTGAACCGGCAAAACTATGCGCAGGATTTACAAATCTCTTCACGCGGTTTTGGCGCCCGCTCAGCATTCGGTGTACGCGGCATACGCCTGATCAGTGACGGCATTCCCGCAACCATGCCCGATGGGCAAGGTCAGGCCGCCACATTTAATCTGGATATGGCAGAAAGAATCGAGGTATTGCGTGGGCCGTTGGCAGCGATTTACGGCAATCATTCAGGCGGTGTCATCCAGTTGATGACGAAAGAGGGCCAGGGTGCGCCCTCAGTCGAAACCAGCATAGTGGCCGGAAGTGATGACGTGACCAAAATTGATATCAATGCCCAAGGAAAATCAGGGGCAATCGGCTATGTAGTGGACAGCTCGCGCTTTCAAACCGACGGTTACCGCACGCACAGTGCAGCAACACGCGACGAAGATTTTGTCAAAATTACGCTCGCACCGTGGTCAAAAAGCAAGCTGACCTTTATTGCAACCAAGCTGTATCAAGCAGACACGCAAGACCCGCTGGGCGTGCAATGGCTTACTTTTCAAAACAATCCACGTGCCGCAGAGATTGACAGTAGCGACACCCAAATACCCAAACGTTCATTCGCCGAACGATACAACACACGCAAAAGTATCGATCACGAACAGCTAGGCGCTACCTATGAACAACATCTGGGCGAGGATCGCCTGCGCCTGACGCTGTATGGCGGTAACCGGCAGGTAATCCAGTATCAGGCTTTTTCTAAAGCATTCCAGACACCCATTAGCCATTCGGGCGGCGTAATCGATTTCGACCGTAATTTTTACGGTGCTGATCTTAACTGGGTGAACCTCCGTACTCTCGCAAGAGGCACGATGACCACCACCGTCGGCCTGGATTATGCGCGCTCCAGCGATGCGCGTCAGGGCTTTGAAAATTTTATCGGTACTCAATTCGGCGTCAAAGGAAAACTGCGACGCGACGAGCAGGATCTGGTCGTCAGTCTCGATCCCTATCTGCAAACTGAATGGCAGGCAGGCGCATGGCTACTAAGCGCCGGGCTACGCCATAGCAAAATGGAGGTCGAGGTCCGCGACCATTTCCTCAGCAACGGCAACGATAGCGGTAGCCGGAACTACAGCCACACGACCCCTTTTCTCGCTGTACTCTACAAAGTCTCACCCACCTTGAATCTCTATACAAGCGCCGCCCACGGCTTTGAAAGTCCCACTCTGAATGAATTATTTTATTCAGGCAGTGGTGGCGGTTTCAACTTCAATCTGCAATCGGCGCAAAGCACCCACGTCGAAGCAGGTGCCAAAGCCCGGATCGGTGCCGACACACAAATCAATGCTGCACTCTTTGAAGTACGCACCAAAGATGAGCTGGTCGTCGACAGTTCATCCGGTGGGCGTACCAGCTACCGTAACGCAAGCAAGACTTTGCGTCAGGGAATTGAGCTCGCATTCAATCAATCATGGTGCAATGGCATCAGCACGCACCTTGCTGCAACCGCCTTGCGTGCAGTCTATGATCAGGCCTTTGGCAACATTCCTACCGGGAGGCGGCTACCAGGCGTACCGGGTACCAATCTGTATGGCGAGCTTGCCTGGCAAGATAGTGCAGAACACTTCAACGCCGCTATTGAGGCAATCGTCAGTAGCAAGCTGTACCCTGAAGACAGTAATAAGGAAACTCCGGCACCAGGCTATGCCATCGCCAACATACGAGTTGGCGCTAAACAAAACTGGAGCAGTTGGCGCTTCAAGCAATTTGTACGAGTCAACAACCTGCTCGACAGGACGTATGTGGGTTCGGTCATTGTAGGCGACAGTAATAAGCGTTATTACGAGGCAGCGCTCGGACGTAATTGGCTGCTTGGGGCAAGCGCGCAATATGTCTTTTAGAAAGCCGGGGCCTGCAGCAAACTGTGCATATCCAATGATCCGCAACCTTTCGCTAATGTTGTGGATCTTCTTTACGAATGGGGATTTTGCGTAAGTTCTAAGAAAGGGATTGTTTAGAAAACCAATGATCAAGCGAGAATTTTCCCGCACCGAAGGCTACCAGAACCAGCAACAGTACCCCCCAATAAAAATGATCATTGATAGCAGCCGGACACTCAAACTTAAAAAGCTGGGGGTAAGAGATGACTGCCATCAGATTAACTACAAATAATCCGAGCGCGGCCGGCCTGGAAATTAAACCCACAAATAGCAATATCGGCAAACTTAATTCACCGGCTGCACCCATCGCTGCAGCCATCTCTGGCGGAAGAAACGGCACCTGATATTCATCCCGGAACAAGGCTAAGGTGGCACTCCAATCCTTTATCTTTATTCGTCCGGCATTAAAAAATTGCCAGCCCACATATAAGCGAATCGCCAGACTGAGTAGGGAGCCACCCCATTGCGTCAGTTGTTCGTCATAGCGCGAAAAAATCTGGTGGAAACGGATCATGTTATTCATAAGGGTGTGTTTAAAATTAATTGTGGGAGATGAATATCGGTCAAAACGCCCTGTGACAACCATTGCTGCAAATGAAAAGAAGCATTAAATTGCGAATCAATCTCGAGCGCCGCATCAAGCGCCATACCCAGCGTATGTCCTTGCTGCAAAACAGACAAGGCTGCATACGCACTAGGCTCCAGCGATAAAACATTCACCTTCCACCGAGGACGCGATATCAGGCCGATCGAATCGACCTCCATATTTTCAGGAAATGGAAGAACGACCTGTTCCTGGTGAGAGTGCCACAAAGGAATCACAGCCCATTCGGAAGAAAACAAACTGCAGGCTGGGTGAAATGAAAAGCAGGCATTCTCTGCATGGTCAGCCGCCAAAGCTATCAAACTTTCGGCGCTCAGCGCAGGCCTATCGGCGGCGTAATGCGCCAGATGAAGTGCCCATTCGAGCTTCGCCATATCGGGGAAATAAGGGTAGTCGGCAACAGGCGGAAACGCATTTAAAAATAAGGAGAAAGAGGCACCGAAACGATTCAGATCGCCATGTTCCGATGGATAAGCATGGCCATATGCGCGGGCCAATCCAGCAAAAAATTCTTCTCCAACCAGCATCCGCAAAACCGGATAGGCTGCGGCCAACGTCTTATCCCAGGTGGCGCTCAAATTACCCCGGTAGAGCGCCAGACGACTTCCCCTTATATCAGATGCGCCCTTGAATTGAGTCAACACATCAGACTCAACCTGATAATCAAATAAAGCCCTGCTAAACCGCTGCTGCGACTGCGCTAATATTGGCACAGGAGTCTGCGCAGCTGTCTGGACAGAAGCCGGTATTGGTATAGCAGCATCTTGGAGTCGGGTAGCAAACTCGCGTGCTTTTTGCACTTCGCTCAACAGCACCTCTAACGAGGGAATATCCGTATCCCACTCGATGAGCGTAGACACCATGCCAAAGCGCCTTAGCGCCGCTTCATATAATACCCATACGGGATCAGCAACATGGTCGCCGTGGTGATCGATCACAGCACCGGGGGTCACCAGATGCCCGGCAAGATGCATTTCAACCACCGCAGGCCCGATGGCAGCGAGGGCAGCGAGGGCATCCTCTTGATGATTGCATTGATTAACGTAAAGATTATTGATGTCGAGCAGCACCCCGCAACCCGTTCGCGCTGCAACAGCCGCCAAAAATTCCGCCTCGCTCATCACGTCATCGTGATAGCGCAAATAGGTCGAGACATTTTCCAATAATATCTGGCGGCCCAACACTTCCTGCAAACGATTCACACGCTGGCACACCAGATTAAGCGCTTCCTGGGTTAAAGGCAGTGGCAATAAATCATTCAAATGTCGATCTTGTACAGCGCCCCAACTCAAATGCTCGGAAACCAACACCGGATCAATTCGCCGCGCTAATTGCTGAATACACTGTAAATGTTGCTCGGAAAATCCATTGGCAGAACCAATACCCAATCCAACACCGTGCAAGCTAATGGGATAATCCTGGCGGAGTTGTTCCAACACATACAAATCCCAACCGCCCTGTCCCAGATAATTCTCGGTATGCACTTCGAGCCAATCCACCTGTGGCCGCTGCTCTAAAAACTGACGGTAATGCGGAGCCCGCAACCCCACTCCAAAACCCAAGGACAACGATGCCGAAAGATGGGGATGGAGTGAAAGTGAAAGTGGCATGGCCCCACTCAAACTAAAACAGAAATCGATTACTTGGCTGGGGCTGTTTTGCCCCCTGCTTTAGCGCAAGTTCCCTTGGCGACATATTTCCACTCGCTGGCATTGTTGTCCGTTTTTGCCTGGCCCGCGCAAGAATGGCTACCGCTGGCAGTAGCACAGTCATTTTGTCCCGTTTTAGAAATGCCAAAGCATTTTTCTTTTTCGACTGACGCGTGAGCAGAAGCATCAGCGGCGTAGGCTGTACTCCCCACACATAAAGAGGCGAGAGCAGTAGCAAGCAAGACTTGGCGTTTGTTCATGAGAAACTCCTAAATAAATTATAAGATAAAGATGAAGCAACAATGATTTAACGTCTTTCGACGATGGGACACTAACTAGTCGGAATATACGCCGAATTCTTACACATTTTATTTACACAAATCCAGAGACAAAGACTGGCAAAGTTTCAAGCAAATTGGGCGATGCAGTCTAAGAATACCTCAAATAAAATAAGCGGCAATCGCTGTCGGCCCAGCGTAAAACATCTCCACGCGCTGGGTTAAACGAAGTTCTGCGAAGTTCTGCGCATGTCAGTACGATCTTCGACGCCACGGTATTTTGCACTAAAAAATGGGGGGAGTGTTAATGCAAACCTGCCAGCTCTAGCGAAGCCGTTTCTGTTCTTGATGCACGCAAGAATAGCGGCACCAGACCTAGCCGTTATGCACGGCCACCATCCAAAAGCAATCAAGCAGTGGTATTAATATTATTACCTAAATGAGCCGGCAATCTGGTTGGCTCCGCTGGCTGCACGGCATCAATGAGCGCTGTCGCAGTAGAAGTTTCCACTTGCATTGCCTTCCTGAGTACTTCGATGTCCACCTCTTGCTTAGTGCCGGTATCTGCGATGCTGCTTGCGGATTTTGCAACATTGGAAATGTCCATTGTATCCTCCATTAAGGCTTGTCTTTAACTACGGCATATCCAACAAAAACTTTAGCGAAGTGTAGAAAATAATTTCACGCCATAAAAACATAGGCACTCTATGTAAAACAAACTTGACAGGGGAAATTCACTCCCCTATAATGTAAAGCATACTTTACATACGGAGTAATTCTCATGAACCAGAAAAAAGCCATTCAGCGCTATCAACTTGAATTGTTCGGCGCAATGATGATCTATGGCCTGATACTTTTTACGTCGATCCAAATCGGCCAAAGCATGACAGAAGGAATCCCCCGCACGTTGCTATGCCTCAGCCCAATGCTTGGCTTCCTGCTTGCCCTATGGGCGATTGCACGATTCATTCACAACATGGACGAGTACTTGCGCCAATCGACGCTGGAGAACATAACGATTGCTGCAGGTATCACACTCGGTGCGACTTTTACCTACGGTTTTCTAGAGGGAATCGGCTACCCACGTCTGAGCATGTTCGTGGTTTGGGGTACGATGGGCCTAGCTTTTGCGCTAACAGCGATGGTTCGAGGCCGATGGCGCATCAAGCCATGAACAACATCATCCGCCAATTAAGGGGGGAATGCGGCTGGAGTCAGGCCGATCTCGCCGATCAGCTCGAGGTATCACGGCAGACTATCAACGCGATCGAAACGGGGCGTTATGACCCCAGTCTGCCTTTAGCATTTGCCCTGGCCAAATTATTCGGTAAATCCATAGAAACCCTGTTTTTTGTCGAAGAATAATTGTGGGTAACGCCCACCAACCTTACCGATGCAGAAACCATGACAAATTTTTCTCTTCCAAGTGCGAGCGTCTTATTCGCCTCTCTGCTATTTGGCACCATTGGCTTCGCCGCTTTCATGTACGGAAAAAAAATGGTTGCCTGGCAAACGATGTTGCTCGGGGTGGTACTGATGGTCTATCCCTACTTTATCGCACAAACCTGGCTGCTCTACACCATTGGTGTTTTTCTTTGTGTCGGCCTATTTCTTTTCCGTCACTAGCGGCGCTAGTAGTTTCATTTAGGCGTCAAACAGAAAAATTGTATTTTCCGTGCCCCTATTTTGCAGCATTGGCAAGCAACACGCAGGAATCGCACCAACGATTTTTCCGAATTCGCAGATTGCAAAAATGAGATCCACGCTCCTGCATGAATCTCGATTCCATTAAGATCAGGGCTTTTTCTTTGCTGGCCTTTTATCGTCGGCGTTTCCGCCCTCGTCAATATCGGCAGAAGCGGATTTGACCCGCTTATATTCCACATCTTTCGTATCATCTCCTAATTTTATGCCTGTATAAATCACAGCCAAATCCCCGATTGCCGTGGTTTTATCCATCCCAAATCCAGACAAAGAAGTAAATTTAATAAATTTTGCCGAAACGTTCTGATCGAATAAAATTCTTTGCGGATCAAATGTCGAAACCAGCGTACCGCGCTTTACTTCATGCCAATTGGTACCATCGTCACTCACATTGATGAAATAATCCCGAACATCACCCTCGTGATCGCGATGATTCTGGCGCGGCATCAACACCAATCCTGAAAATGAAACGGCATTCGGAAAGCTGATCGTCAATTCATGGGCAGAATGTGTTGCATCATTTTGCGATCCGGCAGTGGAAAAAGTATTCGGGTCGCCATCAATGGCATTGGCAGCATCGGCGCTGCCTGTCACGGTCGCCCCGAGTTTTTTCATGACGCGCGTATCGAATAAAATCTCGCGGAAATTTTCGACGGTAACTCCCACTTGCGGACTAAATTTTTCGCTCGCCATATAATCCAGAATTGATTTTCTCAATTGGCGTGCGACGATTCTATCGTTCAAATCGGTTTCTAAATCCACACTCGAAACGAGCAACTTTCCAGCCCCAACCTTGGCCTCGAAAATCATGCCCAGCTTGTAATTGCGGTTCCAATCGTCGATGGGTTGAACAATCGGTTGCAGCTCTTTCGGCAATTTTTCCACGTTGATGGCACGCGCATTTTTTACTAGCTCTGTCCATTGCCAGTCGAAAAATGAATCCGTTGGGAAATTTGCCAGAGCAGCATGTTTTTTATCGATCCATAAACCCAGCATTCTGGCCCATCCTGGATTCATGAGCCGGTTCCAAAAAACTGGGACGGTATCCAGCGGTGGCGAAGCCCAATCCAAATCTGCTTTGCGCGGCATATATAAGACCTTGTCGCCCAGATTAAGTTTAGCTTCAGCCTCTTCCCACGCATGCGTAATAAAAATATCTTTCGGCTCAGCATCCACTATCTTTGAAGGATAAACGCGGAAATTCCAATCGTTTTCAAACGCCGTATTTTTGACACCGACCACAAGTTTGTATTCATTCGGTACGCTTAATTTAGATAAGTCCACATTGATTTTTCCCAACGCAATATTTTTTCCAATATCGATTGTTCTGGAAGGAAATTCACCTTCTGCGACCCTCTTTCCAGAGGCATCAATAATTTTCCAATAAGCTTGCGCGTTAAGAATCGCTTTGTCGCCAAAATGCGCAATTTCCACATCCACCGAGAATTTTTCATCTGCTTTAAAGATGCGTTTCGTTAGGCGTGCAAGGGGGACCGTTTCATTATTAAAGCGCCGGAATTCTGCTGCCGTGGAATAACCCTTACCCTCCCAGAAGGTATCGAGAATTCCAACCAAGGCCGTTCCCTGTCCGAGATAATCATGCAAATCGAGCATTTGAAAACCAGACATTCCCGGTGTCCGCAAATTGGCCTCGATTTCTTCTTTGTAGCATGCAAGCTGGTATTTTCCCGAAGCGTAAGAAAAATCTTTATTCTTGGCCAAAAGGCCGTGCTGACTCAGCGAATCACGGAAAATTTCGTAATTCCCGGGACGCAAATAACCCGTAAATTTCTTGATCACGTCATAATCTGGATAGGACACCCACTGCCCAATTTCATGGGACAACATAGGAATCTTGATATCTACCAAAGAACTGCCATAATCTTTGCCAAACCACGCCTTATTTCCACGTAAGGTTTTCGGACCAATTCTCTGCATCACAAGAAAATCTGTACCTTCCGCTAGGTTCGGCACTTCGCGCTCCGTGTGGCCTGTGCCATTGTCGTAAAGACGACGCGGATCAACTTGACGATAATGCGCAATCCATTTGTCGAACGCCTCTTTCCAACGACCTTTCGGCTCATTACTCGGGCTCAACAGTAGAAAGGAAGGATGATTTCCGTACGCTTTAATCATCCGGTCGGTTTCTTCGTAAAGCATCTTCTCCATTGGCGTTCCGGGAGAAACGTCGTTCCACATGCCCGGTTCAGGCTGAAGATAAATGCCAATCTCATCTGCCGCTTGAAATGCCGCTTCCGGCGGGCAAAATGAATGAAAGCGAATATGGTTCATCCCCCAATCTTTATTGATCTGAAAAATTTTTTTCCAGTACGCCACATCGGTCGGAGGAAAACCGGTAAGCGGAAAATCGCCGCCGTGATGCGTTCCACGAAAAAAAATCGAGCGGTCATTCAAGATAAATTGATTTCCGTCTGTCTTAATTTGTGCCAAACCAAAGGAAACCTGGCGAGCATCGGCTGCATTGACACCTTTCAGTTGCAACTTAATTTTTTGCAAGACAGGATGAAATTCATCCCAATTTTGCGCGTCTTTTGGAAGCTGCACTTTTATTTCTGCCGCCGCTCCTTCAACATTCCAGCTAATTTTTTGCGTGGTTCCATTGACGGTCAACCTGCCATTTCCGCTGTGCCCGGTTGCATTGCCGATTTTGATTTTTATCAAGGCTGATTTTTCTTGCGTGTTTGGATAAACTTGAGCATCGTCAATCCACACAGGACTAGTGGCTTGCAATTGCATTTTTCCAATGATTCCATTCCAACTCATGCCAAGCGAGTCAGAAACACTGTGCGCATCGGGACGATAAGGCATCAACATGCGATTGTCGACCCGAATAGAAATACGATGCTTCCCAACCGGAAAAATCCCCAAGTCGTATGCGTGTTCTGCAACCAAGCTAAGATTTGTCCCAATTTTTTTATCATCCACCCAAACCGTTGAACTCCAATGGGGGCGTTCGAGAAACAAAACAATGCGTTTGCCGCTCCAATTTTTCGGGATGTCGATTTGTTTCTGATACCAGGCTGCGCCAAGATAATGCCTCGTTGGTTGGGATAAAAACGGCACTTTGACCTTGCCCGGCGAAATATAATGTTTGTACTCTTCGCGCACCGACCAGTCTTTATCGTAAAGCCCTAAAACCCAAGGTGTTTTAATGCTGATGTCGTCACCGTAACCTTGCGATTGAAGGATGCCGGGCATGGAAATTTTATCGGCCAATTTTTGATCGAACCATTTTTCGTTGGTCCCAACATCTTGCCGATCCAGAGCGAATTGCCAATCTCCCGCCAGATTCATTGTGTCGGCAGCATTAGCTAAATTCGACAAACCCCAAAAAAAAGTCAGTAATAAACAGATACAGGTGGAGAAATTTTTCTTTATCATTTTGTGCATTGATTTAAAAGGGCAGTTAAACAAACAATCCTATCGCCAAAATTCAGGGCGGTTTTCTAGAAATCTGGAGAAGTACCTGAGGTGTGCTGTGGAATGATACAGAAATAGTTTAGTTACTGCCAAATTGCTTTATGCTTCGGCGAACATTGACTCGACCTCAGCAAAGTCGAGGGCAACCTGTCCGTCCATTTGATGCCAGTGCGAAGCTTCGCTGGCCCATGCTGTGAAACCTCGTGCACAAAAACCTGGAAGGAAACGTGTCGAAGAAGCATATGCTCTAACGTTAAGTTCAGCGGCAGGCCTAGTGGCATGCTTTTGTGAAATATTTTGCGAAGAAAATTCACAAAAATGCGGCGCTAGGACTGTCCGGCGCAAGCGCGTAGCGTTGGAGCGAACTGCAACGCTTTGTTACGTGACATTTTACTTGCGAAGGATTTGAATAGAACCGTAAGGGAAAGCTGAAACCATTAAAACCCACGCCTTTCGAAGCAAACTAAACCACAACTTAAAGTATTAACCGCGATAAAGCCAGAGGCTACCAAACCTAAAATACAAAAATTTTAGCCTTATACATACAACTAAAAGTGCTTGCGATTTTCTGAACTACCGAATATTTCAGAACGTCAAAATTCCGTGTGCAAAACTAGCAACTTACGAAAAACCAAAACTTCGACCTTACAAAAAATTAGCTTTTTCTTTTTAGAACGAGCCGAAGCTGTAGATTTTAATTTCTTGCAAAACGTAACGGCGAGTTCAGCGGCAGTTTTTAAGTTGTGGTTTTATGGAATAATTTTTGCGCAGCAAAACCACAAAACCGCAGCTTAAAAACTGTCCCGCCACCGAAGGTGGCGGTGCTTGAGCAATTTGTACCATTACAGCTCTAACGGTACAACCCAAAGACTTGCAATATTAGCGATGAATACCCATGAAAACGTTTTGCTGCAAATGAAAAATGAAAGTTTAAAGACTTTAATATAAATAGCAGACTCAATTAATGAGTTGATTAAGCATGCAATAACAAATGTTGCACCCCATGTAAACGGATTGAACGTACCAATGTTAAATAGCTTGTGAATAACAATACCAGGGGAAATTTCTAAAAAAATACTCGCAATTGGAATGGCTAAAAGGCCCACCAAAGAAGATACAAAATTTGCCGTAAAAGTGGCTATGGTCGCTTTTTTTATTGGTAAGTTAAATATTGTACGAACAAAAAAATACTCAACAACTAAACCAAACGTTATTGCCCACCAAGAAAAGAGCCTGGTTTCTAAGTAAAGCGCTGGCCAAACCACGTCTGCATGAGCCAAAGATGAAATAAAAACCAAAAATAAAAACAGCAAATAAATTGGAAGCGATCTAAGCCTTTGTTGTAGCACAGATTGCCGAATACGGGTTCAACCGTCCCCATGCGCTGCCCATATAATTTCCTGCCAAGTGCACTATCGATGGCCTACTTCATCCGTGTCATAAAGGTCACCGGCGAAGTTTGATTTTTGAGCAGAAATGACAATCAGATCCGAGTTCGCGGACAAACTTGGCGATGGTGGTGAACTGCGGTGCGCTGTCGCCGGAGATGGCCATGAATAAGACGTTCTCACGACAAGCGCGTTCTATAGCGCGGCTTGAGACCATGCCCCGGCTATAGGCAAGTAAAACAATCTTGAGCATGACAGCAGGATGGTAGGCCAGTGCACCTGTGTCGTCATTGTTGTAGTGGGCGTCAAGTCCGGATAAATCGATCTCGTTGTCATCCCCTATTCCCCCAACTGCTGCAACAAATACAGTCGCTGATAAATTCCTCCAGCAATCTCCATCAATCGCTCATGCGAACCCGCTTCAGCAATCCGTCCATGATTAAGCACTACAATCCTATCCGCATCCCGTATCGTCGATAACCGATGCGCAATGGCAATGATGGTGACCTGGCCGCGCAGGGCGTTGAGGGCGCTTTGCACGACTTGTTCGGTTTCGCTGTCGATGTGGGAAGTGGCTTCATCTAAAAATAAGATGCGCGGTTTTCCGGCGAGTGCGCGGGCAATCGCAATGAGTTGCTTTTGGCCGGTGGAGAGGCGCGCGCCTCCTTCGCCTAGCGGTGTGTTGTAGCCCTGTTCGAGCGCCAGAATGAAGTCATGCGCTTTGGCGGCGCGGGCTGCGGATTCGATCTCGGCCCCGGTCAAATCGCGGCCCATCGCAATATTTTCTCGGGCGCTGGCGGCAAGCAAAAATGGATCTTGCGGGACTAGCCCGACGCGGGATCGGAAAAGGGTATCGCCGATGGTATCGAGTGCGATGCCGTCGATATCGATGCGTCCGCTTTGTGCTTGATAGAAGCGTAGCAGCAGGCTGAGCAGGGTTGATTTACCGCTGCCGGTGTGGCCGACGATGCCATAGAAAGCACCGGCCGGTATCTCCAACGAAACATCATGCAGCACAGGTTGGTCGGGCGCGTAGCCGAAACTGAGATTGCGCAACGAAACTGCTCCGGCGCCGATGTCGGCAGCATTGAGATTGTCTGCGGCGCGTTCTTGCTGCAACAGGGTATTAACGCGAGCAGCGGCGACCACCGATTGCTGTAGCTGGCTAAACTGCAGCGTGATCTGAATCAGCGGTCCGATCACGCGGCCGATATAGTTGACGAAGGCGTAGAGCAACCCGACTTCGAGGCCGCTAAATTGACGTTGGCTAAAGCTGAAAATCACGATCACCAAGAGCGCGATGTTGAGCATGTCGAGCGCTGGGCGCAGCAGCCATGCGTTGGCGCGCAACTCGGCCAGACGCGCTTGATAGTACGCCTGATTGGTGTGCGCAAAACGCTGGCCGAAACGGGACGTTGCATTGGCCGCTTGCAACACGGCCATGCCGCCAATCGACTCTGCAACTTGGGCGTTGATGTCGCTGCGCAACTGGCGCGCATGGGTCACCGCCGGAGCGCTCCAGCGCTGGTAAAACCAGACGATCACGACCACCGCTGGAATCAACATGAGCACGATCAGCATCAAATGCCAGTCGAGCCAAGTCATCGCCACCATCGCGCCGATGAGGACGATGCTGCTGTCCAACATAACGAACAAAACCTGGATGTACAAAGTTTTAACCGCTTCGGTATCGTTGGTAACCCGGCTGACCAGTTGACCGGTGATGGCTTTATCAAAGAAAGCCATTGGCAAGCGCAACACATGGCCGTAGGCCGCTTCGCGCAGACGCCGTACCGAACGCATTGCCAAACCTGACAGGCGCACCAGTTGCAAGTAACGTAGCAGGCTGGCAGCCCAGCCGGTGAGCAGGCAACCGACCAGCAGCATGATCATGCGCGGCATATCCAGATGGCGCGGCAACAGGTGATCGTCGATCAAGGCTTTGCCCAGAATCGGGCCGAGCATTTCAAGACTTGCGGCCAAAATTAGCCAGAATACGCCCCAGGCCAGATGGTTTTTTTCTGGCTGGGCCGAGTGCCATAATAGTGACAGGGCTTGCCAGATTTGCGACTGGGATTGAGCCGAAACTTGAGATTTGTCAGAGCGCATCGAGACTAGCCTCCAATTGTTGATAACGCCACTGGCTGGCGTACCAGCCATCTTGTTCCAGTAGCTCGGCATGGGTGCCCGATTCGGTGACGCGGCCAGCTTGCAACACGATGATGCGATCGGCATCGGCGACCGAACTCAAGCGGTGGCTGGCGATAATGACGCTACGATTGGTTTGCTCTGCCCGCAACTCTTTGAGGTGTTGCAGGATGCTCGCTTCGGTGCCGGTATCGACTGCCGATAGCGCATCGTCGAGTAGCAATAACGGGCTGTCGGCAAGCAAGGCGCGTGCAATCGCCACACGTTGGCGCTGGCCGCCGGACAAGGTGATGCCGCGCTCGCCGACCGGCGTTGCATACGCTTGCGGAAAGCGCAGGATGTCGTCGTGGATGGCGGCTAGTCTGGCTACGCGCTCGATTTCTTGTGGAGTGGCATCAGGCTTGGCCAACGCGATATTTTCTGCAATCGTGGCGGAGAACAAAAACGATTCTTGCGGCACCCAGCTGATCGCTGAGCGCAAGGCCGCAAGTTGATAATCGGCCAGAGCGTGATCGCCCCAGCGCAATGCACCGGCAACGGGCGTGAACTGGCGTAGCAGCAATCGCAACAAGGTCGATTTGCCGCAGCCGGTGGGCCCGACCAGGCCCAGCGTCTGGCCGGGCGCCAGTTGCAAACTCACTTCATGCAAGGCAACGGCGCTCTGGCCGGGATAGGAAAAACGCAGGCCGTCGGCGCGCAGCATTCCCGGCGCAATGCGGGCAATGGTGCCGTGGTCGTCAATGCGCAAAGGCTGTTCCAAAATCGGCTGCAAACGATCCCAGGCAGCCCGCCCGCGCTCCATCAATGACAGCACCCAACCCGCAGCAAACATGGGCCAGATCAGCTGACCGAGATACATGGAAAAACTGGTCAGCGCACCGATGCTGATTTTCCCTTGCCACACCAGATAACTGCCCAGGATCAACGTCAACGTACTGGCGGCTGACAAGGTCAGGCCCACCGCAGGCTCATACGCCGCTTCCCATGTCTGCGCCTTGAGGTTGGCCTGGGCAGCACATTGGGCAAGGTGCGCGAACTGTGCCGCGCTGCGATTTTCCAGGCCCAAAGCACGCAGGGTGCGCACGCCCGATAGCGTTTCCTGCACATGATCGTTCAAACTGCTAAAACGGTTAAGCGCATCTTTAGATGCTGCATGAATATTGCTCGAAATGCGCCAGAACGCCAGCGCCATCAAGGGAAAAGGAAGCAGCGCGACCGCAGTCAAACGCCAATCCACACCAAGAAACATCATGCCCAGCACCATGATTAACGTGAGCGAACCGTCGAACATGCCGAGCAACGCTTCACCGGCAGCCATCTCTACCGCGTCTACATCATTGGTCGCCAGCGCCATCAAATCGCCGGTGCGTTGATCCTGGAAAAAATGGGGACTCTGCAACGTGAAGCGCGCGTATAAGCGCGTGCGTAAACCAACGCCGAACTGATAGGCAGCCGCATACAATTTGATGCGCCAGCCAACACGCAACAGATAAATCGCAACGCCCATGACAACCAGAGACCCCAACTCCGAGAACAAAGCCGTACCACCCAAACGATGCGCCACCAGAGCATCGACGATAGTGCCGACTTTTCTCGGGACCCAAACCAGCAAGGTGGCGATGCAGGCCAGCATGACTGCGGAAGAGGCATAAGCACGCCAATGCTGGCGGACGAAATGGGCAATGAGCTGGGACAACGTCATGAAGAAAAACTTTCTATATTTTTGCGTAAATCATATAAAGGAAATGGTCAGGTGCGGCCCGCGCACCAGCACCAGACCAACCGAACCAGAATGGATGCAAGAGGCGCCCTTTTTATCCAGACGGTAGGTTAGCACGAGGAGAGCGATTCAAATGGATGGACGAAAGCCGCCATGACATCAGTTTGAATTACCCCCGATTTCCCCCCACATCCACCCCACATTTCATCCTCGAAACCCGTCGCTGTTACAATGCCGCCTGAAGCAAGCCAGACAGTCGCTGGTTGTCGCTGCAATTTCGGTTGCGGCGATGGCGGGAGGAAGGTCCGGACACCATAGAGCAGGGTGACGGTTAACGGCCGTCCGCTGAAAGCTGCAAGCGCAAGCCCAAGGTATAAGGCGAGGAATAGGGCCACAGAGACGAGCGTATTAAGTTACGGTGAAACGCGGTAACCTCCACTCGGTGCAATTCCAAATAGGCACGCGTTGATGTTGCTGGCGGAGCGTGCGGGTAGGAAGCTTGAGCGCCGGAGTAATTCGGCGCCTAGAGGAATGGCTGTCATAGCAGGTGCTTGCAAAAGTAGCTGCCGTAACAAAATCCGGCCTATCGGCTTGCTTCAATTAATTTTTATCGCTCCGTGTTCTGAACGAGACGATGGGTGTCGCCCCCATAAAAACACGCGGCTTCAGCTCTCTGAAGCGCGTGTCCTCCAAGGATTAGGCGACAAATGACAAGGAGTGAAATTTTTCTTCCAGGAATTTGCCATTGACCACCAGCGCCTCAGCATCCTCTTTATAGACACTTTCGGCAATTTTCGATAACTGCACATTGAGCAGATTGAGTTGGTCGATCAGAAGCTGTTTGCAGGTCTTGCCTTTTTCGACGATATGCAAAGTAGCAAAGGCAGTGGGCAGATGCAGATAATTGCGTACTGTTTCGGGCAGATCGCGTGTCACCGCATTGACCAGCGAAACGGCCGAAGTCATGGCCATGCCACCATCGAATAATTTAGGTGCCAGTTCAATCACGGTCTGCCGGATTTGTTGCAGGCAATCGACCGCTTCACGTGGCAGTTTTCCCTTAGCTTCACTTAACAACGCATCCACGCTCTGCGTCAGATTGGCTTGCGTTGCCTCGTTATGGACTTGTATTTCAAGCTCGCGGTCAGCCGGTACGACCAGCCAGCCAATGGCGTATAGGCCGCCAACAATCGGCAACCACCAATCATCGATTACGCCGACGAAAAAGAGGCCAAGGCCGAGTAAAGCCAAGGCTGAACCAATCAGATTTTGGGTGCTGTAGATAAATAAAAACAGACGCATTTTAAAGGAAACTTTTTGCATTACTGATAGCCCCTGATTTCCTTGAAAATCGTTTTCAATCCACTTTTTCTGCTATCAAAGCTGCGCCCGCCGGTCATCTCTGCGACGCGCTGCAACTCCGCCGAATTTGCCTCACCAAAAATGACGGGAAACAGTTTGATGCCTTTGTTACTCTCCGGCAGTTCGCCGTACCAGCGGATAAAGTCGTCGGCCGCAGCACCTGAGGTGTTTGCGCCGTCGGTCATCAGAACGATCGAATAAAAGCGCGAAGGATCCTTGCTGCGCCGCTCGGCGGCTTCCTGATAAGCTTGCATCAGAGCGTCGTAAATCGCCGTGCCGCCACTGGCATGCAAGCCGTTGACGCGCACGCTGATGCGTTTTAAGGCGTCCTGATTGGATTTGTCATCATCCCCCATATCGAAACGTTCGCTGGCATCGGGCACACTAGAAAACGGCAGCAAAAATATCCGTTCCCGATTGCGGAAGCGGGCAAAGCGGCCACTAATGGTAGTGTCGGAGCCGGACAGACTCAACATCGCTGCACGCAGGCTTTCAATGCGACTTCCTTCCATCGAACCACTTTGATCGAGCACAAATGTGGAATCGGTTGGTAAGCGCAGGTTGTTGTCGAAAGCCGAGAGGATCGCATCGATCACCACCAGCTTTGCAGGAAAACTCAACTCCACCAGCGACTGCGCCGGCAAGTCGGCGACCTGCACATCAGGATTGACCGGACGCCGCAGCGTTGTGCTCGCCATCGCTTGCTGAAAGGCTGTTCCACGCAGGTAAGCGATCACCTTTGCATAGGCTTCCCGCTTGGCAGGATTGACCAGCATGATGGGATAATCCGCTGTTACGATGCCGTCTTTCGGATAAATCAGAACCAGTTTTTCTTTCAGATCCGACCTGCGATTGAGGGACAACAGTGTGGATGCATAGTTGATGATACCGTCGACTTTTTCCTGCTCTTTTATATAAGCATCGACCAGCCAGCCTGAGCTACCGGCAGTCAAGCGCTGCGCTTTAAAAAACGCCGCAAGTTTTTTGGCATCGATATCTTTCTCTTCCAACGCATCGCCTTTTCCCGATAGCGCCGCCGCCAGACCAAGCAAGCCGGAGAAGCCGGTGTTAGACGACGCCGGACTGGTCATGCCAAAGGTGAACTTGCCTGCAGTCGCGGCGGCCGCAATGTCTTTCCAAGTGATGTTGGGGTTATTCTCCCAGCCCAGCGCCCTGGCCTTGCTTTGCTTGATGCCAAGTACGACCGGCGTCAGCATCGTGCGCTCTGAAGCGAAGATGCGCGCTTTGACTGCCGGAACCAGCATGGCGTAGTGATTGTTGGCAAGCCAGGCGACGTCGAACTGCTCTCCCGATTGCAGGCGCTCTACCGCTTCCAGCGTGCCTGCGTAACGCATCGCAATCCGAATACCAGTCGCTTGTTCCACATCTTTTAACAAGGGTTCAATATCCTTCAACTCGGAACCGGCTAGTACGTTCAGTGTTAAAGGCGAATTTTCAGCGGCGCCAGTATCCGGCGCCGAACCTTTGTTATCGCAAGCGGTCAGCAAGGCAGCGCAACACAACAACAGGCTCAGCATTTTTTTCATGGCTATTCCATTCATAATGCGACCGGACCGCTGGCATCGGAATACATCGCTCCCCTGGCATCGGCGGCGCGCATGCGGTCCATGTATTGCTCTGAGCGGCTGATCTGATTCTGGATCAGTGCATTGTTTTTTCCCATGACATCAATCGCCTTGGAACGGAAGGTATCCATGGCATCCATCGCCTTAAATGTGTTGTCAAACATTTCCTGCATCTTCTCGATGCCGATCAGGGGATTTTGTGCAAATTCGCCAGTTTTTTCGACATGTGCGCCGAGCTGGCGCGAAGTCTCGGAGACCAGATCGCCGATCGCAGTGCTCACGCCGTTGAGCATCTCCATCACCTGAATCTGATTGCCAGTGGCGCGGGCAACCGTCTGTGCTGTTGCCAGTGCCGACATGCCGGTGGTGGCAACACGATTGCAGCCATTGATCATTTCCCGCGCCGTTTTTTTCAATACATCCATCGCCAGATAACCGTTGACGTTGACGGCCATCTGGGTTTGCATGTCCTGCAGATTCTGGCGTGCATAAAACAATACCTCTTGCTCCAACGCCTTAGCGCGTAACGGGTCGCTAGCTTGGAGAGACGCGACTTGGGCAGCAATTTTCTGGTCCAGCTCTATCGAAAAATAGATGCTGCCTTTGAGCTTTTGCATGGCGTCCCACAGCTTGGTTTTAACCTGTTCAATCTCGGCGGCATCGCGTTGCATGTCGTCGCGCGCTGCATGGATTTGCGCCATGACCGTTTGTAACTGACTACCCGCAGATTGAAATTTGCGAAAATATTCCTGTAGCTTATTGCCGAAGGGAATCAACCCGAACAACTTCTGGGGTTGCAGCAGATCACCTTGTTTTCCCGGATTGAGATCATCGAGCAACGTGCGCATGCTTTGCAGCGATTTGAATGAACCAGATTCTTCAATCCCGACAAAATTGCGTTCCATAAAACGGCCCGTCATCAGCGAAGCCGCATTCGAGATTTCTTCTTTTCCTAAACGGAAAGCAGAATCGAGTTTAGCGCGAAAGGCATCGCTTTGTACATCTTCCGTCATCAGGCTGTTGACGAAGGAAGCGATCTGGGCATCAATTTTCCCGGTAAGTTCCTGCGTCAGGGGCACCATGTCGGGCGCTTTGGCTTCAGCAATGGGGGTAAGTATTTCTGGCGGCGTCAGTGTCATGAGGGGTTCAGCAGAATGCAGTGGCGTGTCGGACATGGAATACCCTTCTTGGGATAAGGTGGAACAGAGCAGAAGTCAGAAATGTGGCGTGGACTACCGCAGTATGGTTACTGAAATGGTTACTGAAATTTTTGTTCAATGGATTGAATCATACGCTCTAGCATTTCATAGCTCGGCGGATCGATTACATCAACCAGGTCGGTCGGCGCTGTCAGTTTTTTCTCTTTCAAGAATGCAGAAAAATGGTCCGGGGATGCAGTCCGGTAGCCGTATTGTGCGGCAAGTTTTTGCAGCTCCGGGTCCGTAGCGAGGGCGTTGCCAAGTTTGTCGCCCCTCTCCGAAAACGGAACAAGGATGTGTTTGGTGTAAATGGTCGGCTGCGGATAGAGCAGCACCATGTCCGGATTAGGCTGCGGCCGCTTCGACTGGTATTCGAGAAACTGACTTTCATAAATCATCACAAGCGGCGCCTTGCCCATACCCATCGTAGTGTAATCATCAAACGGGCCTGCTGAACTTGACTCCTGAAGGCCCTGACGCATAAACAGAGACGTCATCAGCGGCAGAACCTTATTCGCCTGTTCAATATCGTCGACTACGTTGTTACCATTGGCGACGTAACTGGCGAGCGCGAGATACATCGCGGCCGAATTGGATTTACGCACGTCGGTGGAACTGATGAGGATACTCTTTCCTGTGGCATATACGGTGTTGTCCTTAAGCTCGCGCCAGCGTGTTTCTTTTTCTATCATACCCAGCAGGCGTTTCATGTCGGTAATAAAAAAGGTGCCATTTATTTTCTTAACGACACCTTCTTTTTCCAAAAGCGGGATCAATTGCTTCCACGAGGCAACCGTCATTGGCGTGAAAAAAGTCGGATAGACCTGTTTGGATTTCGATTTTTTCTGCACCGCAATGGCGGCAGGTGAGCCAGCCGGAAAAGCAAAATCATATCCTTTGAAGTCACGGCTCGCTATTTCGCGCGAACCGACTTTTTCGACCTTCACCCGGAAACTGTATTTGGTTATTAGAATATCAACCACTTTGGGGTCGAGAAAAAACGACTCCTTTTCGGATCCGATCATTCCCCTGATGTCGACGACAGCGGCGGCGGCGTCCTTGGCAGAGCGTTCAACGGCTTTCCGTCCGGCTGAAATATAAACTGCGGCGCTAATTCCCACCGCCAAACAGACAGCTAGCACCGGCCCTAATACGCGTTTGACATCCATGGAAATCCTTTGGCACGATATTCAAAGTCTGCATGATACAACGCAGGAAGCCATCGGGTGCCCGCATGCCACAAGGAGAAACAACGGCATTAGCGGGGAATTCGTGCGATCTATCGCACGCCAGCGCAACTATTCAGCCTCTCTCTATGCCTTCAAGGGGAAGAAGAAAGCAACGCTCCACCAGACTCACCCAATAGCTTGCCCCAATCGGCAACAAAGCGTCATTAAAATCATAACTGGGATTATGCAAGTTGCACGGCCCCAGTCCATGTCCGCTATCCCGATGATCGCCCTCACCATTACCTATAAAAACATAGCAGCCCGGCTTCTCTTGCAGCATGAAGGCGAAGTCTTCCGCGCCCATAGTTGGCTCAACTGCGGCATCCACATTTTTTGCCCCGACCAGTGACTGCATCACCCCAACGGCAAATGCTGTTTCTTTTACGTGGTTGATCAAAGGCGGATAGTTGCGTTTGAATTGGAAATCGACAGTGGCATCGAAAGCGGCTGCGGTATGTTGCGCAATCTCGCGCATGCGATGTTCAATTAAATCGAGCACGGGCGTGTTGAAGGTGCGGACCGTGCCCACCAAGCTGGCGGTGTCGGGGATCACGTTGGTAGCGCTCCCTGCATGGATCTGGGTGATCGAAAGCACGGCGCTATCGAGCGGATTTTTGTTGCGGGTGATAATGGTTTGCCAGCTTTGGGCAATCTGGA
Organism: Oxalobacteraceae bacterium; assembly: GCA_025352145.1. GTDB lineage: Bacteria > Pseudomonadota > Gammaproteobacteria > Burkholderiales > Burkholderiaceae_D > JANXTY01. The sequence continues at coordinate 36,801 of JANXTY010000070.1, forward strand.
TGGCAACCATAATGGGGTCGATACCCTTGTGCGGTTGCGCTGCATGGGCGCCCTTGCCTTCGACGATGACTTCGAACTCGTTACTCGACGCCATCATCGGCCCGGATGTGACGCCGAACGTACCAACATCTGCGCCGGGCCAGTTATGCATGCCGTACACGGCTTCCATCGGGCATCGACTAAACAGCCCGTCATCAATCATTTTTTTTGCCCCGCCGCCGCCCTCTTCCGCCGGTTGAAAAATCACGTATACCGTGCCATCAAATCGGCCATGCTGAACGAGATAATGGGCAGCGCCCAACAACATAGCCATGTGGCCATCGTGCCCACAGGCATGCATGATTCCGGCATGTTGCGACTTGTGGAAAAAGGTGTTGGTCTCTTGGATAGGTAATGCATCCATGTCCGCGCGCAAGCCGATGCCACGTGGACTCGCTCCTTTTTTGATGATGCCGACCACGCCGGTTTCTCCCATGCCACGCAGTATCGGAATGCCCCATTCGGTGAGCTTGGCGGCGACCATATCGGCGGTGCGATGTTCTTCAAAACACAGTTCGGGATGCGCGTGCAAATCGCGCCGGATTTCTTGCAGTTCACGATGGAAAGAGATGATGGGGTCGAGCAAATTCATGACTGGATTCCGGGTTATTTCCGATAATAATTCATCATTTTGGATTGATATTGCATAGCGTGACAGTGGCGCTTTAACAGCATGTGCATTACCGCACATCTTACGCCAAGCATCTTACGCCAAACTTATCGGGGTCTGCTACCGAAAAACGCTCTGTGGAAGGACAATTGCAAGCAAGACTCCCGGGCATTGTAGAGTGCCGCTGCGCCCACCGGCAGCAAAACCAATCTGTTACGCAAAGCACGCTTGCTTAGGCGAGTTACCGCATTCTCTTATTCTGTGAAACGACAAACCAGATTTTTAGATGCGCGGCCACGTTATTATCACAAGATGGTTTACAGTAGCCAGTAATCAAAAACTACTCGACCTCATTTATCACCCATTCATTTATCGCCCATTCATTATTGATCATGCCAACCTCAACCATCCGCGCCGCCTGCCCGCACGACTGTCCCGATACCTGCGCACTCCTGATCACCGTTAAAGACGGTGTTGCCGTTGAAGTAAAAGGCGACCCGGACCATCCGCCGACTTCCGGCGTACTGTGTACCAAAGTCGCTCGCTACACCGAGCGCACGTATCACAAGGAGCGCCTGCTTACGCCCATGAAGCGCATCGGCAAGAAAGGGGAAGGAAAATTTGCTCCCATCAGCTGGGCCGAGGCAATCGACACCATTACCACGCGCCTGAAAAAAATTGCGGAGCATGATCCGCAAGCGACCCTACCCTACAGCTATGCCGGGACAATGGGGCAGGTACAAGGCGAATCGATGGCGGCACGGTTTTTCCATCGACTCGGCGCATCCCTGCTAGACCGCACCATCTGCGCATCGGCTGGTGCGGCGGGCTACAAATACACCATAGGAGCCAGTGTCGGCACCGATCTGGAACAATTTCAACATGCCAAACTCATCCTGATCTGGGGCAGTAATTCGATTGCGTCCAATCTGCATTTTTGGATGCGAGCGCAAGAAGCAAAACGACGCGGTGCCAAGCTGATTGCCATCGATCCCTATCGCTCGCTGACCGCAGAAAAATGCGATCAACATATTGCGTTGTTACCCGGTACCGACAGCGCGCTCGCCCTGGGAATGATGCATGTGCTCATCACCGAGGACGTAATCGACCACGATTACATCGCACGCCATACGCTCGGCTTTGAACAACTTAAACAACGTGCGCTGGAATGGCCGCCAGAAAAAGTAGCTACTATCTGCGGCATTACTATCGAAGAAGTCGTGCAACTGGCGCGTGAATATGGCAATAGCGCCAGGCGCGGCGATGCAACCGCGATCCGCCTCAATTACGGCATGCAACGCACGCACGGCGGTGGCATGGGGGTGCGCAATATCGCGTGCTTGCCGGCACTGGTGGGTGCCTGGCGACTGGCTGCGGGCGGTGTGCAGCTTTCTTCTTCTGGCTCTTTCCCTAAAAATACAGCTGCTTTACAGCGCCCGGATCTGATGCTCAACAAGGCGACGCGCACGATCAATATGAGCACCATTGGCGATGATTTATTAAGACCCTCATCACAGCAATTCGGTCCAAAAATTGAAGCGTTGATTATCTATAACGCCAATCCCCTTGCGGTCGCGCCGGAGTCGGGCAAAGTGCTGGAGGGTTTCATGCGCGAAGATTTGTTTACGGTAGTGCTGGAGCATTTTCAAACCGATAGCGCTGACTATGCCGATATAATTTTACCGGCCACCACGCAACTAGAGCACATTGACGTACACACTTCTTACGGCCACCTGTACGTGGTGGCGAACAATGCCGCGATCACCCCTTTGGGCGAAGCCAAACCAAACACCGAGATTTTTCGTCTGCTGGCAAAGCGGATGGAATTCAACGATCCATGTTTTTCTGAGAGCGATGATACGTTGGCCGCGCAAGCGATCAACCGTCAGGATGCGCGTGCAATTCACATCGACTGGGATTCGCTGAAACACAGCGGCTGGAAAAAACTCGCTGTGCCCGATGCGCCATTTGCGAACGGAAATTTCCCCACCCCCTCCGGTAAATGCGAGTTCTATTGCGAGCGCATGATTGCCGATGCTCTCGATCCTTTGCCGACCTATATCGCGCCGTATGAATCGGTGACCAGCAATCCCCACCTGGCCGAAAAATACCCGCTAGCGATGATCTCTCCACCGGCCAGAAATTTCTTGAATTCAAGCTTCGTCAATGTACAAAGCTTACGCGCTACTGAAGGGGAGCCGCATCTCGATATGCACCCGATGGACGCCGCTGCACGTGGCATCGCCGATGGGTGTCAGGTACGCATATTCAATCAGCGCGGATCATATGTCTCCAAAGTGCGCATCACCGACAGGGCACGGCGCGGCCTGGTGGTCGGCTTATCGATCTGGTGGAAAAAACTCGCTTCCGACGGAAAAAATGCTAACGAGGTAACCAGTCAGCGCTTGACTGACATGGGAAATGCCGCGACTTTTTACGACGTACTGGTACAGGTGGAAAGCGTCGTGCCATGAGGCGAAAAATTTCGCTATGGTTTCTGTGGTTTTTCTCTTACGCCGTGCTTTTGTTCTGTAGCGGATGCGCTGACATGTCCTATTACGCACAAGCAGTTCGCGGTCAATATACGTTGCTAGCAGAGGCAAGGCCGGTAGATAGCTGGCTCAGCGATGCGGCCACCGACGTTCAGATCAAGGAACGCCTGGCAATGGCCAAACGCATTCGCCAGTTTGCAATACGGGAATTAGCGTTGCCCGATAACGGCAGTTACCAAACCTACACGGACCTGAAACGTCCTTACGTTTTGTGGAATGTGGTCGCCACGCCGGCCTTATCGCTCAAGCCGCTGGAATGGTGCTTTCCCATTGCTGGGTGCGTTAGCTATCGGGGATATTACGACCAAGATGCCGCCCAAAACTATGCAACGGAACTACGCAAAAAGGGTAACGATGTACGGGTCGTTGGCGTACCGGCTTATTCGACATTGGGCTGGTTTAACGACCCTTTCCTGTCCACCTATATTCGCTCTCCCGACAGCGAGCTGGCACGGCTCGTATTTCATGAGCTGGCGCATCAAGTGGTCTACATCAAAGGCGATTCGCAATTTAACGAATCGTTTGCCACAGCAGTGGAAGAAGCGGGCGTGCAGCGCTGGCTTGCGATCTATGGCGACGAAAAGATGCGCCTCCGCCATGCTGAAATAAACCGAAGGAAGGAAAATTTTTTAGCCTTGCTTCTAAAGCACCGCGCAGCGCTGGAACGGAACTATCAAAGCGTCGCCGGGGATAAAGAAAAATTTACGATAAAGCAGTATATTTTTGCCGCGCTGCAAGAGGATTACCAACATCTGAAAATTACCTGGGGTGGTTATACGGGATACGACGGCTGGTTTGCCGAGCCGTTATCGAATGCGCATCTCGCAGCGGTAGCGACTTATCATGATTTAGTGCCGGGGTTTCGCGCCTTGTTAGCGCGGCATAAAAACTATGCCGATTTTTATGCCGCCGTCAAAACACTGGCTGGCCTGAGTCGTTCCGAACGCCAGAAACGTCTTGCACAAGAGGTACCATTTCTGCAGCCGGCACAACCGGATGCATCCCCGCAAGTTCAAAATACCCAGCCGGCAACTGGCGCCCACGGACCCGATACGAAATGGATGAGTCAATAGATCGGCCAACTCCGCCAAAACAGGCTGGATTTTAACCTTGAAAAAAATAATCCCTCAAGAGGTTAGGGCGTAAAATCGGTGACTGTTTCGTATTTATCTTTAAAAGATACAAGGCAGCGGGAGCCAATGACGACATAATGTTGGCAAGCTGCGGCGCACTATGCTGACATCAACGAGGTCCCTCTATGCAATACCAAAAAACCGGCGAAATCATCAACGAAAATAGCGTCAGTGATCGCCTCTCTTTTTTCAAAAAATTGCAAACCATTTCCAATAAAATTCATGCGGCCAGCAATATCGATCAAATCATCGTCGAGCTGTCCGGTGATATCTGTGATCAGTTCGATTGCGACAGGCTCACCCTATATACAGTGAGCGACACAAAAACCTCGATCGATTCCAAGGTAAAAACGGGCCTTAAATCGTTCCGGGATTTTTCTTTACCGATTTCTGAAAAAAGTATCGCCGGTTACGTGGCGCTTTCAAGGAGAAACGTCAATCTACGCAATGTCTACGATGATGCGGAATTAAAAGCTTATTCGCCCGGACTACAATTTTTGAAAAAAGTAGACATGCGTACCGGCTATGTGACGCGTCAAATGTTGGCCGGTCCCATACTCCGAGCAGATACGGGTGAGTTACTAGGCGTACTTCAACTGATTAACAATCGCTCCGGCGAGGCATTTTCATCCATGATGGTGGAGGGGCTGAAGGAAATATGCGAGACCCTAGCCGTGGCATTCGCCAACCGCCTCACACCGCCATTGCTGATTCAAACCAAGTACGATCCTTTGGTGGCTAACGCGGTTATATCGCTGCCCGAGCTGGACCTGGCGGCACGCGCGGCACGGCGCAAAGGCCTGCACATAGAAGATGTGCTGATCGATGAATTTCAGGTCCAGCCATTTCAAATTGGTGAGTCGCTCGCTCAATTTTTTGGCGTTTACTATGAACCGTATCTGACGGAAAGACACAAGCCAGAAGCCTTAAAAAATTTTAAACGCGTCTACGTCGAGCATAACCATTGGTTGGTACTGGAAGAAGATGCGGATGGTTTGGTCATTATGACTACCGACCCGAATCGGATTAGGGGTTCGCTCGTGCTTCAACATTTTTTCCCAAAAATCAAAGTGGAATATTGCGTCACAACATATCGAGAATTTAATCAAACTGTCGCACAATTTTTTGAGGCTCCTGAAGAACCCACCGCATCAGAAGCAAGCCCAGATACGGGTGAAATTTTTCATGTCGAAGCCAGAGTGGACACTACCGCCATTGCCGAACACGCACTCATCAGCCGCGTCCGTCAAACCATTGGCGACGCATTTCGCACCCATGCCCCGGATATCCGAATCAAACAACATTCAAGCACCGAAAAAATCGTGACGCGCTTGCGAAAAGACGGATCCATACAGGAGATTAGCGGACAGGTAATGGTCGATTTTTGCATGAATATTTCCGACGATATATCGCATTCTGAGCCAGAGTAATGCTAGCCCGACCTTTGCACAAATCCGGGAGATAATCGCGCAGAATTTTGGTCTGCAAGGAACAATTGCATCCCTGTCGAAGATTGTTCCTCACAATTCCTCACAAATTTAAAGGCAGGCAATGATTGGGGCAGGCTAGATTCCAGAAGCGCACACCGGCAAAGATGCTCCGCTATTGTGCAAAGCGCTTGCATCCTGACGCTGTGCCAGATAGGATTGTTATTGCGGCAAAAAAATCGATGGCCAGAACGGGTCACATCGATTTATTTGAGAACATGAAAAAGAGAGCAAGTCGCACGGCCACGCAACCCAAACTCAATACAGACAAAACAAAAAGGGAATCCATGGAAAAGTTTTGGCTAAAGTCGTATCCCGTCGGCGTCCCTGCAGAAATTGATTGCAATCGGTACCAGTCCCTTGTCGATCTGATGGAAGAGGCTTTCCAAAAATACGCGGGGCGAGATGCCTACGTGTCAATGGACCAGCGCCTCACTTATGCGCAAGTCAATGCGGAGTCGAAAAAAATCGCGGCCTGGTTGCAAAATAAAGGCCTGCAAAAAGGGGCGCGCGTCGCCATCATGCTTCCCAACGTCCTGCAATATCCCATCGCCATTGCAGCCGTTCTGCGTGCCGGTTATACGGTCGTCAACGTAAACCCGCTATACACACCACGCGAGCTGGAACATCAGCTCAACGACTCCGGTGCCGAAGCCATTATCGTGCTGGAGAACTTTGCCCGCACGCTAGAGCAGGTTCTGGGCAAAACCAACATCAGGCATGTGGTCGTAGCCAGCATGGGTGATTTACTCGGTGTCGTAAAAGGCGGCATCGTCAATTTCATGGTGCGCCACAAAAAGAAACTCGTCCCCGCCTTCTCCCTTCCCACTGCTATTCCGTTCAACAAAATGTTGTCTCAAGCATCCGGCATGACGATGACGCCGGTGACGCTGCAACATGACGACATCGCCTTCTTGCAATACACCGGCGGCACCACGGGCATATCGAAAGGCGCCGCTTTATCGCACCGTAATATCATCGCCAATGTCTTGCAAAATGAAGCCTGGATACAACCTGCTTTGAACAAATCGCCTCAGGTCGATCCCCTTATTTTTGTCTGCGCATTACCGATGTATCATATTTTTGCGTTGACTATTTGCTGCTTGATGGGTACGCGTTTAGGCGGCATGAACATCCTGATACCGAACCCCCGCGACATAGTCGGTTTTATCAAAGTACTGGGCAAATACAAAATCAATTTACTCCCGGCAGTCAATACCTTATACAACGGCTTGCTCAACAACCCCGAGTTTGCCAAGCTCGACCTCTCCGCTCTCAAACTGTCGTTTGGTGGCGGCATGGCAGTACAACAATCGGTCGCAGACAGATGGCTCAAAGTGACCGGCTGCGCCATTGTGCAGGGATATGGACTTTCGGAAACTTCACCCGTTGCAACGGCCAACCCGACCGACGCCACCGAGTTCTCCGGCACCATCGGTTTGCCCGTTCCCTCGACTGAGATTGTCATTCTCGATGACGCCGGTCAACCGGTAGCGCTCGGCGAACGCGGCGAGATCGCTATTCGCGGACCGCAAGTGATGGTCGGGTACTGGCAGCGTCCCGATGAAACAGCCAAAGCAATGACCGCTGATGGCTTTTTCAAATCGGGTGATATCGGCATCATGGACGAACGCGGTTATGTTCGCATCGTGGATCGAAAGAAAGACATGATCTTGGTCTCCGGCTTCAATGTGTACCCCAACGAAATCGAAGAGGTTATCGCCGCCCATCCGGGGGTGTTGGAATGCGCCTGCATCGGCGTGCCGGACGAACATTGTGGCGAAGCGGTGAAACTCTTTGTCGTGCGCAAAGACCCGAGCCTGACTGAAGAGCAATTGATGACGTATTGCAAGGAACAATTAACCGGATACAAACGACCTAAGCACATCGAATTTCGTACCGACCTGCCAAAATCCAATGTCGGAAAAATTCTAAGGCGCGAATTGCGCGACGAGAAAACAACAACATGACCACCTGTCCTATTACTCACCCCTCCTTATCTCCACGCCAGACAACGGGAGTAAACACAGCCCTCTGCAAATTGTTGCTGGCCGGTTTGGGTATGCTCCTCTGCGCCTCCGTGTCTGCACAACAGATGTTTCGCTGCGGCAGCACCTATCAGGATCGTCCTTGCGAAGGCAAAGATAGCAAAGTCGTCGTAGGCATCAGCAATAATACTGCGCAGGCAGTCGGCACAAAAACATCGGCCGATGTCCAATGCGCACGGCTAGGCGTCGACGCACAAAAAATTAAATGGGCGAGAGAGGGAGGCCGCACAGAAGAAATAGCGCTTGCTGCCGCCCGCACCGCCAGCGAAAAACAACTCATCGAGGATGTCTATGCACGCAGCGGTACCTCCAGTGAAGTACGCTCCGGCGTGGAGGCTGACTGCATGGCAGAGAAAGAAAGAGAACGTAATGCCGCCAACTGGCAACGTAAGGATAAACGCGGCGCGCTTCCCGCCTCTTCAAGCACCAGCGCAGAATCGGCCTCCGAACCCACGGAAAAACAATCCTCTGCCAAAGGAAGCACCGCCGATAGCACCAAAAAAACCCGTTGCGACAACATCACTGCGGCAATGGAAATGGTTCGCAAAAATCAACGCAGCGGCGGCGATTCGGCAACGATGGAAGACCTGCGGCAACAACAACGGGATGCCGATAAGATGATGCGAGATGCGGGTTGTTAAGCGCGTTTTTATCCTGCTCTTTACATAAATTTTGGCGATGCCTCCAGAATTTTAGCTGGCACGGGAATTTTTCGAGCGATTGTCGCAGCAGGCACCAACCGACCGAGAGTGTTCCTTGGTTCACACAACCGTCATCGCCGCAATGCGCCAGCTTGCTGGCGATCCTCTGGATTGAATTGTAAGTAGCTAGCCCGGAATCTCAGGTTCGACGAGTGTCGCCAGTTGTGCGAGCGACTCCTGCCAACCGAGGTAGCACATTTCCAGAGGAATGATGGCGGGGATACCGCTCTGGGTGACGCTCAACTCAGTTCCACAAAGCACCGGCTTCAGGGACACCCTCACCTCCAGCACTCCGGGCAAGTTCGGATCTTCGAATTTGTCCGTGTAGCGAATCAGCTCGTTTGGAACCAGCTTCGTAGGCCTCAAAAGAAATAACCTTCTCTCCGCCTTTTGAGCCTGCGGTGATTTTAATTTTTAGATTCTGAACGCCGCGCCATCCTTTGCCGGCAACTGGAATGACGTTAATTAGCGTGAAATGGGGACGTTTTCCATCCTCATCGGTGTCGAGCGTAAACGCCGCGAAAAATTGAGTGTGACTATTGCCCCCTCCAAACTCTTCCACGGTGAAGACCGCCAGCGCAAGCTCTTCATCCTTACTGACTTTGATCATTTGGACCATTGTGGCAGCGGGATACCCAACGGCGTAGCTATTCTCAGTAGCTCGGTGAGACGTTGTACTTGATCGATGAGGGCCTTGGGAGCACCCTTGGGTAGGGTCGCAGCTGATGCAACGGTGCAAAGCAAGAAGAAAATGACGAACAGTTTTTTCATGATGACGAGGAATGTCTAGCTACGTTTTGGAGGGGAAGTTCGTTTACGCATTGTTAGACTAAAAATACAGCCTCAACGATTTAATTTAACATTTTTCAAAATTAACCGGTACCCCAAAAAGTGGGGCTTCAGTTTCTTTCCCCTTGAAACCCGCATGGCGTCTGACTCCAATCGGTTATACCTTCGAAAAACACGGTATAACCCAATCGAGAAAAGAGGCGAGGTTTCTGCTTTTCATTATAGCCAGAGATCAGCCCGTAAATACGATTTGTGAAACGTCATCGCACTTACGGATTGCAGCCTCTGCCACCACGCACCGAAAGAATGGGCATGAAACTCATCGCCTCAAAACAACCCGCTTGAAAAATAGGCAGAAAATCATGCGATTCGGTGGTGTTTTTTAAGAGCCATTTCCACCCCCGCAAACGCGGGAATGGTGCACTGCCCCTGATGGCCTATCGCTATCGCCCGAACGTTTCAACGATGCTAAGGCCACTACATCAAAAAGCCGATGGTGCTTTCACCGTCACCAAATCGATCTGCACCGTCTCATCCCCGCCGGTCAGCCAAATCTGCCCATCCTGTATCGTGCATTGCAGTTGCATATTGCGCTGTGCCAGCTTTTCCAATTCGCGGCTGGTACTAGACGGCAGGTTAATTACAGTGAGATTTTTTGCACGCTCGACGCGAGAACTAATCCCTCCCCACCAAATACCGCTATTGCTGGCGTAACTGAGGACCACGACTTGTTCTGCACGGCCACATGCTTTGAGGATGCGTTTTTCATCGGGTTGCCCGACTTCAATCCAGAGTTTAATCGCGCCCGTCAAATCTTTTTGCCACAGATCGGGCTCATCGACATCAAATAATCCCTTGGTAAACGTCAATGCCTCATGTGCATAACGGGCAAAGGCCAATAAACGCACCATCATGCGCTCATCGGTTTCCGACGGATGGCGCGCCAATGTCAGGACATGGCTCTGATAGTAGTTGCGATCCATGTCGGCAATTTGCAGATCGGCTTTGTAAATCGTTGCTTTAAGCGCCATCGTTTCGTGAAAATTTTCAGCTAAAGTAAAAAACAGGAACAATGAATATCCGAAATGTGCTCGGGGAATTATTTGAACACTACGGTTTTATGCCCATTCAACAAAATACGATGTTCAACAAACCATTTAACTGCACGCGCCAGTACGACGCTTTCTACATCCCGGCCAATAGCGGTGAGTGTATCGGCCGTCATACCATGCTCTACTCGTTCTACGTCTTGCTCAATAATGGGGCCTTCATCCAGATCGCCCGTCACAAAATGCGCCGTCGCACCAATCAATTTCACGCCACGTTCATGCGCCTGAAAATAGGGTTTGGCGCCTTTAAAACTGGGAAGGAAAGAGTGGTGGATATTGATCGCCCTACCTCTCACAGCTTGGCACAATGAAGGCGATAAAATCTGCATATAACGCGCCAGCACGACCAGGTCAATATTCTGTGTCTTTACAATATCCAACACACGGGCCTCTTGCTCCAGCTTGGCACTATCGGATGCGCCCGCAGCCAATGGCAGATGATGAAATGGAATGTTATAGCTGGCCGCCAACTGGTAAAAATCCATGTGATTGGAGACGATGGCGGGGATCTCCACGGGCAACAACCCGCTCTTGTAGCGAAACAGCAAATCATTAAGACAGTGGCCGATTTTAGACACCATCAACATCACGCGCGGCTTGTGACGTGCATCGTGCAGCTGACCATTCATTTGCATGCTTGTCGCCAGCACGGCGAAATCTGCACGCAGCGCTGCATCAGAAACTGCTGTATTTTCCAGCGAAAAATGGACGCGCATGAAAAACAATTGCGACTGCGCATCGCCAAATTGCGCAGAGTCGATAATATTGCAACCTCGCTCGGCCAAAAATCCAGAAACGCGATGAACAATTCCACGCTGGTCTGGGCATGACAAAGTAAGTATGTATTCTGGATGCATCATGATAAGTAGTATTGCTAAAAAACTTTAATCGAGCTCCCCGAAAAAATGGGGCAAGGTGTAAGGCCGCCCGTGACATGAATACGCATTGAAATTATCTGCGCCACAGGCGAAAGGTGCTTATTGTCGCACGCCTCTTGAACATCAAACAAAAAATCAACGAATGCAGGAACAACGCCTCTTACGCCGTTTAAATAAACACCAGTGCAACTTTCAAACACGCCAGACAAACCGGCAGTGGCACAGAAAAACGGCCCTCCCATCCAAGATTTTCAAATCGCCAATTGACATACCGTAGTCTAAAGAAAACTTTGCTGCGCCCTATCGCCCCATCCGTCAGGAACAATGAATCCCCTCCGACATTCCAGCATCGATTCGCCTCGGCGCAGCAATATCGCCAGCAGAACAGGCATCGTGTTCTCAGAAAAATAGGTACGCAACGCCGCCTGCAATTGATCCTTGCGCAATGACCTCTGCGGCACCACCTTGGCGGGGGCTAACCAGTCAAGTCTGGGCAAAATAATGTAATGCTCTGATGCGGCGTCGCCTAATTCCTTATCCAGCTCGGAGTACGCACACCAGAATCCACGGCAGTGTAATGCCGAAATACCCGATATCGATGTGGATAGCGGCATGTCATTAGGAGAATAAAAAAGCCAGCCTTTCACTAACGCCTGCGCCGATACCAGCGGTTGCGGCAAATGAGCTTGTGCAGCAGGATGTTGGCCCAGCGCTAATTGCTGACCAATTATTTTACGTATTTTTTGACCCAAACTGTCAGCCAGGTTGGGGCCGACAAAATTATCTTCTTCTATGCCGGCTGTTTGGCCCTCGCCGCGCTGCGCCAACAAATAAAATTTAGTTGCGAACTCCCAATGCACCAGCCCCTGCTCATGACGCAGCAAAAAATCGAATTCGCCTATCGTATTATTTTTAGCCTCGCGTACTTGTACTCCATGCGCAACCAAAGTACCTCTATGTTCAAAATAAAAAGCGATCAATTTTTCGGCATATCGTCCGAGCCGGGTGCAAGATTGGGTATTCAGATGGGCATGCAATGCGCCGGGAGCCTGATCAAGATCAGCCAACCAATTCCTGATGTTTTGATCTACCGGCTCCTCATCCCTCTCCCCCTTTAGCGACGCAATTTTTCCTTGCCATTGCAATGCAAGAGGATCAAGCAAATCGGGGGAGTCCAGCAACCATGCCAAAGCACGTACATGGGAATCGTTGAGGTGATTCCAGCGCTGATGAAATAATCGTTGGCAAGGCTCAAACATGCCCCCGACATCATCCGGCATAAACTTGCTGCGCCAGACACAAATCAGCCCATACCTTGGCCTTTTCTGCAGGGCGCCTTAACAAATAGGCGGGGTGATAAGTCACCACCAGGGGAATGGTTTTCTCGTCAGGTCCACCATAACGGTGTACCGATCCGCGCAATGCCGACACAGACACATCGGGACCGCTGCCCAACAGCGACAAGGCCGCCGTTTTACCCAATGCAACGATGATAGAGGGCTGGATCAATGCAATTTGACGCTCTAGATAAGGTCGGCAAGCGGCGGCTTCTTCTTCCGTGGGTGCACGGTCACCTCCGTTCACAGCGACTGGCCGGCATTTGACGATATTGGCGATGTAGGTATTCTCCCCACGCTTTAAGCCCATTGCGGTCAACATATTGTCGAGCAACTTGCCCGATGGCCCGACAAAAGGTACCCCCTGTCGATCTTCGTGATACCCAGGCCCCTCCCCCACAAAAAGCCACTTTGCCTTTTCATCCCCCACACCAAACACCGCATTCGTCCTTGTGTTACAAAGACCACAAGCTTGGCAAGTAAGTACAACATTGTTAAGTTGGAGCCAACTCATCTTACTCACTATATTCATCGGTAAAGCAGCGACGGAATCATCAACCTGAACTGTCACGTCCGAAAATCGAGCTTCGGCAGGCGGTGAAGAACGACGCCTCCAGCGAGGGCCGATACCGATTTCATTTAGAAAAATATCTCTGCGATCTGCGATCCGACTCATAAAGAAAATCTCATCACAATAGCGTCTTCTCGCACTTTGTTTGCTGCCGGATAGTAGCCTTTGCGCAGACCCACTTGAACATAACCATAGTGACGATAAATTGCCAGCGCCCGGATATTCGACGGCCTTACTTCCAACAAGATCGACGTCGCACCCATCTCTTGCGCCAACGTAGCAATTTTATCGAGCAACATTCGCCCGAAGCCCTGACCATGTAAGTTACGCCGCACCGAAACATTGAGCAGATGGGCCTCATCGATGGCCATCATTACTAAAAAATATCCCATCAATGCGCCCTCCTCATCACGCGCGATCCATGCCTCATACTCGCTGTTGATGGAGTCGATAAAATTTCCCCGCGTCCAGGGATGTGGATAGACATCAATCTCGATTGCCAACACGCTGGCAATGTCGGCCGGTCGCATGCGATCCATAAAAATCTGTGACCCAATCGCGCTCATGCCGTCACCCCCGTTACTTTCGCCATGCGTTCTGCCGTCGTCAGTGCAATTTTATTTCGCAAATAAAGCGGCTGCGCATCGCGTGCGATGACGGCCTGGCCGCGTGCAAAAAATTGATTTGCCAACAGTGCGATCTGCACCGCATGCGGCACCACGTTGGGGAAAACCCGCTTCCCCAAAAGCGTCGGATCAAAAGCAGCCGCATAAGCACTCAATCCATTGCCGCAAGCGACCACTTCACCTTGAGGAATCACAGCGCCAGCGGCGGACAAAGTCGGTTCGATAATGACCTGCCAACCATCGCCGGAAATGGGATACCGATATTGCGCCCAATAGACTTCATTCATCCGCGCATCCAATATCACCAAGACATCGGTTGCCTGCGTTGCCAGACGACACGCCTCGGCCACGGCCATCAAAGTCACTACCGATACTACCGGGAGATCCGCGCCAAAAGCCAAGCCTTGCGCAATACCGCAAGCCGTACGCACCCCAGTGAAAGAGCCGGGACCTGCGCCAAAAGCAATCGCATCACATGCACTCAATCGAATCTCTGCCTGCGCGAGGAGGCTTTGCACCATCGGCAAAATTGTCTGGGAATGGGTTTGTACCCCGCCCGATTCACGAGAGAAAACCTGTTCGCCGCAGAGCAATGCGGCCGACGCAAGTTCGGAAGAGGTTTCAATGGCGAGGATAACGGGCATAGCGTATTTTACCGCGCCAACGCAGTCCGGCGCACCACACAATTTGGGGAATATCGACATAAAAATATCCGAACAATGCACCACTTGCACGCTCATATCATCGTAGGATGTCGTTCAGAAATAAGTGTAGCGTTTGGGCAGCTCTGGCGGGAAGTGCGGCAAGAATTTTGAACCCATCCCATTGATCTGCGTAACGATACTGTCCTGCAAGACGATATTTCTGCTAGGGGAGAACAAGAATCATAGCGGGCGGCGGCAGCGGCGAACAATGCTCCGGCGTGTCCACCAGAGCTGATCCAAATGCGACAGTTATTTCTGAACGACTTCGTAGCACGCTAAAATACGAGAGTGCCCACATTCAGCAATGCCCACACAGTCATGTCGTCCCCTCTATTTTTCGGCCTCACCTTAAATTCATGACCAGCTTTACGCTCGACCATCACAATCGTGCCGCCCTGTCGGATTTGATGACAGACGAGGTATGGGTGGTTGCTTGCCTGTGCGCAGCCTGGTGTGGTTCCTGCCGCGATTATCGTGCAATTTTTGATGCATTGGCGGAACAGCATTCGGACAAAAAATTTATCTGGATCGATATCGAGGATCAAGCAGAAGTCGTAGGTGATTTCGATGTCGACGATTTCCCCACATTGCTGCTGCAACGCGGCGACACGGTGGCTTTCTTCGGTACGGTCTTACCTAGTCTGAGCGTTGCTGAACGGCTATTAACGGCACGGGCAACAACGCGTGATGAAGATTTGAGTGGGGCAATCCCCACCAATGCCGAATACAAAGCGTGGCAAGTAAACAATAATTTGCGTCGGGTGATAAAAGAAATTCTCTAGCCTGATCTTCCCATTATTTCGGGACCTGATGGCGCAATATTTTGGTTCGTAAAAAACCTTTGCACAACCGTAACTGGTGATACATCAAGTAAAAATAAGGCCCTAACCAACCGCTCAGGGCCTGGTTCACTTGTCAATCAGTTGTGGTCCCCATTGTTCAAGAAATTTTTGCGCGGGCATCGGTCGGCTATACAAAAAACCTTGCGCAAAATTACAACCGTGTCGCACTAAGAAACGCGCTTGTTCTTCAGTCTCGACTCCTTCTGCGATTACGGATAAATTCAAACTTTTGCCGAGCTGAATAATGGCGATGGCAATCGCCTCATCATTGGGGTCGGTCGAAATATCTTGAATAAAAGAACGGTCTATTTTGAGCGTTTGCACCGGCAACTGTTTCAGATAAGCCAGCGAAGAATAGCCCGTACCAAAATCATCAATTGCCAAGCCGACGCCGATCGAAAACAAGCCATTAATAAAAGCCACTGAATCTCCGGTATTCATGATGACCGACTCCGTTACCTCCAGTTGAAGACAGTGCGGCGCTAGCCCAGTTTCTTCCAGAATAGTAGAAACCAATTCCACCACATTGCCACGTTCAAATTGCTTTACCGATAGATTGACCGCAATTTTCGGCACATGCAGCCCTGCTTCTTGCCATCGTTTCATTTGAAGACACGACTCACGCAACACCCACGCACCGAGCTGATTAATGAATCCGCTATCTTCGGCAATCGGAATAAACTTGATCGGCGGTACCACACCCAATTCCGGGTGATGCCAGCGCGCCAGAGCCTCGACACCAATCAACTGCCCAGACTGGATATCCACTTGCGCTTGATAATCGAGAGAAATTTGGCCATATTCAATCGAATGACGTAACAGGCTTTCCAGCCGCAATTGTTTGACAGACTCGCCGACCATCTCGGGCGCATAAAAACGATAGGCATTGCGCCCATGCTCCTTAGACTGATACATAGCCACATCTGCATTGCGCATCAAAACATGCAGGTCATCGCCATCCATCGGGAATACACTAATGCCGACACTGCATGTAACAAATAGCTCATGATTAGCGAGCATAAATGGCTTCTCGAATACTGCCATCATCTTTTTTGCGACCATGCCCGCGCCATACGTTCCATCCACATCCTCAAGCAGCATGATGAATTCATCACCACCTAACCGCGCCAGTGTGTCACCAACACGTACCACTTCTGACAAGGCTGAAGAAACCTGCTTCAACAGCTCGTCGCCAACATGGTGGCCCAACGTATCATTAACATTTTTAAAGCGATCAAGATCAATGAATAACAGCGCCAACTGATTTTTTTCACGTTTGGCGCGATGAATGGCATGCGTCAGGCGATCATTAAAAAGAAGTCTATTGGGCAAACCTGTGAGCGGGTCATGATGGGCCAAATGGTCGAGTTTTTCCTGCGCTTCTTTGAACAAGGTAATATCGCTGAAAACGCCGACATAATGCGTTCCATTTCCGTCTTCGTCACGCACTACGCTAATCGTTAACCACTCGAGAAACAACTCACCATTTTTCCGTCTGTTCCAAATTTCCCCGCGCCAAAATCCAGATTCACCTAAAGCGGCCCAAAGCGCTTCATAAAACATCGCGTCCTGCCGTCCCGATTTAAGAATAGCGGGGGTCTGTCCAACGGCCTCGTCTTCGGCAAAGCCTGTAATGGACGTAAATGCCGAATTGACCGCCACGATCTCCCCACGCAGATCGGTCACGATGACGCCATCAGTAATGTTCTCAAATACTTTAGCCGCCAACCGCAGCTTTTCTTCCGACCGCTTACGCGCCGAGATATCCGCAATGGCCCAAATACTACCGTCTTCGGGATGCGCCGAATCCATGGCGCATCCCTTTAATGTTCCCCAAAAAACTGAGCCATCTCTTCGCTTGTAAAGAAAATCATCGCTGTAACTCTCACCTTTACTGATCGCAGCGTAGGCTTCTATGCTAACTTTGTCGAACACCTCTGACGTCGAATAGATATGCGCGCTACTTTTCCCCACAATCTCTCTCGACTCATAATCGAACAGCGTTTCAAATTGACGATTCACCGAAATAATGACACGCCTTCGAACAAACATCACAGCAACCAGCACATTGTCGAGAATAACGGCCTGCTCTGTCAGCAATGCCTGTATTTGCATTTCATTGCGTTTACGCTCGGTGATATCCGCCAAAATTCCATCGACTTTTTTGATGGTGTCGTGTGGCTGGCCGCCTGGCTGACCACTCTCCAAAACCCAGCGTTCAGTGCCGAAGGCATCCAGAATGCGATATTCAATCTCATACGATTTATGTTCGCGCAATCTATCGGCAGCCTGCCGCTTGGCCTCAAAAATATCTTCGCGAAAAACTAAATTCTGCCAAACACGAGCCCCGCCTTGCATAAATTTTTCTGCAGGATATCCAGAAATTTCTTCAATCGTATTGCTGACGAATTCAATTTGTCCCTCGCTGTTATAACGAAAAACAGCACCAGGCACTTGCATCACAATAGAACGAAAACGTTCTTCACGCTGTCCTGCATCATCGAATAAATGTCCGATTGCCACGCGCATTTGCTCCAGTTGACCACCGAGACGCCCCAGTTCGTCAAACCGCAAAAGATCGAGTCGCGCGTCAAAATCTCCCTTGGAAAGTCGATCGGAAAATCCCATCAATTTTCGGAGTGGCACAATTAAGCGCACATGCAAAAATAAAATAATCAACAACAAAGAAACTGCCAATTGCGCTACGAGAATCGTCGCGTATGCCCACTGCTTATCGTGTAGCTCTTGCCGACTACTCGCATCCGTCATTTCGATAAGAACGTGGCCAATACGATGGCCTTGCAAAATTACGTCGCGCTCGATACTGTAGATTTTTCCTAACGGATGATCAGAAATTTTCGATACTATAAAGTCGGCGTAGGTTGCATCGGTTACCCTGATTTGAAGCACAGCCGGATCCTGTTTAATCGACTCGACCAATGCACGCCCCGCATCAGGGTGCATGCTCCAGAGTGATTCCTGCATGCCCAAGGCGAGAATATTCGCGTATCGTTGCAAGGACGCATTGAGCGAGGTAAGTGCGCCATTCTGTTCTCGCACACCGATCAATAAATAGCTACCAATAAAGGCAGGAATGACCAGTCCACCAACGACGACCAGTAACAGGGTGCCGTAAATGGAACGCAATTGATGTTGGAATCGTATTAGCATTCAAGATGCTTGAGAAATCAATCAGATTAAATTACCTTTGCTCCATAATGGCACCAAGCATCTTGCCCAAATCCGTACTGAAGCAGTTTATTAGATTATGCCTTAAACGTTCCCTAATACCGTTTATACCTTGCTCATTCGCTTAAAATAGATTGACGTGGTCTCGCTTAGAGAGATCAACAAAACTACGGCGACTTTGCTATCATCCATCCACTTTCCCACAGGAGTCCCCAATGACCATATCCATGTACGCTACCTCCATTCCCGTTTTCAAGCAAATTCTCGGCAGCCTGTCCTCTATACTAGATAAAGCGGAATTGCACATCGCCGAAAAAAAAATAGAACCCAGCGCGCTGCTACAAGCACGCCTGTATCCAGATATGTTTGCTTTCTCACGCCAGATTCAAATCGCCGCCGACTTCGCTAAAGGTGCATCTGCTCGGCTAGCAGGAGTTGAGGTACCCAAATATGAAGACAACGAACAAAGTTTTCCAGAATTAAAAGCACGCATTGCCAAAACAATCGCCTTTCTTGATACCCTCACCACAGACCAGATCAATGGTAGCGAGGAGCGCGACATCATGACCAGCGCCGGGGCCAACGCCAAGCAATTTAAAGGTCAAGTTTATCTTCTGCACTATGCGCTGCCTCATTTTTATTTTCACGCTTCAACAGCTTACGCAATTTTGCGCCATAACGGTATCGAGATTGGCAAAAAGAACTTTATTGGGTCTTTTTAATACCAGAAATTTTATTATTCATTAATTTTTTGTACCGCTTGAGATCAAGATAATCTCCACTCCCCACCTCCCGCCGGAATCATTATGGACATCGATCCCCTAGAAACCATCGATTCGTTAGAAGAATCAAAAAACGCTGATCGCGCCTCGATGCGCCTCAATATGTTCGTCGCCATTACGGTCGCCATGCTCGCAACTTTTATGGGTATCTGCAAAGTGAAAGACGATAATATCGTCCAGGGCATGCAGCAAGCCCAAGCGAACAAACTTGATCATTGGGCCTTTTATCAAGCCCGCAATATCCGGGAGGAAATCGCAAAATCGACTAGTGTCCAATTGCGCCTGGCAGCCGCATCGCATACGGGCGCTGAAAAGCAAGCCTATCAAGACGCTATTACAAGCTATGACCAAATAGCGGCGGAGCAGTCGCGCAAAAAAGAAGACCTCAAGGCTCAGGCAGACCAGGATCAAAAAGATTACGATGCTGCCAATTTCAAGGATGATCAGTTTGATCTGTCGGATGCGCTGATTGCTATCGCGATTTCTCTGCTAGCCGTGACCGCACTAACGCGTCAAAAATGGTTGTACTGGACCGCCTTGATACCCACAGGATTGGGCGTCTATATGGGGCTGGCCGGACTACTAGGTTGGCACGTTCATCCCGAGACGTTGATCCGGTTATTATCCTAGCCCGACCTTTGCATCCTTCAGGGATAATCGCGCAGGAGTTGGATTGATCAGGAGATTTTCTGAATTTCTGAAGGAGCGTGGCGTTGTTCTACCGGCTGACGGAAGAAAATTTTTCTATAAAAAAGACAACCGAAGACTCGCTTAATCTATACAAAAGTCAGACGAATGCACTTATGAATTGCGCCGTGGATAACCATCTGCAGTGATCCGTAGCCACACGCGCTCTTTTTCCGGCTCTGTCATGAATACCCAGTTCGCGACCTCTGCCACAGTTCGACCACAGCCCCGGCATACATCGTCGAACGTAGTCGAACAAACTGCGACACAGGGGGTGTCTGAACGACGGCTATTTTGCATAAGTAAAAATGATCTAAAAAATGGGTAGGAGAAGCTTATTCCAGCGCATACCGGACAGGAGAGCATATCGCATGATTGCAGACAAGGCTCTAATACCCTCTGCACTGACCTCTTTGCATCTAAACGAATAGAACATGGGCTGATTATAAGTGAGTGACAGTGCAATTGATGCAGCACCTTCTCATCGGGCAGATCACCGGCATCATGCTACCGACCCATTTAGATAAAAAATGATCCTCCATAAATTTCCTATTCTGCGTCAAATTCCACCAAGTATTTGGGCCTTGGGTTTCGTCAGTCTATTGATGGATATTTCCTCTGAAATGATCCATAGCCTGCTCCCCATTTATATGGTGAGCACATTGGGCGCCAGTGTTTTTGTAATCGGCCTGATCGAGGGGATAGCGGAGGCAACAGCGCTCATTGTTAAAATATTCTCTGGAGTACTGAGCGATTATCTCGGCAAACGCAAAACATTGGCTATTATCGGCTACAGCCTAGGCGCATTGACCAAACCCATTTTTGCCCTTGCATCGAGTACAGGCATCATTCTGGCGGCCCGTATGCTAGACCGCGTCGGCAAAGGTATCCGAGGTGCACCGCGCGACGCTCTGGTGGCCGATATTGCGCCACCCCATTTGCTGGGAGCTGCATTCGGTTTACGTCAATCACTCGACACAGTTGGCGCATTCCTCGGTCCTTTATTGGCGATAGGCTTAATGCTTTGGTGGGCCAACGATTTTCGCGCTATTTTCTGGGTAGCCGTTATTCCCGGATTCCTCGCAGTCGCTCTCTTGATTTTTGGCGTACGCGAACCAGAAAAAAATGCGGATGCGACCAAGCGCTACAATCCCATCCAATGGGCAAATCTAAAACGATTAGGCAGAGCATACTGGTGGGTGGTATCGATAGGCGCACTAATTACTATGGCGCGCTTTAGCGAAGCATTTTTGGTGCTACGCGCGATGCAAGGTGGGTTGGCAATGGCATGGATACCCATCATTATGGTCATCATGAATATCGTCTACGCACTCTCGGCCTACCCATTTGGCAAACTATCTGACAAACTCGGTCCGAAAAAAATATTGACGCTCGGTTTGGTCGTTCTAATCATTGCGGAAATCATTCTGGCCTATAGCAACAGCTGGCCCATTGTGATCATCGGTGTGGTGCTATGGGGCTTACATATGGGTCTGACACAGGGACTGCTCGCTGCGATGGTCGCCAAAATAGCTCCCGAAGACTTACGTGGAACCGCCTTCGGCGTTTTTAATCTGATATGCGGACTGACCATGTTAATCGCCAGCCCCTTGGCTGGGTTGCTGTGGGTTAAATTCGGGGCCGCATTTAGCTTTTATTCCGGTGCCGTATTTTGCGTGATGGCACTGATCGCGATAAAACTCAATGCAAATTAACATCCTCAGCATATTTGATCGTCCCATCACACATTAACGGATGTGATGAAACGGCCTATATTTGAAGGAAGTTCAGCCAGCTATGACCGAAAAAACTAACTAAACAAAAATCTTATCTGCAATCCGTTTTGCCATCGCTTGCGCATGCACCGCATTTTCGGCTTCTACCATCACCCTGATGAGCGACTCGGTACCGGAGGCGCGAATTAATACCCGGCCGGTGTCACCCAGCTCACCTTCCACATTTTCTTTTTCCGAGACCATCGCTGCATTTTTTTTCCAGTCGAATCCAGCAGTAACTTTCACGTTGATCAAGGTCTGCGGATAGAGCGTGAGTTCGCGCACGCATTCTGCCAGGGTCTTGCCGCTGCGTTTCAAGGCGGACAGCACTTGCAATGCCGACACAATGCCATCGCCGGTGGTGTGCTTGTCGAGGCATAGCAAGTGGCCCGATCCCTCGCCACCGAGCAGCCAGCCACGTTCTTGCAAGACTTCCAGCACGTAACGATCGCCCACCTTGGCGCGGGCGAAATCGAGGCCCATTTTCTTGAATTTGACTTCTAACGCCATGTTGGTCATCAGTGTACCGACCACGCCAGCCACAGGCCCAGTGGCGATACGGTCCATGACCATCATGTACAGCAGCTCGTCACCGTTATAGATGCGCCCTGCCGCATCAACCATGATGAGCCGGTCAGCGTCGCCGTCAAGCGCAATGCCAAGATCGGCGTGGTTGGCACGCACGGCCAGCGCCAGTGCGTCCGGTGTAGTGGCACCGAAGCCGTCATTGATGTTGAAGCCGTTGGGCTGATTACCGATGGCGATGACTTCTGCGCCCAGTTCGTGGAATACGTGCGGCGCGATGTGATAGGCCGCCCCATGTGCGCAGTCAACAACCATTTTGAGACCGCGCAAGTCGAGTTCATTGGGGAAAGTGCTTTTACAAAATTCAATATAGCGGCCTTCTGCATCATCTAGCCGTTTTGCCCGGCCCAGCTTTTCTGCTGCAACACATTCCATAGGCACCTCAAGCGCAGCCTCGATAGCTAATTCCACGGCATCAGGCAGCTTGTTGCCGGACGCTGAGAAAAATTTGATGCCGTTGTCTTGGTAGGGATTATGGGACGCCGAAATAACCACTCCCGCAGACAAGCGCAACGCGCGGGTCAGATAAGCAATCGCGGGCGTCGGCATAGGCCCGGACAACATGACATCTACGCCGGCAGCAGCGAAGCCCGCTTCCAGTGCAGCCTCCAGCATGTAGCCGGAAATACGCGTGTCTTTACCGATGAGGACAGTGGGCTTAGCCGTAGCGGTTGCCGATTGTGCGAGTACTTTTCCTGCGGCATATCCAAGCCGCATCACAAAATCGGGCGTGATCGGCACAGTGCCGACGCACCCGCGAATACCATCGGTACCAAAATATTTACGTGACATGCTTCTTCCTTATTTTTCTGTTCCTAACCGTGTTTTGGATCAACATCGGCTGTCGCCCGAATTACTTTTTCTCGATTAGCCCACCGCTTGCCATACCTTCAAAGCATCCACCGTTTCCGCCACATCATGTACGCGCAAAATTTGCGCGCCGTGCGCTATCGCAACCAAACCAGCGGCTAGGCTCCCTGCAAGACGGTCTTCCACCAATTTCCCCGTGATGGTACCAATCATCGATTTGCGCGACAAGCCTGCCAATAGCGGCAAATCCAGTTCTGTCTGGATACGTCCAATATTTTTGAGCAGAGTCAGGTTGTGCTCCAGTGTTTTCCCAAAACCGAAACCGGGGTCGATGCACAACCGCGACCGCTCGACGCCGACCAATGCCAGCTCGGCAACGCGTTCATGCAAGAACTCGATGACTTCCCGAACCACGTCCTCATACTGAGGATGCAATTGCATCGTCAATGGATCGCTTTGCATGTGCATGATACAGAGTGCGCAATCGCTCTCGCTGACAATGCGCAACACATTATCACTGTGATCGTTGTGATCAGCGCGATCGCGACGAAAACCATGAATATCGTTAATCATATCCACTCCCGCCATCATCGCTTCGCGCATCACTTCTGGTTTGGTAGTATCAATGGATATGGGCTTACCGCAATCGCGCAGGGCATATAACACCGGCATGACTCGGCGCAGCTCTTCATCGATCGGCAATGACTTGGCTCCCGGCCTGCTGGACTCGCCACCGACATCAATAATGTCAACACCATCGGCAATCATTTGCTCTGCATGCGATAACGCTGCCTCCAACGAATAAAATTGCCCTCCGTCAGAAAATGAATCCGGCGTCACATTCAGCACGCCCATTACCAGCGGCCTTGCCCCTTCGCCACGCAAGGGGAATCGGTAACGTCCGCAATTGAAGTACTGTCGCATCGACTGTATTTTACAAATAAAAAGGGTGAGAACAGATTCTCACCCTTGACTTGATCATGACTTGAGCAAATAGACTTAATCAGATAAAAACTACACCAGAATCATGCCGGAGCAGTTGCACTCGGCGAGATGTCTCCCGGCTTGTTATCCGAAGTAGGCCGTTTTGCGGGAATCCCTGTCTTGGGCAAGCGTGGCTCACGTCCTTCCATGATGTCGTTGATCTGGTCGGCGTCAATCGTTTCCCACTCTAATAACGCCTTGGCCATGACTTCAACCTTGTCGCGATTCTCCTCCAACAATTTGCGAGAGAGCGCATATTGTGTGTCAAGAATATTCCGAATTTCGGCATCGACTTTTTGTTGCGTCACTTCGGATATCGTTTTAGAGGCGCCACCAAAAAATCCTTCATTTTGACTGTCTTCGTAAACCATCACGCCCATGCTGTCCGACATACCGAAACGGGTCACCATAGAACGCGCCAACTTGGTAGCGCGCGAAAAATCGTTGGATGCACCGGTAGACATCTGACCGACGAAAATTTCCTCAGCGATCCGGCCGCCAAACAAAATAGAAATTTCCTCCAGCATTTTATCTTTGTATCCGCTAAGCTGGTCATGCTCAGGTAATTGCCACGTCAGGCCAAGCGCCCAACCGCGTGGCATGATGGTCACTTTATGCACCGGATCGGCCTTCGGCAACAGCTTGGCCACTACTGCATGGCCTGATTCGTGGTACGCCGTATTGCGCCGCTCCTCTTCACGCATAACCATGGATTTACGCTCAGGGCCCATGTAAATCTTATCTTTTGCATCTTCAAAATCCTGCATCTCCACCAGACGCTTATTACGGCGCGCTGCGAACAAGGCTGCCTCGTTGACAAGATTAGCCAAATCCGCGCCGGAGAAACCCGGAGTGCCGCGCGCCAGAATATCTGCCTTCACATCAGGAGCTATAGGCACTTTACGCATATGCACCAAAAGAATTTGTTCCCGTCCGCGAATATCGGGCAATCCGACCATCACCTGACGGTCAAAACGACCAGGGCGCAGCAGCGCTTTATCGAGGACATCTGCGCGATTAGTCGCTGCAACCACAATGACACCGGAACTAGCTTCGAAGCCATCCATCTCCACTAGCAACTGATTCAGTGTTTGTTCACGTTCGTCGTTGCCGCCACCCATGCCCGCACCACGCTGACGTCCGACGGCATCAATTTCATCAATAAAAATAATACAGGGCGATTGTTTTTTCGCGTTTTCAAACATATCGCGCACACGGGACGCACCCACACCCACAAACATCTCGACAAAATCAGAGCCGGAAATTGAGAAAAAAGGGACTTTCGCTTCACCGGCAATCGCACGCGCCAATAAGGTTTTGCCTGTACCGGGAGGGCCCACCATCAACACACCGCGAGGAATACGTCCTCCCAATTTTTGGAACTTGGTTGGATCGCGCAAGAAATCGACAATCTCATTAACTTCTTCTTTGGCCTCATCGCAACCCGCAACATCAGCAAAAGTGACCGTATTATTACTTTCGTCCACCATTTTCGCTTTGGATTTACCAAATGAAAATGCACCGCCTTTACCGCCACCTTGCATTTGGCGCATAAAAAATATCCACACGCCAATCAATAGCAACATCGGAAACCATGAGATAAACACCTGCTGCAAAAAGGACGCTTCTTCAGGTGGTTTGATGTCGAAACGAACACCATTGTCACGCAAATCACCAATCAAGCCCCGATCCAGAAGGGTAGCTGTCGCCCTCACTCTATCGCCATCGGTTTTGGTCGCGGTAATCACCGCGCCTTCGATCACAACATCTTTGATGCGCTTGGCTTTTACTTCGTCGAGCAAATCAGAATAGGCGATGGGCTTCACTCCACCCGAAGCACCGTGCCCGTCAAAGTTTTTGAAAACCATGAACAGAACCAGAGCAACGACCACCCAGATAGCGGCTTTGGGAAACATATTATTCACTTGAACTCCTTAGACGCAAAAAGCGCCGTTTACGCATGTGTACAGGGAACAATTTTACCCGTAATGACTCGCCCTTACTAGCCGAAGATGAGCGTATTTACCTAGTACCACAACTTCACTACAACTTCACTGCAGAAGGAAAATTAAGAAAGAAAGGGTAAATTAATACAAATTGCTCGCACTTGCCAAATAATCTATTTATCGTTAGTCTGCCGTTAGTCTGCTAATTTATCCACCTGTTTGAATGCAAACACCACCAGCCAGACCCCTCTCGCTCTTTGGATAAATTATATGAACCCTGGCTTGTCTTTTAATTCGCCAAAAAACATCTTTGGTGGGTGGAACGCTACGATGCCCACCCAGAAAATTTCCTTACAAACTACAATGCTGCACGATCATCTCCCCAATTTACGCAAAAATCGGGCTAGGAACAAAAACCATATTGGAGAATGTGTGGTTAAACGCCACCAAATCAAGGGGAACCTCAAAATTAAGGCAAATTTATGCAGCGTGTTTTAATGTTTTCCCTAGTAAAAAAATCTCGGAAGACTTGTCCCTGCTCGCTTTCGGTTTTTTGGAGGACACACTGACAAACTCCCTCTTAAATTTTTCTACAATCTGACTGTAGCCGGTTCCGTTGAAACATTTCACTAAAAGTGATCCAGAAGGTTTCATATGCAATTGCGCAAACTCAATCGCCAAATCAATGATGTGTTCCATGCGCGCAGCATCTGCCGTCGGTATGCCGGACAAATTGGGTGCCATGTCAGACAACACCACATCTGCCTTGCGCCCATCTAAAATCACTTCCAATTGCCGCAAAGATTTAGACTCCCGAAAATCACCAAGAATAAAATTTACGTCCGCGATGGGTTCCATAGGTAGCATATCGAGTCCGATGACAGTGCCGTTGATGCCACCGCCATTTTGGCCCGCCAGCTTGTTGCGCACATATTGCGACCAGCTACCTGGTGTAGAACCAAGGTCGACAATGATCTGCCCCGGCTTGATCAATTTTTCAGATTCGTCGATCTCTTTGAGCTTGTAAGCGGCTCGGGCGCGATAGCCCTCTTTCTGGGCAAGCTTCACATAGGGGTCGTTAATGTGATCATGCAGCCAGTTTTTGTTTAATTTCTTCTTTGCCATTCGCGTAGAATACTATCTTTATCATTTTGGGACAGAACTGCTCGAGGCGATTAAGAGATTAATGCGTCG
Organism: Oxalobacteraceae bacterium; assembly: GCA_025352145.1. Lineage (GTDB taxonomy): Bacteria > Pseudomonadota > Gammaproteobacteria > Burkholderiales > Burkholderiaceae_D > JANXTY01. Next base: position 64,179 of record JANXTY010000070.1, read on the forward strand.
AATGATTCGGTCCCGGTTATTTTGTAAGGTTTTTATGAAACTCACCCCTGCGCAGCGCAGCGTTTTGCGTGCTGAAGCACATGCCATCAAGCCAGTGGTTATTGTTGGCGAAGCGGGCCTGACGCCTGCGGTGCTCAAAGAAATTGACGCGAGCCTAAACTCGCATGGCCTCATCAAAGTACGTGTCTTTGGTGACGATCGCGAAGCGCGCATCACAATGTATGAAACCATTTGCACAGACCTGCGCGCCGCGCCGGTACAACATATCGGCAAGCTTCTGGTTGTCTACCGTCCTAAAAAAGATGCGCCGAAAGAACGTAGTGAAAGAACCGGAAAAGGATTGCGTGAAGTCACCATCGTTAAGCCCAGTCCCAGCGGAACTAAGCGCCCATCCGTCACCAAAGTGATGGTCAAAGGCAATGAACGCGTTACGCAAGGGGGCAACATCAAGCGCGCCAAACCGCGTCAGGCAAGCTCCAAAAAAAGCGCCTTGGGTAGTAAATAAGGTTCGGCACACTTGAATGCGTTGTCATATCGATCTCCTATCGATTCCCTACGCTAGCACCGACACACGTACCATCGGCATTAGCCGAACCAGTTGTATCACGAGGTTCGGCTTAACGAATTTTAATGATGAGTACCGCAGCCATCAGACTTTGAACCAAGTAAATCATGCTGGAAATACCGTGCAAAAGACTAAATTTCATCTGAACATCTGACGCCATCACCCCACTCGCCCCACCAGCGTGGCGCAACTCAGCCATAAACGGTTGAAGTCCGAAATGCACGACTACGGCGCAGCCCAGCATAACAATCACCACCAGCAACAAGCTCCTGCGCTCTTTAGGCTCAAAATTGTGAGCCGCCGCGATCATCAGCCCCAGCAACAACAGCGCACAACACACGGACAACCAAGCCTGCACCGAAAACAAACTAGCCGCGATTGTTCCCGCCAATACTCTGTCGTGCAAAGTCGCAAACAAGGTTGGTACAGCCAGATAACCCACTCCCCACAAACTTCCCGCCCACAAGGTCGCGATCAGCACTCTGGCGCGCGCAATCCACCTGTATTTCAAATGTAACGCACTTCAATAATTTCATATTCCCGAACACCCGACGGTGCTTGCACACCCACCACATCGCCCGCATATTTTCCAATTAATGCGCGCGCGATGGGAGAAGTGATGGAGACTTTCAATTCCTTGAGATCAGCTTCATCAATGCCCACAATTTGGTAAGTCACTTTTTGCCCCGATTCAAGATCTTCAAGATAGACCGTGGATGCAAATACAACACGCCCGTCTGCTTCAAGCGTGGTTGGATCGATAATTTGCGAGGAACTTAGTTTGCCTTCCAGTTCGGCAATGCGGCCTTCGACAAAACTCTGGCGTTCTTTTGCTGCATCATATTCTGCATTCTCCGACAGATCGCCATGCGAACGTGCCTCAGCAATTGCATCGATCACAATGCGCCGCTCTTTAGTTTTCAGCTGATGCAATTCTTCTTTAAGAAGTTCAGCGCCATGTTTGGTAATCGGTGTAGTACTCATTTTTTTTCAACTATGTAAAATCGCAGAGGTCACAAATAACATCGGATCTACTCGATGCCTTTTGTGACCTCTGCAATGAAGATTTAAAATTTACCTCAGAAGTCGTTCAGAAATAAATGTGCCGTTGGCAATTCTGCCAGAATGCGATGCAAAGCAAGAGGAGGAATCATAGCAAGCTATAGCGAGAACGAACAACGCTGCAACATACTCGCCAGAATTGACCAACTGTGACAGTTATTTTTAACGGCCTCCTTAGTGTAAAGTTTTGTGCAGACCTTGTAAATCATACACATGCAACTCATCAAGATGACGCATCCCTTCCACGGCCGCTTCAGCACCTGCGATCGTGGTGTAGGTTGTTACCCTTGCAGCCAGCGCCGAAATGCGGATCGCACGAGAGTCGGTGATGGCGCTGCGCTTTTCTTCGACAGTATTTAACACCAAAGCGATTTCATGGTTTTTGATCATGTCCACAATGTGCGGGCGGCCTTCGATGACTTTATTGACGATCGTAACAGGCACACCCGCTGCACTGATCACAGCAGCCGTTCCTTTGGTCGCGACGATGGCAAAACCCATGTCCACTAGATCGGCTGCCACGCGCACCGCACGCGGTTTATCGCTCATTTTGACACTGATGAAGACCTTGCCAGATTTAGGCAATTTAACACCCGCGCCCAACTGCGACTTGACGAAAGCTTCACCAAAGGTTTTGCCGACGCCCATCACTTCCCCGGTTGACTTCATCTCGGGTCCCAAAATAGTATCGACACCCGGAAACTTAACGAATGGAAATACTGCTTCCTTGACACTGAAATACGGCGGCACAACTTCCTTCGTAATTCCTTGCGATGCCAGCGATTGACCAACCATACAACGCGCAGCAATTTTTGCCAGTTGCAATCCGGTTGCTTTCGATACGAATGGCACAGTACGCGAAGCGCGGGGATTAACTTCCAGCACAAAAACGACATCTTGCATTTTTCCATCGATTTCTTGCTGCTGAATAGCGAACTGCACATTCATCAGGCCAACGACGTTCAAGCCTTTAGCCATCAGCGCGGTTTGACGTTTTAACTCGTCAATAGTTTTCTGCGACAAAGAATAAGGCGGCAGCGAACAAGCCGAATCGCCGGAATGCACACCCGCTTGTTCGATATGTTCCATTACACCACCGATGAACGTATGCTCGCCGTCGGAAATGCAATCAACATCGACTTCAATCGCATCGTTTAAGAAACGATCCAGCAGCACCGGCGAATCATGAGAAACTTTGACCGCTTCGCGCATATAGCGTTCCAGATCGCGTTGCTCGTGCACGATCTCCATGGCGCGACCGCCCAACACGTAAGAAGGACGAACCACCAGTGGATAGCCAATTTCCTGGGCCAGACGCAAGGCGTCTTCTTCGGTACGCGCTGTTCTATTGGGCGGCTGACGCAAATCGAGTTTATGCAGCATTTGCTGGAAGCGTTCGCGGTCTTCCGCCGCGTCGATCATGTCGGGCGAGGTGCCAACAATCGGCACGCCGTTGGCTTCGAGATCGAGCGCCAGCTTCAATGGGGTTTGTCCACCATATTGCACGATGACACCGACAGGTTTTTCCTTGTCGACGATTTCCAGCACGTCTTCCAGTGTCAAGGACTCGAAATACAAACGATCTGAAGTGTCGTAATCGGTAGAAACGGTTTCCGGGTTGCAGTTGACCATGATGGTTTCATAGCCGTCTTCACGCATCGCAAGGGCCGCATGCACGCAGCAATAATCGAACTCAATGCCTTGACCAATACGGTTCGGACCGCCGCCCAGCACCATGATTTTTTTCTTGTCGGTGGGATTCGATTCGCACTCTTCTTCATACGTCGAATACATATACGCCGTGTTGGTGGAAAACTCGCCCGCGCAGGTATCGACCCGCTTGTACACCGGGCGAATATTGAGCGCGTGACGTTTCTCACGAATGACTTTATCGGTAGTTTTGAGCAGCTTGGCCAGACGCCGGTCGGCAAAACCTTTTTGCTTGAGCTTGAATAGCAAAGCTTTGTCGAGCACTTCCAAAGACTGTTTTTCCAGCCACAATTCAATATCGACAATTTCTTTGATCTGGATCAGGAACCACGGATCAATGTGCGTTAATTGGTGCACTTCTTCCAGTGTAAATCCTTGGGCAAAAGCATCGCCGACATACCAGATCCGTTCCGGGCCGGGTTCGCCAAGCTCTTCCTCAATCTTCTCGCGGTCGGTGGTCTTTTCATTCATGCCATCGACGCCAACTTCGAGACCACGCAAGGCTTTCTGGAACGATTCTTGGAAGGTGCGCCCGATTGCCATTACTTCACCTACCGATTTCATCTGCGTCGTCAAATGATCGTCTGCGGTCGGGAATTTTTCAAAAGCAAAACGCGGGATCTTGGTAACAACGTAATCGATCGATGGCTCGAACGATGCTGGTGTTGCACCGCCGGTAATTTCATTGCGCAATTCGTCCAGCGTAAACCCCACCGCCAGCTTGGCTGCGATTTTCGCAATCGGAAAACCGGTCGCTTTCGAAGCCAGCGCGGAAGAGCGCGAGACACGTGGATTCATTTCAATGACGATCATGCGGCCATCATCAGGATTGATTGAAAATTGCACGTTGGAGCCACCCGTATCAACCCCAATCTCGCGCAAAACGGCGAGCGAGGCGTTGCGCATGATCTGGTATTCCTTGTCGGTCAAGGTCTGCGCCGGCGCTACTGTAATGGAGTCACCGGTATGCACGCCCATCGGGTCCAGATTTTCAATCGAACACACGATGATGCAATTGTCGGCTTTGTCGCGCACGACTTCCATCTCGTATTCTTTCCAGCCGATCAGGGATTCTTCGATCAACAATTCGGTCGTCGGCGATGCTTCCAGACCGCGCTTGCAAATAATCTCGAATTCTTCTTCATTATAGGCAATGCCGCCACCGGTGCCGCCCATCGTAAATGAAGGCCGGATAATGGTCGGAAAGCCGAGTTCTTTTTGCACAGCCCACGATTCTTCCATCGAATGGGCTACGCCGGAGCGCGCTGAACCAAGGCCAATTTTGGTCATGGCCGCTTTGAACTTGGAGCGGTCTTCCGCTTTGTCGATCGCTTCGGGGGAAGCGCCGATCAGTTCAACTTTGTATTTTTCCAGCACGCCATTGTTGTACAAATCAAGCGCGCAATTGAGCGCTGTCTGACCGCCCATGGTTGGCAGGATCGCATCGGGACGCTCTTTGTCGATGATGCGCTCAACGACTTGCCAGGTAATCGGCTCGATGTAAGTGACGTCCGCCATTTCCGGATCGGTCATAATGGTCGCAGGATTGCTGTTGACCAGAATGACTTTGTAACCCTCTTCGCGCAGGGCTTTGCAGGCCTGGGCGCCGGAATAATCGAACTCGCAGGCCTGACCGATAATGATCGGACCAGCGCCAATAATCAGGATGCTTTTAATGTCGGTGCGCTTAGGCATTTTTCTTGTTCTCCATCACGCTTGTTTCCATCAGCTTTACAAAACGATCAAACAGGTAGGCAATATCATTCGGACCGGGCGATGCCTCAGGGTGTCCCTGAAAACAAAATGCCGGTTTATCGGTACGGGCAAATCCTTGCAAGGAACCGTCGAACAAGGACACATGCGTCACGCGACAATGGGTAGGCAAGGTCGTGACATCAACGGCAAAGCCGTGATTTTGTGAGGTAATCAATACCTGTCTGGTATCGAGATCTTGAACCGGATGATTTGCACCGTGATGGCCGAACTTCATCTTCACTGTTTTCGCGCCCGATGCGAGCGCCATGATCTGATGCCCGAGGCAAATACCAAAAGTCGGAATACCTTTTTCGATCAGTTCCTTGGTCGCAGCAATGGCGTAGTCACAAGGCTCGGGATCGCCGGGGCCATTAGAAAGGAAAATTCCATCTGGGTTGAGTGCCAAAACATCGGCAGCCGAAGATTGCGCTGGCAGCACGGTCACTTTGCAGCCACGTTGTGCCAGCATACGCAAGATATTGAACTTGACACCAAAGTCGAAAGCCACCACATGATATTGGGGCGCTGCCTGTGTGCCATAGCCGGTGCCAAGCGTCCATTCAGTTTGAGTCCATGCGTAAGCCTTGGTGGTAGATACCACTTTCGCCAGATCCATTCCAGACAAACCGGGAAAAGACTTCGCTAGCGCAAGGGCTTTAGCCGCATCTTCACCCACAAGAATAGCGCCGCTTTGCGCCCCCTTTTCACGCAAGATACGCGTCAGCTTACGCGTATCAATCCCCGCTAGTGCAACAACGTTCTGTTCCTTCAGGTAGTCCGATAGAGTTTGCGTCGAACGAAAATTGGAAGCAAGTAAAGGCAGGTCACGAATAATCAAACCCGCTGCATGTACTTTGCTCGCCTCGACATCTTCGACGTTGATGCCGGTGTTACCGATATGCGGATAAGTTAATGTCACAATTTGACGGCTATAGCTTGGATCTGTGAGGATTTCCTGATAGCCGGTCATGGAGGTGTTAAAAACTACTTCACCCGATGTATGACCCGCTGTGCCAATTGAAAAACCTTTGAAAATCGACCCATCTGCGAGCGCTAGTATGGCTGGAACGGTGTGTCCAGAAAAAAATGGCGGCAAGGGTAACTCCTGATAATGTTACCGTAGCTGCGCCACGCCAGAGCAACCGTCAACATCACTTTTGCCTGATTCGCGCAATGTTTTGATGGTGATTAAGGAGGATGGGTGGTGGTATGCGCTACGGCTATGTAAGATTGGCTAAACCTTGCGATTGTACTGTACTACACCCCTCCAAGCAATTCAAAACAAGCAGCCAAGCCACTCTCGTTGAAGGGGCGAGACCGTTTTACAGGACATTTTTACTGAGAGGAATGTCTTACAATGTTCCTCATAAACCCAATGCCAATGCCGCAATTCCAGCCTTTGCAATTCGCACATCGTCAGCCGACTTCACACCGGAAACACCCACGGCACCCAGGCATTGACCGTCCAGCATCACCGGAACGCCACCTTCCAACATGCCATCCATATTCGGGGCGCTCAGAAATGAGAAGCGGCCATTATTAATAATATCCTCATAAATCTTGGTCTCGCGACGACCAAGCGCTGCAGCCTTCGCTTTGGCGGGCGCAATATTTGCAGAATTCGGCGCAGCACCATCCATGCGCTGCAACCACAATAAATTGCCCCCATCGTCCACTACTGAAATAGTCACATTCCAATTATTAGCTTGAGCCTCCGCCTCGGCAGCTGCTGCAATTTTTTTTACATCGTCAAGAGTTAGGATCTGCTTGGTTCGCATTCTGTGTCCTTTAAAAAATGAAGCTGCATTATATGCCAGCTCTTCGGAGCAGCTACACTAGAGACGACCTATTGCCATTCATGACAGCTTTGACACACATGGCAGATTCGCTTACATTGCAGCATTCCATCAAAAAAATTACTACGATGACAATGGGATATCCCTATACATTCCAATGCCGTAATGCCGGTATTTTGCTTACTATCTTATTCACGGCTAGCCTCCGACTGAGCTGCCCTGCCTGGGGTGCCGACGAGCTGGTGACAGAATCGCCAACAACGCTGGGGAAAGTGCAAGACATCACAAACCGCGCCTCCGAATTAGCGCTGAATGCAATGGGCATGATTGGGATTCGTTACAAATTTGGCGGCAACACGCCGGAAAATGGGCTTGATTGCAGTGGCTTGGTACGCCACGTATTTAAAGAAGTATGGGGAGCCATTCTGCCCAGAACTTCAATAGAAATTAGTCACCTCGGCGAGAAGGTCGATCCCAAAAACTTGGAACCCGGAGACTTGGTCTTCTACAACACGCTAAAAAAGAAGTTCTCCCATGTCGGAATTTATCTGGGAGATAATAAATTCATTCATTCGCCCTCAGTGGGGGGGCAGGTTCGCATCGAAAGTATGGAAATCTCTTACTGGAAAAAACATTTTAGTGGGGCCCGTAGAATGAAAGATCCAGAACAAAAATAGAGCACTCCCGCTACTCTAAAAAAGCCACGCAACTGATGCGTGGCTTTTTTATTGTTCACGCATGGCCTTAAGTTTTTTCTTGAGGTTATCCATCACAGCAAAAGCGGCTTGCTCACCCGCAAGGATTGCCACGTTGCGGCCATTAAAATCATTCCCCTTCATCGCTCCTAAGCTAGGCTGAATCACGATGTCCGCCTCTTTTAGATCATGATGATTAATGCGTTGTCCCATGATGGCAAAAGTTTGCAATAAAATTTCCACTGAACTTGACGCTGCCTGTACATCGGGCTGTGAAGAAATATTGACTGCGATAACAAAATCGGCACCCATATCGCGTGCAAATTGTACCGGCACCGGGGCCACCAATCCGCCATCGACATAGAGGCGCTCTCCAATCTTGACTGGTTGAAACACACCGGGCACCGCAGAAGACGCACGCACTGCGAGGCCCGTGTTCCCGCGCTGAAACAATATAGGCAAGCCGCTATGCAAATCGGTTGCCACAGCACCGAAAGATGTCCGCATTTTTTCAATCGGCATATTATTGACAGCTTTGTTGACATAGCTTTGTAATGCCTCCCCCTTCAAGACCCCCGATGATTTGGCAAACAAAGGTACCGACCAGTCAGAAATAGCGCCCTCCTCCATATCCAATGCCATTTTTTGTAGAGCAAAGCCGTTATTCCCAGCCGCGTACAAGGCACCCACCAAACTTCCCGCACTGGTTCCCACGACAATGTCGGGCACGATGCCTTGCGATTCCAGCATCTTGATCACACCGATATGCGCAAATCCGCGCGCTGCCCCACCTCCCAATGCCAAGCCAATTTTAATCACCCGTGGGGGCTTCGCTTGCAGAACAATGGGTTCAACCAGCAGTGGCTTGATCGGCGGCGTTTGACACGCCCCCAGGATGACGGTTAAAAAAATAGTGGTAACAGTGGAAAAACGAAATGAATGCATGTGGACAAAGAAGAAAGGTCTTGCGAAACAATGTGAAGGCTTTACACCAACCGGTCGTATGAGAAAGCTCCCTCATACGCGAATGAAACATTCTTGCCCGCAAGCGAGGACTTAGGTAATTGATGCAAAAATCGGGTTAGATGCCAAAAAAATGGATCGCTCAGATTGTAACGCATGATACGCCGTATCATAAAAAATGGGCCTTCGTAATCAGGGCAATTGCATGAAGCCACTACACGCCACCTTGTCCCAAAAAAACACGAACAAAAACACCATAGAAGCCGATGCGCGTCTTTGATAAAAAAATTATCATTGGTTTACGCAAGCTGGCATCAGCAAGATACACCCCGTGTACCAGCAGCCGATCACCCTCTGGTGCGCGCGACCCAACCAACCCACTAACTAGGCATTCAGTTTTAATCAGTATCGGTATAGTCTTGGCACTGGGCGATTTTAAAATTTAACCTTGCCAATGACCATCCACCAAAGGTAAGGTTGTCAGACGCTTGCGTTATTTGACGCTTGCCAACCAACCGACGATCGATTATGAAAAAAATAGCCCGGGTTATTGCACTCACCTCCATCATCGCATCAGCATCAATCAGCGCTCAAGAAATAGCTATTTGTAAGGCCCAATGTGGGTCAGATAAAAAAATATGCCGCCATACCGTGGAGGTGCGAATAGGAGAGCATGAGAAATGGAAATTGAATAAGTTCAGCAACGATCTTAAAAATTCCAAGCCAGGCATGGATGCCTATTTAAATGAACAGCAAGCCAGGAAAAATGATGCGCAAAGGTCAAAGGTGTTGAAAGTCGAAAAATACCATGCGTGCGACGTCAGTTATGTCCAATGCACGAATTCATGCACAAACGAAATATTTAAAAAAGAAAATTCCCCAAGCAATAAACAAGATAATTAGAACGAATTAGAATGATTTTTTGTGCGAGTGGGGTAGTTATGCAAGCAGTGGAAATTCAGAAATGATCTCCCGCCAGGATGTGCGCTGACCACCGCTTTCAGGGAAAACCTTCCGCATATCAATTGGAGTCGCATTACGCCGTAATGCCAACCCTCCTCCGCCCAATTCCTCACTCACGAAGGCTCGAATACAATAGCGTCTTTATCGGAAAAAAATCAAGAAATCGCGCATCGTCGCGACCGCACTTGCCCTCAAAACCCACACCATGACCATTAAAGAACTCCCACAAGCATCGGATACGGTCAAAAGCCACACGCCTATGATGGCCCAGTATTTACGCATCAAAGCTGACCATCCGAACACCTTGGTGTTTTACCGAATGGGCGACTTTTATGAATTATTTTTCGAAGACGCCGAAAAAGCATCCCATCTGCTAGGCATCACGCTCACGCAACGCGGCGCAACAGCCGGCACCCCAATCAAGATGGCCGGCGTGCCATTTCATGCAGCCGATCAATATCTAGCCAAGCTGGTCAAGCTTGGCGAGTCAGTCGCCATTTGCGAACAAATTGGCGATCCGGCTACCAGCAAGGGGCCCGTCGAACGCAAAGTTATGCGCGTAATTACTCCTGGTACGCTTAGCGATTCCAATTTACTGCCAGAAAAATCAGAACGTCCCTTATTGGCGCTCTGCATCGTCACTGAAAAAAAACTGATCACTGTTGGACTGGCATGGTTATCGATGGCCAGTGGCGCGCTCAAGATGATGGAATTTTCTGGCAACGTAACATCGATCGACAATCGACTACAACAAGAATTAGAACGCATTTCGCCCGCAGAAATCCTGTGCGGCAATGGTGGTGAAATGGGGCTGACTATTACCGCACTCCATCCAGCGACCGTCGTTCCTGCTTGGCATTTCGATAGTGCGAATGGTGAAAAAGCGTTATTGGAACAACTGGCGGTAGCCACTCTTAGCGGTTTTGGCACCGAAGGCTTGAACGCAGCCATCGGGGCTGCAGGTGCGTTGTTGCGTTACGCACAATCGACGCAAGGCAAAAACCTACAGCATGTGCGTAGCCTGAGCACTGAATCAGAACATGAATTTATCGGCCTCGATGCCGCAACCCGGCGCAATCTCGAACTGACCGAAACCATTCGCGGGCAAGAATCGCCCACTCTTTTTTCGCTACTCGATCACTGTCGTACCGCGATGGGTTCCCGCATGTTGCGCCACTGGCTCCACCATCCCAAACGTGATCAAGCCGTAGCGCAATCGCGCCACGCAGCTATCAATGCTTTACTGCAGACGGACGCCAACGATGGTCTGTCCAGTACACTAGGGGCGGTACCTGACATCGAGCGCATCACCACGCGCATCGCATTGCTATCTGCCCGCCCACGCGACCTGGCAAGCTTGCGCGATGGGCTGCAACAGCTTGTCTCACTACGTACTTATGTGGGAATGTGTTCCCAAGGAACCGTCGCATCACTGTTAAGAACTATCTATGACGCCCTTGCCACCCCTACCGAATGTCTCGACCTACTGGAACGCGCTGTCGCGCTGGAGCCAGCCACAATGGTGCGTGACGGCGGCGTGATCGCACGCGGTTTTGATACACAACTCGATGAACTGCGCGCCCTGTCTGAAAATGCTGGGCAATTTCTAGTCGACCTGGAAACACGCGAACGCGAACGCACCGGCATCGCCAATCTGCGCGTCGAATACAACAAAATTCACGGCTTCTACATCGAGGTTACACACGGTCAAACCAATAAGGTACCGGAAGATTATCGACGCCGTCAGACCCTGAAAAATGCCGAGCGCTACATCACGCCTGAATTGAAAGCCTTCGAAGACAAAGCACTATCAGCCCAAGATCGAGCGCTCCTACGGGAAAAAATTCTATTCGACGAATTGCTTACCAACCTGGCACCCCACATCGGTATTCTACAAACAATTGCGCAAGCCCTTGCCCAACTCGATACACTGGTCGCATTGTCAGATCACGCTCACCGCCATAACTGGTGCGCTCCGCAACTCATCGCGGAGCCAGCCATCACGATCGAACAAGGTCGTCATCCAGTGGTCGAAAATCAGATCGAACGTTTTATCGCTAACGATTGCCTGCTCACGAGCGAGCGCAAATTTCTGCTCATTACCGGCCCCAACATGGGCGGTAAATCGACCTTCATGCGTCAGGTGGCCTTGATCACCCTGCTCGCTTACGTGGGCAGTTATGTCCCTGCAGCCAGCGCCATCATCGGCCCAGTCGACCGCATCTTCACCCGCATTGGCGCGGCCGATGATCTGGCAGGCGGACGCTCCACCTTCATGGTCGAAATGACTGAATCGGCTGCCATCCTCAACGGCGCAACAGAAAATTCCCTGATCCTGATGGACGAAGTCGGACGCGGCACATCGACCTTCGACGGTCTGGCATTGGCATGGGCTATCGCAAGACATCTGATCGATGCCAGTAAAAGTTTTACTTTATTCGCGACCCATTATTTTGAATTAACCCAACTACCCGACATCCACCCGACAGCGGCCAATGTCCATCTATCGGCAGTCGAACACAAGGACAGCATCGTGTTCCTGCATGCCGTCCAACCCGGCCCCGCTTCGCAAAGCTATGGCCTGCAAGTGGCTCAATTGGCAGGTGTTCCCCAGAGCGTGATCAGGTCCGCCCGGAAACACCTGGCAACCTTGGAAACACAAGCGCTGCAATCGACATCGCAGCTTGATTTGTTTTCTTGCCCATCAAGCGCTATACCGAACGATACGCAAGAAGTGGGAATGATCGCCTCTCACGCTGCGCTTGAAGCATTGCGCCAACTGGATCCCAATATGCTATCGCCCCGAGAAGCGCTGGATCACCTATTTCGGCTTAAGGAATTAGCAAATTGACCGAACTATGGAAGCGTTTTTATCAAGATGAACCTGTGTCATTTCTGGTGAACGTGTAACATAGGGCGAAATAGCCAGATTTTTTGATAATAAATTCATCTATGTAGCCCCAATCCCCATCCCTGGCGCACTCCTCGTAAGAGACGGCGGGATCTACTTTCCCACGACCGTCACTTAAACCCAGAACTCCCATTCGGCCGCTTTCTTTTCTATCAAAGCCGAATGCTTGCTCACGCTAAAGAAAAAATGAAATCGCCATTGACGTGAGAGTGCTACGACTCCTAGGGGAAAATCTGGATTAAAAATCGTTCAGAAATCACTGATCCAGCCTCCACGCGTATTTTATTTTTGTCCATGATTTTTCTGCGACACCATTAGTACTACCAGGCTTAAATTTGCATAAACTCAGGGCGGATCGTGCTGCATTGTCGAGTACCCTATATCCACTCGACTTGTCTATTTTGCTCTCAAGCACACGCCCATCAATGTCCACCAGCATCGCCAGCGTCACCGTTCCTGTTTCTTCCTCATGAATTGAACTGCTCGGGTACTCAGGCTTTTCGCATGCGCTAGAAACCAACACCGCATCAGCATGTACCTTTGGTTGAATAACCGGACCATCCCCGCCACCGGGCAACGAGGGCGGCGACACTGGGGTCGTAAGGAGCGAAGAATCGTCAGAAGGTGGCACTTCCTCAACGGTAAATGGAGGGAGAGGTTCCTGAGGCACCTGAAGAACAAAAGTGGGTCGCGTGGGTAAAGGTTCAGTTTTTTCTATTTTTTCTCGAAGAGATTTCGGTGGTTCATATATCGGATGGTAAAGAGGAACAGGTTTGGTGCCTGAATGATTCATTTTCGCTCCGCTCATCACGACAAAAAGAAGCAAAACATGAAGCAGTGCCACCATCGCAATGCGCGACATGTTCTGGAGGCGGTCATTATTATTTTCTGTGAAATTCATTTTTATCTCCTGATAATTGCATCCATACATCAATGATTAAGTTTGCGTCCGAAAATCGGCATTTTTTGTACATTCGTTACATGTTTATTTCAATAACTAGTCGACCTAGACCCATTTCACCACCTACAAAAACTACCAAATACAAGCATTAATATATGCTATATAATAGCAATTTAAAAGGTTTATATTGGCAATTTAATTTTATTGAGTCTCCCTATTTTTAATAGCCTGATTTTTATCCACTCACTGCACTCAGCTAATTTCTTGAGAAATCGGCCACTCAAAATAGGAATCACGACCTAGGATTAGCTATTTATCACCTTAAAAAATGCTTTTTTATAGTAAAATATAAGCATGATCATAGTAATTCTCAGTATGAGCACTACATCACAGGAGCGGTATGGAGTTAAAGAAAAATGTGCCGATTCGGGTTTTGCTGGCAGACGATCATCCAATTGTCATGACTGGATTTGCAATGTCGCTCACCAGTGAGGGAATAAAAGTTTTAGACCAGGTAAAAACACCGCAAGAAGCTATTGCCCAATATGCGGCTTTACTCCCGGATGTCCTCATTCTCGATATACGGTTTGGCACCGCACTCACCGGCCTGGATGGAGCCAAGGAAATACTGCGACAATTTCCGGCGGCGAATATCATTTTCTTGAGTCAATTCGATCAGGATGGCCTGATCAAAGAAACCTACCGGCTAGGCGCACGCGCCTTTGTCACGAAGGATTGCGATCCTGCGGAGCTGACCACTGCGGTGCAACGAGCCAGCATGGGGGAGCTCTATTTTCTGCCGCAGATCGCTGCACGGTTAGCAAGTCTGTCGGTACGCGGCGATATTTCTCCGCAATCTCAGCTTGATGAACGTGCCTTAGGGATATTCACTTTGATGGCAGAGGGGTTGACCAATACGGAGATCGCCGAACAATTGGACCTGTCGCCTAAAACCATCAGCAATATCAGTCAAGCCGTCAAAGAAAAATTGGGTGTACACAGAGCAGCTTATATTACGAAGCTAGCGGTAAAACACGGGCTGATCGAACCCTAACCACCACGCTACGTACACCGGATCTAACGTACAGGTAGGGGCACTGTCCTTACACTTCTTACCAATCTTGCCTGGCCAGCGACAAGTATCGGATGAAAATGACCCACTGGAAAAATTGGAGTATTCACACCCGGCTAATATTGATCACGATTCTTCCCGTACTCTATTTATTCTGCTCTGTAGTTTTCTATTCTTACTATTCACGTTTAAACATGGTACGTGAGGAATTGGCGGATCGCGCTCATATTGTGACCACAACCCTGGCAGAGGGAGTTCAAACCAATATTATTTCTGAAAATATACCGGCGTTAAGGTTAACTATCAATGAAGTACTTCAATCTGACAGCAGTATTTACCGGATTGACATTCTGGATGCCCAAAAAAATGAAATCGTCCACGTAACCTCTCTCAAATCAACACAACCGGAAACGCGTCATTTTGATGCTGCCATTAAAAGGCCGCTGGTTTGGGTAAATGTACAGGTACCGACAACACCCCCGGCCCAAGAAAAAATACAAACGAAACCGGTAGAACAAATGTCTGAAGCACTCGGTTATGTACGGGTAACGATGTCACCAGAAATAATGTTATCCAAGCAAAATCAACAGTTTTACATCGAGGTGATCATGACGGCATTGGCCTTGACCGTCAGTGGCTGGCTTGGATTGTATCTATCAAGAAGTTTGACCCGTCCATTGAAAATTGCAATTGACGCGTTGCACGATATCAGGGGCGGTAACTACGTGGTCCAGCTCGCCATCACCAGTGGTGGAGAAATCGGCGATTTGCAAACATCGATCAACGATATGTCGGTAAGCTTGAATCGATCCAAACAAGACCTTGAAAACAAAGTACAAGAGCGCACTCAAGATCTGATGCAATCTAGAAATGAGGCATTAAAATCCGATGCCGAGAAAAGAAAACTGATTCAAAAAGTGAATGCAATTATCGAGGATGAACGCAAAAGCATTGCGATTGAAATCCATGATGAACTCAACGCCTCCCTGATCGCAGCCCGACTGGATGCGCAACGCATTTTGCACCTTGCGACCAAAACCGAAGCCACGCCAGTGTTCGACGAAATACAAGAAAAAGCATGTTCTATTATCCAGCGCACACTGACTCTTTATGCGAATGGCCGGAACCTAGTAAGCCGCTTGCGCCCCGAAGTACTGGATATGCTCGGTTTGCATGGGGCGGTGGAAGAAATGCTGCAGCACTACAATAAGAATCAGTCGGCATGCCATTTTTCATTTCAATCGGTCGGCGATTTTTCCAGGCTGGAAAGCGCGTTATCTATTTCCGCTTATCGGATTATCCAAGAAGCACTATCGAACGTAGTCAAACACGCAAGCGCATCTAAAGCATGGGTTTCTCTGACATTAATGGCAGAAGAAAATAAGTTGCTCCTTGAGATCGGAGACAATGGGCGCGGCTTTCATCCCACGCTCAATTCTTCTGGTATAGGCATTACCGGCATGCGCGAACGCGTGTACGCATTTGGCGGTGAAATCACCATCACTACAGAAGTGCATAACGGCACCCTCATTGCTATCTGTATGCCGCTATCGCCAGGGGTCAACGCCGATACCGCAGAAACAATCGATACGCCCAATAGTAAAAGTAAGACTTAACTTAACTCGATCTTTGTATCAATTACGTGAACTCTCACTTGTCTTTTGTTTCGGAAGAAAATTTACTTCTGTCGGTCGCAGGAGCGCTGCCCTGCTCCCTCAACAAATTTCCTTACCAACCAAAATAGCAGGATGCAACGAAGTTCTCTGTCGCATTCTGCTACCTGAAGAATCCGATTGACTCAGATCAATGAATCGGATGGCTACGATATTCGTCGCCTTCGTCCTCATCATCTTCGTCACCATCTTCATCATCATGATGGTGGCCATGCGCACCATGCACGTGTTCGTGCATAATCTCGTCATCAGTCGCCGGGCGCACTTCTGCAACGTCAAGCGAAAACCGCAATGCCATGCCAGCCAACGGATGATTCCCATCTAACACCACTTTGTCGTCAGTGATGTCTGTGACGGTAAAGAGCATGGCCTCTTCCTCTTCATCGCCATCGGACATGCCTTCGAACTGCATGCCAACTTCGAGCGGGGTCGGCAGACGATTGCGGGACTCGACCTTCACCAGCGCAGGATCATATTCACCAAAAGCGTCGTCTGGCTCTACTTGGATCGTGGTAGAAAAACCGGCTTCCTTGCCATCAAGCGCTTCCTCAATTTTCGGTAACGTATTTTCGTAACCGCCGTGCAGATAGACCATCGGTTCGCGCCCATCCTCTAACAGATTGTTTTGGGCATCTGACAGTGTGTAACGTACAGTGACCACCGTGTTTTTGGCTATCTTCATGTCGATCCTTTCAATTAATATAGGACAAATTATACCTGCCCCGAATTCTATTCGGCCTGAAAAACAGTGAATCTGCGTTGCTATAATGTGGGAATGAAAAAAATCTCTCTACTTGGCAACGTCTCGCCCACCCAATTTTTTAATGACTATTGGCAGAAAAAACCTCTGCTCATTCGCCAAGCTATTCCCCATTTCAAGCCTTTACTATCGCGTGATGCGCTGTTCGACCTTGCAACTAAAGAGGATGTTGAGTCGCGCTTGATTTCCCATGCCAAAGGACAGTGGGACATCCAGAGTGGGCCTTTTCAAACGATGCCCTCGCTTGCCACCAAAGCATGGACCGTACTCTTGCAAGGCGTCAATCTGCATGACCACAACGCAGATGCGCTGCTACGCCAGTTTCGGTTTATCCCTGATGCCAGACTCGATGATCTGATGATCAGCTACGCAACTGATGAAGGCGGTGTCGGCCCCCACTTTGATTCTTATGATGTATTTTTGTTGCAGGCGTACGGACAGCGCCGCTGGCGCATCGGAAAGCAGCGTGATCTCCAACTCATCGAGAACATACCACTTAAAATTCTTAAAAATTTCAAGCCGCAGCAAGAGTTCGTGCTCGAACCCGGTGATATGCTTTACCTGCCACCCCACTATGCACACGAGGGCGTAGCTATCGGCGAATGTATGACTTACTCAATTGGTTTTCGTGCGCCGTCATTTCAAGAATTAGGCGAGGCATTTCTTCAATTTATGGCCGACTCGATCGATTTACCAGGATGTTATGCCGATCCCGATTTACACCCGACCAAACATCCTGCAGAAATCGGGAACGCAATGGTGTCGCAGATTTCTGCACAACTAAACAAGGTGCGCTTCACTGACGACGATATCACGATCTTTCTCGGCGAGCGTTTATCAGAGCCTAAACACAGCGTATTTTTCGATGCCCCTGAAAAAATACTCACCCCGCTTCGGTTCTCGCACGCTGCCATCAAACGTGGGGTAAGCTTGTCACGCAAATCATTGATGTTATATCGGAACAAACACGTTTTCATTAATGGAGAATCATTTTCCATAGGACGTGCTGACAAAATGGTATTGTGTGCTTTGGCCGATTCCAGGGGCCTTAATGGTACGCAAGTAGCTACCGCATCAAAAGACGTGATGGAAGCGCTCTACACCTGGTATCAGGATGGTTGGGTCACTCTCGCCTAGGAGGTTGAAGGCATGCAGGATGAAACAAAAACGATTGTGTTTTCAACGCGCGCCGAATTTCTTGATTTGGTCCACGAGTGCGTGACCCATGCAAACACTTATTTACAATTGTTTGACCCTGACTTTGCCAGATGGTCTCTAGGCGCACCAGAAACTGTTTCTGCTCTACGTCAATTTTTGTTATTGAAAAGTGCCAACCGGTTACAACTAAGTATGCACCGCTCGGACTATCTACAACAAAATTGTCCGCGTTTTTTAATGTTGCTCAAGGATTTTGATCACGCAATGACCTGTCGTCTAACCCCAAAAAATCTGCATCACCTTACCGATTCGTTCTGCCTGGCAGACAATTCACATTTGGTCCGTCGTTTCCATGCCGATCATTTTCGCGGTGTCGCCACATTTCACAGTCCATTCGACGCACAAATTTCCTATACTCGCTTTGCCGCCATTTGGGCAGAATCCCTTCCGGGTCTGCATCCAACTATGCTTGGGCTTTAGGTCATATTTTCAGAGCGCGACAAACCGCACTGCAACCCATTCACCAACAACGTGCCTTTGCGTGTTTGCGTCTAAAAATCAAGCAAATGACTTGACCGATGTCACAAAATATATTGCAAAAAAACACCTCGCCACTATTGCAATCTACAAAACACCGCTATAATCACGGGCTGGGAATATTTCGTTGTGTCGAAAGCACCGTTTTGGTAAAGAAACCTTCGAAGCCCCTATCGAGCGATAATTACCGGTAATTATTCATCGCAATATTGTTGAACTATTTTTTAAAATCTTAAGGAAAACCCATGAAAAAATCTCTGCTGATCGTTGCCCTGTTGGCTGTTGCTTTAGCTGCCTGCAATAAAACAGAAACAGCTCCTGTTGCTCCTCCAGCTCCTGCAGCTGAACCAGCACCAGCTGCTCCTGCAGCTCCCGCAGCACCAGCCGCTCCTGCAGCACCAGCCGCTGAACCAGCACCAGCTGCTCCTGCAGCACCAGCCGCTTCTGCACCTGCTGCATCTGCTAAGTAATCAATGATTGCTTGAAAAAAGCCGACCTTCGGGTCGGCTTTTTTTATGGTAACACCATCAAAAAAATAGTGGCGACCAAAAAATTCTTCACATCAATCCCCACCGTCAGCTTTATTCCACAAAATAAAGCACTTGGAAAAACTGGCCTATTTGAGCTGATCGTTAAGCAGCGAAAGAATTTTGTCGGCTACCAATGGCACAGCCGCCTGGCCTTGACCATTGAGAACACCAACCTGGGTACTTGTACCCTTCGTTTTGACTGAAATGCGATAACGTTGCCCCTCTTTCGCTTTTTCTTCATCAGCCTTGCTGGAGAATAACTTCGCGAAGAAATTCTTTTCATGAGCGGCCGAAGCAGCATCAATATAGCGCACAAAATACACCCCTTGAGCGCGGTCACGATCTTCCACAGTAAAGCCCGCACGATCTAATCCCAAGCCAACACGTCGCCACGCACGATCAAAGCCCTCATTGATCTCTATAACGCCTCCAGAGGCGTCTTTAACCAATGTAGCATGCGGTGCCTGAGGCGTGACACTCGCAACTGCGGCCTTCGCACTTTCTACAGTAGATCCTAAACGCACCATCAAGCGCGACAAGAATTCTGCCTCCAACCCCGGGTCGGACGGCCGCACCGTCCAAGTCAAGGATTCCTTGTGTTGCCCTGCAAAAATTTCTTCAGCTCCCCGGTGACTGATGTATATTTCGGTCGTACCATTTGCCCCTCTTTCGAGACGCGTGCGAAATTTATCGCGCTCACCGGTAGAATACAAACTATCAAACACTTTTCCCAAGGTTCTGCGGATGAGATCCTGGGGGATCTTGCCACGATTCTCTGCCCAATCGGTCTCCATCACGCCCGCTTCGGTTTTTTCAATGTTGATGACGAAACCAGCATCCTGCCAAAAACTCTTCAGCAGTGGCCACAATGTCTCAGGAGTTTGGTTCACCACCAGCCACCGCTGGTTATCAGCGCGCTCAATGCGCATATTACCTAAGCCATTCGGCGCCACGACTGAAGCAGTGCCAGAAACACCCTGCACAATACCCAAACCGGAAGCTGTCGCCGTACCCGCGTTAACATCTGAAAATGTATAGCGATTATCGCGCTGTAATTGAGTCAGATCGGGTGGCACCTCCAGAGAAGGGGCCTTAGCTGCACCTTTATAATCAATCCGGTCTGCATCGGAAATGGAATTGACTACAGTGCAGCCGACTAGACTGAGCAGTACAATCCCACCAGTAAAACCACGTTGAACGAGATTACGTTGAGTCAGTTTAAAATTCTTGTGAATAGTCATGTCTTTACGGGAAATAGTGCTGCGTTCAAGGAAGGCCCGAGGGATAGGCCGGGCTTATTGTAATACACCCGACTCGCGCAGTGCAGAACGGACGCTGTCGTGAAAGTCGCTAGCCAACGGCACCAAGGGCAAGCGCATGGCGGAAGATATAAGGCCCATTTGTTCCAGGGCCCATTTCACCGGAACTGGATTCGGTTCTGCGAAGAGATGCAAATGCAGCAGGAACAGCCGATTATTGATTTCAATCGCCGTGGCAATATCACCTCGCATCGCCGCCAAACATAAATCGTGCATTGCACGCGGTGCGACATTGGCTGTGACAGAAATATCCCCATGCGCACCGCAGAGCATCAGCGCAAGGGCAGTGGCGTCGTCGCCCGAATAGACTGCAAACGATGGTGGTGCCTGTCGAATTAAATCAATGCCACGAGCAATATTTCCAGTCGCATCTTTAACGCCCACAATGCGGGGAAGCTGGGCCAATCGCAAAATCGTCTCGTTACTCATATCAGCAACGGTGCGGCCCGGAACATTGTAGAGAATTCCTGGCAAGTCAACCGATTCTGCAATCTTTTTAAAATGTTGAAATATACCTTCTTGTGTCGGACGGTTGTAGTAAGGAACTACCTGCAAAGATGCATCCGCCCCAGCGTCCTTGGCATATTGTGTCAGCTCGATTGCCTCTGCCGTTGAATTGCCGCCCGTCCCTGCAATAACAGGAATGCGCTTGTTGGTATGTTCTACCGCGACCTTGATCAACTCGCAATGCTCTTGCACCGTTACGGTGGGAGACTCGCCCGTGGTGCCGACAATGACGATGCCGTCAGTGCCTTCGGCAATGTGCCAATCGATCAATGCACGCAAATTTTGAAAATCGAGACTGCCATCCGCGTGCATCGGGGTGACGATTGCTACTATGCTGCCCTTAATCATAGTGAGATAAACGCATAAATAGTTAAAACCCAGATTGTAGCGGATAGCCTCCGTGCATGGGCAGTCTTGAGCACGCCTCAAAAGAAAACGTACTATGAAGTCACTCTAAACCACCCTAATTGCTCGAACCATCTGCATGTTTCACCGGTCAAGAATAAATACTCCCAGACGCCGAACACTTCGCAGTGCTATTGTCGTGCCCATCGTAATGGTCGTAATGCCGTGCTATGGAATCATTACGGCCTTCCCTCATCAACCTCTGGCCGTCGCCGCATGGGCAATGGGCGTAGCTGCGGCTCTGGCAATCTCCACTGCCCTTAAGTCCTGGAGCGACATTAGCTGGTCGGAGCAGCATCGTAGTCTGCTCCTACCGGGAAGTTGGGTGCCACTGGCTCTTTTTCTGGGATTGTTCGCCACCAAATACATCACCAACCTGATGCTGGCAATGGATCCCCCACTCAAGTTCGACGGGTACTTTGTGATGCTGGCGGGATTGGCTTACGGCGCATTCAGCGGCATCTTTCTGGGTCGAGGCGTCGCCATGTGGAAAGTCGCCCGGCATGCGCTACGGCCTGTTCCCGCTTACTGATTGAGAAATTGTACTGAGAAATTGTGCACTGAAAATGGGGCGCTGAAAAATTGCGCTCATTTCAAGCGCTTCGTTATACTTGACCCACCATCTCCGAGCCAACATGCATGCATTCGAGTCGTTCCTGCTATTTATCGCTACCCCTTCCGTGTTTGTCCTGGCATTGATGGAAGCCATCCTGCTTTCAAGTCGTCAGCGGTATGACTGGCGTGCATTCGGTGTGTCGACATTTGACCTGGTGGTACGTATCACGCTTAACATTCTTCTTCCGCTCTCGATTGCTACCCCGCTAGTGCGCTGGGCCTTCTCGCATCGCCTGGCGACGATACCACTTGATAACGGTCTCGCCATACTGCTGCTTTTTTTAGGGGAGGAATTCTGTTACTACTGGTTCCACCGCGCTGCGCATCGCGTCAGATGGTTTTGGGGAAATCATTCGGTCCATCACTCGTCCAATGAATTGAATCTTTCTGCGGCAATACGTGTTGGCCTGTTTGGTAAACTCACAGGTACTGCATTATTTTTTACGCCCGTTATCTGGCTGGGTTTTGATACCCGTGTGGTGTTTGCCGTCTTGTCTTTGAACCTGCTTTATCAATTCTGGATACACGCCACCTGGATTCCAAAACTCGGCTGGTTAGAAGGAATATTGAATACACCTTCAACGCACCGTGTACACCACGCAAGCAATGTAGAATATCTGGACGCAAATTTTGGTGGGGTCCTGATCATCTTTGATCGCCTGTTCGGAACCTACATCACAGAGCGAGAGAATCTGCCTTGCCGTTATGGGCTCGTCAGCCCGATAACCAGCTACAACGTGTTCAAGATCGAATTTAGCGAGTGGATGAATATGTTGCGCGACTTATCCAGAACAGGCAGTGTGGGCGACTTTTTTGGGGTTCTGTTTATGCCGCCAGGGTGGTCACCGTATGGGGAAGGCAATACCACCGAAGAACTGCGTTCGCGCCATTATGCGGCAAGCGCTTCAAACGATTCCGTGAACGTCCAAGTCAAGCAAGATGCGCTCCGTTTATAAGTCCTTGTACTGGCTTTGGTGCAGGCTGCGCATACTGATTCCCCTGGCGGCAGGCATCGCTTTGTATTTCAGCACGTTGTTCCGGGACCCATTTAGCCTCACGTTGACCTATTCGTTGTGCATCGGATTATTAATTCAGTTCTTGATCATGGGAGGGCGATATGGCCTAACCTCTATTTTGAAAAAAGACTACCCAAATAGTGTTGATGCCGAGCAGATCTGGCCAGGCTGGAAAATAATGGGACCGTGGATATTGATCTCGGTGTGCATTGGTTATTTTGCGGGACTGGCGCTGGGTGACTTGCTCACCGGCTTGCATCGTACCTCAAGGATCATTCAAAATACGCGCGCCTTGTTTCTAGTTTTATCGGTGGCATTTCTCTTGTCTATTAGCATTGCCTATTTTTTTTATGCGCGTACCCGCATGGCTCTGATGGAAGCGCGCACGCAGGTCGTCATGCGTAGCGCCGCAGAGAACCAGCTAAAAATGCTGGAGTCCCAACTCGAACCTCACATGTTATTTAACACGCTTGCCAACCTGCGCGTACTAATTAGCCTCGATCCGCCGCGCGCCCAAGCCATGCTGGACCAGATAATTTCTTTTTTACGTGCAACGCTTGAAGCGTCGCGTTCGGATACCCATTCCCTATCGGCGGAATTTGCGCGGATTAATGACTACCTGGCCATGATGCAGGTGCGCATGGGGTCGCGTTTGCAGTTTCGGCTGGACCTTCCACCCGACTTGGCTTCCGTTTCCGTGCCTCCTTTATTGTTGCAGCCCCTTGTTGAAAACGCTATCCAACATGGGCTGGAACCCAAGCTGGCGGGAGGAAGAATCGAAGTCCGGGCGCAGCGCAAAGACACTATGCTCATTCTTGGCATACGGGATACGGGCGCAGGCTTAAGTCCCTTGCCGAGCAATAGCACCCGCTTTGGCTTGCAGCAGGTGCGCGAGCGCATACAGAATATCTACGGCAATGACGCAAAGCTTGAACTCATGGCAGCCGACGATAGCGAAGGCGGCGTTCTCATTACTGTCTCTCTGCCACTGGCATCTTTACCTCTCTCAACTACGATACCTAAGATACCCACGCCATGAATGCGACTGCCCTGATTGCAGAAGATGAACCCTTGCTGGCAGCAAACATGCAGGCCGAGCTGGCGCACTTGTGGCCCGAGCTGCGTATTATCGCCAGCGTGAATGACGGCGAGGCAGCGGTTAAATATGGCCTGACGCTACAGCCTGATCTGATGTTTCTTGATATTCGTATGCCGGGCCTGACGGGAATTGAGGCCGCGAAAGCCTTAGCCGAAGACTGGCCCGATAGCGGAAAAGCATTTCCGTTGATCGTCTTTGTAACCGCTTACGACCTCTATGCATTACAAGCGTTTGAACATGCAGCGATCGACTATGTATTGAAGCCTGTTCGATCCGATCGCCTGGCCCAAACCTGTGAGCGTGTGCAAACCATGTTGAGGTTACGCACACAACCGCCTACTGGCGAACCTGCGATAAACGCTGTCATTGATCAGTTGCGAGGACTGCTCGATACCGGCTCCCTTGGCTCGACCAGTGCAAGTCCGGCGGCAATGCCATTGCGAATGATTCAGGCAGTATCAGGAAACACGATAACAATGGTACCTGTCGACAATGTGCTTTATTTTGAGGCTGCAGATAAGTATGTGCGAGTGGTGACAGCAGAGCGCGAACATTTGATTCGAATTTCAATGCGAGAGCTGGGGCCACAGCTTGATATGCAGCGTTTCTGGCAAATCCATCGAGGAACGATCGTACACATTGACGCCATTGCCAGCGCATTGCGCGATGACACCGGCAAGCTCAAACTTACGCTGCGCGGGCACCGGGACACACTTAACGTAAGTCGTCTCTATGCGCACTTGTTCAAGGGCATGTAGGTGTGTAGTGGTCAGTGAGTGGCCTATCCGTATTCCTGCCTCGGGATCGAAGGCGGAAAAATCACCGCTCTAAAAACATCTCGACAATGCGTATATCGCTGGGCAGCGTCACCTTCAAATTACACACATCCCCCTCCACCAACTTCGGACTTAGCCCCAGCGCTTCTACCGCACTGGCATCGTCGGTCACGTCGGTCACCTCCATCAATGCCCGCAGTAACAGCACAGAGCGAAACATCTGGGGCGTCTGCGCCAGCCACAGTCCTTCGCGTGAAAGGGTATCTACGCCTTTGGCACCCACGCGCTTGACCGTATCGACCACGGGCAGCGCGAGTAATCCGCCTACCTTGTCGTCACCCACTTCTGTCGTCAATTTCTCGATCAGTCGCGCTGTCAGTCCTGGCCGGGCCGCGTCGTGTACCAATATCCAATCGTCGTCATCGACATGGGCGCACATTGCTTGCAGACCATTGAGTACAGACTCCTTGCGCGTCCCACCACCGCAACGCAGTACGGTCACGTGTGGCAAGATGGCCGGAATCACATCATCAATATACGCATCGTTTTCACTGACAACGACAAAGGTATGTGTCATCGTCGGATGAGAAAGAAACACATCGACGACGTGGCGCAACATGGGCTTGCCGGCAATCGGTAAATATTGTTTGGGGCATGCGGCACCCATGCGCGCGCCGACCCCCGCTGCGGGAATTAAGGCGAAGTAACGGGCTTGTGGCGGTTGTTGGGTCATGGTTATTCTGCTCACATCGACGATTGCACCGCGTCCCAAGAACCGTGCCGCCCCGTCTATAAGGTTTATAATAGCGGCTTCCATTTTAACCCTCAACCTTGGCCCCGAGTGGCATTTTTGAGTGTTGTAAGGCGGAGCTTTTCTATACGCCTGACAATAGAAATCGCTTGAAATTGCATGACCGCGTGAGCATAAATGCTCACCCTACAACCCGAACAAATCTCGCCATCGCTGCATGTCCTTTGACCTGAAAAAATCCCTGCCTAAATCCGGCGCGCGTTTCACCCTTCCCGCGGTGCATGGTTCAGCCGATGCCTATGTGTTAGCGCAAGCGGCAATGGCGCTTAAATCGCAAGGGCGGATGCTGGCAGTCGTCGTTGCCAACGCCACCGATGCGCAGCGCCTGCTAGATGAAATTCCGTGGTTTGGCAGCGACGAAAAACTACGCTGCCACCTGTTGCCGGATTGGGAAACCCTGCCTTACGATGCGTTTTCACCGCATCAGGATCTGGTGTCGGAACGACTGGCGACTTTGTACGAAATCCAGAATGGCCAGTGCGACATCCTCATCGTTCCAGCCACGACCGCGCTGGTACGCATCGCGCCGCCATCCTTTTTGGCCGCCTATACTTTTTTCTTTAAACAGGGTGAAAAACTCGATGAAGCGAGACTCAAGTCACAACTGACCTTGGCCGGTTACACCCATGTTTCGCAGGTGATGTCGCCCGGGGAATATTCGGTGCGCGGCGGCTTGATTGACCTGTTTCCGATGGGATCGGCCCTGCCTTACCGGCTCGACCTGTTCGGCGACACCATCGAGACGATCCGTACCTTCGATGCCGACACCCAGCGCTCGCTCTATCCGGTCAAGGAAGTGCGCTTGTTGCCGGGGCGCGAATTTCCGATGGATGAAAAAAGCCGCACCGCTTTCCGCAATCGCTGGCGCGAGCAGTTCGAGGGCGATCCTTCCCGCTCCGTGGTGTACAAGGACATTAGCAGCGGCATTGCTTCGGCCGGGATCGAATATTATCTGCCCCTGTTTTTTGACGAAACCGCAACCCTGTTCGAGTACCTTCCGCTTGACACCAGCTTCGCCCTAATCGGCGATATCGATGGGGCGATCAAGCGCTTCTGGAGCGATACCCAATCGCGCTACCAATTTTTAAACGCTAGCCGCGAGCGGCCTTTACTGGCACCCGAATCCTTGTTTTTGACTGACGAAAATTTTTTCACACTGGCCAAATCGTTTGGGCGCTGGATCATCCATCACGATGATCAGGCATCGGAATTATCCGCCCCGATTCCCAACATCGCGGTCAATCGTCGCATGGACGATCCGGTGGTCAATCTGCGTTCGTACTTGCTGCAAGGTCGCGCTGACAAAAACCAGCGGGTAATGATCTGCGCCGAATCGAGCGGACGACGCGAAACGTTGCTGCAATATTTCAATGAATACGACCTGACGCTGACACCGTGCGAAGGCTTTGCGGGCTTTCAATTTTCCGACGCCAAACTGATGCTGGGCGTGGCGCCGCTGCATGCCGGATTCGAACTTTTCACTGCCGATGGCAACCTGACCTTCATCACCGAAACCGAGCTGTACGCCGGTTCCGGCCGTCGCGCCGGCAAGAAAAAACAGGAAGGCGTCACGCAGGTCGAATCGATGGTGCGCGACCTGTCGGAGCTGAAAATCGGCGACCCGGTAGTTCATATCAATCACGGCATCGGGCGCTACATGGGCCTGGTCAGCATGGATCTGGGCGAAGGCGAAACCGAGTTCCTGCATCTGGAATACGCCAAGGACACCAAGCTGTATGTGCCAGTGTCGCAGCTGCACGTGATCTCGCGCTATTCGGGCGCTTCACCAGACGATGCGCCGCTGCATTCCCTCGGTTCCGGCCAATGGGAAAAAGCGAAGAAAAAAGCCGCCCA
Organism: Oxalobacteraceae bacterium; assembly: GCA_025352145.1. Classification (GTDB taxonomy): domain Bacteria; phylum Pseudomonadota; class Gammaproteobacteria; order Burkholderiales; family Burkholderiaceae_D; genus JANXTY01. The sequence goes on from JANXTY010000070.1 coordinate 91,632, forward strand.
GCAAGTGCGTGATACGGCAGCGGAATTGCTCAACCTGTATGCGCGGCGGGCCCTGCGCCAGGGACATTCATTCGAATATTCGGCGCACGATTACGAGCGCTTTGCCGACAGTTTCGGCTTTGAAGAAACCCCCGACCAGGATGCCGCCATCAGCGCCGTGATCAAGGATATGACCGGCGGCAAGCCGATGGACCGGCTGGTGTGCGGCGATGTCGGATTCGGCAAAACTGAAGTCGCCTTGCGCGCCGCCTTTATCGCCGTCATGGGCGGCAAGCAGGTGGCGATTCTGGCGCCCACCACGCTACTGGCGGAACAGCACGCGCAGACCTTCAGCGACCGCTTTGCCGACTGGCCGGTGCGCATCGCCGAGCTATCGCGTTTTCGCAGCGGCAAAGAAATCAACCAGGCCATCAAGGGCATGGCCGATGGCACCGTCGATATCGTGATCGGCACGCACAAATTATTGTCCGATGACGTTAAATTTACGCGGCTCGGACTGGTTATCATCGATGAAGAACATCGCTTCGGCGTGCGCCAGAAAGAGACGTTGAAAGCGCTACGGGCCGAGGTCGATGTATTGACCCTAACCGCCACGCCAATCCCGCGCACGCTGGGCATGGCGCTCGAAGGCTTGCGCGATTTTTCCATCATTGCGACCGCACCGCAAAAACGTCTGGCGATCAAAACTTTTGTGCGCAGCGAAGATGGTTCCATCATCCGCGAAGCCTGCTTGCGTGAATTGAAGCGCGGCGGCCAGGTGTACTTTTTGCATAATGAAGTCGAGACGATCCAGAACCGCATGGCGATGCTCACCGAATTGCTGCCGGAAGCGCGCATTGCGGTGGCGCACGGCCAGATGCACGAACGCGACTTGGAAAAAGTCATGCGCGATTTCGTGGCGCAGCGTTTTAATATTCTGCTCTGCACCACCATCATCGAAACCGGTATCGACGTGCCGACCGCCAACACCATCATCATGCACCGCGCCGATAAATTCGGTCTGGCGCAGTTGCACCAGTTGCGCGGCCGCGTCGGTCGTTCGCATCATCAGGCGTATGCTTATTTGCTGGTGCACGACGTGGCAGGATTGACCAAACTGGCGCAGCGTCGCCTCGATGCGATCCAGCAAATGGAAGAACTGGGCAGCGGCTTTTATCTGGCGATGCACGATCTGGAAATTCGCGGCGCAGGCGAAGTGCTGGGTGATAATCAGTCGGGCGAGATGCACGAGATCGGCTTCCAGTTGTATTCCGACATGCTCAATGAAGCGGTGCGCTCGCTTAAAAATGGCAAAGAGCCTGACCTTGCCGCGCCGTTATCGACTACGACGGAAATCAACCTGCACACCCCGGCACTGCTGCCCGCCGATTTCTGCGGCGACGTGCACGAACGTTTATCGATCTACAAACGACTGGCCAATTGCACAGCACAGGAAAAGATCGACGACATGCAGGAAGAAATGATCGACCGCTTCGGCAAGCTGCCAGAAGCGGCGCAGGCGCTGATCGAAACCCACCGCCTGCGGGTGGCTGCCAAAGCGGTGGGCATCGTCAAGATCGACGCCCATAGCGAGGCGGCCACGCTGCAATTTGAGCCGAACCCACCGATCGATTCGATGCGCATCATTACGCTGATTCAAAAAAACAAGCACATCAAACTGAACGGACAGGACAAGCTGCGTATTACTGCCACCATGCCGGATCTGGCGGCGCGGGTGATGCAGCTGAAAACGGCGATTCGGGCGCTGGTGGCTTGAAATGGCTCCACCAAATGGTCACACCGATATGGAGATGAATGCATACTCAACATCACTAGTGTCCGGTTAAATGGTCCGAAATTTTTGTGGAACGTAATACTGGCGCTGCTTAGCGGCCGATTTTATTTGGTGCCGATTTGAATCTTGAGTTCTCATTTTTGTGTAAATTTCCCGGCTGGATATTCCGGGGAGTGAGTCATGAATGTTGGCAAGACGCTGTTTGCACAGGTTA
>JANXTY010000028.1 GCA_025352145.1 Oxalobacteraceae bacterium
AGGTCACATTCCATCATTTCCCCTGCACTGAAATCGCGATCATTTATTATCGCGTGAAATAACCCTGAAATGTATTGAAATCAATGACTTGCGCTAATGGCTTCCATTAGAAACTGAGGGCTAATGGAAAATCTCGGTTGATGTATGCCATTCCAGTTTCTCCAATCGTTGATAAAGCGCTTGGTCTGGATTTTTTCATTCCGGCAGATTTCCGGCAAAGGCCAGTTTTTGCCAGCCTCTTGGGGAAAGTAAACGAAAAAAAGCACTCCGATTTCTCGTAAGTGCTTGATTTCCTACTACATGTATTCTGGCTCCCCGACCTGGACTCGAACCAGGGACCTGCGGATTAACAGTCCGTCGCTCTACCAACTGAGCTATCAGGGAATTGCACCGATATTTCTATCGTCTTTCTGATTCATTTTTTATCATGAATCAGAAAGAAAGCGATCTTAAAGTATTTTGGTGATGGCGTCAATCACGTTGTCGATGTTGCGCGAATTTAGTGCAGCTACGCAGATGCGTCCTGTGTCTACCGCATAGATTGAAAATTCATCGCGCAGACGGTCTACTTGGCCTTTATTTAGACCGGAATAAGAGAACATTCCGCATTGTTGATTGACGAATGAGAAATCGTGGTGGGGGGATTTGTTTTTTAATTTTTCCACCAATGTCTGACGCATTTCACGAATGCGCACGCGCATGCCTGCGAGTTCTTGCTCCCACATTTGACGCAGCTCTGGTGTAGAGAGAACGGTGGCTACTACTTGTCCGCCATGAATGGGTGGGTTGGAATAGTTAGTGCGTATTACGCGCTTCAATTGGGAAAGTACTCGGGCAGCTTCTTCGGTGCTGGCAGCGGCGATGCTTAATGCTCCAACGCGTTCGCCATAAAGCGAAAAGGATTTTGAGAACGAGTTGGATACCAGCAGAGGACCACCGGCCTCAGCAAAACGGCGCACGACTTTGCCGTCTTCTTCGATGCCGGCGCCAAAACCTTGGTATGCCATGTCAAGGAATGGGACTAAGCCCCGTTGCGTGACGACTTGGATGACTTCACCCCATTGATCGGGGGTTAAGTCGGCCCCCGTCGGGTTGTGGCAGCATGCATGCAACAGCACGATGGAACCAGTCGGCATCGCTTTCAGTGCAGCGAGCATTCCGTTGAAGTTGACGCCGTGGGTTTCGGCATCGTAATAAGCATAATTGTTGACAACAAATCCGGCGGACTCGAACAATGCGCGGTGATTTTCCCAGCTTGGGTCGCTGATCCATACTTGCGCGTCAGGGGCGAAACGTTTTAAGAAATCGGCGCCAACTTTGAGTGCGCCAGTGCCGCCAATGGCTTGCACGGTGACGATACGTTTTTCTTGTACGGCGGCACTGTCGGCACCAAATACTAACTCTTGAACGGCTTTATCGTAGGCAGCTAAGCCATCGATCGGCAAATAAGTGCGTGGTGCCAATTTTTCGATCAATTGTGCTTCTGCCGTACGCACACAAGCTAATAAGGGTACTTTACCGTTGTCGTCATAATAAACACCAACGCCGAGGTTAATTTTGTTCGGATTTTTGTCTGTGTTAAAGGCTTCTGTGATACCGAGAATCGGGTCGCGTGGTGCCATTTCAATGGCGGTAAAAAGGGAGGCGTGAAAGGGTGCGTTCATCGTGATAAGATCAAAAGTTAGCTGAAAGATGGTCTTCGCAGCTGGGTTAAAACAGCGCCCGGAAACGTATTCAAGGCGTATTCAAGGCTAATTTGCAGCCTATCATTTTAACAAAGTTAACAAAGGTCAGATTAAATGGCTGATTTATCAGAGGTTTCCGGTAAAGCTGATGCGCTGAAGGTAGTTACTTTTCTCAATTCACCTTTCAAATTGCATCAACCTTTTTTGCCAGCGGGTGATCAGCCCGAAGCGATTCGCAAATTGGTCGAGGGAATTGAGGATGGCTTGGCCTATCAAACCTTATTGGGCGTTACTGGTTCTGGCAAGACATACACGATGGCCAACGTGATAGCGCAAATGGGGCGTCCTGCCATTGTTTTTGCGCCAAACAAGACATTGGCCGCACAGTTGTATAGCGAATTTCGTGAATTCTTCCCGGAGAACGCAGTCGAATATTTTGTGAGTTACTACGACTATTATCAGCCTGAAGCTTATGTTCCTCAGCGTGATTTATTCATTGAGAAGGATTCATCCATCAATGAGCACATTGAGCAGATGCGCTTGTCTTGCACAAAATCCTTGATGGAGCGGCGCGACGTGGTGATTGTAGCCACAGTATCGGCCATCTACGGTATCGGCAATCCGAACGAATATCACCAGATGATTCTGGTTTTGCGTGCGAAAGATAAGGTCAGTCAGCGTGACGTGATTGCGCGTTTGATTCAGATGCAATATACCCGTAACGAGATCGATTTCGGTCGTGGAACTTTTCGGGTGCGTGGGGATACGATTGATGTTTTTCCAGCAGAACATGCGGAGTTGGCGGTGCGGATCGAGATGTTCGACGATGAAATTGAGAGCCTTCAATTATTCGATCCTTTGACGGGGCGAGTGCGTCAGAAAATTCCCCGATTCACGGTCTATCCTGGTTCGCACTATGTGACACCGCGCGCGACCGTGTTGCGCGCCATTGAAACTATCAAAGAAGAGTTGCGTGAACGGCTTGATTTTTTCCGTAAGGAAAACAAACTCATTGAGGAACAACGCATTGAACAGCGTACCCGCTTTGATTTGGAGATGATGCAGGAAATTGGTTTTACCAAGGGGATCGAAAATTATTCCCGTCATTTGAGTGGTGCCAACGCGGGAGATCCACCACCAACCCTGGTCGATTATTTGCCCCCCGATGCGCTGATGTTTCTGGATGAATCCCACGTTTTGATTGGGCAGCTCAACGCGATGTATAACGGCGATCGTTCGAGAAAAACTAATTTGGTTGATTACGGTTTTCGTCTTCCATCAGCGCTCGACAATCGGCCATTGCGCTTTGATGAATTCGAAGGAAAGTTGCGGCAAACGGTGTTTGTTTCGGCTACGCCAGCAGATTACGAAAAAATACATTCTGACCAGGTTGTTGAGCAGGTGGTACGCCCGACCGGTTTGGTGGATCCGATGATTTCGGTACGTCCAGCTAGCACCCAAGTCGATGATCTGATGTCGGAAATTCGGGACCGTATTCAGAAAAATGAGCGCGTGTTGGTCACCACGCTGACCAAGCGCATGTCAGAACAATTGACTGACTATCTGAGCGATCACGGCATCAAAGTCCGTTATTTACATAGTGATATCGAAACCGTCGAACGGGTCGAAATATTACGGGATTTACGGCTAGGTACATTCGATGTATTGGTGGGAATTAATCTTTTGCGTGAAGGTTTAGATATTCCAGAAGTATCGTTGGTGGCTATTTTAGATGCGGATAAAGAAGGCTTTTTGCGTTCGGAGCGTAGCTTAATTCAGACCATAGGCCGAGCGGCGCGCAACTTGAATGGCATGGCTATTTTGTATGGCGATAAAGTGACCGATTCTATGCGGCGTGCGATTGATGAGACGGAACGTCGTCGTACCAAGCAGGTTGCATTCAACATCCTCAATAACATTACGCCGATGGGTATTAAAAAACACATCAGGGATTTGATTGATGGTGTCTATAGTCCGCAAGAAGCACAACAAGAACTGCAGGCTGCGCAGGAGCATGCTAAGTACGAAGCGATGACCGAGAAACAGGTAGGGAAAGAAATCAAGCGGCTTGAGAAGTTGATGCTCGATCATGCTAAAAATCTTGAATTTGAGAAAGCCGCCCAGGTGCGCGATCAATTGGGTGCCTTGAAAAATCAGATATTTGGTGCGCATGGGGAAGACCATGTGTTGTGAATGGGGAACGCCGGTATCAGGTTGCAAGAGATTTGGTGCGCTAATTACATTGGTCTACTTTGTGTCGATAGAGTGTTTATGTCTACCATGATTCCCGCAATTTTTTGCGATGCGTTCGTGCTCGCGCATCCATCATGGCATCCGATTTTGTCGGCAGGATTGAATGCCATACATGCAGCTGATCCACACTATTTGTCAGCGTTAGCTGGAGATGATTTTTTGCCTGACCAAGGACGTTTGTTTGCGGCGTTTGCGCAGCCGCTAGGGGCGGTGCGTTACGTCTTAGTGGGAGAGGGGCCTTATCCGCGTCAAGAGAGTGCGACCGGTGTTTGCTTCATGGATGGCGCAGTAGGTCCATTGTGGATAGAAACGGGTTTATCCAAACAGGTAAACCGTGCAACCTCACTGCGTAACTTCGTTAAAATGTTGCTCGTTGCAGATGGGCGCTTGGCCCTTGAAAAGACTACGGGTGACGCGTTAGCACCTGTCGCCTTGAAAGCGCGTTCGATGGATTCCACTACTATACAAACGCTTGGTCAATTGCAAGAAAATTTAATCGCGAATGGGTTTTTATTACTCAATGCAACTTTGGTCTATCGTTCCCATGTTGTTCCTGGCAAAGAGGCAAAAGCATGGCAACCTTTCCTGCAGGCAGTGTTGACAGGGTTGCTTACGCATGGAGTTTCGGGGCTTCCACCCCCGACACTGGTTCTGTGGGGAAAAATTGCGGAGCGCCTCAATTTGCTCAGCATCGCCGCCTGTTTTCCGAAGGCGGTGTCTGAACATCCCTACAATTTGTCATTTATTGCCAATCCAGTTATGGGCGCTTTATTTAAGCCGATGAAATTGCTTGAGAAATCATCGGCATCGAAATAAATCACGCGTTGCATGGTTGCGGATATTTATTCTTCCAAGTGGCATGCTGGTTGGCGATGTAATATTGAATTGATGCCTGGGCAAAAATTGCCGTCATGCTAAACGTTATTTTATGGAGGAATAATATTGAGGAATAACACAACGATTAATTGAAGACGAGGGAACATTTAAACGGTATAGTCTCAAAGCAGAATGTGCAGTCAAAAAATATTTCTTTGATTTCTCATTTCACCTGATTGAGTGATTCAATGATTGCAAACGCGGTTCAACAACCTGCTTCACCGACACCGCCATCTAAGGATATTTTCCTGGCGAGGCAACCGATATTAAATCGGAGTCAAATGCTCGTGGCTTACGAGCTACTTGTTTCCCACTCCATCCCCGACCAAGTGGGAAATATCGGCAATTCATCCGTGGTTGCTGAAGTGCTCGCCTGCATATCTGCGTTAGACCTGGAAATCGTTATAGGCGATTCTGTGGGTTATCTCGGGGTCGATTCATTTTTTTTAATGAGTGATGCCATCCAATGTCTGCCACAGAAAAAAATTCTTCTGGAAATCCCTGAATCCATTGAGGCAACGCCAGAGGTGATTGCACGATTGATCGAGTTGCGGCAAAGTGGGTTTAAATTTGCGCTCAATAGTGTAGTGGCGAATACCGACAATCTACAAAAACTGCTGCCGTTTATGGATGTCGTTAAGATCGATGTCCAGCAAGTGAGCAGGGAAAATCTGCCGAGCTTATGCCGTCTTTGTAAAACAGCCAACACAGCTTTGCTTGCTAAAAAAGTGGAACACATTGAACAATTCCAGCTGTGTCGTGATCTTGGTTTTGATTATTTTCAGGGCTATTATTTTGCCAGGCCACTTGTTATTGGGGGAAAGAAAATTGCCCCGTCTGAACTGGCGGTGATGCACCTTATTGATCTGATCAATATCGATGCCGATCACATTGAGCTTGAGCGGTGCATTAAACGGGATGCATCGATAGGCCTCGGACTGTTGCGTATAGTGAATACACCCGCTAGTGGTGCGCACCAGCGCATTGGATCTTTGAACCAAGCGCTGATGATGCTGGGGCGCACTCATCTTCAACGCTGGCTGCAAATACTGCTCTACGCGAAAGCAGGTAGGGGGGCACCTCATCCTTCTCCTTTGCTTTTGCTGGCATCGACTCGCGGCAAATTTCTTGAATTAATGGCTCAAAAAATACGGCCCGGTAATCGCAACATAGCCGATATTGGATTTACGGTAGGTATCATGTCTTTGATGGACACTTTGTTTGGTGTGCCGATGGAGCATATTCTGACGCAAGTTGCTGTGATTGATGAAGTGAGTGAGGCGTTGCTTTACCGAAAGGGATTTTATGGCGATATGCTTAAGGTCGCCGAATATATCGAGCGCCTGGATGAATCCCGCACCCTGTTGGCAGCCACCTTGAGCGCACTGCAATTAGCCGCGGATGATTTTTATATGCTGGAGTTGGCTGCATTTGAATGGGTGAATAAAATTTCTTCCGGAGAAGATGAATGATTTTCACCCGGGCCTAGAGCGATTATCCCTATTTTTTTAGGGCGATATGTCAGAGATATAGCCTGTTAACATTGGAAAACATGTTCTTATTTTCCATTTTTTGATGCCATGAAATGATTGATGATCTTGCTGAAAATAATGGAGTAGCCAGTTCTTTGGCCAAGGAATTTTTCCTTGGTAGACAGCCTATCTTGAATCGAGATCAAGAACTGATTGCTTATGAATTGCTGTTTCGCAGGGCAGCGACCGATGCGATCACAGTGACAGATGATTTGTCGGCAACTGCAGCAGTCATTGCGCATGCTTCCGAACTCGGTATGGAAAAGGTGATTGGTGAATCATTGGGATTCATCAACGTTGATGCTGCTGTATTGATGAGCGACTTCGTTAATTTTTTGCCGCGTGAGAAAATCGTACTGGAAATTCTGGAAACAGTAACCGCCACACCTGAAATTATTGCGCGTGTCATTGAGTTGATCAAAGCGGGGTTTACCTTTGCACTTGATGATGTAATTAATGACTCTCACAATGTTCAGCAATTTCTCCCTTTAGTCGCAGTGATCAAAGTCGATATCAAAGACATGACGCGCGAAGATTTGTCTGTACTGAGCACATTTCTTAAAATATCAAACAAGAAACTGCTCGCTGAAAAGGTGGAAAGTCTGGAGGAGTTCCAGATGTGTCTCGATTTTGGTTTTGACTATTTTCAGGGCTATTATTTCGCTAAGCCCGTCATATTGACGGGCAGGAAAATCGCACCTTCTGAATTGGCGATATTGCGCTTGATGGGACTCATTAATGCGGATGCAGACAGTGCCGATATTGAGCGCAGCGTGAAACGGGACGCCTCTTTAAGCCTTAATCTATTGCGTCTGGTGAATTCGCCCGCTGTAGGCACTCGCATGCGTATTGACTCACTTGGACAAGCGCTGATCGTACTCGGGCGTGATCAACTGCAGCGTTGGCTGCAGATACTCCTTTATACCAAACCCGGTAGGTCCGGGGCGCTAACCTCGCCGTTATTACAACTCGCCACTACGCGGGGGAAATTGCTTGAACTGATCGCACAGAAATTAAAGCCAGGCAACCGTAGCATGGCTGATACGGCATTTACAGTGGGTATTATGTCGCTCATGGATACCTTATTCAGCATGCCCATGCAGGAGCTTTTATTACAGATACCTGTCATTGAAGAAGTCAGCGACGCTTTGTTGTATCGCCGAGGAAATTATGGGGATATGCTTAACCTGGTGGAGTATATGGAAAAGATAGAGGAGGCGGCCCCATTATTGATGCCGACTCTTCATCAGTTGCAGTTGACCACGGAAGATCTTTTTGAATTGCAAGTAAAAGCTTTTGAGTGGGCGGATAATTTATCCCAAAGCGTGGGCTGATCGCTTTATTTATTCTGCCAGCAATAGAAAAACCGTAGGTTTTTTGTGGAAGTCAGGAGCCTTTCCTGATGTGGAATTTCTTTTCCAATTGCCTGCTGTTTGCGTTCTGATTGCTTCGCTGGGTAATGTAAGATCGGTTGCAAGGCATAAGAGCGTATTTGCTTGACAGTGTGTGACGAGTGCTTCTAACAATGCGCTATTACGGTAGGGTGTTTCGATAAATAATTGTGTCTGATTTTCCTGGCGCGAACGATTCTCTAGTTCTTTGATGCGCTTGCATCGTTCAATGGTATCGGTAGGCAAATAACCGTTAAATGCGAAACTTTGCCCATTTAAACCACTCGCCATTACGGCAAGCAGCAGTGATGAGGGACCAACGAGTGGTTTGACGACAATTCCTTCCTTATGCGCCATACGCACGAGATTAGCACCGGGATCCGCGACTGCAGGTACCCCTGCGTCAGAGATGAGACCTGCATCCTGCCCTGCCAGCAACGGGGCGAGAAGTATGGGTAACTGTGCCGCGTTGGTATTAACGTTGAGTTCTGCGATGTTGATTTCTTGGAGTGCCTTTGCTAAGGGGTGAGTCCGAGCAATGCGCTTAAGAAACGCCCTGGTTGTTTTTGCATTTTCAGCAATGAAATAGTCTAGTCTTGCGGTGATTGCTTGCACGTGTGCCGGAATGACATGGGCGAGCGGCTCCGCTTGATTGTCCCCTGTTTGGTCCAAGGTATTGGGAATAAGATAAAGGAGGCCGGGCATTTTTGGTCGCTGATTGTTTTTAAAGGGGCGAATTTTGGTGCGTTAAATATGTTTTTTTATGGCCGAGAGGGCTTGATAAATATTTTTATTCTTGCTCACGCTAAACAGTGAAGAGCGGCATGTTCACTCGCAGTAGCATTCCTGTAAGTGCGATCAATGGTAGGCCAGTTAAGGCTGTCGGATCTGTGCTTTCAATTTTTTCGATTATTGTAATGCCCAAGCCTTCATTCTTGGCGCTACCTGCACAATCGTAAGGTTGCTCAATGCGGAGGTAGGCATCCAATACCTCGGTTGGCAAGTTTCGGAAGGTGACAAAAGTCTGCACGTTAGTAACTTGAGTTGCAAGATCAGGCTGATCAATGCGACTGTCCCACAAACACAGTGCTGTGTGAAATATGACACATCGGCCCCGCATTTTTTTTAATTGTGCTAAAGCGTTTTCATGCGTCCCGGGTTTGCCTATTAGTTCATCGTCCAGCGTGGCTACTTGATCCGAGCCGATAATTAGCGCATTTGGTGCAAGGGTTGCTATCGTAGCGGCTTTTTTTGTGGCCAGTCGGAGGGCGGTTTCTTCTGCTTTTTCTCCACTATGTGATGTTTCGTCGATATTTGGAGTGATGACCTCGAATGGAATCCGTAGACGGGTGAGCAATTCTTTGCGGTATGGTGAGCTGGAGGCTAAGATCAGCCGTGGAATTGTCTGCGTCGGGAGCATGATAGGAATAGAAACAGGTGGCGGGTAATGAGAGGGTCTTGTTAATTCAAAGAAAATCTTAACGAAGTTCAATGAAAACAGCCCTAAGACTTTGACGAATAAGGACAATCCCTGTTATTATCGCAGGTTTTCTGAGGCAACTATCAGCGTATGAATCCTTTTGTGATCGATGCCTTTGAGTTTTGTCGGCTCAGCGAGCGGCGCGAAGCTGAGATTGCGGTTGCGGATTTGCCCAGGCTTGTGGCGGACTGCGTTGATGCAAGCGGGGTTCTGCATTGGGTGTTGATCGGTGCTGCCAATAAGCTGGATTATGCGCAATTGACCTTGTCCGTATCGGGTGAAGTCAAAGTGCTGTGCCAGAGATGTTTGACGCCCTATTTTTTTCAAATTCGATCTGAATCGGTATTAATTCTCGCCAGTAATGAAGTACAGGCCGATGAAATTGATGCGCTCATGGATGATGAGGCAATTGATGTGATTGTCGGAAATAAGGCATTGAATATTTTTGATTTGATTGAGGATGAGGCGTTGTTGGCCTTGCCATTTTCACCCCGCCATGAGATTTGCCCTGAGCCTGCGATAGTGGGTGCATTCAACAATATCAGGGAATCACCATTTTCAGTCATTAAGACATTGAAGCAATAAAAATACGGTTTTACGCTGGTTAGTGTGGTTAGGGGCATGTTGTAATTCGCTTGGGTGGAAAGTAGTTGATTGGTGGGCGTGTTTACGTGTCGAATGTGTTAAAATTTAAGAACTTATGTACTAGGAGTTATCATGGCTGTTCAGCAAAATAAGAAGTCCCCATCCAAACGTGGCATGCATCGCTCACACGATTTCTTGGTTGCGCCGCAACTGGGTATTGAGCCTACAACAGGCGAAACGCATTTGCGTCACCACATTAGTCCAAACGGCTACTATCGTGGCCGCAAAGTGCTTAAGACGAAAAACGACGAGTAAAGAAGTATCGTATTTAGTCAAGCCGACGTTGAGTTGATAACGTGTGTTTATGACTTTGCGTCGTGTTTTTGCTTTCTGCAACAGCACATTGAGTCATTTTGAATCATGCCGAATCTGGCCCATAGTGCGGCTGGAGTCGGGTTCTGAATCGAAATAATGACAATCAAAATTTCTATTGACTGTATGGGGGGAGATCGCGGCCCGCCCGTTACTATTCCTGCTGCAATTTCTTACGTAAATCGCGAATCTGAGGTCGAACTTATTTTAGTCGGCTTGGAGGATGTGATATGCGCCGAGCTAAAAAAGCACAAATCTGAGAATCACCCCCGTTTGTCAGTGCTTCATGCCTCCGAAGTCATTGCTATGAACGATTCTCTCGAGGTTGCATTGCGTCGTAAGAAAGATTCGTCAATGCGTGTTGCGATTAATCTTGTGAAGCAGGGGCGGGCGCAAGCCTGTGTGTCTGCGGGAAATACCGGCGCACTAATGGCTATATCGCGCTATGTGTTGAAAACGATTGATGGTGTTGATCGTCCCGCGATATGTTCTATTCTTCCGAATCAAAAAGACCGACCGACATACATGCTCGATTTAGGGGCGAACGTCGATTGTGAGCCTCAGCATTTGCACCAGTTCGCCATCATGGCGTCGGTTTTGGTCTCTGCAATGGAGGGTAAGTCGAGGCCCACTATTGGTTTGCTCAATGTGGGGGAGGAAGACATCAAAGGTACCGATATTGTGAAGAGAACAGCTGAATTGTTGCGTGCTGATCATGCAAAAGGCGTGCTGAATTTCTACGGTAATGTCGAGGGCAACGACATTTTTAAGGGGACGACGGATATTGTAGTATGTGACGGCTTCGTTGGGAACGTGACCTTGAAGGCATCAGAAGGCCTGGCGCGCCTATTTAAAAGCGTCTTGACTACCGAACTTAAGCGTAATCCGATAACGATGCTTGGCGCACTTATTGCGCGTGGAGCAATCAATGCTATGTCGCGTAGGTTGAATCCGTCAAGTTATAACGGCGCTAGTATGCTGGGTTTGCGTGGGCTGGTGTTTAAAAGCCACGGTGGGGCCGAGGTGGATGGATATGAGTGGGCAATCAAACGCGCATTTGATGCGGCTAAACATGATGTGTTGTCGCACATATCGGCCACGATTGCTGACTTGATACCGCAATCATCTACCTACTCGGCTACTGGTGAGCGAATCACCGCAGTGGAATTTAATGAGCAAAAGACAGGATGACTTTGTACAGTAAAATTATTGGTACGGGTAGTTATTTGCCGCCCAAACGGGTGACAAATCAGGACCTTACTGTCCAGTTGGCTGCCGCTGGTATTGAAACCTCCGATGAGTGGATAGTTTCGCGTAGCGGGATATCCGCGCGTCATTATGCTGCGCCCGATGTCCAGTCTAGTGACCTGGCTATTGAGGCTGCTAAAAGCGCGCTTGAGATGGCCGGCCTGCAAGCGAACGATCTTGATCTGATTATTCTGGCAACCTCCACTCCCGATTTTCTAGGGGGATTTCCAAGTACCGCGTGCGTTGTACAACGCAAGTTGGGCATCACTAATGGGTGCGCTGCCGTTGATATACAGGCGGTTTGTAGCGGATTTGTATATGCAATTTCGGTTGCAGACAGCTTCATCAAATCAGGGGCGCACAAAAATGTGTTGGTCATTGGTACCGAAGTATTTTCTCGTATTCTCAATTTTGAAGATCGCGCGACCTGCGTGTTGTTTGGCGATGGTGCCGGTGCTGTGATTATGACCGGATCAGACACGCCTGGGATACTTGCCACCAAACTCCATGCGGACGGTAATTTTTCTGATATTTTGTCCCTCTCGGGAAGTTTGTATGGTGGTCATCTTGAGGGGCGCGCTTTCCTTTATATGGATGGGCAGGCTGTATTCAAACTTGCTGTTTCAGTTTTGGAAAAAGTGGCCAGCGAGGTGTTAGTTAGTGCAGGGATGAAGGCTTCTGAGATCGATTGGTTGATTCCACACCAGGCAAATATCCGAATCATGCAAAGTACTGCAAAAAAACTTGGACTTCCTCTCGAGAAAATGGTGGTGACGGTGGATCAGCATGGCAATACATCTGCTGCATCAATTCCACTTGCTTTGGACAAAGCAATGCGCGATGGCCGCATCAAAGTAGGTCAGAATGTATTGATGGAAGGTGTTGGCGGCGGCTTTACTTGGGGTGCAGTACTGGCAAGGATGTAAGTCTAATTCGTATTGATAGCGCAGGGTATCGCAAGCTTTTACCGACTTAAAGGCCTGTCTGAGACCATGTACTTTAGATTCCAATTGGAATGAAACGATTTTGACTATTTCGTATTAATTAGATAGATTAATTGTAATAATGATTAAATTCGCATTTATTTTCCCCGGGCAAGGCTCTCAAGCAATCGGCATGTTGAATGGCTTCGCCAGCAATGGCATTGTGCAGAAAACGGTTGCAGAAGCTTCGGATGTACTGCGGTTTGACCTCGGTAAACTGATTGCCGAGGGACCGAAAGAGGATCTCGATCTTACTGCTAATACTCAGCCCATCATGTTGACCGCTGCCGTTGCTTTTTATAGGGCATGGCTCGCAGCTGGCGGTGGCTTGCCATCTGTTGTCGCGGGCCACAGTCTGGGTGAGTATTCTGCGTTGGTCGCCGCTGGCGTTATTTCTTTTAAAGAAGCTGTGCCATTAGTACGTTTTCGTGCACAAGCAATGCAAGAGGCTGTGCCGGTTGGTGTGGGTGGTATGGCTGCAATTCTGGGTTTGTCGAATGCCGAGGTTTGGGATGTTTGTGCTGAAGCAGCACAAGGGCAGGTGGTTGAGCCAGTCAATTTTAATGCTCCTGCACAAATAGTCATCGCCGGACATAGGGGGGCCGTTGAAAGAGCCTGTGAATTTTCTAGGGCAAAAGGTGCCAAGCGTGCTCTGCTATTACCGGTTTCCGCACCATTTCATTCTTCTCTTTTAAAGCCAGCGTCAGATCGTTTGCGTGAATACATGTCGAATTTGCCCTTGGTGACGCCACAAATCGCGCTCATCAATAATGTTGATGTTGCAATCGTTAACGATGGGGTGCAAATTAAAGATGCGTTAGTACGGCAGGCTGCCAGTCCTGTACGCTGGGTGGAGACCGTACAAAAAATTGCTACGCTGGGTATCACCCACGTCATTGAATGTGGCCCCGGGAAAGTGTTGTCTGGTTTGACGAAGCGAATTGATGGGACATTGACGAGCGACGCGATTAATGATCAGGTATCTTTGGATAGAGTTCTGGTGTTGTTGAGGTAAATAACATCTATAGGACATTGGCTATAGCTAATGTCAAATTTTGAATTTGCGAGATTTTCAATGAATTTAATAAATCAAGTAGCGTTGGTTACTGGTGCTTCACGTGGGATAGGTAAAGCGATTGCGCAGGAGCTGGCAAGGCAAGGAGCGACAGTGGTCGGCACTGCGACGACCGAATCAGGTGCACTTGCAATTTCAGAATATCTTGCCTTGATTCGCCCTGATTGCGGCAGAGGGGCTGTGCTTAATGTGAACGATGGCGAGTGCTGTAAAGCTATCATAGAGGAAATGCAAAAAGTTTATGGAAACCTCTCTATTTTGGTTAATAACGCGGGTATTACGCAGGATCAACTTGCGATGCGAATGAAAGATGAAGAATGGGATATGGTGCTTGCTACCAATCTTACAGCGGTAGCACGTCTTTCCCGTGCAGTATTGCGTGGCATGCTGAAAGCCAAGCATGGCCGTATTGTTAACATTACCTCTGTAGTTGGCTCGTCTGGAAATGCAGGGCAAATGAACTATGCGGCTGCCAAGGCTGGCGTGGCAGGTATGAGTCGTGCCTTGGCCAGTGAGATAGGCAGCCGTAACATCACAGTCAATTGTGTTGCACCGGGTTTCATAGATACCGATATGACAAAATCCTTGAATGAGCAGCAAATTTCCGGGCTGATGCAGCAGATTCCAATGGGACGTTTTGGCATGCCTGCGGAGATCGCTGCGGTCGTGGCGTTTTTGGCGTCACCACAAGCATCGTATATTACGGGAACAACTTTACATGTGAACGGTGGTATGTACATGGTCTAACGAGTTCTAATAGACGTTAGGTATTTTTATCAATAGTTTCGTAAGAGTTGGAAGAAGAAGTCAAAAATGGGTTTTCGCTGCGCAAACCTGATAAAATGCGCGCACTTTCTGTAACACACTCACTGGAGCCAAAACATGTCAGATATCGAACAACGCGTTAAAAAAATCGTCGCTGAACAATTAGGTGTAGCCGAAGCAGATATCAAAATTGAATCGTCTTTCGTCGACGACCTTGGCGCTGACTCTCTTGATACCGTAGAGCTCGTAATGGCACTTGAAGACGAATTTGAAATGGAAATTCCAGACGAGCAGGCTGAAAAAATTACTACTGTACAGCAGGCGATCGATTACGCCACATCGCACGTTAAGGCGTAACATCGTTGCTCGATTTCAGGAGAATTGCTTGAGCCGCTCACGTGAACGTCGTGTCGTTATTACTGGTCTCGGTTGCGTCTCACCGGTAGGCAACTCAGTTGCTACTGCATGGGATGCGATTATTGCGGGAAAATCAGGTATTGCCACCATCACTAAGTTTGATGCGCTGCCTTTTACTACCCATTTTGCTGGAGAAGTAAAGGGCTTCAATATTGAAGACTATATTCCAGCTAAGGAAGCGCGTCATATGGATACTTTTATCCACTATGGCATGGCTGCCGGTATCCAAGCGATGCTGGATTGTGGTCTTGGGGTGACAGAAATCAATGCTGACCGGATTGGTGTCATTGTCGGTTCTGGTATTGGTGGTTTGCCGTTGATTGAAGACACAAAAGCCGAGCTTGAAAAGCGTGGCCCACGCAGAATTTCCCCCTTCTTCGTACCGGCATCGATTATCAATATGATTTCCGGTCACCTTTCGATTAAGTTTGGATTAAAGGGCCCCAATCTTGCCATTGTGACGGCTTGTTCAACGGGTTTGCATTGCATTGGTGCTGCTGGACGCATGATTGAGTACGGTGATGCTGATGTAATGATTGCCGGGGGAGCTGAGTCGACAATTTCTCCCTTAGGGCTCGGGGGCTTTGCATCAGCCCGTGCATTGTCTTCGCGTAACGATGATCCCACCACCGCTTCTCGCCCTTGGGATAGAGACCGTGATGGTTTTGTGCTGGGCGAAGGGGCGGGTGTGATGGTGCTGGAAGAATATGAACACGCTAAGGCTCGAGGCGCCAGAATTTATGCCGAATTGCTGGGTTTTGGTATGAGTGCAGATGCGCATCACATGACTGCACCGCTGGAAGATGGAAGTGGCGCAAGTCGTTGTATGATTTCGGCGATGAAAAATGCTCGTGTGAATGGTGATCAAATCGATTACATAAACGCTCACGGAACATCGACACCGCTGGGTGATTTAGCTGAAACAGTAGCGATCAAACGAACGTTAGGTGATCATGCTAAAAAAATAGTGGTTAATTCAACTAAATCCATGACCGGTCATTTGTTAGGTGGTGCTGGTGGTTTGGAATCAGTGTTTACCGCACTGGCAGTGCATCATCAGCTATCGCCTCCCACGATTAACCTATTTCACCAGGATCCAAGTTGTGACCTTGACTACTGTGCCAACACTGCACGCAAGATGTCCATTAATATTGCGGTGAAGAATTCGTTCGGTTTCGGTGGCACGAATGGGACACTTGTTTTTGGTAAAGTCTGAGCGCAAATTTTTTAGTAAAAGTTCGTTGTTTCTTTTAAACAGCGAACGCGTGGCTTCATCCCTTCCTGCAGTTCCTCTCTCCCTCTATCCATGACGATTGCCGTATCTACCGTGATACGACCGTCCAGTTGGTTGCGTATATCAGGATTTGCGATATGCGCAATAGCCGTATCTGTTTCGGTACTAGTTGGAACAGAATTTGTAGGTGCGCCTCTTTCTTTTTCTAACGTAATTATTGTCATACTTTGTGCAGCTGCTTCTGGCATTGGTGGCTTTACTATGCTCTGCCGTAGAAATGAAATATATCGAATCGACATTTCTGGTATTGGACAAATTCGTTTGACAATACTTGACGCGCTGCCCATCAAGAGCCCTGTGATGGATGAGGTGTCCCTATCTGACGGAGACGAGTTTCAATGGCGCGGAGGCATTGTCTGCTTACTAGAAAATTCGACAATATGGCCTCATCTATTGTTGTTGAGGTTACGCTCCGAAGACGGCAACATTACATTCGTATCTGTACTTCCTGATTGTGTTTCGAAGGCGTCTTTTCGTAAATTGTCCGTCGCATGCCGTTGGATTTCCATTCGGAACGTTGCAGCAGATAGAAATATTACATAAATTTATGCGGCTGCATGGAACTTATTAAGATCCTCGTAATCAATAGGTAGAGCGCGTGCATATTGCATGGGAATAAGGAATCGTGAGTGACGACAGAACGCGATATTGATTGCTTACTCGTTGACCGCGTCAAGCGAGGCGATAAAAAGGCGTTTGATTTGCTGGTTTCTAAATACCAGCGAAAATTAATGCGACTGGTGTTGCGGTTTGTTCGCGACCAGGCAGAAGCTGAGGATGTAGTGCAGGAGGCTTTCATTAAGGCATATCGGGCCTTGCCGCAGTTTCGCGGTGATTCAGCATTTTATACATGGTTATATCGGATTGGGATTAATGCGGCCAAGAATTTTTTAGTGACACAGGGGCGACGGGTGCCTACATCGACCAATGCCGAGGGGGAAGATGCGGAGACTTTTGAAGAGGGGTATTGGCTGAAGGAGTTTAATACGCCTGAATCAATGTTAGCTACCAAGCAGATAGCGCATACCGTTAATGCGGCAGTGGAGGCGCTGCCGCCTGAGTTACGTACTGCAATTACTTTGCGCGAAATCGAAGGTTTAAGTTATGACGAAATAGCCGTCGTCATGGATTGTCCCGTTGGGACAGTTCGGAGCAGAATTTTTCGGGGACGGGAAGCAGTGGCGGAAAAATTAAGGCCATTGCTGAATATCGCGGTCGATAAACGTTGGTAGGAGCAGAATTTATTTTATGGATACGAGGGACATGACCCGAGACAAAATTTCCGCATTTGTTGATGGTGAATTGCAAGGACATGAAGTGGAAATGGCACTGTCCATCTTGCGTCTGGAACATGGACGTGACCGTTGGGATGCTTATCATCAAATTGGTGATGCACTGCGTTCAGATGAACTCGCGTTCAATATGAGCGATGATTTTTCAGTGCGTTTAACTGCACGCTTAGAAAGGGAGCCAACCATACTTGCTTCGGTGGCTGCAATTATTCCAATTGCGCCAAAATCTGGCTTGGCACAAACTGAAAAACAATTGGCGGCCAACGACGCGAGAGTGAGTGGAATTTTAGGTCAGTTATCCTTTAAGAAAATGGCAATTGTCAGTGCGGCGGCTGCTGCTGTGACAGCGGCATTGGTTGCGGCACCCCCGTTAATGGTAGCGTCAAATGGGTATAAGGATGGTGGGCTGCCTCCTATCGCAAGCTCCAGTGTTGTTCGTTTGGCCGATCCTTACGTTCAAATCCCTGTTTCAACGAATCGGCCCTCCTCGTTTGACCTTACGAAGAGCTCTGCGTTTATGATCACTGATCGTAATGGTGTGATGTTGCGCGACCCACGTATAGATGACTATCTGGCTGCGCATCAACGCTTCTCTCCCTCTGTGTATAGTACGGCTCAATATGCACGTTCCGCAGCATTTGTAAGTGCCACTGGACACTAATCACTATGCGGATTTCCTTTGTTTCTGCAGCAGCATGTTTTGTTTTTATTTTGAATGCCTGTATGTTTTCGGCACAAGCTGAAAGTGCAGCCTTGCTAGTTGATAGGCACGATGCACAATATTGGTTAAAAAAGATCCAGTCTGCGGCAGCGAAGCGCAATTACTCGGGTACTTTTGTTTACCAACAATCGAATCAAATACGAACCTCGCGTATTTCTCATGTTTGGGATGGAAAAAATGAAATAGAGAAATTGGAAATATTGGATGGAAAACCCCGTGAGTACATTCGAAACAATGAGGAGATTACTTGTTATTTACCTGAGACTAAGACGATTCTGATAGAACAAAATGTACGTCAGGATGTGTTCCCTGCTATCTTTGCGATCAGTCCTGGCGAATTGGTTGAGCATTACACCGTTAGGAAATCTGAAACTGATCGCGTTGCCGAATTTGATTGTCAGATAGTGGAATTGGTACCAAAAGATAATCTGCGTTATGGTTATAAGCTGTGGGCTGAAAAAACGACGGGTCTTTTGCTGCGTGCCCAGACCTTGAGTGCTGACAATGGGGTCGTAGAACAAATTGCTTTTACCCAGATTTCTATTGGAAATGTTGATAAAAATCGGCTCAAATCGAGTTTTAGTCCTGTCACCAGTTGGCATATTGAAAATGCCGTGATGAGTCAAACTAATTTAAGTGGTTGGTCGGTAAAAACGGTGCCATCCGGCTTCAAAAAAACACGTGAGATGAAGCGTCTAGTATCGGACGCCACGGCCTCACGGCGACGTGCGGCGAATACAGCATCGTCCAGTAGTCAACACGAAGTTTCGCAAATCGTTTATTCCGACGGGCTTGCGGCGATTTCCGTTTTTATTGAACCTGATACGCAAAGCCGTATAGAAGGTTCGATGCAACAGGGCGCCTTGAATATCGCTGGAAAGCGCCAAGGTGAGTATTGGATTACCGTGGTGGGTGAAGTGCCAGCGATGGCGATTAAGCAAGTAGTAAACTCCATTGAATTTAACCGAAAATAATAGTCCTATGAAAACTCTATTCTCTTTTAGAAAGACATTCTCCATATTATTCTTTGGCACAGTCGGCGTTCTTTTTGTAGTGCCCTGGTATGTCCTTGCAGCGCCTTCGATGACTACATCGTTGTCGGCTGCTGGTCTGCCGGATTTTGCAGATTTAGTTGAAAAAACAGGACCTGCAGTGGTTAATATTAGGACTACTGAAAAGCTGAAAATCGGACAAGGGCTGCCAGGTGAGGCTGACGATGAAATGCAGGAATTTTTCCGTCGATTTTTTGGCACACCGCTACCACGTCAGCAACAACCCCTTCCGTCCCCGCGTGGCCGTAAATCTGCGCCGCCTCTTCTCTCTGAAGAAGAAGTTCCGCATGGCGTTGGCTCTGGTTTTATCATCTCGGCCGATGGCTACGTCCTCACTAATGCGCATGTCGTTGATGGTGCTGACGATGTGTACGTCAAAATGACGGACAAACGGGAATTTAAGGCCAAGGTGATTGGTTCGGACAAGGGAAGCGATGTCGCACTTCTTAAAATAGAAGGTGGTAATAATCTGCCGCGTTTAACCTTAGGTGATTCCGATAAAATTAGGGTAGGCGAATGGGTGATCGCTATTGGTTCTCCCTTCGACCTCGACAATACGGTAACTGCTGGCATTATTTCTGCCAAAGCACGCGACACAGGAGATTATCTTCCGTTGATCCAAACGGATGTTGCTGTGAATCCAGGCAATTCTGGAGGGCCATTGATCAATATGCGAGGAGAAGTAGTCGGTATTAATTCGCAAATTTACAGCCGTTCCGGTGGCTATATGGGCATTTCGTTTGCCGTACCTATTCATGAAGCAATGCGCGTGGTTGATCAACTGAAAACCAGTGGTAAGGTAATGCGCGGTCGCATCGGTGTGCAAATTGCAGATGTTACCAAAGATGTGGCTGAATCGTTGGGCCTGCCTAAAGCACAAGGTGCCCAGGTGCAACGTGTTGATACCGATAGCCCTGCAGAAAAAGGAGGGATAAAAGCGGGAGATATCATTGTCAAATTTAATGGTGTATTGATTGAGAAATCGTCAGATCTTCGGCGTTTGGTTGGAAACACTAAGCCTAGTAGTCGCTCAGTTGTTACCGTGTGGCGTAATGGCGCCAATCGCGATCTCAGTTTGACCATTGCCGAAATGGAGCAGGAAAAAATTGCGGGGAAGGAGGGGAAAAAAGCGAAGCAGGAACTCACTGCAAACGCCTTGGGTTTGGTGGTCAGCGATTTGACGGGTGTGCGGAAAAAAGAATTGAATGTGGAAGGTGGTGTCGTCGTGGATACTGTGGAAGGCGCTGCTGCTCGTGCTGGATTGCGCCCCGACGATGTTATTTTACGATTGAATAATACAGACGTGAAAGACGCTAAACAATTTGGTGTTTTGGTTGCCAAGTTGGATACCAAGAAATTGGTAGTGGTCTTGGTGCGACGAGGTGATTTTGCACAGTTCGTGACTATTCGGCCGAGCCCTCCTTAGCCATCGTATTCGGAGGTGAAGTAAGGGCTGTAAGCCGTGTGGCTTTCAGCCCTTTGTTTTTCTAGAAATCCATTGTATGACTGAAAACACGATAATTCATTTTGTGCTTTATGCTCGCTCTTACTGCCACCTTTGCGACGACATGCGTGAAGCGTTGAGGGTACTGCTTGGCGGGGTATGTGAATATACGATTGACGTACTGGATGTCGATAGTAATGAGGCGTTTCTCGTGTTGTATGACGAGCGGGTTCCCGTTTTATTCGGCGTAGCAAAGCGAGGGGGCAGTGTCGAGTTATGTCATTATTTTTTGGATGAAGTCCGGCTTCGTAATTTCATTGCAAGTTGGGGGGAGTGTTGATGGGGGGTGTACTTATTCTAATTCGCATTAAAAACAGAATTAATTATCCATGGCCATTGCGTGATTCCAGCGACGCGAATGACGTCATTTTCCATGTGGTTTGGCGCATCAACTAAATGATCTTCAGGCGCGCCAATACTATCGAAGACGCGATTGTGGACATGTTTTTCCCGAAGCGCATCCCAAAGGTACTCTACTGGATTGAGTTCAGGTGAGTACGGCGGCAAAAAATGCAGCTTCAGATTTTCCTGTAAAACAAACGATTCACTTCTGTGCCACCCGGCACCATCAAGTACCATGACGATATTATCGTCCGGGTAGCGACTTGCCACCTCATCGAGAAAACTTGCATGCACTCGGCATTGACAGGGGGAAGCATGAGGGTAAGCGTCCAGCCGTCCCACCTAGGGAGGCAGTTTTCTATGTGTTAAATCCAGAACGTAAAGGCAAAAGTTCATCAATGCGGCTACAGGGTATTGGCCTTCAAGCCATGCCTGCACAGCTTCTGGATTTTGTTCGTAGGCGCGTTTGATTGGCTTTTGCGGGGTGCAACCCCAGCGTGCCAAATATTTGCCGACGCTGCGAACGTGTAGCTTGATCCCGTATTCCTGCTCAATGAGCTGACCGACGGCTGCACGGCTCCACAGAAAAAAATCCATTTTCAGTTGCTCGGGGCGCTTATCAATGATCGTACGACGAATCGTCTCCTCTTCAATTTTGCTCAGGCTCCGCCCATCTCCACGAGACCGACCCCGGCTTGACGGACGAATCGCCGTCCAGCCGCCTGCCTCAAATAGATCAATCGTGGCGCACACAGCCGGGTAGCTCAAGCCTGTCATCGAGACAATTCGCATGACCTTGTGCCCTTCTTGTGCAATCGAACAACTCGCTTACGCCGCTCATGAGGTTGTTCCAGCGTTTGTTTTCTAGCGTTCTCTTTTTCCATCAAGATCAGACACCAAAAAATCACGTAAGCTCATATTTCATCGAGCCTTATCTATAGGCACTTTCCGATACAGGCGCATGAACTGGCTTACTAAGCCCCAAGAGCGCACCGTTGACTTATTGGTGAGCAGAGTAGCTAGGCACCACAACAGTGCTTGCAGCGAAGGCGAAAATACCTTCTCAAGGAGGTATTTAAGCGACTCCCCCATCGAAAATATCGAGCCGTCTTCCGCGTACAGTAGCTTGTTTCTAAAATCTGCGCGGTCGGTTACAAACTCGCGCAATGTCCTACAAACGGATTGCTGTAGCGGAAAACTGTATTACAGGATCAGTTTGCACCCGTCACGGCAATATATGGAGGAGTCTTCGCAGCGTCGCTCTTCACCGCCGTCAACACGGTTCCATTCACATTTCCATCCGCGCTGACGACATTACCTGTTTTCAGCAAATCAAGATCTTTATCCGAAGCACTTTGTGTCCCGCCGGTTGGTGTCGTGATGGTCGTCGTCAAGAAATTCGTCGTCGAAATGGTGACGTTGTAAGTCGTTTTAAGTAAGGAGGCCAAGCTAGTTTGTGCACTGGTCAGTGCCGCCGAATCTGACAGAATTGCCTTGCCGTTATTGGTGCTCAGCAAATTGGCTGCACTCGTTCCTGCACGAGTAGCAAGATAATCAGTCAGCATGTCCGTCAGTGGCGTAATGTTCGCGACACCGGCGCCAGGGGTGACCGAACGCAAAACTGTAGCGCCCTTAGTTGCAGTCAAAACGCATGGACCTTTGCCATTGATGATTTCCGCACTATAAGTACCACTCGTAGCGGAAGTCGTCGATGTATTGCCGGTTACGCAAGTCACCGCAATGGCTGCACCGGCGAGCGCAGCGCCTGTCGCTGCGGTACCTTGCACGACGAGGGAGGGCGAGGCATCGTCACTGCCGCATGCTGCCAAGGATGCGGACAAGCCTGCGATTGCAAGCCACTGGAACGCAGCTGTAACCTTCGATACGGGAATTGCTTTCATTTAATTATCTCCTAAGCTAGAGTGAGTACATCATTTGGATAGGGCAAACAACTGGGGCCATACGCAGTCGAGATAACTGGTTAGGAGTCCGCAAGGCAAAAGAAAACATCTTTGAGCAGTTTTTTACCTACCCAAAGCGCAACCATAAATTTTCTCGATATAGGAAGGAGAAAGCCCCCTAGACCTAGCTGAGATCGAAGTGCATCTTGCCGCCACGCAAACTGCTCGCGAGGTAGTCGCAAGGTGCCCCGCCGTCACGTCGTAGGAACCTTCTGCGACTATAAGCGAGTGGAATTCCTTTGGCAATCAATATTACGTGCGTGGCGTTCAAGTCCGAATGCCCAGTTCCCCGTTATTGCAAATGCCGAAGTAGATACCCGCACAGCGGCTTTGAATGCCAAACCATTGTGCTTCCAGCCAATTTTCGAACTCGGCGTAGCGCAAATAGCTTGGGCCCTGCTGCACCTTCAAATAGATGCCCCATTGATTTTCTCCTTTAGATTGGCAAATTTCATTTAAGGAAACGCAGATTTAATCAAATTTCACCGAACCGATTGTTTGATACGAATTTTTTCGTATCAAACAATAAAATAGCGACGGAATATTCTTTGCTGCCAATATTTTTCTGCTTTGCTTGCCTTTTCAAGGCATTTTTTGGCGCATCATGCGCCCTGACACCCACTATGGGCCTTATTCTAATTCGCATTAAAAACAGAATTAATTATCCATGTCCATCGCGTGATTCCAGCGACGCGAATGACGTCATTTTCCATGTGGTTTGGCGCATCAACTAAATGATCTTCAAGCGCGCCAATATTATCGAAGACGCGATTGTGGACATGTTTTTCCCGAAGCGCATCCCAAAGGTGCTCTACTGGATTGAGTTCAGGTGAGTACGGCGGCAAAAAATGCAGCTTCAGCTTTGCTGCCAGCGTATCGGGGAGTTTCCCCCCATTCCTCGCGTGCTTCTGCATCACCTTGCCGGTGTTCAGTGTCGAGGGCTAATGTGCGCCATCCGTGACGTGCCAACATCCGATAAATCGTCGATAGTGCTACAGGCCTTCCCAGCTTCTCAATAAATTTCCCCTGCAGTGAGGGAACAATCACCACGCCGCCTTGCGTCGCATTTTCCAGGATGTCGTCAAGCATTGCCCTTTCTTCTTCTTCGAGTGGCATGCTTGCCCGGTTACGTAATTGTTTCTTGCTCGCAGGAGCGGCGATCTCCTGACGGGCAATTTTGGAATAGCGCGTACGCATAGTGCAAGTCACGCCAACTGAGAACTGAGCGACCTATCGCTACGGCTGTTTGTGCCATGCTTAATCCACATTCCAGGGGAAGTAGCACCGCTTGTGCGGCACGCAACTCGTCGGCCATTTTAGCTGCGCGGATCGCCACGCGTGCCATCTTCACTTGCTCTTTTCCAGATGCCGTTCTTGCCATGATTTCCCCTCCCGAAGCATGGCTGTATGATTACTGTTTTTAACGCAAATTGGAATTACCATTTTTGTTTCCTATCTATTTTCAATCAATTATTCTCACTTTACTATATTATTGCATTTTTGATCATATTTTGACGCCGAGATACCGAATACAAAACAACTCTTTACTTTTTTAGTGGATAAGGCACGGCTAAATTCCGTTTTGCCGTGAATTTGTGGGTTTTCCTCTTTGAAATCCGGTAAAATGCCGCCATCGAAAAAGCTTTGCAATATGGCGCTCGCCTGGGTGTATTACCCCATTCGGAGCGTTTTTTTTTGTAATTAGATGTTAAAAAGCGTCGTAAGCTGCGCTTCCATCCCACGTATTTCACCTTTGTTAATGAAGAATATTCGTAATTTTTCCATCATCGCCCATATCGATCATGGCAAATCGACGCTTGCTGACCGTATCATCCAGCTGTGTGGTGGCTTATCTGATCGTGAGATGGAGGCTCAAGTTCTTGATTCTATGGATATCGAGCGGGAACGCGGGATTACGATTAAGGCCCAAACCGCAGCGTTAATATACCGGGCACGCGATGGACAAATTTATAATTTGAATCTAATCGATACACCGGGTCACGTTGATTTTAGTTATGAAGTCAGTCGCTCCTTGTCGGCCTGTGAAGGGGCTTTGCTGGTGGTGGATGCGTCGCAAGGCGTAGAAGCGCAGACTGTCGCTAATTGTTACACAGCACTCGATCTTGGCGTGGAAGTGGTACCGGTTCTGAATAAAATTGATTTGCCGTCTGCCGATCCTGCCAATGCCATTTCTGAAATTGAAGAAGTTATTGGTATTGATGCGTCTGAGGCTGTGCATTGCTCGGCTAAAACGGGTTTGGGGGTACAAGATGTGTTGGAATCCCTGATTGCGAAAGTGCCTTCACCGAGTGGTGATCCGACCGCACCTCTGCAAGCTTTGATAGTTGATTCGTGGTTTGATAATTATGTCGGCGTAGTGATGTTGGTGCGGGTCGTTAATGGCGCACTGAAGCCAAAAGATAAGATTTTACTGATGGCTAATGGATCGCAACATTTGGTTGAGAGCGTGGGTGTATTTACCCCCAAATCGGTGTCACGTGAAGTGCTTTCGGCTGGTCAGGTGGGTTTTATTATCGCTGGTATTAAAGAGTTGAAAGCAGCGAAGGTGGGTGACACCGTCACCTTGTTAAGTAAGCCGGCTACAGAGCCATTGCCGGGTTTTAAAGAGGTGCAGCCGCAGGTATTTGCTGGCTTGTTTCCCGTTGAAGCCAATCAGTATGATGCGTTACGCGATTCTTTGGAGAAATTAAAACTCAATGACGCAGCTTTGCAATATGAACCTGAGGTTTCGCAGGCGCTGGGCTTCGGTTTCCGTTGTGGTTTCTTAGGGCTGTTGCACATGGAAATCGTGCAGGAAAGGTTGGAACGCGAGTTCGACATGGACCTGATTACCACGGCACCTACCGTCATCTATGAGGTAGTACAACGCGATGGTTCGATCTTGATGGTCGACAATCCGTCGAAGATGCCAGATCCATCGCGTATTGAAGAGGTGCGCGAACCCATCGTCACCGTGAATTTGTATATGCCCCAGGAATATGTTGGCGCAGTCATTACACTGTGCACTTCCAAGCGGGGCATGCAGCTAGACATGAATTATCATGGCAAGCAGGTTAAGCTTACCTATGAAATGCCGATGGCTGAAATCGTTTTGGACTTCTTTGATAAATTGAAATCAACGTCCCGAGGTTATGCCTCGATGGATTATGAGTTCAAAGAATATCGGGCGGCCGATGTGGTTAAGGTCGATATGTTGATCAATAACGAAAAGGTCGATGCTCTGGCGATCATCGTGCATCGTGCCAACAGCCAATATCGCGGTCGTGCCGTCGCTGCCAAAATGCGCGAACTGATTCCTCGGCAGATGTTCGATGTCGCTATTCAAGCCGCCATTGGGGCAAATATTATTTCTCGTGAAAACGTTAAAGCGCTGCGTAAAAACGTTTTGGCTAAATGTTACGGTGGCGATATTAGCCGAAAACGTAAATTACTGGAAAAGCAAAAAGCAGGTAAGAAGCGCATGAAGCAGGTGGGTTCGGTCGAAATTCCGCAGGAAGCATTTTTGGCAATTTTACAAGTGGATGACAAATAACATGCAAGTAATTTTGAGTTACTTTGAATTAATTCTATTTTTTTTAACACTGTTAACGGGTATTGTCTGGTGTCTAGACATCTTTTATCTTGCCAAGAAACGTCGTGTAATTGCAGATGCTACATTGACTGAATTTGATGCGCGTAATGCAAAATTGACGGCAGAAGGGATTAAGCTCCAAGAAGGTGAGCGCGCTGTGATGGAAGAGAAGTTGCTCTTGCAGCCAGCATGGATTGAGTATTCAGGCAGTTTTTTCCCCGTCATTGCCTTGGTGTTTTTTTTGCGCTCATTTTTATTTGAGCCTTTCCAAATACCGTCTAGTTCAATGGTGCCGACTTTATTGGTAGGGGATTTGATTTTGGTGAATAAATTTACTTATGGAATTCGTTTGCCTGTACTCAATAAAAAAATAATGGAGATAAATAATCCACAGCGTGGTGATGTGATGGTATTTAAATATCCAAAAGATAAATTACTCAGTTATATCAAACGGGTTATCGGAGTACCAGGTGACAAAATATCTTATAAAAACAAGCATTTGATGATTAATGGTAAAGATGTTTCTTATCAGCCCCTACCAGATTACCTCGATGAAAATTTAACCTATTCTAAGCAGTTTAATGAAGATTTGTTTGGTGTTTCTCATAAAATGGCCATTGCAGAAGAGAGGGCTCCAGCGGACTTGGCTAGGATGTCAATGGATTTCCCGTATAAAGAACTGTGCGCCTATAATTACGATGAGTTCACTTGCACCGTACCTGCCGGGCATTACTTTATGATGGGTGATAATCGGGATAATAGCCAAGATAGTCGCTATTGGGGTTTTGTTCCTGATAAAAATATCGTTGGAAAGGCCTTTTTTATTTGGATGAATCTGAGTAATTTTCCTAATAACTTGAAACGTATTGGTGGCTTTAATTAAGCCTCATGAAGGAGTCAAAAATGAAATATCCATTAAATCGCAAGCAGGACGGTATTTCCCTGGTAGGGCTTATGTTTATCTTAGCGATTGTTGCGGTGCTTGCAGTGTTGGCAATGAAGGTCGTGCCTGCCTTTGTCGAGTACAACGGTATTCAGCGTGCCATTGTGTCAGCCAAAGCTGCTGGTATTACGGTGCGTGAAATTCAGGGTGCATTCGACAAACAGGCAGAGGTTGGTTACATCACGTCGATTAATGGTAAAGATTTGGAAATCACCAAAAATGGTGAGGAGGTTGTGGTTACCTTTGCTTATCAGAAAAAAATTCCTTTGGTGGGGCCAGCTAGTTTATTGCTCGAATTTACAGGTTCCACAGCAAGTCAAGCGCCCAAAAAACCGGGTGTTTGACGGATATTAAAAATGAATCTCGAGTTATTGCAAAATAGGCTAGGCCATACTTTCAAGGATGTTGCCTTGTTGCAGCAGGCTTTGACGCATCGGAGCCATAGTGGTTTGCATAATGAGCGATTAGAATTTCTTGGTGATTCGATTTTGAACTGCGTGGTTGCCACGATTCTTTATGAGCGATATAGGAAGATTGATGAAGGTGATTTGTCGCGGTTACGTGCTAATTTGGTCAAACAGCAATCGTTATATGAAATTGCACAGCGTATGGAATTGTCGCAATTTTTGCGACTAGGGGAGGGGGAACTCAAATCGGGTGGCTTTAGGCGCCCATCCATTCTGGCTGACACGCTTGAGGCGCTGTTAGGCGCCATTTTTTTGGACGCTGGATTTAATGTGGCGCAAGACGTTATACGCGCATTTTATATTCCTATTTTGGACACTGTTGATCCACAAACTTTAGGCAAGGATGCGAAAACCTTGTTGCAGGAACATTTGCAAAGCAAGAAAATAGCACTACCCCAATATAATGTTGTGGCGACTCATGGTGCGGCGCATAGTCAAGAGTTTGAGATCGAATGTCTGGTACCTAAGCTCGATATCCAAGTTTATGGCAGAGGTCGTAGCCGTCGGGCTGGCGAGCAGGCTGCTGCCAAGTTAGCGTTGGAGGTCGCGCTTGCCACGCTTGCCAAAACACCTTCCGGAGCGCGCAAAAGCAAGCCTCGTGCAGCGCAACTCAAATTAACAGGCATTGCAACTATTCAAGCGGATGGTTCTTCGCATAGCGAGCCACAGGCATCGCTTGATATCGTACCGAAAATTGAAAGCAAGCCGAGTTTAAAACAAAAATCGAAACCGGATTCAGGGAATCTTGTGGGTGAAAATAAAGCAGCAATCAAATTTGATTTGAAATCCGATTTAAAGACCTTAAGTACGGATGGTGTGATGGTGCCTCCTACTGGGACCATTTCCGATGCTGATTTATCGATGGAACCTCAAACTAAAACCGTATGACAGATTTCATCTCGCCCGCTTTCCGTTGCGGCTATATCGCTATCATTGGGCGCCCTAATGTGGGTAAATCGACGCTGATGAATGCGTTGATTGGCGCTAAAGTGAGTATCACTTCACGCAAAGCCCAGACGACACGTCATCGCATTACTGGTATCGAAACCGTCGAAGATACCCAGTTTATCTACGTGGATACGCCAGGGTTCCAGACGCGTCATGCTAACGCGTTAAACAAGACGCTGAACAAAACGGTCACCAATACGTTGATATCGTCTGACGTGATTTTGTACATCATTGAAGCGGGTACGTTTGGGCCGGCCGATCAGCAAGTGATCGATTTAATTCCCAGCGATATTCCCTGTATTTTGGTGATCAATAAATCAGATCGGGTCAAAGATAAGGCAGTTCTTTTGCCATTTGCCCAGCAAATTGCAGCCAAACATAATTTTTCTGCGGTCGTTCCCGTTTCCGCCAAGTTGCGTTTTCAGCTGGAAAATTTACAGGGGGAGATTAAACGGTTTCTGCCTGAAAACCAGCCTATTTTTGGTCCAGACGATATCACTGATCGGAGTGAAAAATTTCTTGCCGCTGAAATTGTGCGCGAGAAAGTATTTCGCTTTGTGGGGGATGAGTTGCCTTATACAAGCACAGTGCTGATCGAGAAATTTGAGCAAGAGGGTAATTTGCGTCGTGTGTTTGCCGCTATTCTAGTGGAACGTGCGACCCATAAGTCGATGGTGATTGGACAAAAAGGTGCGCGATTGAAGGATATATCGACGCAAGCTCGACTTGATATGGAAAAATTATTTGGTGGTCCCGTATATCTCGAAATATGGGTCAAGGTTAAATCTGGCTGGGCTGACAACGAAGCTGGATTACGCGCCTACGGGTACGAATAAGATTACTCATTGAT
Organism: Oxalobacteraceae bacterium; assembly: GCA_025352145.1. Classification (GTDB taxonomy): domain Bacteria; phylum Pseudomonadota; class Gammaproteobacteria; order Burkholderiales; family Burkholderiaceae_D; genus JANXTY01. The sequence goes on from JANXTY010000028.1 coordinate 29,629, forward strand.
GGACCTTACCACAGCGGGAGCCAAACTAACGCTGCAGAAAATGACTGTTTCTGTCGAGGGCGAAAGCCAAGTTCTGTCTGATTCAAGCCATTCGCCGAGTTTCACTGCGACTTCACATGAAATCGGCATTGGGGCCAAACGCGCCAGATGGTCAGAAAAAGAGAATCGGTGCAGTAATCAACCTGGCTTTGTGTTGCATAGCCACCCTTACAAAGAAACTAGTCTGATTATTGATGTGTTCTCCCGGGATTATGGCCGGGTTGCGCTGGTGGCGAAAGGAGCCAAGAGACCTCATTCAACATTGCGTGGGGTACTGCAAACCTTTCAGCCATTGTCAATTAACTGGAGCGGGAAATCAGAATTGCGCACATTGACCGCTGCGGAATGGGTTGGTGGCCTTTTGCCACTGGAAAAATCGGCTTTATTATGTGGTTTTTACCTCAATGAATTACTAGTGAAATTGCTTGCGAGGGACGATCCGCATCCTGCATTATTTGACCATTATGTGGCAACTTTGAACCAATTGGCGCATGGGGAATATGCGCCGATCGTGTTGCGTAAATTTGAGCGTGCTTTGCTTAAAGAAACAGGCGTTGCTGCCAATCTTGTCATGTGTACCACCGCTCAAGCAGTGGTTGATCCCCTTAAGATATATGTAGTGGATCCGGAACGGGGGCCTCGGTTGGCCGTACTTGTGGATGTGTGGCCGCGCGTAGTTGGTAAAACACTGCTCGATATGGAAAGGGAAGATTATGCGGACAGCATAACGCAGGCCCAAAGCAAATTATTGATGCGTTTTTTATTGGCATATCACTTAGGTGGGGCGCCACTCAATACACGTCAAATATTGGTAGATTTAACGCAGTTATAAATTTTTATTTGAACGCATATGAGTTTTTTGCAGCCAGCAAGTCAGATCATCGATCTGGGCATTAATATTGACCACGTTGCTACATTACGTAATGTGCGGGGGACGTCCTATCCTGATCCGATACAAGCGGCACTCATGGCTGAAGCAGCGGGCGCGGATGTAATCACGCTACATTTACGGGAAGATCGGCGCCACATCAAGGACGTCGATGTCGAAGAGCTACGTCCCTTGCTGCATACACGCATGAATCTTGAATCTGCGGTCACCAATGAAATGATTGATTTTTCCTGCCATATCAAGCCTCAGGATGCGTGTCTGGTGCCGGAGCGACGTGCAGAAATTACCACTGAGGGTGGCTTGGATGTGGCCAAATATTTTATGACGGTCAAGGCGGCAGTCCGGCAATTACAAGCTGAGGGGATTCGTGTCAGTTTGTTCATCGATGCTGATATAACACAGATTGGTGCTGCAGCTGAGACAGGAGCGTCTGTGATTGAATTACATACCGGACGTTACGCTGATGCCTCCAATGAACTTGAGCAGCAACAGGAGTTAAATCGTATTCAGCAAGGTGTGATGGAAGGTATTAAGCGAGGACTCAAAGTTAATGCTGGTCATGGTCTGCATTACACCAATGTGCAGGCAATTGCGGCAATTGAGGGCATCGCAGAATTAAATATTGGTCACGCTATCGTGGCGCATGCAGTATTTGTGGGGTGGCAAAATGCTGTGCGGGAGATGAAGGCAATTATGCTTGCAGAGCGTTTGCGTGCTGTCCGACCATGATTTATGGTATAGGTACTGACATAGTTCAGATATCGCGTGTTGAAGGTGCGTTGATACGCCATGGCGAGCGTTTTGCGGAAAAAATTCTTGGCCTAGATGAGCTGGTGGTTTTCCGGCAGCGAAGAGAAAAAATTGAGGCGTTGGGCATACGATATTTAGCTACTCGATTTGCCGCCAAAGAAGCTTTTTCTAAGGCGATTGGCTTGGGAATGCAGGCACCAATGAGTTGGTGTTCGATGCAAACATTGAATACACCCAACGGCCAACCTTTTACGGTTCTTAGTGGCGCCCTCAAAGAATTTATGAAAAAAAATAAATTGACGACCCAGGTGTCAATAACTGATGAGAGTGATTATGCGATTGCTTTCGTGATTGTCGAAAAATAAAATTAGTTTCCATGCTGGCGACAAAATTGCTTCGGGGGGTTATCGTGTGATGTCTGACGTTGCGGTACCTACGGCGCGCGATGTGATATTAGAGGCTGTCGCGCAATTGCCTCATCTTCCTGGCGTGTATCGCTATTTTGATGGCGACAATAAAGTCTTGTATGTAGGCAAGGCACGCGACTTGAGGAAACGCGTCTCCAGTTATTTCCAGAAAAATCTTGTCAGTCCACGTATTGTGATGATGGTTGAGCGTATCGCGCGGCTGGAAACGACGGTTACCCGAAGCGAAGCCGAGGCGCTGATTCTGGAAAATAATCTGATCAAGACACTACAGCCGCGTTTTAACATTCTATTTCGCGACGATAAATCATATCCTTACTTGAAAATTACTGACCAAAATGTGCCCCGCATGCTGTATTACCGTGGTGCGGTAGATAAAAAAAATCAGTATTTCGGACCATTTCCGAGTGCGTGGGCCGTCAAAGAATCTATCCAGATTTTACAAAAAGTGTTTCAATTGCGCTCTTGTGAGGACAGTGTTTTTGCCAACCGTACTAGGCCGTGCTTGCTCCATCAAATTCATCGTTGCAGCGCGCCGTGTGTGCATGCTATTTCACCTGATGACTATCAAAGCGATGTCAACAATGCTGCAAAATTTTTACGCGGACGAATGATCGAAGTCCTGACGGCACTGGAAACAAAGATGCATGATTTTTCTGCTGAACATAAGTACGAGCAAGCAGCTACCGTGCGCAATCAAATAACAGCACTATCGCGCGTACTGCATCAACAGAGCATGGAGACGACTGGAGATAGTGATATCGATATCATTGCAGTTGTCGTTCAAGGGGGGCGCGCCTGTGTGAACCTTGCCATGGTGAGAGGAGGGCGCCATTTGGGTGATCGCGCTTATTTTCCACTCCATGTCACTGCCGCCGATCTTGCTGGTGAGGAGGAAATCGACGTGGAAATTCTGAAAGCATTTTTAGCACAACACTATATCGAAAAATTCATTCCAAGCACCCTCATCTTGAATACTGAATTTGATCAGCCTGAACTGATGATGGCCCTGATTGAACAATGTGGGCATCGCATTAATCTCGTGTTTCAGCCCCAGGAACAGCGCCGTCAATGGTTGGAAATGGCGATCAAAGGGGCGCAGATATCGCTGGTCCGTCTCTTGTCCGAACAAGGGTCGCAGCAATCGCGCACGCGAATACTGGTTGAGGCACTGGGCTTTGAGGTTGTTGATATTGACACTTTGAGAATTGAATGTTTTGACGTGAGCCATACTCAGGGTGAAGCGACTCAAGCGTCGTGTGTCGTGTTTCATCATCATAAGATGCAAAATGGCGAATACCGTCGCTATAATATTGTCGATATTACGCCTGGCGATGATTACGCCGCTATGCGCCAAGTGCTATTGCGTCGTTATGAAAAGGTCGTCAATGGGGATAGTGTCATGCCTGACGTGGTCTTGATCGATGGGGGAAGAGGGCAAGTAGAAATTGCTCGGCAAGTATTTGAGGAGTTGGGTCTGGACATCAGTTTGATCGTTGGCGTTGCAAAAGGGGAGGGACGTAAGGTGGGGTCGGAGACCTTGGTATTTGTTGATGGGCGTAGCCCGCAAGTTCTGGGCAAAGGGTCCGCAGCCCTCATGTTGATTGCGCAAATTCGCGATGAAGCACATCGTTTTGCAATTACCGGAATGCGTGCAAAAAGGGATAAAACACGCCAAGCATCTCAGTTGGAAAAAATCGAGGGTGTGGGAGCAAAACGACGTCAAAAACTGCTGGCACGTTTTGGTGGTTTGCGCGGGGTGACCGATGCCAGCGTCGAAGACCTCGCTTCTGTAGAGGGAATTTCTCATAAATTGGCGGAGGAAATTTACAGGCAGTTGCACTAAAGTAGCTTAAGTTTAGGTAGCTGATGTTGGTCTTCACCAATTCGTCTAATTTTCACGCGATAATTGGCCCACGAAAATTAAAACATTTATTTATGCCGTTCAACATTCCTATTTTTTTGACGTGGTTACGCGTTGCGTTGATTCCACTGATCGTGGGCATTTTTTATGTACCTGACACATGGTTATCGCCTTTTGACAAGGGATTAGCATCGACCATAATATTCGTCGCTGCAGCAATAACGGATTGGTTTGACGGTTTTTTGGCGCGCCGTTGGGATCAAACGTCGGCATTTGGTGCATTCCTTGACCCTGTTGCTGACAAGCTTATGGTTGCAGGGGCTTTGTTGGTTTTGGTCGAATTTCGATCGACGGTTGCCTATATCGCGATTATTGCTTTCATTGTCATTGGAAGAGAAATCACTATTTCCGCACTGCGTGAATGGATGGCGCAATTGGGCGCATCAAAATCGGTTGCCGTTAGCTCTATTGGTAAAATTAAAACAGCAGCGCAAATGACAGCTATTCCAATGTTGCTTTATAACGATAAATTATTTGGTGTCTTCGATACTTTTTTTTGGGGAGAGCGTTTGTTGTGGGTTGCTGCTGCGCTAACGGTTTGGTCTATGTTTTATTATTTGCGCTTGGCATGGCCTTTGATTAAGGAAAATGCTGTGGAATAGAATACTTGGATTTAACTTAACCATAAGCCCCGCCCGTAAAAAGTAAGTCAAATAATCGAGCAATACTTGCGATGAGTAACACAGCGCCAATGGCGACGATGAGTATCAGGATTAAAGCGAGCGGCCATTGGGATTGGGACTGAATCCCCGATTCTGTATTATGGGCCTCATCCCACGTATTGTCAGGCGTTAATCCGATGATTAATGCCTCTAGAAATCCGATTAGTATAGACAGTAAAAACGGGCTTGATGCAAAAAATAACTGACTATTTTTAAAATAAAAATGGATGAAAAATGAAATAGGGAGGCTTAAAAAATGAGCCCAGCCACCAATATTTTTTCGTCCATATAAATAAAAACGATAAGTTCCAAATCCACCAAACACGGCGGTCAACAAAGTAGCGTAGGTTTTATTTTTGTGTTTGGAGGACATGAAATACGTTTAATAAAGTTGTAATTACGATGAATGCGACTGGGGGTGGATCGTCTAGGTAAAATGGTTTTCTTGCTAGCTATACTGCGCCAGATCACACTTTAGCCAGCGTGTTAGTCTGCATCAGCTTCTCTGTCAAAGCAATGATATCGTTACTGTCTGGCTGAATAACGGGGATATCTTCGGCTATCTTGCTAAATGCGCGATTAAGCTTGCAGAGCTGCCTGTAAGAACGTTATAATTTGCGGCTTTTTCCGTCTTCAGTCACTTTTTGGAATCATTATGGTCGTTATTCGTTTAGCTCGTGGAGGCGCAAAAAAGCGCCCGTTTTTCAACATCGTTGCCACAGATTCGCGCAATCGTCGCGATGGCCGCTTCATTGAGCGTATCGGTTTTTACAACCCGGTCGCCGCTGGTGCAGAGGTCCCCTTCCGTGTGATGGAAGATCGCTTAGCTTACTGGCAAGGCGTTGGTGCCCAATTGTCGCCAACGGTCGCTCGTTTGGTCAATTCTGGTAAAAAGGCCGCCTAAGTTTGTCACAGAAGACTGGGTCAGGAATGCTTCTTCCTGAAGACTTGGTGATGGTGGGTTACATATCCGGTGCTTATGGTATCAATGGCTGGGTAAGGGTAAAGCCATACTCGGCGGATGCTGATGCGTTGTTAAATGCAAAAACCTGGTGGTTGGATAAGCCAGATTTGCACGATGTTGATGTGCTCCAAGCGAAAATGCATAGCGGCGACGTTGTTGCTCAGTTAATGGGTGTGGTGGGGCGAGATGCGGCAGAGTTACTTAAAGGTGCTGCTGTAAAAATTCCGCGTAGCCATTTTCCTTTATTGTCGAACGGCGAATTTTATTGGGTTGACTTGATTGGTCTCGAAGTTGAGAATCTGCAAAGTGAATGCTTGGGACGGGTTCGGGAGATGATGGACAATGGCGCCCATCCGATACTGATGGTGGAGGCACTTGATAATTCCGAGAGCGAAAAAAACGCACCCGAAATTTTGATCCCGTTTGTTGATCGTTTTGTTAAATTAGTTGATCTGGCAGCGAAAAAAATTACTGTTGATTGGGGATTGGATTATTAATCTCTTGGTGCTGCTGGGGTGAGTATTTGGATAGGCAGTGCGATGCAATTTGATGTCGTTACCCTCTTTCCTGAGATGTTTTCTGCGGTGACGCAATCGGGGATTACCCGTCGTGCGTTTGAGCAAAGAAAATGTAGTCTGACGTTGTGGAATCCAAGAGATTTTACGAGCGACAATCATAGGACAGTTGATGATCGTCCTTATGGCGGCGGTCCCGGTATGGTGATGTTGGCAAAACCGTTGGAGGCCGCAATTGGTGCGGCAAAAGCACGGCAAATTAAATGTGGTTTTGTTTCGCGCGTCATTTATTTGTCACCTCAGGGTCGGCCGTTAACACATCAGCGTGTCATGCAATTGGTAGCCGAGCCGGGTGTGGTGCTGTTGTGTGGGCGCTATGAGGCAGTAGATCAGCGATTACTGGATGATTTTGTCGACGAAGAGGTCAGTCTAGGCGATTTTGTATTGTCGGGGGGGGAAATACCTGCGATGGCCTTGATGGATGCGGTAATCCGTCAGTTACCTGATGTATTGCATGACGATGCCTCGGTGGTTGAAGATAGTTTTGTTAATGGCTTGTTAGATTGCCCGCATTTTACGCGACCAGAAGACTATCAGGGGCGGTTGGTTCCGCCGGTTTTATTAAGTGGTAATCATGCGGAGATCGAAAAATGGCGGCGCCAGCAAGCACTAAAGGCGACCCTACATAAGCGCCCGGATTTAATTGATAAAGCACGCGAAGCAGGTTTTCTTACGCGTGTTGATGAAATATTTTTAAGTAGTTTGTAAGGCAGAACACGGCAAAAGAAGTATTTTTATTTTGTGGAGTTCTGAAGTCGTGAACATTTGTTCACCTGTTTAACCCCATCCTCTACTGGGCATAGTCAGTGCAAACTGCGCGCTAGCATGATGGTAATTGGAGTAAAAAATGGATCTGATCCAACAACTTGAGCAAGAAGAGATTGCTCGTCTCGGAAAAAATATTCCCGACTTCGCCCCTGGCGATACAGTCGTGGTCAATGTTAACGTGGTCGAAGGTACGCGTAAACGTGCGCAGGCTTATGAGGGCGTTGTAATTTCACGCCGTAATCGCGGCCTTAATTCTAATTTTATCGTGCGTAAGATTTCTTCCGGCGAGGGCGTTGAGCGTACATTCCAGTTATATTCGCCGCTGATCGCTTCGATCGAAGTTAAGCGTCGTGGCGATGTCCGCCGCGCAAAATTGTACTATCTGCGTGAGCGTTCCGGTAAATCGGCACGTATCAAGGAAAAATTGCCTAACCGTCGTGCAGCAGTGAAGCAATCCGCTTAATATAGAGTTCCTATGTATTGAAAAAAGGGGTGCCTGTGGGCACTCCTTTTTTGTTTCTATTATTAAAAATGGCCTTGTCTACATTCCCTTTCGATCCGAAAAGTATTCCAATTCAGTCCATTGGAGGCGAGATGGCCATTCCGTCGGAACGCTTGATACCAGAGTGGCTGCGCGCACGGTTTGTAGATCCCCCCAAATGGATACCTGAAGTTAGTGATGAGCAACCGTGGATGGGGAAAAACCTATCTCCTAAAATTGCCTCGGTATTGTTGCCTATTGTGTTCCGGGATGGTGGCCCGACTGTCATGTTAACGCGACGTTCACCCTACTTGGCGGATCATGCAGGGCAGATAAGTTTTCCTGGGGGGCGTTCAGAGCTGATCGATACGTCAGGAATTGAAACAGCATTGCGTGAAACGGAAGAAGAAATTGGTTTGCATCGTCGTCATATTGAGGTGATAGGTACTTTGCCGGAGTATTTAACCAGGACCGGTTATCTCGTGACGCCAGTGGTATCGATTGTGCACCCACCGTTTGAGATAAAAGCAGATGCATCGGAAGTGGAGGAAGTTTTTGAAGTGCCGCTGGCTTTCTTGATGGATGGTTCGCATCATCAGTTGCGTGTAGCTGAATTTCCAGGCGGAGTCGGCCAGCGTTCCTTTTACACCATTTCCTACGAGGATTTTTTTATTTGGGGCGCGACCGCGGCAATGTTGCGTAATCTATTTCATTTTTTACGTGCTTGATTTTTTGTCTGGGTAAGTCTGCAGGATAGTTTCCCAAAACTGTGATTTCAGCGCTAAAGTAAAGATATAGAAAGCTGTGGCGAAATATTGTGCATATACTTGGTTCATGGCAAAAACAGCTTTTGCTCCTGTAATATTATTTCTGGAGCGTTGATCGTTTGATTCTGTTGTCGTGCTGCGTTATTGTATGACTTGGCTGATTTAAAGGGTGGTTCGATGACATTTCTCTCTATTCTTTGTGCGTTACTGATTGAGCAGTTGAAGCCATTGCGTGCGGATAATTTGATTTATCTCGAAATAAAAAATCTTGCAGCGCGTATGGAAGCTTGGTTTAACGCAGGTCAAGCAGATCATGGGCGGCTTGGCTGGTTTGTAATGATGCTTGTCTTGATGGTACCAACTGCGTTGATATACTGGGTCATTACCCGAATCAGCCCATTGTTGGCAATGGGATGGAATATCTTGATTGTCTATCTGACTTTGGGGTTGCGGCATTATAGCCACTACTTTACGTCGATTCAGATCGCGCTCAATAAGGGCGACGATGCTACAGCACGAATGCTTCTTGGGGATTGGACCAAAAAAGATACGGTGGGTATGGAGGCGAACGAAATAATCCGTATCGCAGTTGAGACAGCATTAGTAACAACACATCGCCATGTATTCGGAGTATTTTTTTGGTTTTTAATGCCGGTTGGGCCAGCCTGTGCCGTGATGTACCGTGTAGCAGAATACTTGGCGCGTGCGTGGAATGAGCCGGAGCACATGAAAAATGAGACCTTTGGCGATTTCGCAGCGAAGGCATTTTATTGGATGGATTGGATTCCAGTGAGATTGACCGCGATTGCTTTTGCCATCGTTGGAAATTTTGAAGATGCGATTTATGCGTGGCGCAATTTTGCGGAACGTTGGAAGGATGAAGCAATCGGCATTATTCTTTCTGCAGGTGGCGGGGCCATGGGAGTGCGTCTTGGTGCTCCTGCCGAAATTGCAGTCAATGTGCTGCCAATTGATGCGACCACTGTGGATAGCATGGCATCCGAGACAGAGAGCCCTCCCGGAGAAGAAGCCACGGTGCGTGCACTGCAGAGTACGGTGGGGTTGGTTTGGCGAGCGCTATTGTTGTGGATGATGTTGCTTCTTGCGTTGTCTCTTGCCGTTTGGTTAGGTTGATTTCTCTCATAAAAGCATTGACTTTGATCTTTGTATCAATTACGTGAATTCTCGTATTTGCAAGGGAATTTTCTTTGGCGGGTCTGAGGGGCACTACGACGTTCCTTTGGTAAATTCCCTTACAAGTCAAAAATTTGTGCGACCATTTCCCGAATGTATGCAAAGATAGGATGAAGTTAGTCGCTCTCATTCGTGTACGATTGCATTTGATAAAATAGCCTGTCTCAACTCTTCTATAAGATATAATACCCAAGATTAATATTATTGCCTTATTGCGTAATTGAACCGCAATCCTCCCCGTAAAAAGTTGTAGAAACAAGCCGCATACATGGCCAATTCACCACAAAATTCATTTAAGTTCGGGCGAGAATTTTTCATTCTAGGCTTGACTTATGATGGGAAACAGTTTCGTCCTAGCGATTGGGCTGATCGATTATGTGGCGTGATGTCCTGCTTTCGACCGGAAGGTTCTGGTGGTCCGAATGCGCATTTGCAGCACTCCCCCTACGTTCGACCCACATTGTTAGACGGTGTGAGAGCAGTGGCTGTGAGTGAAAAATTGCGTGAAATTGAACCGTTGGCATATCACTTTGTCGTTGATTTTGCCAAAGATAATAATTTGCAAGTGATTGAGGCCTGTTTATTGCCCGACGGGGCTGAGTGAAAAAGCGTTAACAAACGGGTCGACTGAAAATTTACTGCGCCTTCGGGTTTTCTTAATCCACCCTCTGCATGAGTACTGAAATCCAATGTATTCGGCGAATACTCTTACCGAGAATCAAAGCAAATGTCTCGCCATCGCACGCTAAACTAAATGGTCAGTTTATTTCTTTGATGGCTGAGGCGCATTCTTTTACTAGTGCTGGGCCGCGATAAATCAGCCCCGTATAGAGTTGCACCAACGAAGCACCCGCGTCGATTTTACTTTGTGCGTCTGTGCCTTTCATAATACCGCCCACCCCGATAATTGGCAGTGCATCACCTAATTCCGCTTTCAATGCACGGATGATGCTAGTGGACGCAGTGAATACGGGTGCGCCCGAAAGACCTCCGGCCTCATCGGCATGAGGCATACCGAGAACAGCTTGACGTGAAATGGTGGTATTGGTGGCGATAACGCCGTCAATTTTATGGCGAATCAACGCGTCGCCAATGGTTTTGATTTGTTCTTGATCGATGTCGGGGGCGATTTTGAGTGCCATTGGTACATAGCGCCCGTATTCGTCTGCTAATCGATGCTGAGTGTCTTTTAAGCGCGAAAGCAGGGCATCTAACTCGGATTCTCCTTGCAGTTGGCGCAGGTTTTTGGTGTTTGGCGATGATACATTAACGGTCACATAGCTGGCGTAGGGATAGACCTTTTCCAGGCACAGTAAATAATCGTCTGCTGCTTTTTCGATGGGAGTATCAGCATTTTTTCCGATGTTGAGGCCGAGTATCCCCTCCTGGTTTTGAAAGTACTTTGATGCTTGGACGTTTGCAACGAAAGCGTCGACGCCTCCATTATTGAAGCCCATGCGATTAATGATCGCATTTGCCCTTGGAAAACGAAACAGGCGCGGCTTGGGATTGCCTGATTGAGGGCGCGGGGTAACTGTTCCTACCTCAATAAAACCAAAGCCAAGCGCCGCTAAAGCATCGATATAAGCACCATCTTTGTCCAATCCGGCGGCTAATCCGATGGGATTTGAGAAGTTGATTCCCATGACTTGACGAGGGGCGCGTAAAGGTTTGCAGTACAGATTTGTGAGTCCCCAAGTGTTGGCACGTTTCAAGGCTGCCAATGTCAGGTGGTGGGCGGTTTCGGGATCAAGCGAAAATAGAAGTGGACGTGCAAGGGCATATAAGAGGCTGTTAGACATGAAAGGAATTTGACGAAGGGATGAATGTCATTACGAAAAAAATGAATTAACTTTTCGTGATAGTCGTTTTGTGATTGTTTTGTGATTTTAACGTGGTGAAGGGACAAATTCGCGCCATTGTCCTTGCTGTAGTATTTCGAGGGGTCTGAAATTGATTTTGTAGGCCATCTTTTGGCTTTGCTGTATCCAATAGCCCAGATATACATGGGCAAGGTCAAGTGCTTTTGTTTGCGCGATTTGCCAGAGTACATTGAAAGTACCAAATGACGCGTAGGGTACATCGGGATCATAGAATGTATATACCGATGATAAACCATCGTTCAATATATCAATAATACTGACCATGCGCAGCGTGCCATCAGGTTCCCTGAACTCAACCAGGCGTGTATTGACTTTGCTTTGCAGGAGGAATTGCGCGTATTGATCCCGGCTATCCTGATCCATTCCACCACCCGCATGACGCGCAGTTTGATAGCGTAGGTAGAGTTCGTAATGTTCCTGAGAGTAGATTTGCGCCGTGACGTATGCAGAGAGATCTTGGTGCTTGACCCAAGCACGGCGTTGGCTGCGGTTGCTGATGAATTCTTGGGCTTTCACCCGAACCGGAATGCAGGCCTGGCAACCTTTGCAATGGGGGCGATAAGTAAATATTCCACTGCGACGAAATCCATTTTCGACTAGCGCAGAATAGACATCGGCATTAATTAAATGAGATGGCGTTGCCACCTGCGAGCGGGCCTGACGACCCTCTAGGTAGCTACACGGATAAGGCGCTGTTGCATAGAATTGCAACGTGGAAAAAGGTAAATCCTTAAGGTGCGTCATGCACTTCCTTTTTGATCAATGCTCCCCTCTGATGGCTTATTGTACCGCTCAATAGTGGGCGAACGATGCTACTCGTTGCGGATCGCACGCCTATTTTCACCAACACAGATTCGTTTCCGAGCATATTTAAAAATACTTAAAGCGCATTGCATGATGTTTCTGGCCGGATAATTTGGGATAATCTGCGAAATTTTGACATAATTTACGAGGTAGTTCCCCCTCAATTTTTACCATGTTGAATGGGTCAACAGTCGAGAATTGCGATAGGTTTCCAATTTCCAATTGTGGGCTTATTAATCTCTTCCTGTAACTTTATGATGAATTGTGTTCTCGATATGGGAGATGCGCCTAATGATGCCAAATGCGGTGTTTCCTGCTGGCAGTCTATCATTGACACGCCATTTTTTCGAAGGAAATGCACTAAGTAAGCGAGTGCGATTTTGGAGGCATCCGTGACGCGTGCAAACATTGATTCTCCGTAAAACATGCGACCGATGCAAACGCCGTAAGCGCCGCCGACGAGCTTATCGTCTAGCCATACTTCCGAAGAATGAGCATAGCCTTGCTGATGTAGTTCTACATAACCGCGAATAATGTCCTGCGAAATCCATGTCCCTGTGCTTTCCATGCGTGGTGAGGCGCAGGCACGCATAACTTGTTCAAATGCGCAATCGAAGCGAATTTGCCAGCGGTGATTCGAAGCCATATTTTTGTGAAATTTCTTTAATGTTTTTTTTAGGCTATTCGAAATAACAAAGCGCTCGGTAAAGAGCACCATGCGCGGATCGGGGCTCCACCACAATATGGGTTGGCCCTCAGAAAACCAAGGAAAAATACCTTGTCGATAGGCATCTAATAAGCGTTCGGCAGAGAGGTCTGCACCCGCTGCCAATAGCCCCTCGGCCCCATCGGATTTGGTTAATGCGTTGGAAACATCGGGAAACGGCGCATCGTCACAAAGCCAAGGGAGCATTTTATAAATCCTTTTGTACCAAAAAATGCATGTTGTTGATGCTTAACCCGATCTTTGCATAAATTACGTGAGCCATCGCTTGTTTTTTTGAGTCTAACGTTGAGTAATTATTTGGTGGATAGCATCAGCTTGTTGATGCTGCGGATTTGTTCATTTCCTTCATGGAAGAGATGTTGGAATGGTTCGGAGAGGTAGGGCAGGGTGAGTCCAATCACGATAAAACCGACGCCGATGGTGATAGGAAATCCAATACCGAACAGGTTGAGCTGCGGTGCTGCGCGGGTCAGAATGCCTAGGGCGATGTTGGTAATTAACAGTGCGGCGATGATAGGCAATGATAGCTGAACTCCGGCGCTGAAAATTCGGCCTCCCCAGTTCGCCAGTTGATGAAATCCACTGGCATCCAATGGCGCAGCAGAGATTGGCAGGGTAATGAAACTTTCTGCCAAGGTAGCTAATAAAACCAGATGGGCATTAATCGATAAGAACACCATAGTCGCGACTAAAGCAAGAAACTGACTGGGGGCTGACGAACGTCCGTGGGTTTCTGGGTCGAAGAAGGTAGCGAAGCCAAGGCCCATCGATAGACTTCCTATTTCCCCCATCATTTCTACTGCAGCAAATGCAATCCGCATGGCGAAACCCATGGCTAAACCCACTACAAATTGTTGCGTCAGAATGAGTAGGCCAGCGAGGGACAGGGGATCCATCGCCGGTAATGCTGGAACTGTGGGGGCGATGATCATGGATAGAAAAATACCCAACACTATTTTGATTGTGCCTGGGACACTGCTGTTGCCGAAGAGCGGAGCCGCGGCGATCAGGCCGAGGATACGGCTTAGCGGCCATAGGAGGGCGGCGATCCATGTGTTTAATTCAGTGCTAGTTAGAGTGATCACTGTGGACTTCATGGTGACTTGCCGGCGGCGGCCCGGCGGCCACTTATTTTTCTTGTCTCGTCAAGAAAATAAGTAAAAGAAGATGACTACACAACGCTGATTTCCAGATTCCCGTGTGGATGGCGGAAAAACGGAATTCAGCTCAACATAATCCAACACTATCCAACCATGTTTGGAATACTAGCGAACACCTGGCGCATATAGTCGAGCATGATCGATAACATCCAGGGACCAGCGATTAAGAGGGAGACAAAAATACCCACCAGTTTTGGAATGAAGGAGAGCGTTGCTTCGTTAATTTGTGTGGCCGCTTGAAAAATGCTTACTACCAGACCGATGGCTAGGGCAACGAGTAGCATGGGTGCTGCAACCATTAAGGTCACTTCCATGGCGTCGCGGCCGAGTGACATGACACTTTCTGGACTCATATTTCCCCCCTTGAACAATGGATTTAGTAAAAACTTTGGGCGAGTGAACCTAGCAGTAGTTGCCAGCCATCGACCAGGACGAACAGCATGAGTTTGAATGGTAGAGAAATAACGGCGGGCGACATCATCATCATTCCCATAGACATCAGGACGCTGGCAACGACCATGTCGATAATGAGAAACGGAATGAATATGGCAAAGCCTATTTGAAATGCAGTCTTGAGTTCGCTGGTGACAAAGGACGGAATAAGGATACGCAGGGGAACGTCTTCCGGCCCTTGTAGTTGGGGGCTATTAGCCATTTTGATAAACAAGGCCAAATCGGTTTGACGCGTTTGTTTCATCATAAAAATTTTCAATGGAGCGACGCCTTTATCCATTGCTTGTCCCATAGTGATTTTGTTTTCTGACAGGGGTTGATAGGCATCTACATAAATTTTGTCGAATACCGGGCTCATCACGAACAGGGTGAGAAATAAAGCTAGCCCCACCATCACTTGGTTCGGCGGTGCCGACTGGGTACCGATTGCTTGACGCAGTAACGAAAGCACGATGATGATGCGAGTAAAGCTGGTCATCATTAGGAGTGCAGCCGGTAGGAAAGACAAGGCGGTCATCAGCAGCATGGTCTGTATGCTGAGTGAATAGGTTTGTCCACCACCGGCTACGGGGATGCTGGTAAATGCAGGCAAGCCACTATCTACCGCTGCTGCTGCAAAGAGGGGAAAACAAAGTAATGCGACGCTTAGTAGCGACCCTGAAAGAAAGTCAAGTGGTGTGCGCGGTAACAACCCGGGTGCAGGTGATTTTGCTGACTGCCACAGCATTCGCAGAGAAATTCTTTTGCTAGTGACCATTGCGTTTTTCGATGGTTTGTTTTAGCCAGTCGGCAAAATTTTTTCCGCTAACAGGTATATCCGAAACTGTTGGAGTTTCTTGTTTTGGCATTGTCGCCAACGCATTTACCCGACCTGGCGCGACACCGACCACGATCCATTGATCGGCTGCTTCGACTACGACGATACGTTCGCGTCCACCTAAGCTGACACCGCCTACTACTCGCACAGTCGCACTGCCAGCCATACGTTTTGGACCGAAACGTTTGATGGCCCACGCTGCGCCCATCATCAGTCCAAGCACCAGAAATAATGACAGTAATACCTGAAACAGACTACCCGCGCCAGTCGCTGCGGGGGCGATGGCAGTTACCGCTATCGCCGGAGCAACTTTGTCCGCTGCGCCCACGATAGAAGCCGCTGACGAGAGCGTAACCAAAAATAGGGAAGCTGGATATCGTTTCATCGATTGAGTTTTCGAATACGTTCGGCCGGTGTAATGATGTCCGTTAAGCGGATGCCGAATTTGTCATTCACCACAACCACTTCACCTTGCGCAATGAGACAGCCATTCACCAGTACATCCATTGGCTCACCGGCCAAGCCATCCAGCTCAACTACCGATCCTTGTGCCAGCTGAAGCAGATTTTTAATGGCGATTTTGGTGCGACCTAGTTCGACGGTGAGCTGAACCGGAATATCAAGAATGAAGTCGATATCATTATTAATTTCTGCCTTGTTGCCTTGTGCCGCAAAGTCTTTAAACACCGCTGTGCTGGCAGGTGTCTTTTGTGTCGCTGCGGTTTCGCTTTGGGTTTGTTCGGCAATCGCTGCGCCCCATTCATCTTCCGCTGCGGTGGGTTCATCGTGATTATCAGCCATGGTGTTCTCCTATTTTCCATCTGTGGTGGCGAGTAGCTTCTCAACGCGTAATGCGTACTGTCCATTGAAAGCGCCGTAACTACATTCCATCACTGGTACGTTATCGACAGTGGCGGGGATGACTTCGGGTACGGCAAGTGGAATGATGTCTCCCACTCGCATATTCAGGATTTCCTTGAGGTTCATTTTTGCCGTGCCTAAATTGGCGACGATCTCTACTTCGGCAATTTGAATTTGTTGGCGCATCAAACGTATCCAGCGCTTGTCAATTTCCAGTGTTTCGCCTTGTAATGTGCTAGCTAGCACATCGCGAATGGGCTCAATCATGGAATACGGCATGCAGAAATGGATTTGACCGCTTACTGAACCTAGTTCAATGGTGAAGGTGGAAGTGACAACGACTTCGTTGGGTGTCGCAATGTTGGTGAATTGGGTGTTCATTTCTGAGCGCACATATTCAAATTCCACCGGAAACACGGGTTCCCACGATTTTTGGTAGGTATCGAACACGATGTTGAGTATGCGCTGAATAATCCGCTGTTCTGTTTGCGTGAAGTCACGCCCTTCGACCCGCGTTTGAAATCTGCCGTCGCCACCAAACAGGTTGTCGACAAATAAAAACACCAGGCCTGGATCAAACACGATCAATGCCGCACCGCGTAATGGCTTGACATGGATTAGATTGAGATTGGTCGGCACTACCAGATTACGAATGAACTCGCTGTATTTATTGACCTGCACAGCACCGACCGTTACCTCGGCATTGCGGCGCAGAAAATTGAACAGGCCGATGCGAAGCAAACGGCCGAAGCGCTCGTTGATGATTTCCAGCGTTGGCAAACGTCCGCGGACAATGCGTTCCTGCGTAGCCAGATTGTAAGTACGGACGCGAGAAGGACTTTCCTCAGGAGGAATCTCATCCTGTTCACCGGTGACTCCCTTGAGTAGGGCGTCAACTTCTTCCTGGGAAAGAAAATTGTCGGCCATGGTGTTACTGAATAATAAAAGAAGTAAAGAAGACGCCTAATACTTTTTGCGGCGGTGCTGTCGGCGCAAACGGTTTGTTTATCTGTGCGATGATTTCATTGGTCAAATTCGTTTTTCCTTGGGTAGATGCAATCTCCGAGGCTTTTTTACTGGACAACAGGACCACCAGTCTGCTGCGTACTTGTGGCATGTTCTGTTTGATGATGTCTATTTGCGTCATGTTTTCAACTTGCAAGGTAAGGGAAACTTGTAAAAATTGTTCGCCCGATTCTTGTTGAAGGTTGACAGTAAAGGGGTCCAGTTGAACGAACACTGGCGTTTCTATTTTGACTTCTTTGTGGGCATTTTTTGAAGGGTGGATGAAATGCCAGGCAATGCCGCCACCGCCGCCAATGGCGATGACTAAGGCACCGATCATGATCATCAATTTTTTCTTCGAGCCTTTACTTGGTGGAGCTGTTACTGCTACTGCTTCTACCTTTGGATCGGTTTTCATTTTTGGGTCAGCCTTCATCTCGTCTCGCCTCTCTGCTCTCTGTTCTCTGGATAGGGGATGTTGTAGTGCTTCTTTTATGATGTCATTATCAGCAAAAACACCACTACAGGATACGACGAAAAGAGGGGGTATTTCACACCATCTCTAGGCTTTTTTAAAAATAGAACTGACGCAAAGTTGGTTTATAGATGCGGCTCATCCACCAGCATTAGGAAAGCCGACCTCAGATGGATGGTCGACGTGCGTCCTACTCGTATTAGAGGGCATTCTATAAAAAATAAAAAGGATGCAACTTGATCTACAAGAGGGATGTATGGGCGCCATTCGCTATCATGTTGTGTCACGCAAAGGTGTCTACCAAACCCAGGCCATTTTTTACGGCGGCCTTACCCATCGGATGTAGGGGCGATTCAAGGGGGGGGCTGGCTTGTTCAAAGCGAGAAGCGGGGGAACGAGTTTGTTCCTGCGTACCGTTTTGCTGATTCGGCAGTCCTGTGCTGACCGTCGCCGAGCCTAGCTGGATGCCTGCTTCGCTCATCATTTCTCGCAGACGCGGCATGGCCGCTTCCAGTGCCTGACGCACTTCGGGTTGGGCGGCAGTGAAGGTCGCGTTAGCTTGATCATTCGTTACGCTCACGACTACCTGTAAAGGTCCGAGATCGGGTGGGTTAAGGGTCATGGAGGCGGACTGCAATCCTCCTGCGACCATCCATACTACTTTTTGTCCCAATGCTTGATCCCAGCCAGGTGAACCGACGGGTGGGGAAAGTCTTTCCATGGGTGGAGCATTGACCAGTTGTGCCAAAGTAAGCGATGCCTGCTGAACAGGGGCTGTGACTGGCCCGGATGTCGCTGGCAATAATTCCTTGATTGGTGGTGAACTGCTTAATTCTGCGATGGCATCTTTTCCTTTTGCTATGGGAATAAGATTTGTTTGCACGTCTTGATACTTCTGTGTAAGGGCTACATCAGGTGGTGTTAAATCTTTTTGTCCTTTGGTTGTTGTGAGTTCTGCTAACCCATCTTTTGTTTTGCCTGATTTTGACAAATCTGCCAGAGCTTCAGACGGTGCTGTCCCAGCAGACGATTCTTTTGCATTGTGCACGGATGTTGAGAATGCCACTGGCGTCAGTGTGCCGTCTTTGACGATGGGTGCGCTATCTAAAATTTTCGATGCCAATTTGCTGGGATCGACTGCATTGCTTGCGCTGTCTTTTTTAACGGCGCCTAAAACGGGGACGCCGGAGACTGCAGGTTCTGGTAGCGCCGATTTCTTTTCTATCTGATGGGGCAGTCCACCGACATCTTGTGCTGCGGTCAAGTTTGCTACTAGTGCCAGTAAATTTGAGGGGGCATTACTAGCGTCAGAGGCATCACTGACGGCCACCTCTTTGAGGTCAGTTCCTTTGTCATCGGCAGCGGTGTTGTCCTCACTTTTTTTCATTGATTGTGGCTCGGGCGAACTTTTCTTTTCTATTTCTGCGGGGGATGACGGTGACTGAGGTGAGGGCACCGATGGAGGACACGCATTTGCCCCTTTATTGCTTTGACGGTTCTGAACCTCGCGCGATAATACTTGATTAAATGGCGCCTCTAAGGAAGCACCACTGCTTTGCTGTTTGGCAGACATCGTATTTGCTGATGAACTGAGTGTGTTGAGTATGCTGGGAGTTTGCATGATTTTCGCCATCTTGTTTAATGATCGTTGCTATGGTTTTCCGTTTACTTCTGTTTCTTTTTACTGTTTGTAATAACCCTGACGCGTTGCATGCTCGTCGGTCGCTTTCTGCTCACGCTTGGCTGCGCGTTGATGCTCTTCATTTTGGGCCCGGGTTACCAAAGTGCCGTAGGACATGCGTTTGCGTTCACAGGCTTGCCAGCGCAATCGTTCAACCTCGACCATTTTCTGCGCGTGCGCAATGACTTCTCTTTGCCCTGTGACTGCGTTGTCGAGTTTGTCTAAAAAAGCCTGGAAATTACGATAGCCCATGGGCGTTATACCGGCAGCTTGATTAGCTTGAAAGCGGGCTGCGTAATCGGCGCGGTAATCGAGCAACAAGGTCAATTTGCTTTCTGCTTCGTCCACTGTACGAATGGCTATACCTAAATTTTTAGCAGCCAGATCGCTCTCTTTCACGGCAAGATCGATGAGCGTGTCGATGGGCGAATGTGTGGTCATGGCGATTTTGCGTAAGTTCTCAGTAACTATTTAGCTAGCTCCAAATAGTGATGTTTCTAACTGCATTGTAGAATTTTTGCCGATGCTCCATCATTGGAATAGAGTGGTAAGTTGCCCTAAGCTTTCCTTTATGCCTACCCGTTCGGGAATCCCTTGCTCTAAAAAAATAGCTATCTTGCTATGAAGTGCGATTGCCTCATCGAGCAGGGGGTCGCTTCCCGCGCTGTAGGCACCGACGCTGATGAGATCGCGGCTGCGTTCATAGCGCGAGTAAAGTTGCTTCAGCTTGCGAATTAACTGTTGGTGCTCCGGCGTAGTGATGTTGTGCATGGCACGGCTGATCGATTGCTCGATGTCGATAGCGGGATAATGCCCGGCTTCTGCCAGGGACCGGTCAAGTACGATGTGGCCATCCAGAATGGCACGTGCCGCGTCGGCAATGGGGTCTTGTTGGTCGTCCCCTTCGGTGAGGACGGTATAGAAAGCGGTGATGGATCCACCACCGGATTGGCCGTTGCCCGCACGTTCGACCAGAATCGGCAATTTGGCAAAGACCGATGGTGGATAGCCCTTGGTGGCAGGTGGTTCGCCAATGGCGAGTGCGATTTCGCGTTGTGCCATCGCGTAGCGGGTGAGGGAATCCATGATGAGCAGGACGTTTTGTCCCTTGTCCCGAAAATGTTCGGCGATGGTGGTTGCATAAGCTGCGCCTTGTAAACGCATGAGCGGAGGTGTGTCGGCCGGCGCAGCCACCACTACTGAACGGGCCAGTCCGGCAGAGCCTAAAATTTGCTCGATGAATTCCTTGACCTCACGACCTCGCTCCCCAATCAGACCGACTACAATCACATCGGCGCTGGTGTAGCGCGCCATCATGCCTAACAGGACACTTTTACCCACGCCTGATCCGGCAAATAGTCCCATACGCTGCCCACGTCCCACCGTGAGTAGGGCGTTGATGGCGCGTACGCCGACATCGAGAATTTCAGTAATCGGTTCTCGGGACAGCGGGTTGCAAGGGCGAACATTGATCGGGGCGCTGTGATGGGTATTGAGTGGGCCAAGGTTGTCCAGTGGTCGTCCGGCACCATCGAGCACACGTCCCAGTAGTTCCGGCCCTACAGGAAGATGCCGCGCTCGGTCGCTCGGGCGTCGGCGTGGGTGATTCACCTGACCTAATTTTGGCAATGTTTGTACCAGCTCGACAGGAAATACGCGTGCACCCGGGACAATACCTTCGACAGCGCTTTGAGGCATCAGAAACAAGCGATCATTTTCGAAACCGACCACCTCTGCTTCCACGATGCTGCCGTTTTGCAGTGGAACAGTGCAGGCGCTGCCGACGGCGAGTTTCAGGCCGACCGCTTCCATCACCAGCCCGGCAACGCGCGTGATTCGCCCGGAGACCTGCATTGGTTCGGCCATTTCCAGCAAAGCACTGCAATCGTGCATAAACGATTGCCAGCGTTTGTTGTGGAGTTCGGTGTCAATCATTGGGTCAGCCAGGAAAGATCTTTACCTAACACGGTGGCCAGGCGTTGCCAGCGGGTCGGTAGGGAGGCATCGATTTGATTGCTTGCAGTTTCGACGCGGCAACCACCGCGTTCGACTTGGGCATCGCCCAGCGTTTGCCATCCGGCGTTTTCGAGTTGATCGCCCATGTGATTCTTTACAAGCAGGAGATCGGCTGGATGCAAGAAAAGGTGCGCAGGTTGCTGGAGTGTCGGGAGATAAGAGATCGCTTCTTTAACGATCGGGATGACGATCTCCGGGTGGACGGCGAGCGCGGTTTTGAGCATGGCTTTCGCTAAGTCCAGCGTGAGGTCCAGCATGTCCTGAGCAATCACTTCGTTTGCCTGCACGGCGGCGGTGCTAAATGCTTCGGCAATCTGGCGTAGCTGGGCGATTTCTACGGTGGCTTCGGCACGCCCGGCGGCGATACCTTGTGCCACACCAGCGGCGTACCCTTCTTGCTGTGCATCCTCGCGTATTTTGGCTACTGATTCTGCGGTTGGGTTGACCACGGCAGTTGCCATTACGCTGGGGCGATTGTCCCCAAAAGACGCCATTTCCCAACGCTGGTAGGCTGATAGTTGTTCCTTGGGGAGGACGGTGGTGGTTGAATTGGGGTTGAAATTAACGTCAGACATAAGCGTCCTCTGCGCCTTTTCCACCTAGCTGAATTTGTCCTTCGTCTGCGAGTCGGCGCACGATTTGCAAGATCAGTTTCTGCTGCGCCTCGACTTCCGACAGGCGTACCGGGCCTTTGGCTTCGAGATCCTCCCGCATCATGTCCCCTGCGCGTTGCGACATGTTTTTGAATATTTTGTCACGCAAATCTTCTCCGGCGCCTTTGAGTGCGATGATCAGCATCTCCGACTGCACCTCGCGTAGCAATAGTTGGATGCCGCGATCGTCGATGTCGATGATGTTATCGAAGACGAACATTTCATCCATGATTTTTTGGGCCATGTCATGGTCGTAATTTTTGATGTTATCCATGACCGACGTCTCGTTTTCTCCGCTCATAAAATTGAGGATTTCTGCGGCGGCGCGTACCCCGCCCAGAGAAGACTTCTTGACGTTTTCGTTACCCGATAATAGCTTGGTGAGCACGTCGTTTAGTTCGCGCAATGCGGCTGGTTGGATGCCGTCTAATGTGGCGATACGCAACACCGTGTCGTTTCGCAAGCGGTCGGTAAAAAAGCTCAGGATTTCGCAGGCTTGATCGCGTTCGAGATGCACCAGGATCGTGGCAATAATTTGTGGATGTTCGTTACGGATTAACTCAGATACGGTTTGCGAATCCATCCATTTCAGACTTTCGATTCCGCTCGCATCTTTGCCGCCAAGAATGCGTGTCAGAAGAACGGAGGCTTTGTCGTCGCCCAGTGCCGAGGTCAATACTTCGCGGATGTATTCGTCTGAATCGAGGCCGACAGTGGAGTTCATTTCTGTTTGAACGCGAAAACTGTCGAGTACAGAAATTACCTGTTCGTGAGCGATGGATTTCATCGATGCCATCGCCGCACCTAGTTTTAGTACCTCGCGTGGGCCGAGAAATTTCATGACTTCAGCCGCTTCTGATTCGCCGATAGCGAGCATCAGAATCGCTGCTTTTTCGACGCCTGAATCATTCATTGGTACCGACCCAGGCTTTGACCACGTTAGCTACGATTTTTGGGTCTTCTTTGGAAAGGCTCTTTGCCATTTGCAGATTGTGGCGGTAGCCGGCGGCCTGTTTGGCTTCCATCTCTCTGAGCGCTGAGCTGGCGCTGATTTCATCGTTTATCTCCTGTGTCTCTAACGGGCGTGCATTTGCAATTGGCGTATTGGAAATTTGATCTATTTTGAGAAATACAGGCTTCATCATAGGCTTGAGCATTTTGAAAAAAAGGTAGGACAACACGATGGCAGTTAAAACAAATTTGCCGATTTCCTTGGCCAGGGCGATATTGCTGTTGTCTTGCCACCAGGGTGTTGCTTCGACGACGGCTTCGACTTCTTTATCAACGCCATCGAATGGGGTATTGAGCACGTTCAAAGTGTCGCCGCGCTCCTTGCTAAAGCCCATTGCTTCTTTGGTCAGGTCGGTAATCTGGGTTTTTTCCGCTTCGGTCAGTGCTTTGATGGTAACTTTCCCCGTTTTGTCGACGAGGCGTTTGTAGTTCACCACCACTGCAACGGAAAGCCGTTTTAATCCACCCATCGGTTGCTGAACATAGCGTACGGTTTTATCGACTTCATAATTGACCGTCGCATCTTTGCGCATGTTGACTGAACTCGATACGGAAGGGAATGCAGTACTGTTGGCCGTAGCGGTAAGCGGGGCGGTAGCGGGAACCGGCGGTTGGTTGGACAACGCGCCCGGAACGCCTGATGCGTTACCACCGCCTGGCGTCTGCGATTCGCTGGTTTGCTGGCTGCGGATGGCGGAAGCGGCGGGCGGCAGGTTGGGTTTATAAGTTTCTGCTGCTTGTTCGCTCTGCGAGAAATCGACATCGGCGGTTGCTTCGGCTCGTACATTATTGGCACCGACAATGGGACTGATAATAGATTCAACTTGCCTGACGACATTTTGTTGAAGTTGCTCGACATATTTAAGTTGGGATGGGTCTAAACCTTTAGCACCGGAACCACGACTGGCGTCGGATAGTAAATTGCCATTTTGGTCGACTACAGTGACATTGCCCGTTGGAAGTTCTGGCACGCTGCTGGCCACCAGATGCACAATCGCGCTCACTTGTTGCTGATCCAGGGTGCGTCCTGAATGGAGATTGAGCAGCACCGAGGCAGTCGGTTTTTGCTGGTCTCTGATGAAGACTGAAGGCTTGGTCAATGCCAAGTGAACGCGCGCGGTTTGTACTGCTGCGAGCGATTGAATTGAGCGAGCTAATTCGCCTTCCAATGCACGTTGAAAATTGACTTGTTCAAGAAACTGAGAAACCCCGAGTTTTTGATTTTCCATCAGCTCAAAGCCCACATTGCCCCCTTTGGGCAAACCTTGCGATGCCAGTTTGAGGCGGGCCTCGTGTACATGCGTGGCCGAGACCAGGATGGCGCCGCCGCCATCGGCAAATTTGTAGGGGATGTTCATTTGTTGCAGCGAATCGACAATGGCACCGCCATCGCGATCGCTGATATTGGTAAACAGCACCCGATATTCTGGCTGCTGACCCCAGACCCAGACCCCATACATGATGGCAAGGATGGCCGCCATCGACAGTGCCATGAAAAAATTTCGTCCTGCCTGAGTCTGTGAAAAAGTCAGGGGTACTTGATTCTCGAAGTTTGCTTCTGCGGCTGCCATGATGTACTTCCGAGAGTGATGTTATTCAGAGTTCCAGGTTCCCAAGATTCGGGTTGCTTTCTCGATGCCCCACAAGACATTACCCTTGGGCATCATTATTATGTTCCTACATGAAATTCAATTGAGTGAATAGAGCGATGTTTCCCGCCCTGCTCAGACTTATTTTGGAGTTCGCCGGTGCTATCGTGGCAAGGTAGAAAATCGGTACCAGTAATCGGGTCAATGCTTGGCGTGGGTTCACCAGCGGTGAAATTTCCTGCCGATTGTGATCAAGGAGAATGATGTGAAAACAGGAATGATCGATACAGGCCGGATCGAGGCGATGATCGCACAATTGAAAACTGCCACTACTCGTCCCGCGGGATTGGAAAGTCCCTTAAATGCAGAAGCACCCGCCTCGAAGGTCAATTTCGCCGATGCATTAAAATCTTCTCTCGATCAGGTGAGTAACGCGCAGAGCAAGGCGGAGCAGCTTGGCCAGAGTTTTGCCATGGGCGACGACAAAGTGAGTTTGTCGGACGTGATGATTTCGATGCAAAAGGCAAATATTTCTTTTCAGGGAAGCATCCAGGTGCGCAACAAACTGGTGTCGGCGTATCATGAAATTATGAATATGCAGGTTTGAGATGAGAGACATGCAGCGTGAATAGGTGTCATTTGGACTGTACGGAGGTGTAACACGGCAGGTCGGAAAAGTGCAGCGCCTTCCGCGCTACTGGGCTAGCGGCATTGACCAGCGGCACGCACGATTCTGGTAGTCCCACCAACAAAATGGATGCACATGGGTCGGTTCCGTGATGATGCGGAGAAACTCAAGCAACCGCCACAAAATACGGATATCCTTTTCTGGATTCTGTCGCCTTCCATTTCAATATTCCCGATGAAAACTTTCAGCTATTCTCAATGTTCCTATTTTTTCCCGAAAACAATAGGAAGGAAATCGCGTGTCTGATCTCTTTAAAGCTACGCCGCTGCCGCCTCTGGCAGAAGCTCTGCGCCCCACCAAAATCAGTGAGGTGATCGGGCAGAGTCATTTGCTCGGTGAAGGCAAGCCGCTTTATCTTGTCTTTAAATCTGGCAGGCCGCATTCGATGATTCTTTGGGGGCCGCCGGGGGTGGGGAAGACGACGCTGGCGCGATTGACAGCCACTGCGTTTGGTTGCGAATTTATTGCTTTGTCCGCAGTACTGGCTGGCGTCAAAGATATTCGCGCAGCCATTGAACAGGCCGAGCAATATTTGCAACAAGGTAAGCACACGATTTTGTTTATCGATGAAATTCATCGCTTTAACAAGTCGCAGCAAGATGCCTTGTTGCCCTATGCGGAATCCGGGTTGGTCACCCTGCTTGGCGCCACGACGGAGAATCCATCTTTCGAAGTCAATTCGGCCTTGTTGTCGCGCGCGCAGGTCTACGTTCTTCAGGCCCTCACTGATGACGAAATGCATCAGTTATTTACGCGTGCCAAAGAGTATGTGTTGTCTCATCTGGATTTTGATGAGATTGCGATTTCCACCATGATTGGATACGCCGATGGCGATGCACGGCGTTTTCTTAATTTGCTAGAGCAGACGGGGAATGCAGCGCTTGCTAGCGGCACAACGCATATCACGAGCGACTTTGTCGAAAATGCGCTGACCTTGAATGTACGTCGCTTTGATAAGGGAGGCGATAATTTTTACGACCAGATTTCGGCGTTGCATAAATCTGTGCGTGGCTCTCATCCTGATGCCTCTTTGTATTGGCTGTGCCGCATGCTTGACGGCGGTGCTGATCCTAAATATTTGCTACGCCGAATTGTCAGAATGGCGTGGGAAGATATCGGCATCGCCGACCCTCGCGCAATACAGGTGGCTAATGATGCAGCAGCCACGTTTGAGCGCCTAGGTTCGCCGGAAGGCGAGTTGGCGCTGGCGCAGGCTGTGATCTATCTTGCGATGGCACCAAAAAGTAATGCCGGCTACAACGCCTACAATCGTGCAAGGGCCTTCATCAAAAAAGATAAATCGCGCGAGGTGCCGGTGCATTTGCGTAATGCACCCACCAAGTTGATGAAAGAACTCGGCTACGGTCATGATTATCGTTATGCGCATGATGAGCCCGATGCATATGCAGCTGGCGAGACCTATCTGCCGGACGATATGGAAGAGCCAAACTGGTATGAGCCTGTAGCGCGAGGACTGGAAATTAAAATTGGGGAGAAACTAGCTTGGTTGCGTACGCTGGATAGGAAAGCACGTGATAAATAGGATAAATAGGATAAATAGTTTTAAGACGAAATCGTGAATTTTTACGGGTGTCGGAGAAGGCAGGTGTGCAAGGGGGACGCACAAGCTTCTGAACAGCCGTTCCAGAATTAATGTGCGTCCTTGATTATCTGCCCTGTTTTCAATCAAGATTTCATTGTTCCGAATGCGTAAAGTTTACCCAACCAGCAGTTTGACTGATTTGAGATCCACGCTATTAGCCCCTGCGTGAATGGTAAATGAGCCAGGCTCAACGACGCGTTTCATATCCATATTGTAAAACCACAAATCCGATGGTTTGATGTCGAAAGACAGGGTGCGTTTTTCACCAGGATGTAAAGTGACGCGCTTGAATGCTTTAAGTTCTAGTACCGGGCGGGTTACTGAGCTGAAATCGTCGCGTATATAAATTTGTACTACTTCGTCGCCTGTGACAGCACCTGTATTGGTGACATCAACCTCCACCTTCGTACTTTCATTTATACGGATATTTGTCTTTGATAAACGGGGCGCTGAAATCGAAAATGAGGTGTAGCTCAACCCATAGCCGAAGGGGAAAAGTGGCTTGGTTGAGCCGTCAAGATAACCCCGGCGTGCCGTTGGTTTGTGGTTGTAATAGATGGGTAGCTGCCCTACATTGCGTGCAATAGAAACCGGCAGTTTCCCCCCTGGATTGGCTCGTCCGAATAAGATGTCGGCAGCGGCAAAACCAGTTTCTTGCCCCATGTACCATCCTTCAATCAATGCATCTGCACGTTCTGCTAAAAGATTGACAGACAATGGACGCCCATTGAGTAAAAAAACGATCGTTGGTTTTCCCAGATCAAAAATCGCTTGGGCTAAATCGTTTTGTTGACCGAGCATATCCAAGCCCATGCGATCACCGAGGTGACTATCGGCCCACGCTTCGCGGCTGGTTTGTTCATTGTCACCCAGTACCATGATGATAGTGTCGGCAGATTTAGCTGCTTCAACGGCGTCTGCGATTAATTTTGCATTGACGGCAGGTGAGGTAAATGTCACCTTGTCCTGCCCCCAGATATGACTCTCTGTAATGCGTACACCCTCAGCGTAACTGAGCGAAAAACCTTGGGCTAGGCTCTCTGCTTTCAATCCTTCGTAAATTGAAACAACATGGCGGGGCACATCGGAATATCCACCGATAGGACAATCTTTGGCGTGTGTTCCCAGTAACAATATTTTTCCTGTTTTCTGGGCATCTAATGGCAAAAGACTCTTCTCATTTTTAAGTAACACGACCGAGCGGGTCGCTGCCTCACGTGCCAATGCAAGGGCATCTGGTGTGGCCGTGAGCTGGTCAGCAATTTTTGCATCTACATATGGATTTTCGAATAAGCCAGCCAGAAATTTGAGTTCCAGCACACGACGCACAACCGTATTAATTTCGTTCTCTGAAACGCGCTTTGTTTTTACCAAATCGATCAAAGTGGGATAGGCCAGACCATCTGGCGTTTCAATATCAACCCCGGCCTTGAGTGCGCGCAAGGCAGCCTCAGTCGGGGTGGGGGCAAGTTGATGCCGCGTGACCAATTCTTTAATACCGAAATAATCTGAAATGGTGACGCCTTTAAATCCCCATTCTTCACGGATGATCTTAGTGAGCAGCCAGCGATTAGCATGCGACGGCACGCCGCCGATTTCATTGTAGGACGGCATAATTGCGCTGATATTAGTTTCGCGGACGAGTTTCTCAAATGGAGGAAAAAATTCTTCGCGTAGCGTGTGTTCGCTGATTTCTGCTGGACCGATATTGGTACCATTTTCTGGTTGACCGTGACCGGTCATATGTTTGAGTGTGGCAAATACTTTATCTTTGGCCAGTTGTTTAGTGTTACCCATCAAGCCTATTACGGCCGCCTTGCCCATCTCACCGCATAGATAAGGATCTTCGCCGTAGGTTTCTTCTATGCGTCCCCAACGCGGTTCACGCGCCACATCAACCACCGGAGCCAACGCAAAATTCGCCCCCCGTGCGCGCATTTCGCGTGCGGCAACACTAAAGATTTTTACCATCATGTCAGGATCGAAGGAAGAGGCAAGCCCAATTGCCTGCGGAAAGCAAGTCGCATCGCGTGCCACATAGCCGTGCAGCGCTTCTTCATGCATCAGTAATGGAATACCTAACCGGGTTTGTTCCACCGCCCATTTTTGCATCGCGTTGACATCGGTGGCAGTTTCAAACGCATTGCGGTTGGGCACGGCACCATGATCGCCAGCGCCATTGGTTGGACTGACACCTTGGCGATCTGATGGCCGTGCGATCATACCCAGCCCATTCGGATAAATGAGTACAGCTTTTTGTGCTGAAAACTCCCCTTTTCCATCCTGGATAAGATTTTTTTTCTGCCAAGTACATTGCATTTGCATGATTTTCTCTTCGAGTGTCATGCGACCCAGAAGATCGTCCACGCGCGCGGAAATTGGTGCGGCAGGATCTTTGTAAATCGTCTTGGTTTTGCTCTGAGACGACGCGGCTAATAGGGAGGATGATGGGAAAACAGCCAGCCCGGCCAGGCTCGTCATTGAGGAAAGAAAATGCCTCCGTTTATTTCTCATTTGATGCGTCTCCTATTGATCATTTTTATAAATTATTTTTGTAGCTGTGTTGTGCATGGAAGGTACGCATTACTACTATTTACTGCATTTTGCATGTGCGCAGTACTGTCCGCAATTATGAAAATTACCAATGTGAATCATGATTGCGTAGCAGAATTGTTCCATTACGGCATATCAGTTGGCCGGAAAAGCATAGTCTCTTCCCGTGATTTGCAAACGTATAAGCCGATGATCGTTCCAGTGAATCCCGTTGCTTTACGCGTCGAGAGAAAGGTCGCGTCGATATTGCTCGCCAATTGACTGGTATGGCCTTTGACGGTGTAGTCAAAAGTCATGTTGCCGCCGTTCGTGTGTATTGTCAGGGCGATGAACTGGTCGGTAACCGGCGCACTGGCGACTAACACGTCTTGCGTGGCCTTGGCCCGTGTATAAAGTGCGACTACGGTTCGGCCACTGATTTTTGTCAAGCCATAGAAGAGATAGGATTCATCGCTTTGATAGGCGACCAGCCCAGCCCGGTCGCCGTCTTGTGTTGGGCGATAGCTTAAGTTGGTCGACACCGTTGCAATATGGTGTTGCTGACGGCGGCCGATGAAAGCGGGGGGTGTTTGCAGGTCGCCTAGTTGTCCACCGGCCGTGAGTACGAGCGTCCCTTTTTCCAAAGTATAAAAGGGCGTGGTCGGGGTGCGGATCCCAATCCACTCATCGGACAAATGGGTACCTGTAAATTCATCGACATAAGCAAAGTCGCCGCTAAACGGATGGACTGGCCGCGACTGTGCAGGCAGATTCGGTTTTGGGGCAGCAAACGGTATTGGCTTGCCGTTCTCAAGGAGTGATGGCCATCCCTCCTTCCAGGTGACAGGCAGCAAGAAGGTTTCTCGTCCGATGTTGTAATAGCCCTGATCATATGGCCGGGTCGCCAGGAAGGTCGCCCACCATTCACCATTTTGGGTCTCGACAAACTTGGCATGCCCGGCGGATGTCACCGCATTCGGCCGGTTGGTTGCCAGATTGCGCTGGCTGAGAATCGGATTATTCTCGAAGGGTTTGAAGGGGCCGCGCACGCTGGTCGACCGGAAAACAACTTCGGAATGCTGGTCGCCGGTGCCGCCTTCTGCTGCGATCAAATAGTAGAAATTGCCGCGTTTGAACATGTGCGGGCCTTCGATCCAGATCGGTTTTTTGGCCAGATCCACGCCGCCGTTGATGATAAGCGTACGCTCGCCAATCAGCGTCAAATTGTTGGCATCGAATTCCTGCACCCAGATTGCCCGATGTCCATCGTAGCGCGGAGTTTCAATGGGGTCGCCATTATTCACAATATAGGCTTTGCCCTCCTTATCCCAAAAAATCGACGGATCGATGCCACCAAATTTTAGCGGTTTGGGGTCCGACCACGGTCCGGCTGGATTCGAGGCGGTCATCACGAAATTACCAGCGCAACCGACACAGGTCGACACGATATAGAACAAGTCATCGTGGTAAGAAATATCTGGCGCATAGATCCCGCGCGAGGAACTCAGGCCTTTGAAATTGAACTGGCTGGGCCGACTGATGGCATTGCCGATTTGTTCCCAATTTACCAGGTCCTTGGAATGGAATACTGGAATTCCTGGGAAATTGGTGAAAGACGAATTGACGAGGAAATAGTCGTCGCCAACTCGCGTGATGGAGGGGTCTGGATAATAGCCGGAAAGTATGGGATTACGGTATTCTGCAGGTCCCGGCTGTACGACTTCCTGCGACCGGCCTTCGTAGGTAAAGCGATCAAACCTTGCTTCGGCAGTTCTTTCGCTCGCCATGCGCTGACTGTTGCCGACATTGCTGATATTGCTGACACAGGCAGACAATGCCACGATAGCCAAAACGGTGATGATCTGGGGGGTGTATTTCATATGTTTTTCATCAGTCCTTGTAGGGTGAAATCGTGATGATTTTTCCGGCATGGTCATAGTGCAGTTCCGTGACCTTGACGGAACGCAGGTGCGTGATGCCCTTTGACAGACTGCTGTCGTGGTAGAAGAGATACGATCGCCCTTCGAATTCGCAGATCGAATGGTGCGTGGTCCATCCGATCACCGGGGTCATGATCGGTCCCTGATAGGTGAAGGGACCATAGGGGCTATTTCCGATGGCGTAGCAGAGCAAATGGGTATCGCCAGTCGAGTACGAAAAATAATATTTTCCCTGATACTTGTGCAGCCACGGTGCCTCGAAATAGCGTCGCTCGTGGTCGCCGGCGAGAAGCACATTGCCCTGTTCATCGAGGATGCTGATGGCTTGAGGCGTTTCGGCAAACTGCTTCATGTCGGGGGTCAGTCGTGCCACACGGGGCGGTAGTGCGGGTTGGTCCGGCGCGGGTTCGTCGAACGACGCGTCGTAGACGTTGTCGCGGTACTTCTGCAACTGCCCGCCCCAGATGCCGCCGAAGTACAGGTAGAAGTCGCCGTTATCCTCGAAGACTGCGGGGTCGATCGAATAACTTCCTTCGATGGGTTCAGGGTCGGGCACAAATGGACCCGCCGGTCCGTCTCCCACGGCGACGCCGATCTGAAAAATTCCATCCGGCCGTTTGGCCGGAAAATACAGATAGTATTTTCCGTCTTTGCAGGCGGCATCCGGTGCCCACATTTGCCTGGATGCCCACGGCACATCTGCCACCTGAAGCGCAACGCCGTGATCGACCGCAGGTCCGTCTGGACTATCGAGCGAGATCACATGGTAGTCCTCCATCGCAAAATGGTCGCCGTTATCATTAAACGCGATACCGGCGTCGATATCATGCGAAGGATAGATATAAATTTTTCCTTCGAATACATGGGCGGAGGGGTCGGCAATATAGAGATGGGTAAGCAATGGCTGCGATATTGCGCGCTTTTGAATGATGCGCGCGCGTGGCTGGTTCAATTGGTCTGGCATTCTTTGTAACCTTGATGGATGGTTAGAATCAACTAGCGGATCAGCTAGCCGCCCGCGCCAACGTAGCGCGATCGATTGTGAGTGTGTGGTTAGCGATTAATCTGGAGAGCTCTGCGGGTACCCAGCTCGTGTTCAATCTTCAGTTCGGTCGTTTTCCTGATTTCATAGAAAGAGAGGCTGGCAACCCCGAGCAGGAACGGGATGGCGGCGTAGATACTGACGGACAGCCGGATGCCGTTGCCTACCGCCTGTGGTTGCGTGGTTAGCAGCGCGTCGTAACCGTAAGCGGAAAGGAGGGCCGCAACCAGTGCGCTGCCGATGCTGAGTCCGGCCTTCAGGCCAAATATCATGGCCGAAAACAGGAGTGCGGTAGCGCGACGGTTATTTTTCCACTCCGAATAGTCCGCGACGTCGGCGATCATTGCCCATAGCAGGGGAATCGTGATGCCATAAAAAAAGCCGTGCAGGATCTGGGAGATGAACACCAGCCCAATTGAGGAAGGCGCGTAGAAGTAAAACCCGAGCATGAACAGGGTAGATACCAGCAATGCCGCGCCAAACACGTCGCGCTTGCCAAATTTGTCAGCCAGCGGCTTGGAAAAGCCAATCCCGATAATCATGAAAAGAATGCCAGCTGCATTGAACAGGCTGAAACCCGAGGTGGCGGCATCTTCCGGCCAGTGAAATTTGGTCAGCCCGACGCTGGTGAGCAGGGCATTGAGGCTGTCGATAAAGCGAACGAAGCCAACCTCGTTGAGGAACGTTGCCAGATGCGCTTCGCTCAGGTAATTTTTAAAGTAAAAGAGGGTCATGCCGCCCTTTAGCGCCAACGTGATAAACACGAGTATGGTCAACACCACCATCACGACCCAAGGCCGATTACCCAGTAAATCCTTGATGTCTTGCCGGACGCTCGACTTTTGTTCGACGGTGGGAACAATCCGCTCTTTGGTTGTGAAAAACGTGATGAGGAAAAAGACGGTGCCTACTGCAGAAAAAATGATCATTGTGTTCTGGAACCCCGTCACCTTGTCGCCGCCGCCAAGAATCAGGACCAGTGGCAGCAACAGCACTTGGATAATGAATTGCGCTACCATTACGGCAACGAAACGATAGGACGATAAGCTGTTCCGGTCTGCCATGCTGCCTGTCAGTACGCCGCTCAGCGCCGAATAAGGCAGGTTGTTCGCCGAGTAGATCAGCATGAGCAGGATGTAGGTCAGCGCCGCATAAATGATCTTCCCCTTGTCGCCCAGATCCGGTGTGCTAAATGCCAGGATCGCGACCACGCCGAAAGGAACCGAAGTCCATAGTATCCACGGCCGGAATTTGCCCCAACGGGTATGGGTACGATCGGCAATTAAGCCCATCAATGGGTTAAAACACGCACCCGTCAGGCCGCCAAGAAAAATGATGGTCGCCGCAGAGTTTGCCGAAATCCGGTAGACATCGGTGTAAAAAAACGCGATAAAAGTGAGCAGCGTCTGGAAGATCAGGTTGGCAGCAAGGTCGCCCAGGCTGTACCCAATTTTTTCGATCGCCGTGAGTTTGTCCACGGGGCTATGAATAGTGGTAGTCGTGATAGTCATTTGGTCCCGATATGGTCGTTATCAAAAGGATCGGTCTCCGTGCACGCACGGTCTTTAATGCAATTAGGATCAGGGACACCAGTCCGGTGTCAGATACTGCATAGTGTTTAATGCGTCGTGGTTTCCTGGTGGCGCGTTCCAGACTGTCCTACGACTGTTCGCCAAACTTACTTCCCCCTTTTTTCTGTCGCCGACAGCCGACTTATGTTGGTAATTAACATTAATTTACAATACAATGAATAGCGCTAACATTTTTATTGTGACCGATTTGAAACAGCGCGTCAACTGATCGCCGCCGCCAGGCTGCTAGATGGCGCTTGCAGGGAAAAGGGCGGCGGTGTTGGGTATCGCAAGGCGCGGCCTTGTTTTTGATTATCACTCAGATTGAAATTGAAACCGATGAAATCATTTTATATTGTTGTGTGCACGGTTCTCGTCATCCTCGGCATGCGACCAACTGACGCCCTTGCTCTTGGTCGCCAGAGTTTTGTGGTGCCAGATCAGCCCTCGGCGCAAGGATTGGGACTGGTACGGCAAGGCCGGGCCGCACCGATCTTTGTCGATCCGGCCGACTATCCTGGCGTGGTACGGGCTGCTGGCGGCCTGCAATCGGATATTGAACGGGTTACTGCCGTGCGCCCCTTAATGGATCTAAATGTGAATCGGAATTTGAATCTGAATCTGAATCTGAATCTGAATCGCGAGACGCGAGCGCAAGGCGCCGATGTGGTCATTGTAGGCACGGTCGGCAAGAGTGCGCTGATCGATCAGCTGGGCGCGACCGGCAAGCTCGATCTGGATGCGGTCCGCGGTAAATGGGAGGGCTTCCTGATCCAGGTGGTCAACAATCCGATGCCGGGTGTGGCGCGTGCGCTGGTGGTCGCGGGCAGTGACAAACGGGGAACGATCTACGGCATCTATGAGATTTCCGAACAGATCGGGGTATCGCCTTGGCAATGGTGGGCCGATGTGACGCCGAACCACCATGACACACTAGTGGTCTCGGCCGGTACTAGCGTCAATGATGCCCCGGCGGTGCAATACCGTGGCATCTTCCTCAATGACGAAGCACCGTCACTCACCAATTGGGCGAAGCAGCGCTTTGGCGGCTACAACCATCAATTTTATGAAAAAGTATTTGAGCTGATCCTCAGGTTGCGCGGCAATTATCTGTGGCCAGCCATGTGGGATGCGGCTTTTTTTGATGACGACAAGCTCAATGGCAAGCTGGCCGATGAATATGGCATCGTCATGGGCACGTCGCACCATGAACCGATGATGCGCGCGCAGCAGGAATGGAAGCGCCAAGGGAAAGGGCCGTGGGATTACGCAAAGAACGAAGACGTGCTGCAGCAGTTCTGGCGCGGCGGCCTGCGTAATACGCGTGACTATGAAAAGGTCATCACAATGGGCATGCGCGGTGATGGCGATGAGCCGATGTCGCGTGAAAACAATATCGCCTTGCTGGAAAAAATCGTGAAAGACCAGCGCAGCATGATCGCCGCCGAGCTGGGCAAGGATGTGACCAAGGTGCCGCAACTGTGGGCGCTATACAAAGAAGTTCAAGGTTATTACGAACAAGGCATGCGCGTGCCGGACGATATGATCCTGCTGTGGTGCGACGACAACTGGGGCAATATCCGGCGCTTGCCAACCGCTGAAGAACGCAAGCGTCCCGGCGGCGCCGGCATTTATTACCACTTCGATTACGTAGGCGATCCGCGCTCCTACAAATGGATCAATGTCACGCCCATTCCCAAAGTGTGGGAGCAGATGCATCTGGCCTGGGAGTACGATGCCAGGCGCATGTGGATCGTCAATGTGGGTGATCTGAAGCCGATGGAGGTGCCAATCGAGTTCTTCCTGACCTATGCCTGGAATCCAACTGTCTGGCCGGCCGAGCGCCTGCCCGAGTATTTGCGCGCCTGGGCCAGCCGCGAGTTCGGCCCTGAATACGCCTCCGAGATCGCCGACATCGTGACCCGCTACACCCAGTACAACGGACGGCGCAAACCCGAGCAGCTCGAACCGGCCACCTACAGTGCAGCCAACTACAATGAAGCGGCGCGTATCGTGGCCGATTACAATGCGCTGGCCGAGCGCGCTCTGACGATGTCGGCGCGTCTACCCGCTGCCAAGCGCGACGCCTATTTCCAGCTGGTGCTGCACCCGGTACGGGCCGCCGCTACTGTCAATGAGATGTACGCGACGACCTATCTGAACCGGCTCTATGCGCAGCAAGGGCGTGCGGCCACCAATGACATGGCCGCACGCGTCAAACAGTTGTTCGCGTTCGATGCCGAACTGACTCGT
The DNA here is from genome assembly GCA_025352145.1 of Oxalobacteraceae bacterium. GTDB lineage: Bacteria > Pseudomonadota > Gammaproteobacteria > Burkholderiales > Burkholderiaceae_D > JANXTY01. Next base: position 65,831 of record JANXTY010000028.1, read on the forward strand.
CAATACCACGAGGACATCAGCGGCGGCAAATGGAAGCACATGATGTCGCAAACGCATATTGGCTACACCACGTGGGATCAGCCAAAAAATAATGTCATGCCAGCGGTGCGGGAAATCATGCTGCCGAAAGAGGCGGCGATGGGCGTGGCAGTCGAGGGTAGCGAGCAGGTATCTTCGGGGAAAGATGGTACGCAATTATCGACACCGGCGCTCGACGTGTTTGCGCATCAGCCGCGTTTCATCACGCTCTTCAACCGTGGTCAGGAACCGTTCACATTCACACTCGCAGCCAGCCAACCCTGGATCACCCTGAGCCAGGCCAGCGGCAGCGTCGATAAGGAACTGCGAATCCAGGTCGATGCACACTGGGACCAGGTACCGCTGGATGCGGCGCCGGCGACGCTGACCATCAACGGTCCGGGCAATACGCAGGTGACGGTGCAGGTGCCGGTGCAGAATCCAGCCAGCCTGCGGCCTGAGCAGGCACATGGGCACGTGGAAACGCAGGGCGTGGTGTCGATCGAAGCGGAGCACTATACCAAGGCCGTTGCACCGGCAGGACGCACATGGATGCGCATTCCAGAGCATGGCCGCACCCTGTCCGGCATGAGCGCAACGCCGGTCATTGGCCCCGCTGCCGAATACAAGGATGGCATGCGGCTTGAATATGAGGTGAACCTGTTCTCCGCTGGTCCGGTAGAGGTGCAGGTCACGCTCGCGCCCACGCTTAAATTCCAGCCGGGCAAAGGCTTCCGGTACGCGGTCTCGTTTGACAACGACGCGCTGCAGACCATCAATGTGCATGCCGATGCTTCCGATGCCTACTGGCGGCGGATAGTGTCGAACGCTGCAGCCGTATTCACCTCAACGCATGCAATCGGGCGGCCTGGCGTGCATACGCTGAAGTTCTGGGTGATCGATCCCGGGCTCGTGCTGCAAAAGCTGGTGGTCAATACCGGCGGATTGAAGCCGAGTTATCTGGGGCCACCTGAAAGTCCACGTTTTAAGAGCCTGTCACAGTAGAAAATTCAGTAAAAAACAGACGGCAGAAATAGACGGCAGGAATAGACTGTACATCGCGCTAACGCTTAACTGGCGTCGGGTTTCGGCACCGTCGGATAAAAATAGGTGGGAGGCGCGAACTATTCCATGCCGGCATGTCTTCCACGGAACGCTCAATCTGTGGCTTCAGCCCCAGTACTTGTACTGCTTTCAGGATGGTCTCGGTGACTCGCCTGGCGGCAACTGGATTTTTTGGACGTAAAAAATCACGCAATCGTTATAGGTCACGGATTGCGGCCGGTGCATAAACCACTCGTGGCATATGAGCGGCGGCAATTCGTTTTCAGTGCCCAACTGGCCTGCCATGGATCGACCTCTGCGGTGGTTGCATGCAAGGCTGTTTCTTGATATTCATCCTAAGCTTTGATAGCGTCCTGACGGAAGGATCCGCGCTTTTTCCTCCTGATCTACATACGGGCTGATGGCTTCGCGCATCAGCCAGTGCGTAGTATGGTGACGTGTTTCAGCTAAATGTACCCGTGCACGAATATCAGGATCCAGCTTAACGGACATGGGTCTTGCTGCGGTGTGGTCATGGCGTGGTCTCCTGCGTTATTCGTCATAGGTAATACCATGGCATATTTTGACGGCGTATTTCCAACGTTTAAGGTGAGGGGCGCGGAGTGAGCTGGCAAAGCCCGCTTGCGGAGCGTCCCTCTCGACCGCAATGTTAGGCACTGTCTTCTGGCCGAGTAAGTGCATATGTTGCTTTGACGCGGCGCGATTTGGATAGGTAGGCCGTCCAAATTGCCGAAACTATGACTGACGCAATGAGTGCCCCAAAAAACTGTGGGTCTGACTCAATCTTTCCGAAGACCGCTAAAGGGATGAAAAGTCCCATGACGATGGACGCTGCAGGGCCTATGATCCACAGAAGGATTTTCGCGCGCTTGACGACGGAAATATCCCTCCCCCTAGCAAGTCCAAGCCCTGCGTAAAAGCTTAAGCAACACACCACCAGAAAACTCCACCAAGTAGCAGACTTGAATGTGCCCCATGCAGGGACGGTTAATAGATTGGGATATTGTGATTCGGCAGACATGATGTCGGCGTTGATGCGACCGGCCCCCATGAGTGGCCCCAAGAACATGAGACCCGCAACCAATAGCAGAAGCCACCCCCCGACACCAACAGGCCCACTGGCGCTACTGCTTGCAGGGGGAGTGCGCTTCGCAAAACGATAGATGCCATAGATCGTGCCAATGAAGATGACGATTATGAGCCAGTGCCAAATCGAGAGTGAACCCATGAGTTTCTTCCTGTTAAGTGCCTAACTTTGATTTAATTTGCAATTTGAAAAATTAACCAGCGACCAAAAAATGGGACTCCGGTTTCTTTTCTCTGGAAAGCCGCATGGCGACTAGCTCAAATTGGTTAACCCTGCAAAAAACGTGGATTAACCAAATCGAGAAAAGAGGCGCGGCTTCTTCCTTGTATTGTATCAAGTGGCAAAAGTTAAACGATGCCGCGAATGTTGGATGACAAACAGATTTGATCGGCGCCAATGCCGGCTTTGAAGAAAAAGGGCGAATGATCATACTTCCTGTCACCTCTTGTATGTGGACTTGTGTGGACTTACCTGGACTTGCTTTGGCGTCGTCGTTGCTTAGGGCAGCAGAGAGAGTTGGAGGATCAGTACAACAATCCTCCAAGAACTTCTTAAGTGATATTGGTTACTATTGGCTTACAAACGTATTGATACTGCTGGGGTCGATGTAGGCGGAGGTCGAACTATTTGTAACGGTATATTGGCCTGCATATTGGTTATTGACACTTGACGATGTTCTGTATTTCACAAAAGAACTGGCGCTTCCTGCGCTCAATTGCAGTGTTATTTGTCTTTGCAAGGTGCCGTTGTTGATCGCCACTACCACCATTTTTCCACTGCTGTTTTTGTAAGCCGTTACGAAAACATCCGAGTAAGGTTTTTCAGTCGCTGAAATACGCGTATATCCAGGACGAACATATTTTGCGTATTGCGACATGATGTAGCCGCGCTTGCTGACGTTGCCATCTTCAGTGATCAGGCCGTAGGAGCGGCGGATATACCACCATACATACGCACTGTAGTGGGAGGTCATGCTGTTATGTAGTTCCAGCGCGACAGGCATGGCCTTCGCCCAGTCATTGGCGTCGGAATTGTCAGTGTAGTGCTCTGTCATCCATAGTTCTTTTCCTTTGCTGCGAGCGAGTGGGTAGTCGCTTGGGCTAACGCCATAAAGATGGCCCGCAACGATGTCGAACTGCGGCGCAGCGGTAGCATCATTGAGAATAGGATCCGCTAGCGTTTTACTGAAGTTCAACGCTTCCGGAGCCATTACTTTAAGCGTACCAAAGCGAGAGCCTTGCGCTTTCAAAAAATGAATAAATTCCGTAGAGTTCCATTGGCACCCTTCATAGTCTGGATCCCAATTAGGCTCATTTTGAATAGAAACTGCGTATAAAGCGGCATTGCTCGATTGCATATAATTTGCAAAATCGAGCAGGTGACTCGCGTATGCAGTGTAGGAGCTGGGAGATAGTCTGCCGTGAATAAGACTATTATTGGTTTTCATAGCGGCTGGCGGTGACCAGGGAGTGGCGAATAAGGTCACACCTTTTGCCTTTGCTAACGCTGCTGTTGGAACCTGTATTTGCCAGTTGCTGCTGGAAGCATCAACTCGCATGCGCATGATCGATAAACCGATCTGACCAGACCCTGTGCCGAAAGCACTATCGACTTGCGCGCTGGTTAAATCGGGAATCCATCCTACGCCATTATGTCCACCAAATCCGCGCACAGTTTGATAGGTGGTATTTGGGTTGATATCGACGGTTTGCGCAATGCCATTTGCGCTGAACAGACTGACGAGCAATGTCGCCACAAGTGACAAACAAGATTTTTTGCGTGATAAATAGGTACTCATGAAAAGTCTCCTTATTCAATTTATTATTGATAGAATTTTTAGTATTTACACTTTTATTTTTGCCCGCTGATTTTTTTTGGGGCGCCCTCCCATTAATCTCATTAATCTCATTAATCTCATTAAGCTCATTAAGCTATTAAGCTGACCATCTGGCCTGAAGCGTGACGGAGTCCGATCCGTCACATATGCATTGAGGCGCAATATCTATTTTCTACGTGGCGGCGGATTGATTGCCGGTTGGCTGGTATTGAAGCGGCAAGCGCCCAGACTTTGCAGGGGCACCGCTTCGGCCATGGCCCGGTATCCTTCGATTGATGGATGCAAGCCGTCTTTGTCGACATTCTTGAGTAGCCGGTCGGGTTGCGCAGGATCGCGCAAGGCGGCGTCGAAATCGGCCACTCCATCGAATAGTGGCGTGCTGCGGATCCACCCATTTAAGGCCTGACGATCCTGTTCGTTGTCTGGTGCGGGATGGTAATAATCACTTCCCGCATACGGCGTCATCGTGCCGGCGATCAGGCAAATACCATGCGCGTGAGCGCGTTCGGCCAGCTGCAGGTAGGCACTTTTCAGGTCGTCAAGCATGGCCTGGCGGATGGCTGGCGTATCGCTGCCATTGCGATGCACACCACCCATATCATTGACACCGATTAGCACGATCGCATGGGTCACCCCGCTGCGCGACAATACATCGCGGTCGAAGCGCGCCGCCAGATTGGGGCCGAGGCCATCGCGTAACATGCGGCCGCCGCCGATGCCTGCATTGACGACGCCTACATTTGCCATTCCGCTGCGTGCCAGGCGCGCCGCCAGCAGATCAGGCCAGCGATCGTTGCCGTCGGTGGTAGCGCCATAACCGTCAGTGATCGAATCGCCAATGGCCACCACGGCATGCGCGCTAGGTGCGCCTGCTACTTCGACATCAGCAATTTGATACCAGCGCGTGAATGATTGAATCGGCTGGGCCGCCTGAGTTGGCTGAGTTGACTGAAGCGCGTCGAATTGCGGTGCCATGATGAGATTGCCAGGTGCAGAGAAGCTGGTGGCGCGGGCACCGGGATGTCCGGTCTGCCTTGTTGGTTCTGCCTGGAAGTGCAGGGAGATTCCCAAGTCCGCCGCACGCGGAACCGCGAGGTCGACTGGGTCACTGTAATATTCCGCGCCTGCCGGAATCATCACGCCGGCACGGCCAGCAAAAGTGAGCGCGCGAATGGCATCCGGCTTTAGATCCGCCGTCCCCGGGCGCACGGCAAGGCCGACGCTGGCGTCATTAATGAGTAAGGGGGCCGTGCCGAATACATTGCTGATGCGCACGCGCAAGCGTTCCCCGCCGATCGACAGGCGGACCAACTGGCGCAAGGTGCCGTCGCGCCACTGCGCAGCGGGAAGCGCCTCTTTTCCATCCGCAACCAACTGCGCCGTTCCCCAACTGGCTATCCACCGATCAGGCCCCGGCGCTTCGGCTTGCGCGATGTTCCACGTGCCTGCTAGCAGCAACATGTTAAGGAAGGTAGCGCCACCTTTAGGAATTGCCATCACAAGGTCTCCTTGCTTTAATTGTAAATTGGGTAGCTCATGCTGCACGTGGGGCCATGTCGCGCATGGCTTTCGCAATCGTGTCACGCAAGGGCTTGGCGCGTAATTGGCTGTCAAACGGCGTAGGGCGTTGCCGCAGGCCGTCGGCGCGTGCCGCATCTTCCCATTCCTGAAGCCAGTTGACGTGATCGGCCATACCCCAGATTAGGAAATCGCGGCAGCGCGGGTAGCTCAGCGTCAGATCCAGGTAGTCGCGCGCCAGGGCCGCGACGCCTGCATCGCGCTTGACGAAATCAACCGGCAATTTGCGGTCGTTGACGTCAAATTCGGTGATCAGCAAGTCGTATCCCATGCCAGTGACTTCATCGAGAAATTTGCGCCACTCACGATTGTTGCCCACGGCAGTGCTTGAACCCGGCAGTTCGTTTCCGATATGGCTTTGCAAGCCGAGCGCATGGATCGGCGTGTTGCGGGCTCTCAGTTCATGCAGCAATCTGAGTACGCCGGCCCGGTGTTTGGCACTGCCGGTACCGGGATTCATGAAGTCGTTATAGACCAGCTGGGCGCCTGGCGCAGACTCGTGCGTCAGGCGAAATGCGAGGTCGATCTGTTCGATGGCGCCGAGCCGCTCGCCAAAGACATTTTGAATCAACTGGCCATTTTCTGGATCGACTGCTTCGTTGACAGCGTCGTAGCTGATGATTTCTTTACCGAAATGGCCGCACACGGTCTTGATGTGCTCACGCAGCAATTGCTCGGCGGCGCGTATCGGCTGATTGCCAAAATCATAGTTGTTCACCCATGCCGGCAACCATCGCGGCGATTGCCAGATCATGGTGTGGCCCCGTATTAGCATGTTTTCGCTTTTGGCCCAAGCAAATATCTCGTCCGCTGGTGCAAATCGGTAAGGGCCAGGCCGCGGTTGCAATGCTTGCCATTTGGTCTCATTCTCCGCCACAATCATGCCGCATTCGCGTGTCATCAACTGGCGATAGGCAGGGTTGTAGAAGCGTGCATGTTTTTGCTCATCGCCGAGCATGCCCATAGCGCTACCAAAGCGCATGCCTTTCTTCTTGGCGATGTTTTTGAGCGGCTCCGTATCCCTACCGGCCGCGGCGACTGCGGATGGGATCAAAGCAGCGCCCATCATCTGCAACAGACCTCGTCGGGTAACCATAGTCCTCCTTTATTGGCAAACCTTGCCTTGCGTGCGTGTCAGCTGTCGCAGTGGGCGACCGCCCAAACAATAATCCCGGTTGTTATCGCCGGAGGGAAAATGGGCGAATCCATCGTCCCATCTGCCTCAAGAGTATGGTTGACACACAAAATGGTAGCGCAATCTTTATTTCCGCAATATATCATAACAAACCAAATTGGTTGAGTGGAATCGGTTGCCTGTGTCTTTGACGCGGATCTGCGCCTGGCTTGTTGATTGGCTGATTGCACATTGGCGAGGCGCTGAATTGCCTAGACGTAAATGTCATCCATATACGGGGAAGCCTGGTGTATGATAAAGTTCCTGGCGCGCTAGATTGCGCAAACATCGTCACATTCATCGTCATATTATCCAAGACAGAGTTCGCAATGACCACTCCTGAGTTCAAAACGCCAGCTACGCAAGAAGGCAAACGTGGCCCGAATATGGTTGACGTGGCTAAGTTAGCCGGCGTATCTCCCATGACCGTGTCGCGCGTGATGAACGGCAAGGCGACTGTTCGCAGCAGTACGCGCAAGAAGGTTGCCAACGCAGTTGCCGCGCTCAATTATTCGCCGAATCAAGAAGCTCGCACCCTTGCCGGGTCCAGGCCGATCCGTGTCGGTTTTTTGTACAGCAAGCCGAGCGGTGCTTATCTGGCGGAATTTTTGCTCGGCTTGCTGAGCCAGGCCAGCTTGAACAACGTGCAGTTGTTTGTCGAGCAGTGCGAGGCCGGCGAGCTGGCAGCCGAACAAACTCAGCGCCTGATTGATAATTGCCTGGACGGGATTATTCTGCCGCCGCCATTGTGCGACATTTCATCGATCATTGAGCGCATCGTGGGCGCTGATATTCCGCTGGTGGCGGTGGCGTGCGGGCAACCCGACAGCCGTGTCAATGCGGTCAGCATCGACGACCGCCAGGCCGCCTATCTGATGACGCGCCACCTGATCGAACTGGGACATCAGCGCATTGGCTTTGTCATGGGGCATCCGCATCAGTCCGTCAGCGCGCCGCGACTGGCCGGTTATCAAGCTGCGCTTCAGGAGCTGGGGGTTGAACCGGCGGCCGAACTGGTTGTGCCGGGCATGTTCAATTACCGCTCAGGTCTCGATGCGGCAGAGATTTTGCTTAGTCTGCCGGATCGGCCCACAGCAATTTTCGCCAGCAATGATGACATGGCGGCAGCGGCTGTCGCTGTGGCGCACCGCTTGGGCCTTGATGTGCCCGGTGATCTGACTGTCGCCGGTTTCGACGACACGGCGCTGGCCACGACCATTTGGCCAGCGTTGACTACCGTGCGCCAGCCGATCGCCGAAATGGCCGAGTCGGCAGTGCGGTGCCTGGTGCGGCACGTCCTGGCGCAACGCAGCCAAACCCCGAGCGCGGCCGAGCATATCTTCGTTGAGTTCACGCTAATCCGGCGTCAGTCCGATGCCGCGCCTAGAATCCGTCCGCCAATCCGTGTCCGTACCTGACCTGCGCGCATAGCGAAGAATACGAAGCAGTTTTCGAGCTTCATGTACTGGATGTCCCCCCCCCAGTTATTTCAAGGCATCCACCCCAAAAAGATGGTTGAGCCGGTCAACGACGGTGCGGAAATACGCAAGATTCTGAATAGGCTTGATGCGGTTGAATCTCCTATCCGTCACGGCGACAGTTGACGCGCCATTTCAAATCAGTCAAAATAAAAATGGTAGCGCTATTCATTTTGATGTCATGACTGTCATTTCCCAGCAAGATATGGACATCCAGATGCAGAGAGTAGAGGGAGCTATGCTTAGTGCGTGTTGGAAAGACAGTCTGCCGTCACCGAAATGCGCGTTATCCGTTTGCGCTACCATATTTTGTTTCTCGTAACAGACTAGAAAAACGATGCGCTGATGATGGCGCCAAATACCAATGGTCCAATGGGCCGCAGAGAGGAGACATGCATGAGCAAAACTTTGGAGGGCGCCGCACGGCGTCCAATGGGCTTGGGGGGCGAGGTTTTCGTCACCACCGTCCTCGCAGGCCTGATTGCCAGCGCCTATGCGCACGCAGCAGAGCCAGCACCGGTTCCGGCGGCGGCTGCGGAGGCTGATAAGGAAAAGACGACCGTGCAGACCGTCAATGTCACCGGCTTCCGAAGCTCGCTTGCCTTGTCCGCCAACGCGAAGCGCGACAACGTTGGTCTGAGCGATACCGTGTTCGCCGAGGACATGGGTAAATTTCCAGATCCGAACATTGCTGACGCGCTTGGCCGCATTCCCGGTGTCAAAGTCACGCGCGCCGAAATTGACGGCGAGGGTCTGAACATTTCCATCCGGGGCATGGGTCCGGCTTTCACGCGCGTGCTGCTTAATGGCGCGCCGATGGCATCTGCCTCGGCGGGCAGTTGGGGCGGCAACATCAGCGCCAACCGCGAAGTCGACATGGATTTCCTGCCGTCCGAGCTGTTCCGCAGCGCCAGCGTTTACAAGAGCCAGCGGGCCGACCTCATCGAAGGTGGCATCGCAGGAACGGTGGACATGCGCAGTGCGCGTCCGTTTGACAAGTCGGGTTTCCGCTCGGCATTCACGCTCAGCGGTAACTATCGCGAGCAAGATGGGCAATGGGGCAGCACAGGCTCGGGCCTGGTCAGCAACACGTGGACTAGCAACCGGTTCGGCAAGGTCGGTATCCTGGGTGGTGTGGCCTTTGGCGATACAAAGTACAAGACCGAGGGCTTTCAGACGGTTGACATGCGCAACTTCCAGTTGAAGTCGTTTCAGGCGACCGCTGCAGATCTGCCTAACAGTACCGGTGGCGGCTCGCAATCGACCCCGGATACGGTGCCGTCGGGATTGGCGTTGGCCAGCTTGCCCGCCTATGCACAAGCGCTTCTGATACCGGGAAAACAGATCGACCGTACCATGTTGTTGGGGCTCAATCCTGGTGCCACCATCCAGCAGATTGACAATGCCTTGATGGGCCGCCTGGGCCGACATTTATTGTATGAGGGTGAGCGCAAACGCTCCAGCGAGATCATCAGCCTGCAGTGGCAGCCGAACGACAAGCTCGATCTCTATATGGATACGCTGTTCGCGCAGAAACGTAATGCGATGATCTATGAGGCGATGAACGCGGGCACGCGGGCCAACACCATAAGCGCTAACCAAAGTTTTCAGTAGCCGTTAAAATTGCGAGATTGAGTCATCAAACAAGAAGAACCATGCATACAGAAGCGTACAAAGAAGTCGGAGAAGACTGGTCAAAGATAGTGAAACTATTGCCAGAGGGATG
>JANXTY010000029.1 GCA_025352145.1 Oxalobacteraceae bacterium
ATCCCTCTGGCAATAGTTTCACTATCTTTGACCAGTCTTCTCCGACTTCTTTGTACGCTTCTGTATGCATGGTTCTTCTTGTTTGATGACTCAATCTCGCAATTTTAACGGCTACTGAAAACTTTGGTTAGCGCTTATGGGGTGTGCCCCCTACTTTTTAACCCACTTCAGCGCCGTATTACGGCACAGCGTTGCATTACTTCACAACAATTACGCCACGATATTGACTAGCTTACCCGGCACCACAATGATTTTCTTCGGCGTGCCTTCGATGTGTTTCCGCACATGTTCATTCGCCAGCGCAGCCGCTTCAATGGCCGCTTTGTCGGCACCTTTGGCGATCATGATACTGCCGCGCAGTTTGCCGTTGACCTGGATCATGATCTCGATTTCCGATTGTTCCAGCGCCGTCGGATCGACCTGCGGCCACGGCGCATTGAGGATGTCGCCCAGGCGCGCGGCATAACCGAGTTCTTGCCACAACACGTGGGTGATGTGCGGCGCAACCGGATACAGCACGCGCAAGAAAATCGACAGGCATTCGGCGATTACCGCATTCGAGGCGGCGGAATCATCGAACTTGGCCGCATCGAGCGTATTCAACATTTTCATGCAGGCCGATACCACCGTGTTGTATTGAATACGTGTAAGGTCATAATCGGCTTGCTGCAGGGTTTTATGTATCTCGCGGCGCAAGGTTTTGTGGGCATCGGACAATTCAGCCACATTCACTGCCTTGCCTGCAGCCACGCGCGATTCCTGCGCCACGCCGTAAGCCCACACCCGGCGCAGAAAACGATTCGCGCCTTCCACCCCGGTGCCCGACCATTCCAGCGTCTGTTCCGGCGGCGAGGCGAACATGGTAAACAAGCGCGCCGTATCAGCGCCGTACTGGTCGATCTGCGCTTGCGGATCGATGCCGTTGTTCTTCGACTTGGACATTTTTTCTGTGCCGCCGATCTCGACCGGCAAGCCGTCGGCAACCAGTTTCGCGACCAGTGGACGGCCGCGCTCGTCGAGCGTCAGCGCCACATCGGCCGGATTGAACCAGGTCTTTTTACCCGTCGCATCTTCACGATAGTAAGTCTCGTTGAGCACCATACCTTGCGTGAGCAAATTGGTGAACGGCTCGTCAAATTTGACCAGGCCGAAATCGCGCATGACCTTGGTCCAGAACCGCGCATACAAAAGATGCATGACGGCGTGTTCGATGCCGCCGATGTACTGATCCATCGGCATCCAGTAATCGTTGCGCGCATCGACCATCGCGTCGCGGGAGCTGGGCGAACAATATCGCATGTAATACCAGGACGAATCGACAAAAGTATCCATCGTATCGGTTTCGCGCCGCGCCGCTTTGCCGCAACTGGGGCAATTCACCTGCAGGAACTGTTCATGCTTGTTGAGCGGATTGCCGCTGCCGTCCGGCACGCAGTCTTCCGGCAATACGACCGGCAAATCTTTTTCCGGCACCGGCACCGCGCCGCAGTCGGCGCAATGAATAATTGGAATCGGCGTACCCCAGTAACGCTGGCGCGAAATGCCCCAGTCGCGCAAACGGTAAGTGATTTTTTTCTCGCCCAAGCCAAGCTCCGACAACACTTTGGCAACGGCATCCACCGCCTGGCTATAGTTCATGCCATCGAAACGGCCAGAATGGATGCACACGCCGTTTTCTTTATCGGCATACCAGTCGTGCCAGATGTCGGCGATGAAGGTTTTGCCTTCGACCGCAATCACCTGTTCGATCGGCAAGGCGTATTTGTGGGCAAAAGCAAAGTCGCGCTCGTCGTGCGCCGGCACGCCCATCACCGCGCCGTCGCCGTAAGTGATCAGTACGTAATTGCCGACCCATACCTCGACCAGTTTTCCTGTCATCGGGTGTTTGACATACAGACCAGTCGATACGCCTTTCTTTTCCATCGTTGCCATATCGGCTTCGATCACGCTGCCTTTTTTGCATTCAGCGATGAACTCTGCCAGGCGTGGATTGGTTTTGGCGGCAAAAATGGCCAGCGCATGTTCCGGCGCGACTGCGCAGAAAGTCACGCCTTTGATGGTGTCGGCACGCGTGGTGAAGACCCACAGCTTGCCGTCATTGATGAGCTTGCCGTCTTCCTGGATATCATGCGGAAAAGCAAAGCGCACGCCGGTCGATTTGCCGATCCAGTTCGATTGCATGATGCGCACGCGCTCGGGCCAGCCTTGCAAATTATTGTCCACATGCTCCAGCAATTCTTCAGCGTAATCGGTGATGCGGGCGTAATACATCGGGATTTCGCGCTTCTCGATCAGCGCGCCGGAACGCCAGCCGCGTCCATCGATGACTTGCTCGTTCGCCAGCACGGTCTGGTCGATCGGGTCCCAGTTCACGGTGCCGGTTTTTTTGTAGATGATGCCTTTTCCCAGCATCTTCAAAAACATCCACTGGTTCCACTTATAGTATTCCGGCTTGCACGCCGCCATCTCGCGCGACCAGTCAATCGCCAGCCCCATCGATTCCATCTGCTGCTTCATGTGCGCGATATTGGAATACGTCCATTGCGCAGGCGGCACATTGTTTTGCATCGCCGCGTTTTCCGCCGGCATGCCAAACGCATCCCAACCCATCGGCATCAGCACGTTGTAGCCGTTCATGCGCAGATAACGGTACATCACGTCGTTGATGGTGTAATTGCGCACATGGCCCATGTGCAGCTTACCCGATGGATAAGGCAGCATGGAACAGGCGTAAAACTTACCCTTGGGAAAGCGTGGATCGTTTTCAACGGCTTTGTAAGCGTCGATCGCCTTCCAGTGCGCTTGCGCGGATTTTTCGACGGTGGCGGGGTGGTAAGTAGTGTTGAAGTTGAGGCTCAATGGTTCTTGCATGAGGGATACTGCCAGTAGTGAATTTGAACGGGCCATTATACCGGCTCAGGCAGATTGATAGCAGGATGCTGCGGTCTTTGACTTGAGAGAAGATAGAGAAAGGTACGCCGGAAAAGCGGCGTGCGATCTGCTTCTCTACTGACGTTTGAATGCGTTCGTTATGCGGTTTTCACCGCAAAACCAACTCCAACGCGGGCCTCTCGCCATAATCCTCATACCGCTCATTAATCCCGCCTATGCAAAACGCTACTTCTTCCAGAATCTCAGGCGCTTGTACCTTCAACTGGTCGGCGTGCAGCACTTCAATTTGCAGGGTTTCATTCGCTTTTAGCTGGAATCGGGTCATGCCTTCGTCGTCGCGCAGATAGCTCAGGCAATCGACCCAGGCGTCCATGTTGCGGCCGTAATAATCCGGGAAGCCGAAGGCGATCTGGCAGGCTACGTGGAAAGAGGGCCAGTCGGTGATACGTGCTCCATCGAGGCGGACGCTGGGCATGGTTATTTCTTCTCCTGCCCTGGCTTGGGATCGGTGACGAAGCCGAGCTTGGTGATCCCATTCGTTTGTGCTGCGGACATCACTTGCGCCACGGCTTCGTAGCGCGTTTCTTTGTCGGCGCGTAACTGTAGTTCCGGCTGTGGTTTTTGCTGGGCCGTAGCGACCAATTTGTTATCGAGCTCTTGGGAATTGATGGCGCTGTTGTTCCAGAAAATCTGTCCTTGGGCATCGATGGACAGTGCAATTGTTTCGGCTTTTTCGGCGGTCGGTGTCGCTGGTGCGTTGGGCAGGTCGAGCATGATCGAATGGGTGAGAAAGGGCGCCGCGAGAATGAAAATGACCAGTAACACCAGCATCACATCGACCATGGGGGTGACGTTGATTTCTGACATCGGTACTGCGCTTTTGTGTTGGTTAAATCCGCCAAAGGCCATATCTTCTCCCAATTATTTCATTTGCAATTATGTTGCTGCCACTGCGGCACAACATTATTTCTTGCCGCGCCCACGGGTCGTAAAATAGGCGTGCAAATCATGGGCAAACGCATCCAGTTCAGCCAAGGTGAGTCGATTAACACGTGTCAACGCGTTGTAAGTTAGTACTGCTGGAATCGCCACCGCCAAACCCATCGCGGTCATGATCAGCGCTTCGCCTACCGGTCCGGCGATTTTGTCAATTTGCAACGTGCCCGCAGAAGATACCGCAGCCAGTGCATGATAAATACCCCACACAGTGCCGAGCAAACCGACAAAGGGCGAAGTTGCACCCACCGAAGCAAGGAACGTTAATCCACTTTCCAATCGCGCTGAAATGCGGTTGATTTCTTGGCGCAGCGTGCGCGTCATGAGTTCGCCTGGATCGAACTCGGCGTTAAGCGAAGTGGCTGCATCCGCTTGCGCCGACAGGTTAGCAGCTTGCGCGGCTTGCTCCGCCAAGGGCGCATATACGCTTTCAGTATCGCGATTTTTTATCAAGGCGAGCGCATCCGGTAAGGTCGGCGCGTTCCAGAAAGCGTCGAGTACGTTCGCGCTGGTGCGAATACGCCAGCTACTCCACAACTTTGCCAGGATGAAGTACCAGCTAATTACCGACATCAGCAGCAAGGCATACGCCACCACGTGGCTGATCGTGTCGCCTTGTGCCCAGTAGCGCGCAAAACCTTGATTGACAATAATGGTGTTCATAGCGACCCGTAAAGAACGAATAAATTGATGGTAAAGCAGGAAGGTGGATGTGCTCCACGTACCAGTTTTGATGCAGCTATTCAAATGCGGGTGCGTGGGACGTACTCTGCAACACTACCGTAATTCAAATCATCCGCGCAAGCCCAACACGTCCTGCATGTCAAACAAGCCGTTCGGCTTACCTGCCAAAAAGCGCGCAGCGCGCAGCGCGCCGTGCGCATAGGTCACGCGGCTGGAAGATTTGTGCGAGATCTCGATACGCTCGCCGATTCCTGCGAATAACACTGTGTGATCGCCCACAATATCGCCACCGCGGATCGTAGCAAATCCGATCGAGGATGGGTCGCGTTCCCCGGTGATGCCTTCTCTCGCGTAGACTGCGACGTCATTCAGATTGCGGCCCAATGCACCGGCAATGGCTTCGCCCATTTTCAACGCGGTACCGGACGGCGCATCGACCTTATGGCGATGATGTGCTTCGATGATTTCGATATCGTAGCCTTCGGAAAAACTCTTGGCTGCCAGTTCCAATAATTTCATTGTAACGTTGACCCCGACGCTCATATTGGGCGCGAACATGATGGCTATTTTCTCAGCAGCGGCAGCAATCGCTGCTTTGCCAGCCTCGTCAAAACCGGTAGTGCCGATGATCATCTTGATGCTGTGGGCGGCGCAATATTCGAGATGCTTCAGGGTGCCCTCGGGACGCGTAAAGTCGATCAGATACCCGGAAGTATTCAGTCCCTTGGCAAGATCGGATTCCACCAGAATGCCTGAAAGTTGACCGGAGAAAGCGGACGCATCGCTGCCCAGATTATTTGCTCCGGGGATATCTAAAGCGCCACTCAGAATGGCATCGTCAGCATGCGCGATAGCCTCAATGAGCATATGGCCCATGCGTCCGCCAGCGCCGGCCACGGCAATTTTCATGGGGGTCATTGGTGTGGTCATCGGTGTCATGGGTACTATTTGCCTTGACTGACTGTGGTGGCACCTGAACGAAGCTTTGCGGAGGTGAGGATAGCCAGGTATTCTTTTTCGGTAGGCAAATCACCGCCCTCGAAGCGTTCCAGTCGATTTTCTTTGAAAAACACCGACACGCGGCTGGTAATGTGGTCGCCATTCCCTTTGGTCATGCTGAAGGCATAGTCCCATCGATTTGCATGAAATACATCGGACAGCAAGGGCGTTCCCAGCAAAAATCGGACTTGGTCGCGGGTCATGCCTTCCTTGAGTTGGGAGGCCATTTCTTGCGAAATAAAATTGCCCTGCTGAATATCCATCCTGTAAGGCGAAAGCACCCACAGCACGCGATCTTTACCGTGCAAACTGGTGGTTTGCACGCCGGTAGCCGCATTGCCTGCTGGTTCCATCAAGGGATTTTTGTTGGCGCAGGCCGACAGGCTCAACGCTAGTACTAAGGCGCAACCCACTAGCGCCGTTCGTGAGGCATCCAGGGAGTTGCAGGAAAGGTTATAACTGAGCAGCATGCGCATAAATGATCTCAATTCAATTGAGTTGGTGTGCTAAAACGCTATATGATAAAGCAGATGAACCCAATTCGACCAACAAACATGCCCCATACTCCCCCCAACCTCAAAGCGAGCGGCCTCAAAGCGACTTTGCCACGCCTCAAAATTCTCGAAATTTTTCAGAATAGTCCTGTGCGCCATCTTACTGCTGAGGATGTCTACAAAATTTTATTGATGGAAAATATGGATGTTGGCTTGGCAACCGTGTACCGCGTATTGACCCAGTTCGAACAGGCCGGTTTACTCAATCGCAATCATTTTGAGAGTGGGAAATCGATTTTCGAGCTCAACGAAGGTTCTCACCATGATCATCTGGTTTGTCTCGATTGCGGGCGCGTAGAAGAATTTTGCGACGAAGAAATCGAATCGCGCCAGCAAAAGATTGCGCTTGAACGGGGCTTTTCCATTGCTGAGCATGAGCTGGCTTTATATGGTCATTGCACCAAGCAAAGCTGCCCACATCGGGGATAAAGACAGCGGGCAATGGGCGTCCTCTTCCCTCGGTTGATTCGCAGCGCGAATGCTATAGGCTCCTTACTTCCATTTTTTCTTCAGCAAATGAAGCCCCATGACGCTCACTGAACTTAAATACATCGTTGCTGTGGCGCGGCACAAGCATTTTGGGCATGCTGCAAAAGCGTGTTTTGTAGCGCAGCCAACCCTCTCCGTCGCTATCAAAAAACTCGAAGATGAACTTGGCGCCGTTTTATTTGAGCGTGGCGGCACTGAAATCTCCGTTACGCCGCTGGGCGTGCAAATCGTGGAACAGGCGGAGAAAGTACTCGAGCAGACCGCAGTCATCAAAGAAATCGCCAAACAAAATAAAGATCCTTTGGCCGGTCCTTTTCGACTCGGTGTGATTTACACAATTGGTCCGTACTTGCTACCGCCGCTGGTTAAAAATATCATCGAAAAAATACCGCAGATGAAGTTGATCCTGCAGGAAAATTTTACGGTACGTCTACTGGAATTGTTGCGTCAGGGTGAGCTTGACGCGGCGATTATCGCGTTGCCGATAGCAGAGCATGCGCTGGCGGTACAGCCTTTGTACGATGAACCTTTTGTGGTGGCAATGCCGAAGAAGCACGCGTGGGCAACACGCAAGACCATTTCTGCCAAAGACCTGAAATCGGAAACGATGTTGCTGCTTGGCAGCGGCCATTGTTTCCGCGATCAGGTGTTGGAAGTGTGTCCTGAAATGGCGCGTTTTTCTTCTCCCGAAAATGGGATGCAGCGCACCTTCGAAGGTTCTTCGCTAGAAACAATCCGGCATATGGTGGCCAGCGGCATTGGCCTCACCGTGTTGCCCGCTGCCTCTGTGACGAACATGCATGCAACGGATGGCCTGCTGCGTTACGTACCCTTTAACCAGCCGATTCCTTCGCGCCGCGTGGTGATTGCATCACGCAAAAGCTTTACCCGCACAGCCGCTATTGAGGCACTCTGTGCAACGGTGCAAGCGTGCAATTTACCCGGCGTGACGATGTTAAACGGATGAAGAGAATTTCACCCTATTGGCGCCTGTTGCGACTCGACAAACCGGTCGGCATCCTGTTGTTGTTATGGCCGACTTTGGGCGCACTGTGGCTGGCATCGGAGGGCAGACCGAACGCGACGTTACTGTGTATTTTTACCCTTGGCACCGTACTCATGCGTTCTGCGGGCTGCGCCATCAACGACTTCGCGGATCGGGATATCGACAAACACGTCAAACGTACTGCCGAACGCCCCATTACCAGTGGAGAAATTGCACCGTACCAAGCACTTTGGCTAGCCCTGATTCTGGCCTTGCTGTCGTTCGCCTTAATCTGGCCGCTCAACGGCCTGACCAAACAGCTTTCGGTAGCGGCGGTAATCATCGCCGGTACTTATCCCTACTTCAAACGTTTTTTTGCTATTCCGCAGGCCTACCTGGGAATTGCATTTGGTTTCGGCATACCGATGGCATTTGCAGCAGTTCAAGGCAAGGTACCGACGAGCGCGTGGGGGCTGTTGGCGGCGAATATTTTCTGGGCGATTGCCTACGACACAGAATATGCCATGGTTGACCGCGACGACGACTTGAAGATCGGCATCAAAACTTCAGCCATTACTTTTGGCAGTTACGACGTATTTGCGGTCATGCTGTGCTACCTTGCCAGTTTGTTTCTTACTTTTTTGATGGGCTGGCAAGCGGGCTTGCGCGTTTGGTTTGTGATCGGATTGGGGGCTGCCGCATGCTGTGCAGCCTATCATTATTGGCTCATTCGTGGACGTGATCGGGACCGCTGTTTCGCTGCTTTTCGCCACAACAACTGGCTGGGTGCTGCCATTTTCTGTGGCATAGCCGTCGACTATGCGCTACGATAAATCCCTATTTGCCATTCCGGTTCGACCGCCTTGAGACAATTTGATCACCACTTTTTAACCTTCATAGGGGGGACTATATGAATGCTCCAGAACCAGCAACTAATCACCGTACAAACGATGCGAAAGACAGACTGGTCGCCGACCTGAAATTGGTGATCAGGGACGCAGAAGATCTGCTAAAAAACGCAGGCCAGCAAACCAGCGAGGGATTTGAAAATGCCAAGGTAAAGTTTGAAACCACGCTTAACTCAGCCAAGACTGAATTGCACGATATGGAAGAATCGGTAGTGGCGAAGACCAAAGAAGCGGCGCAAGCCACCGATATTTTCGTCAAAGAACACCCTTGGCAATCCGTCGGCATAGGCGCAGCCATTGGCCTTATCTGCGGGTTGTTGATTTCCCGCCGGTAAGAGGCCTAGCCAATGGCCATTGTCGAATCCCTATCCCGGTTGGCGGGGAATTTCATTGCAATTATTCATACGCGTCTTGAACTGGCTGCCGTTGAAATTGAAGAAGAATCGTTACGCCTTTTCTCCTATCTGCTGTTCGCGTTAGTCGCATGGTTCTGTCTGAGCGTAGCGCTTCTGCTGGGTATCCTGCTCGTTGTCGTGCTTTACTGGGACTCGCATCGGATTCCTGCCTTGGTAGCCTTGATCACCTTCTTCGGACTGTCCGGCATCCTGATTGGATTCGGGCTATTACGTCGCTATCAGGCCAAACCCAAGCTGCTCTCGCATACGCTTAATGAACTGGCGAAAGACCTCGATAGCCTGAAACCCTCGCCGCCCTCTTCTTGAATGACGCTTATGAAACATACAACATCAGAATCCCTTGCATCACACCGAGAAGAAATCATTGCGCGCATTACTGCACAACGCACCGCGTTTGCGTTTCAAAATGAAACGGTGATCAGAACATTGGGCGGCGTTGATCTTGGTGTGAGCTTAGTCCATCGCATCAAAAAAAGTCCGGTGATGATGATGGCGTTAGTGGCGGTCGTGGTTGTCATAAAACCCCGCCGTATTTTTTCGCTGGTCAATACGGGTATGGCAATCTGGCAAACTGTACGACTACTTGAGAGTGCGCCAACCGAAAAACTGTAGAGCGATTAGTCGTCCCTCCGACGTTCTAACCATCATTGTTGGATAGCGTATTGTTTTAAGAGAATGTATGAAATATCTTTTTTCGTGGATAGTGTTGATGTTGAGTTTGTCGTTGGCCAATAGCTGTCAAGCGACTTTGGCAACGCCCCAGGCCTCTCTGGTAAATGTACCCTTGGTGGAACAGCGTGCCGACCCCTGCGTATATCGAGGGGCCGACGGCCATTACTATTTTGTAGGTACGATTCCTGAATTTGACCGGATTGAATTACGTTCCGCAGCAACGCTAGCCGGCCTGCACACTGCGCCAGCAAACATTATTTGGCGTAAACATGATGTGGGAATCATGGGCTCGCATATTTGGGCCCCTGAGATACTGCAAATTGATGGTGTCTGGTATATCTATTTTGCAGCGGGCGACGTAAAAGATGTTTGGCATATTCGCATGTATGTGTTGGCAAATAAAGCGAGCGATCCGCTGACCGGAAACTGGGAAGAGTTGGGACAGGTTAATACGGCACGCGATTCATTTTCGCTGGATGCCACCAGTTTCGCGCATCACGGTCAGCGTTATTTTGTATGGGCACAAAAAGATGCGGAGAATCGCTACAACTCGGCCTTGTATTTGGCAAAACTTGTGTCGCCGACCAAAGTTGGCGAAGTAGAGACGATGATCTCAAAACCCGATCTGGATTGGGAAGTGCTGGGTTATAAAGTGAACGAAGGCCCCGCAGTGATTGTGCGCAACAACAAAGTATTTATTACTTATTCTGCGAGCGCAACGGATCATCGTTATGCGATGGGCCTGCTCTGGGCCGACGCTGACGCCGATTTACTGGATGCGAAATCTTGGCATAAATCGCCGCAGCCTGTTTTTTATACCAATGAAAAATTGGGGCGCTACGGTCCGGGCCATAACAGCTTTACTGTGAGTGAAGACGGTCAATCCGACGTGCTGGTATACCATGCACGCGATTATTTTGGCTTGCATGGGAGTCCCCTGACGGATCCCAACCGGCACACCTATATTCGCACATTGAAGTGGACCAAAGAAGGCTTCCCTGATTTTGGTCAGGACGAAGCAAATGATTTACCTGCCGCGCCCAAGGTTGTAGTCGATGCCAGGAAATCCAAAAACAAATCGCGCCTGAAAAAATAGCAATTGAAATGCCGTCACCTCCATTGCCTTCTGGATTGAGCTGTACCTTGAGAAAGGGACAGCGGCAGATCTTCCGACCTTACCTTAGCAAACGCAAGCCATACAATCCACCTGCGATCGAATTTTTGCGTGCCACAAACTTGACGACCAGTTTTCCGCCAGAGTTTTCGACCAATGTTTTTGGCAACGCATAATCCTGTGTAAATATTTCCGTTGGCGCATCCTTGTTTAGCATGATCGTTTGGATTAACTGCTCGTTGATAAATAAATCGAATGTTCTTCCGGCATCCAGTTTTGAGAAGCTCAGGCGCAAGGTTTTTGCTTCCGTTTTTTTATCGCTTAATTCGTAGCTA
Organism: Oxalobacteraceae bacterium; assembly: GCA_025352145.1. Classification (GTDB taxonomy): domain Bacteria; phylum Pseudomonadota; class Gammaproteobacteria; order Burkholderiales; family Burkholderiaceae_D; genus JANXTY01. The sequence continues at coordinate 11,045 of JANXTY010000029.1, forward strand.
AACCACCCGGTAGCATGTCGCCAGCGCATCCCTTTGTTGATTCCGGCATCGCCACCTTCTGCCTTGAAGAAATGATCGGATTCCGGTTGTTGTTCGCCGGGCGCAACCTGATCTATCGTTTGTGCATCCAGTACTAAACGTTCGGCTTCCGCCTTTGCGGTGGCGTCATGCATGCGTGACAAATTCTCTGGTGTGCTATACGGCCAATAAAGCATGTAGCGTGAATCGTGCAGGCGGAAAAAGGGAATAAATCTGAGTGTCTCCGCATTCTTCCCCCGTATTAAACCGGGCGCGGTAAATGTCAGTGGCTCGCCTGCGACAGGCTTAAATTTTTTCATGAAATTGGTCGTGTCGCTGACAAACATGGGGGCAGATTCCAGAGGACATAGTGGCCCCTTCGCTATATGCCCCATGCGGGAATCATCAGCAAAATAATTTAGTTTTTCATCGGCAAATACCTGAGTCTTAGCAGCAAGAACAATCGGGCCATGCAACACCGCATAATAATTTTCCATGCCTGGCATGGGTTCTAGTTGCGTCGTCATCGGCAAGCGGATGTCAACATGATCGCCCTTATGCCAGTGGCGTTGCAGGCTGACATAATCGCCGGGCCCGCCTTCTATTTTCATCGTTTGATTGTTGATGCGAATTTTTAACGCACCGGCCGCAACCCACTGCGGATAGCGAATTTTTAAAGTGAATTCTTTATTGGAATGAATGGTAATTGTTGTGTTCTCTGCATCGGGGAAAAGTGTGCTTTGCGTAAGGCGCACATTTTGTTCGCGCCAGTTCAGCGTGGAAGGAATAAACAGATTGACGTACAACGCCTTACCATCATGCGAATAAATAAATTCCCCATATTTGGCCTGACTTTCAAGTCCAGAACCAACGCAGCACCACATGGCTTTATCGACTTGGGAGTACACCCGATAATGATTAGGGCGCATCGGGGTGAAGTAGGCGAATCCGCCGGTTTCCGGGTGTTGCGACGACAGGATATGGTTGTATAGCGCACGCTCGTAATAGTCGCTGTACATGACTTTGGGATCGCTTAAGAACAACAACTCTGTGAGCTTCAACATATTGTAGGTGTTACAGGTTTCCGGCCCTTCCACCTCATTGAGCATCGATGAGAAATTTTTATCGTTATTAAAATGTTCTTTGACGCTATTACCGCCGATGGCGACCGTACGATGGTCGTGCACGGTTTGCCAAAAAAATTGTGCCGCCTGCTGCATTTTTTTTTGTTCCGCTTGTTGCTCGGTCATATCGCCTATGCGTTTAAAGCCGATGACTTTGGGAATTTGGGTATTGGCGTGCAGACCGTTTAATTTATCCTGTTGTTGGGTGAGTGGGGTCAAGAGGGCCTGATGAGAAAATCGGATAGCGAGGTCAAGATATTTTTTGTCTCCCGTCATTTGTGCGACATCGGCGAGAACTTCGTTCATACCGCCATGCTCGCTGCGCAACATGGTTTGCATTTGCTCCGGTGTGAGCTGTGCGGTCAGATGCAAAGCCCAATCCGCAAGTGCAATGAGCATCGTGCGCGCATCTTCGTTGCCCGCATATCGATAAGCGTCGCGCAACCCCGCAAACATTTTGTGCAGGTTGTACCACGGCACCCATTTTCCATTCACCGAAAAATTATCGGCTTTTAGTTTCCCCTGCGCGATGGCTTGCCATGCGGCACGTCCCCCCGGGATTCCCCCTAGATAACCGTCAGCATTTTTGTCCTGGCATTTCTTTAGCTCTGCGACAAAGTAATCGAGTTTGGTGCGTACCTCCGCATCACCGGTCGATGCTGCCATCAGCGCCAGGGCCGACAAATAATGACCGCCCATATGACCGTCCAAACCGCTGGACTCCCAATTGCCGTAGCTCGCTTCCTTGACCGGCAATCCCGCTTCACGCTGAAATGGGGACAATAATTTATCAGGATCGAGCGCAAGCAAATAATGTAAATCCGTAGTTTGGGCCTCCAGAAAAGGACTGGCGGTCAAGCGCACATCGGCGAGGGGAAATAGCTCATTACCCGTGAGGGGAGGTACGGCCTGAGCAGTGGTAAAGGCGAGAAGCAAAAGGAACGGAGTACAGTTTTTTTTCATGGCATCACCTATCGTGTGGCAGTAGTGCGCTTTGGTATAGATTTAAATTTTAAGCGTCGTGCATTGGCCAATTTTCCTTGTTCCCCTGCATTTCCAGAATCTTGAGTTTTGGCGCGTCGTTATCCGCAGTCTCATAGGCATGCAAGATCAGATAATCTTTCCCCTTCCTGTGGTAAACGCTGTTGTGTCCGACGTGATACGGCGTGCTCACAAAAAGCCGTGTCAATTGCCGGTACGTGCCCCCCAAATAGATACGCCCTCAATCGATTGCGCGGTAAATGTCACCGCAAAACTGTTGGCGTTGGTATTCCACTGACGTGACAACACGCCCTTGTATATGCCCCCGACATCGAGCGTGATAGTGATGTTGTTACTTCCTTGGTATTGCCAACTACCAGTCACGGCACCGGACACCGTACCGTCGGCATTGAGTTGGATATTTTGCGAGGGCTTGATCGTCGCGGTAATGTCCTTGCCGTGGTTGATCATCTTGTAACTGCCCTGTGCTTCGGCACTGGTGACAGCGGCGACTAAAGGCGTCGCACTTTTACTGAGTGGCGCGTAGCGGAAAGGGGCCACTACAGGCCAGCCATCGGCATTGATAAACATTTCATGTACGCGTATTTCGTGAAATTCGCCGGTATTCGGAAAGCGCGTGTGGAATACCATGAAATACTGGTTGCTGGCGGCTTCGTAAAGTGTAGAGGCACCGCCGGGTGACACATAGCCAAGCGGCGTGCCGGTTTCCCCGGTAGCCAGTGCGAATTGATAATTGCCCATCAATTTTTGGGCATACGGCGCAATGCTGGCGTCATCGAAAGCAAATGTCCCTTTTACCCCGTTCATATCATTATTCTTGGCGTCAAGATAAGGGCCATCGGGATTGACGGAGCGTGCGACACGAATGTTATAACCGCCGCCGGCATCAAGTCCGCCAAAAGTAAAGAACATATAGTAGTAATGCGACTGCGGGCTATAAAGCACGCTAGAACCTTCTATGCGACTGCTATTGCCACCCATCAGATGTTTGCCGTAGCCTAAATTGGCGGGTGCGGGGCCGGTCGTGCCGACAGGCAGTCCGGTCGTTTCGTCCATAGCAAGAATAAAAATGCCGCCAGAATACGATCCATACATCATCCAAAGTTTGCCGTTGGCATCATGAAACAGATAAGGATCGATAGCATTGGGGTACGCATTTACGTTATAGCCTAAGACGCTACCCCCTGAATATAAAAAGATCTGTTTATTGATGTAAGGGCCCTCAACCTTGTCGGCAACGGCAACCCCGAGTGCAGAAAGCGGACTACTGCCCTGGCACGAGTCGTAATACATATAGAATTTTCCGTCAGCCAGCGCAATCACGTAGGGACGCCACAGATCGACTACCGTGCTCCAAGTAAAGGTAGCGGCCAGGGCCTTGGTGACATCGGCAAATAAAGGATTAGCTGCATTCACGCCATCGGCGATCTTGGTCCAGTTCATCAGATCCGTGGTTTTGGCTGCGGCCAGATGGGAGCCGAATGAATAATAAGTATTGCCAATTTTTGTGACGGCAGGATCATGCACGGTGACATTGGTGAAGCTCACAGGGATCTGGCTGGTTGAAGTTGTGCTGGTCGTCGTCGTGGTAGTGGTATTGAGCGCCAGGTTGTTTACCAACGCCATGATCGTGGATTGAAACGCGAGGATGTCAGTGGTAGCAGTGACAGTGGCAAGCATGGTGCGGGCCTGTGCCGCCGCCGCATTCCCGCTGAAACCATTTACCGGTGCCGCATTAAGTGCGCCCGTAAAGTTACTTGCCACCGTAATTTTCTTGTTCACTAGCTGGGCATCCAGCACGCCGGTTAGCGTGGTATTTACCAGCGCACCGGCCATGATAGACAGTGAGGCATTGGCGCGTGTGAGCGAACCGGCATTCAGGGCAGCAACCCAGAATGCCAGTCCGGGCGCATCTGGCGCCCGGCTTAATACATTGTTATAAATGGCGGTGACGAAGGTAGTATTGTCACCGGAATATAAGGCGGCTGATTCGGCGCTATTGTTAAAACTATCGATCAGGGCTTTGAGAGCAGAGTTGGTATTGTAGGCAGTGTTGAGTTGCTGAATATCAGTTGGCGCATTCATTGATGCCAGTTGTGCTTGAAAATTAGCTAGACCGCCGGTATCAGCTGGTCGGCCAAAATAAGAAATATACAGTTCCTGAACACTGGCCTTGTAATCGGTGGCGACGGTGGCAGCAAGCAAGCTGGGTATTGATGCTGTGTTTGATCCTGCATTGCGAGTTTCACCGCCGCAGCCAGCCAGTATCAGTACGCCCAGTAGCACCACTGACCCTAATTTATTTTTACTGATCATTTGATTTTTTCTTTACTTTCTAAGTGCTAAAAGATTACTCTACTGCGACTACAACCACAGCCTTGGGATGAATTTTGACTCAGCTTGCCGTGGTTTGCCCCAGCGCTGAGCGGGGCCGGTTGTACTGCCTGGAGATGGTCAAAAGTATTGTGGGCATCCATCTTGTTCTTCGGATCGTTTTGCTTCAACTTGGGGACATTATTTTTGATGAAGGTATCCCTGTGCAGCGTATTGTTGAGCGTGGAGATCCCTTGTTCTTCAGGGAAACGGGTACCGGCACTTTTCTTGTGCCGGTACCAAGGTGCTTGGCACATTGCGCCTAACCATTTTTGTGATGATGGCACCCGGATTTTGGGTGTCGATAGTGAGGCTACCTACCTTGGCAGCATGGGCTATGGTTGCTAGACTGGCTAGTGTAAATGCGACGGCTGCAACGCTATTTTTTGTTAGTGGACGCACTTTTGTCTTTAGCTATATTTTTGAGTTTTATTGAAATACTGCGGCAAATCCGCCGTGGGTTTTTATCGTGATCGTCACGGCTTTTTCCGATGGGAGGGGCTGTTGATCAAATGTCCGTTCAGCCTGTCCATCGGTCATCAAACGGCCCTGTTTGTTTCCGATGAAGGATAAATCTATGGTCAGCGCTTTATCACTTTCTTCTGCGTTGATACCGGCAACATACCAAGCATCACCGGAGCGGCGTGCAAGCACCACATATTTGCCGGGAAAGCCCGCGACGAATTTAGTATCGTCCCAGGAACGCGGTAACTCTTGCAGGAATTGCTTGACGTAATCGGGTACGCTCGCCATTCCTTCAGCCGTCTCTGCAAAGTGCTGGATGCCGGATAAAAACAGCACTGACTCGGCGAGTTCAAACCCATTTTTGGTAGTGCGCTTGATTTTGGGGATATCACTAAACACCATCGGTGTGAAATCCATCGGATCAAAAATATTCCGCGCAAACGGCAACATGGCCGCGTGGGTCGGTACCGCATCCTCATCCTGTTGCGTAAACGTAGTGAACTCAAGTCCCCTCACCGCTTCCATACTCATCAAATTCGGATAGGTACGCTCCCATCCGCGCGGCAAGGTGGCTCCGTGAAAATTAACCAGCAAACCGTTCTCGGCGGCGTCTTTCAAAATGGAAATGTAGTAATCGATCATTGACTTGCCATCGCCTGCAAAGAAATCGATCTTGACCCCCTTGACCCCCATCTCACGCAAGCGTGCAAATTCGGTCATGCGTTGCGCATGTGTGAGCAATTGACTCTTCGGGCTATATCGGGTGGTATTCCAGGAACCGGATGAGTTGTACCACAGCAAAATACCGATATGTTTGGTGTCCGCATATTCGACCAATTCCTTTATTTTTTCGTAGCCGATTTTTTTATCCCAGTCCGCATCGATAAGGGTGTAATCCCAATGCATGTCGGCGGCATAATCGATAAATTTCTTTTGCACCGAATAGATGGTGGCATTGTCTTTGAGCAGTGCCCAGCTCCAGCTGGAGTGGCCTGGCTTGATCAGGTGGGGATCGATGGCAATGGCAGGCGCAGCCAGGTCGGTACCTAAATTGGACTCCATGATGGTGGCGAGCGAACCGAGTCCAATAATGCGCCAGGGAGAACTCAGCACGCCGTCCGTTTCTGCCATTAAAGCACCGCCGGTATAGACTTCGGCAGCCATTGGTGCACCGATCTTGTACACACCGCCCACGGATTCCGCCTGCAAACGAGAGGCGTGATAACTGCCGTCCATATTGGCTTCGGACAGGACGACCCAGTTGTCCTTGACGTTGAACAGGGCGGGGAAAACCCATCCCGCTTTCGATGGCGAGACGGTGCCGACCGGAATTTCCATTTGATAATGCTCTTCGTAAGAAGGGTTGACATTGCTCCAGCCGGTTTGTGCCACGGCAATCGGTTGCAGCCATGCTTTAGCGGCAGGTTCAAACGCAAAGCTGGTAAATTCCTGCGTCACTTTTTTGTGCCGGATGCTGGGGTCAGCCACAACGTAACGAAATGCCACGCCGTCGTTTGACACCCTGAAAACGACATCCATTTTTTGATGCTGCGCATTGACCACGGAGTAAGTTTGCTCATTGGCTTCGTAGTGATTATGGCGGCGTTTGCCCACTTGCATTTCGTAGGAATCGGTGACGCGCTTAATCTTTGAGGTGGCGGCGAGATGCAGCTGATTTTTGAGGTCGGCACCCTCAAGTTGTAAACCCAACCCGGAAGGAAGAATGACAGCTTGCTGATCACGATAAGCCGAATACACCAGGGTATGTCCGGCGGTCAGATTTACCCTGACTTGTATATGCTTGTCGGGGCTACTCAAACCGGATGCTGCCATGGAAGTTTGTACGGCCAGGCTCAAGGTGATTGCCATACCTACACTTAATTTCATCATTATTTCCCGTTTGAATCCGAAAATTACAAAGCTGCTTTGCCGCTTGCCAGAGATAAATCGTTTTCTAGATCAAGGCGGCATAGCAAAATTCTTCGTGCAAATATGTTGGGTGCCAATCGCTGGGCTAACGCCGCCAGAATTTCGATCGAACCTTCGAGAAAACTTCGGCTCAAACCCAACCGCCATCGACAATAAACTCCTGCGCCGTACACATAGCGCTATCGTCCGCCGCTAAGAATAAGACCATCGAAGCGATGTGTTCCGGCATTAATTTATTGGGGAGGCATTGATTTTTTTTGATGTCGATTTCGGCGGCTTCGTCTACCCATAAATCAGTCTGGCGTTGCGTCATCACCCAGCCGGGCGTCACGGTGTTGACGCGAATGCCGTGTACGCCAAACTCGCGCGCCAACCCCCGCGTGAGGCCGATGACCGCAGCTTTCGCGGTGGCATAAATAGGATAGCCTGCGCCTTTGATATGCCAAGAAATCGAACTGACATTAATGATCGCGCCGCCACCCTTGCGCTTCATACCCGGCAATACCGACTGGCAAGTAAAAAATAGAGGGCGCTGGTTGACAGCGATACATTCATTCCAGTAATCGAGTGTGACGCCTTCGGTTTGATGACGTTGATCGTTGGCAGCATTGTTGACCAGCACATCAAAATCCCCGATCTCGCTGGCTAGCTCTGCCATTACCTTTTGCAGGGTAGGGATGTTCGTGATATCGCATTCCCGGAATAGCGGTGTGGGTAAGCCGGCAGCAGCCAATTTCTTGCATAGGGCAAGACTGGCTTCATGTGCGATATCGACAAACGCAACTTGCGCGCCTTGTTCTGCAAATGCGCTGACTATTTCTTCGCCGATCCCGCTCCCGCCACCCGTCACAAATATACGTTTACCTTGGAGGCTGGCGTACTTAGTCGATTGTTTCATAAAGTCCCCTCTCTTTGTCTGTATTTTATCGTCGCTGCGGCCTAACCCTTAACGTGCCCCTGATTATAAATGTCGCTTTTATAAAGGGGTGATTTTTGCGAACCCGATTTTTTTCACTTCTAGCGTATTGCGTAGAGCTGGACCAAATGCCGGTGCTTCAATTTCAAAGGTTTCTCCCGTTTTAACGCTTATGCCGTCCGCGAAACTGAGTGTGGCGGTACCAAAAAAATGAATGTGCACGTCGCCAGGTCGATTGAATAGGGCGTACTTGAAATGATGATGTTCCAGGTTGGCAATGGTATGCGACATATTGCGTTCGCCGCTCAAAAATGGTTTCTCCCAGCGCACTTTTTCGTCGCGATCATAAATGCGAGAAGTACCTACAATATGTACTGGCAAGGTACCAACCAGCAGAGCCGGGCCGACACCGCAAGCGCGCAACTTGGAATGGGCCAGGTAGAGATAATTCTGACGTTCGGTCACATGGTCGGAAAATTCGTTGCCGATCGCGTAGCCCACACGATAAGGCGCACCATCATCGCCGATCACATACAAGCCAGCGATTTCCGGCTCTTCGCCGCCATCTAAAGCAAAATCCGGCATGGGTAAAGATTGTCCACTGGCGCAGACGATGGAGCCGTCACCTTTGTAGAACCATTCAGGTTGCGCACCTGCTTTGCCATTGACTGGTTTGCCGCCTTCAACTCCGTGGCGAAACATTTTCATGCTGTCGCTCAGCGCATCAACGTCACCACCGATTTTTTTATGCATGGCATCGCGCGCATCGGCACTGCCCAGATGGGTCAAACCGGTCCCTGTAACGTAACAGTGCGCATCATCTGCATGGTCGAGAGGAGCTAGCAAACGTCCGCTGCTGGCGACTTCTTCGTAAGAATAAGTAGTGGTGCCCAGTACGGTGGTGACTAATTGTTCGAGGCCGATTTTCTGGCGGATTGCGGCTTGAGCCAACGCATACGTCGTTGGGTAGATATCAATTACGCGCAGTCTTAAATGCTCCAAGACGCCCACTCGGCGTTCTCCAGATTCGGTAGTAAATTGGACGAGTAACATAGTGCCTCCAGAAATAGGGGATTAATGGGAATGACGTGGGACGGCAGAACCACGGCTACCTACTAAAAAGTCGAAATCACAGCCTTCATCGGCTTGCAATACATGATCGATGTACAGCCGTTGATAGCCACCAGTGCTAGCCGGGTCCGTTGATACCGGTATAGCGCGTTGTGCGATGCGTTGTGCGATTTCTTCCTCTGTAATATCGAGGTTGAGTTTGCCGTTGCGGCAATCGAGTTCAATGATGTCGCCATCCTGGACAATGCCCAGAGGGCCGCCGGCCATCGCTTCTGGCGCTACGTGCAATACCACCGTGCCGTAAGCGGTGCCACTCATGCGCGCATCGGAAATACGCACCATGTCTTTCACGCCTTGCGCCAGCAACTTGGGCGGCAAACCCATATTGCCCACTTCGGCCATGCCGGGATAACCCTTGGGGCCGCAGTTTTTCATGACCAGTATGGAGTTGGCATCCACCTCCAGATCGGGGTCGACAATTCTTTGTTTGTAATGATCGAAATTTTCAAACACCACCGCTTTGCCACGGTGTTGCATCAGCGCCGGGGTTGCGGCCGATGGCTTGAGGACGGCGCCGCGTGGGGCCAGATTGCCACGCAAAATGCAGATGCCGCCGTCGGCGATCAAAGGATTGTCGAGCTGGCGAATCACTTCATCGTTGTAAGTCGGTGCATCCAGGCAGTTTTCCCAAATCGATTTACCGTTGACGGTCAACGCATTTTTGTTCGGCAGCAAATTACCTTCGCCCAAACGGCGTATCACGCCCGGCAAGCCGCCAGCGTAATAAAATTCTTCCATCAGGAACCGGCCGGAAGGCATCAAATCGACGATGGTTGGTGTGCCACGGCCTATAGTGGTCCAGTCTTCTAGTTCCAGCGGTACGCCGATACGGCCGGCAATTGCTTTCAGGTGAATGACCGCATTCGTGGAACCACCGATGGCCGCGTTGACGCGAATCGCATTTTCAAAAGCTTCCCGGGTCAACACTTTCGACAGGCGCAGGTCTTCCCACACCATGTCGACAATGCGGATGCCGGACATGTGTGCCAGCACGTATCGGCGTGCATCGACCGCCGGGATCGCGGCGTTATGCGGCAATGAAGTGCCGAGAGCTTCCGCCATACATGCCATGGTGGAGGCGGTACCCATGGTGTTGCACGTCCCGGCCGAGCGTGACATACCTGCTTCCGCAGACATAAATTGGTGCATCGTGATTGTGCCGGCTTTGACTTCTTCATGTAATTGCCATACGGCAGTACCGGAGCCGATATCCTTGCCGTTAAGTTTCCCGTTAAGCATTGGTCCACCAGTGACCACGATGGTTGGGATGTCGCAGCTGGCGGCACCCATTAACAATGCGGGCGTGGTCTTGTCGCAGCCGACCAGCAAAACCACGGCGTCCATCGGGTTGCCGCGTATCGATTCTTCTACATCCATGCTCGCCAGATTGCGGGTAAGCATGGCGGTGGGACGTAAATTGGATTCGCCATTTGAGAACACCGGGAACTCAACCGGAAAGCCACCCGCCTCTAGAATGCCGCGTTTTACGTGCTCAGCCAATTGACGGAAATGCGCATTACAAGGTGTCAGTTCCGACCAGGTATTACAGATCCCAATGATGGGTTTGCCGCGGAATTCGTGGTCCGGTATCCCCTGATTTTTCATCCAGCTGCGATACATGAACCCGTTTTTGTCCTGGCTGCCAAACCACTCCGCTGAGCGCAGCGTGATTTTCTTTGTTGATTCAGACATGCATTTCTCCTAGTTTTCATGTTGCCCAGTCAAATGATAGTCTTCAAACAGGGCAATAACGACGGAATTTTAGAGATTTAAAGGATGTCTTTCCAATCAATTTTTATTTGTAATTGATATTCAATTGGGGATCAGGAAAAAATGGGGAGCAGGCTGGCAAAAAAACGCTGTAGCGTCGGACGGTCGGTACAAAAGAGCCGATTAACGGACAGCCGCTTATGTTGCAAAAACACTATAATGTAAGATGCTATAATTTCTAGCATTAGGGCCATTTTTTAGAGATTGCATCCATACGGTACTTTGAAAATAAGGATGTGCTGTGGGTGATTTCCCCTCTCTATAAGCCCGACTAAGGTGTGCCGTCATAGGATAAATTGACATGTTAATTAAGCGTTTGACGCCAGCCCATACCTATTTGCAATACCTTGATCATGACTCAATCATGCGGGGTGATGAAAAAGGATTGATGCACCCGGTCGACAACGACAAAACGCGCGCGGCGATGCAGGCCACCTATGATGTTGCGGATAATTTTGATCGTATATTTGAAAATCGTTCGGATGTCGCGGTTTTGCATGATTTACGTTTTCATGGTGCCGATGGCAATTTGCATATCGATCATTTGTTCATTACCCATAATTTCCATGTCTTCATTGTTGAATCGCGTACCTCGGGCGTGACACTCTCTGTTGACAATGCAAAAAAATTTACCGCCACTGATCATGCGGGAAATACGTGTGCAATTCCGTCGCCTATCCGCCAGCTCAAGCGTAATCGTGAAATATTTAAACGTGTGCTGCGTAAGCTGGAGCTGCCTAAACGCTTCGGCCGTGAACTTGAGCCAAGTTTTCACCATTATTTATTAATCAGTCCTGATACGATTTTGTTTAATCGTTCTGGGATCGATTTTGATTTTTTCATCACCGCACCTCAACTGGTTGCGTTGATTAACATACACGCGCAGCAGCGTTCCTTTTTGAGTTTTTTTCAAAAAATGCCCGCCACTCAGTTGCGTCGCACCGCGCGCCAAATTGCTAAAATACATGCGCCGAAAAAAGTCCGTTTTTCCAGCAAATTCAGGCATGTAGATAGGCCCGATTAAATGCCGCGCAAGTTGGATTGAAGGTATCATTCTCCCATTTTTTTTCTCAAGATCTTGTCCTGACCGCGTTTGACTTTGCTTTCTACGCGTTTCACTTGCGAACTTTTTGTCGGTCTGGTCGCTTTACGCAGGGTTGGCAGGACGCTGGCGGCACACACCAGCTCTTCAAGTCTTTGTACAGCTTGCGCCTTGTTATTTTCCTGGCTACGTGAGCGTTGCGCTTTGATTACGATCACCCCCTCTTTGGTAATGCGTTGATCAGCCAGGGTCAATAATCGTTCTTTGACAAAGGCAGGTAGGGAGGAAGCGGCGATATTAAAACGCAAGTGAATCGCCGAGGAAACCTTATTGACATTTTGCCCGCCCGGCCCCTGTGCCCGTATCGCGCTAAACTCAATTTCGCTCAGCGCAATCACACAATCTTTGGTGATCTGGAGCCAGTCTGATTTAATTACATCCATCATTGTCTCTCGTGTGCAATTCAGTCTTTATTCCAGTTCTGCTCAAGTATCGAATAAAAATGTAGGTCGTGCCAACCACCATCCCAACATCCCATCTCACGATGAACACCTTCAAAGTAAAAATCGAGTCGTTTTATCAGAGCGATAGAAGCGATGTTATGGGGAGATATTTCTGCATGGATTCGATGCAAAAACATATGCGAAAATCCATATTCAATGATAGTGCGCAAGGCCTCCTCCATATAACCCTTGCCATGAAATTGTTGTGCCAGTTCATAGCCGACCATACAGTTATGCCAGCTCTTATTCCATCGAAAAAATCCCGCTGTGCCGATTAAGACCCCATTTAGTTCAATGCCCCAGCGAATCCCGACCGCAGTCTTGCGCCAATCAGCATAGGTTGCCACCAGTATTTCTATTTGCTCCTGATCGACAATCGGCTCAACGCCGTACCAACGCATGGTTTCGATGTTGGAGTAAATAGCAAGCAAGGCATCTCTATCGCCAAGTCCAATTTCACGTAACGTCAGGCGTTTCGTTGTGAGGCAGGGAAAATCTTGAGTGGGCATAGTGTTGATTGGTGGCGTTGATTACTTTGTGCGAAGACGATAGCCAGAGATTACATTATCATTCGTCTAGCCGTCCGACAAGCTGGACGAAGGCCCCTTTATTTTTTACGACAACGCAATGAAATTTGAACACCTGATTGAAATCAATGATCCGCTTAACCCCCTGGTAGATCTGCTATCGACCGACCAAGTATGGTGCGGCCTCGTCTTGCGCGCGGAAGCGCCGATGTTATTTGTACCGCATCTGGATGAATGCCGCTTGTATGATCGTACAGAGACTGAAGTAGCGCGCGCGTTACGCTATGGTGAATTGACGATTGTCGATCGTGTTGTATTTACTGTGCCGACAAAAATTACCTACCTGATTGCCGCGCAAAAAGACATTGCGCAGTCGTCTCTGGTGATGACCATCGAAGAACCCGAACCGGATGCCTTGTTCTTACGATTTCAGTATGATGATGGAAATGATGAAGCCACCGATGCTGCCAATGCGATGTATAACGATTTTCGCCGTTCCGCCTATGTGGAATCGGACATCGATACCATACGTATTATTCGCGAGCTGGCACAACAAGGGCGCTTCAATGCGCCTTTGGCTTAAACCTAGAAACGGCAGTTGACCGCTTCGCCGCTTTGATAAGTGTTTAAATTAGTTGAGTGAAATGTTACTTGTTTGCTTCTCCCATTGGGTGAGAGCGCGACGAACATGATTGCGCATTTTTTCGGTTCCCTGACTGTGTTGCTCCTCCTGGCAGAATACAGTCTGCGTCGTTATCTCCTTTGCAAGGGGGTATTTAGGGCTACCCTGATTAAGTGTAGCCTTAGGTCGATTCCCGCCATAAGTCACAATCAAACGCCGCCTCCGATTCGAGCGGCACAATTTTTTGCATCAGCAAATGTTGATCCGGTTCTGCGGAACGTTCGACGCAAACCGACACAATAAAATCTGACTCCGGGCGCAGTTGCCAGAAGCGCCAACGAGAGGGTGCATCATTCAATGACGGATGCATCGACATGCTGACCTGACCCTCGCGCGGAAAATGGAATTCAAACTGATTTAAGGGAATAGACAAACCCATGCCTCGCGCCTTGATGTAGGCTTCCTTAAGCGTCCAATATTGAAAAAAATAATCGCACTGCCTTTCCCCAGGTAAATCATTTCGTTCATTTTGTGCAGTGAGTGCGGCAACTTCACCCAGCGAAAAAAAATGTTCCGCGATATCAAGCGAAGGCTGCCGAACGTGCACGTTCTCCGCATCAACGCCAAGATTTTTTTCTCTGCTTACTCCCAAAACAATCAAGCCTTGCGTGTGCGAAATATTGAACGTAATTTCTTGGGCCGCTGGATCAGCGTTCGCAATCTCCGGCTTTCCATACGCATTCGTGGAAAACAGCCACTGCTCAGGTGAGATTGACGCATAGCGCGACAATACCGTCCTCACTAAAGCACGCGTAACCAGATACCTCCGTTGATCGTTTTCGAAATGGAAGCGCTTTTCCTGAAGGCGCTCCTCGTGTGTCAGAAGTTGACGATAGCGGTTCAATAATCCGAGATCTCGAATATCTTCATAGAAAACAAACCACAAATGAATTTCGCCCGATTCAATTTTCCGCATCGCGCTACGCCTTAATGCGCCAGCGGGCACGCCCTTGCATCGCGCGCAGTTGATTACTTCTACGCTGCGTCAACGCGATGCTCTCGGTGCATTTTGGAAACCATGTCATTGATATTTTTCACATCTTTCCCCCACGGAGTCAACGTGGTCGCCACGGTTGAGCGGGAGGTGTTGGGTAAGCCGTACTTTAGAAATGTCGCCAGCGTTCCCGCCGGACCTAGATCAATATAGCGATAATTTCCGCGCGTTTCCAGATAGGCGATCGTTTCTTGAAAGCGAATGGGTTCTCTTGCAGCCTTCCAGAAATAATCTTCCGTCAGCGACTCCAAAATCCGCGCCTGGGTACAACATATCATGGGAATCACCGCACGCTTGTACAACATCGATTGAAAGAAGCGCTGCCCAGGAATTTTTGCCGCATCGATGCCATCTGAATGAAACGCGAACGTAACCGGGACTCGCTGAAAGTTTACATTTTTCTCCCGCAGAAAAGCCTCCACAGGTGCGAACCCATCCTGTTTTACTGCGACTACGAAGTGGCTGGAAAAATTGTAAGAGGCAATAGTGCAATGATTGCGCAAGGCCTCATCTTCATAAAGCGCGGGAGCGGCGAATATGGCAATCATGCCGCCGGGAGGACAATATTTTTCGCAGACGGCCGCTTGATTTACCACCGCCTGCAATGCGTCTTCAACGTCAATGCAACCCGATACCGTTGCTGCGGCAAACGCGCCCATGCTTGTGCCGAGCGTAAGATCTGGATGGATCCCTGCCTCGATTAAGGTTTGCGCCAGCGCGTACTCCACCATAAAAATGGCGGGATTCGTCAACAGCATGCGGTCGAATATTTTCGCTTTGGAATGGCCGTCGTGATACAAGGTGTCTATCACCGAGCAGCCCGCCAGTTCACGCACGCGTGCATCCAACCACTGCATTGAGGATCGGAACACCGGCACTTCCTTGAACAACTCTTGACCCATTTGAAAATATTGGGCGCCTTGTCCAGAAAACATAAATACAATTTTAGGGCGAACCATAAGCGGTGAGAAATTTCCCGGTTGGGTTGAGTGGTTGAGTTATAAGTACACGCTGATAAAAATGGTGGGGTCGATGTGGGGCAGACATTCACAATTAGTAGCGTGTACTTTATCGGCATGTACTTTACTATGCAGCGGCAGCGTTCAAGGGTTGCCCATAGTCCTGCCGAATGCGTTGAATAAGGCGCGACAAAATATCTCCCGGTCCAATTTCATGAAATGTCGATGCCCCGGACTCCAGCAAATAATGAATGGTTTTTGTCCATTGAACGGGGCTCGAAATCTGCTTCACCAACAGTTCACGTGGCGACACAACGGAATCGCCATTTTTATATGGCTTTGCCGTAACGTTCGACATGACCAACACTGTCGGCTCTTGAAAAACCACTTCAGAAAGAAAGCGATCGAATGCAATTGCCGCCGCCTCCATATACCGCGAGTGAAATGCTGCGCTTACAGGCAAGGGGATAAAAGCATCCGCGCCTGCTTTGCCAAATAAGGGTGCCGCGCGCGTAATGTCTTCCACCGGACCGGAAATAATGGTTTGCACCGGTGAATTGAAATTGGCAACATCGATCCCGCTCAACGCGTGCTCGTGAATAAGTTGAGTAACACGCTCCGCATTCATGCCAATGACCGCGGCCATACCGCCGTTGCGCGCCTGGCCCATCAATTCGCCGCGTTTTTTTACCAGGCGCAATCCCGTCATAAAATCAAATACGCCCGCAGCATGGAGCGCGTTGTATTCGCCCAGGCTATGTCCCGCCAGAAACTCGGGACGCAGGCCGTCAGCGTGCGCCTTAAAATAATGCAGGGCATTCACCACGTACAGGGCCGGTTGTGTGAACACGGTGTTATGTAATTTTTTTTCAGGATCTTCAAGACATAAGGTACGGATCGAATAGCCGAGCAGATCATTTATCTCGCCCTCTATATCCCTAAACTCGCTGACTTCGTCAAAGAAATTTGCGCCCATTCCCAATCGTTGCGAACCTTGTCCGGTAAAAACAAAAGCATCCACGTCAATGTCACCTTTTCTTCGTTATGGCAGCGCTAAAAATCGTAGCAATCGATCGATAATTGTCGACGCACAGTGGCGTCGTCGATTTTTAGCAGCGGCTTTTTTGAAATACAAAGCTCCAAAAAAAATAGGAGCACTTTTTACGCAACCTACTGGTAATAAATTTGTGCGGATAGCTCCGCAAGTTCCCGTTTGATTTCATCGCCACGGAAATAGAGAACAGCCGCAGAACTGCCACTGATCAATACTTCCAGATAGGGCTCTGCGACAGTGGCCGAAGGGTCGACGCAATGCCGCAAGAATTGCAGATTGTCTTGCTCATCTTCAACAATCACCGGCACCGCAAGCGCCAGGCCCATCTCCTGCCGCGCTGCGATGAAGCTATTGGCAGGCGCCCTCTGCACATCGCCTTCTTTGGGAACGTAGAGGCGACACATCTTGCTACCAATCCAGACATCATCACTGGCTACTTCGGGCGCACGCGTCGATTCTGCATTCTTAGTCGCGAAGTCGGTTGGCAACTTACGCCGGATTTTTCGCACGGTGAGAGAACTGTCCTGAAGTGAATTCATCGACTCTAGCGTGCGAATCCGTAATAATTTTCGCGCATCGCGCCACAAGCTCCGCCTTTTTTCATGCCCCGCATGAATCATGAATTTAGTAATATTAAGTGTGCTCTTCATCGTGCCTCCGTCAAAGAATAGTTCTGCCTCGAATCGAAACGCCTTCAGAAATTCACTTGTGGGCCACCGTGACTTCACCGACACTCAGAAGGAGTTGTTAATCCTATTTTGGACCTGCGACGTGCATCATTCAATGCTTTCGTATTGGTCAATCCATTCGACGATATGCCTGAGTTACCTGTCGTAGCAAAGAAAAATACACCCCCGCAACAATGCCTCACGATTTCGTATTGGTTATGTTTTTTCGCAATAGACTCTAAGAAAGCATCGTTACTATGTCGCTATAGGCATTACCTTATGTCGATAAAAATAAACGCACTCATTCAAGTGGGAAATCGAGCAGCGAGCAGCTTCACGGTAGCGCGGTAGCGCTGCCGTGATCGCTTTCTTGGGCTTACCTTTCTTGGCGATGCAAGAAAGGTAAGCGGCTGTCGGGCGGCACCCGACCAACAAACTAAAATCAACACAACATCGACTTACGATAGTAATAAAACGTACTTCCGTAGTCCGTGTAGGGGGTCAGAGTAATTTTTGCGATAGAACGTTGCGAAAAAAATTCTGCCCACAGCTGACTACGCTGTACTTCATCAAATTAATTGCTGGTAGTAGGATGCACCATGCGATAGGTTTCCAAATATTTACCAAGGAAGGCCTTATATTTCCGCTTGATCTTCAGGTCGTTGAACGTGAGGCGCGCTTTTTCAGGATTGATTTGCCTGACCAGATAGCTCCACAAAAAGTCAATGCCGATCACCGGGAAAAACCAGACCGGCCCGTAGGTCAATGTGGCGGAGAAACCCGCCAGCAGGAATGCAAATCGTAAATAACTGTATGGCGCCGACGCGATGAACGACTGCGAATGCACGGCCGGTGTGACCACGATAAAATTCAAAACATATTGCAAGAGTGTGACGGCTGCAAACACGGGAAGGTTGATCGTATCGTTCAGGTAGAACATCAACATTGCTGTGAAAAACATCAGGTGGTACATCCCAAATGTCAGCAAGCGCATCTTGATGCCGGCCCAACTCTGATGGGTCTTGTCGATATGATCCACTAACTTGTCGCATCCTTCGACTTTGTATTCGCCCTTTTGCCGGTATTTGAATGCGTTGTTCGGGAAGAACAAATATTTCGATACCTCGCTGAGGCTGGTGCACTCGCTTAACTTGATGTCGATACCGATAGCTCTGGCGACTTCTTCTGTGTAAAAACCATAGAACACCAGATGGTCAGTGCGCGCTGCTTCGTCGGTGTAGTAGTACTTGGTGTTGTACGTGTCAAGCCGCTGGTCAAGCGTGCTGTAGACCTCGTCCTTGAAGGACTCGTTGTGAATCAATTTGTGCGCCAGCAGCCCCTGCATCTCGGTCATGTTGGCCAAGCCGCCGGTAGTAGGCCGGGTGTATCCTAAAAAGAATACATTGGACAGTTTCTTCGGTACGACACCCATGTAATTGTCGCGATAGAGGTAGCTGTACTCATCCATCATCGCGCCGGAATGCTTGACGATTTTAGGCAAGCGCGGATTTTCAGGGCCGCCATCGATGAAGTGGTCGTACATTAACTGTTGGCCGTTGACCCTGTTGGTGATCGTCTTTTTCTCATGATCGACATCGATATCGCCTTTGCTCCAATATTGGACCAGGCCTTGATCGATAAAGAGCGGGAGATCGTTCAACAAATAGCCGGACTTAATGGATTCCTCTAACTTCCCGCCAAAAAATTTATGGTATCCGTCAATAGGCCAATATTTAATGGCGATGACCCCGTTGGGAAACGGCATTGCCTTGCGCATTCTTTTCAAATTGACCTTGAGCGCCCGAATGGTTTCCGGATAGGCAAAGGCAAATAAATTCGGGCTGATGATTTTCCCCATCCCCATGAATAATTTATTCATAAACCGTCCCAGCTTGGTATGCATGAACGACAGGGAAAGCATGACTAAGGGAAAAATGGAATTTCCGCTGATCATCGCTCGATAGATATTCGGGAACAGGAACGCGACGTTGTGATACTCGATCTGGTCAAGCGTCACTGTCGTCTTGTTGATTTCGAACATTTTGTCCAGGGCATTAAACCCATTTCCCAGACACACGATTTTATTGTTCTGCGCCACCAGCTTGGCGATCATCAAATTGGACGAATCGCCAATGGTATTAAATACGATCGTTTTTCCGCTGGTGGTGTAGTCGAATTTATTGAGGGAATCGTGAATATTTCTTCTGAAGCCGGTACAGACAACGACATTGACTGCCTTGTAAATCACGCCGCTGGCCGTTTCAATGATGCTATAGCCGTCGTAGTTGTCGACGCGCTTGACCTCGTCCTGCACGATTTTTTCTTTGTACTGTTCGAAATAGGACAAATGCATGTCATAGAATTCTTTGGCAGTAGTGTAGCAATCCTCTATACAACCATCTTCCTGAAAGCGCTTCGCCTGATCGAAGGAATAGAAGCTCGTGCTGTAGCTACTCACGAGATCGAAATCCAATCGATCATTGCGCTTTAAATTCGCCCAAATCGGATTGGGTATTTTTTCTGAAACGATCACATATTCGTCGCCTGTCCTATCCAGTTCACGCAACAAGGGCACACTGGAAAAACCACATCCAATAATGAGCGTCTTGACTTCATGGTTAAATTCCATTTCCTCATCCTCTTTCTAGTTAATTCACATAAATTCATTAAAAATCGTTCGACACATTCATTGCTTTTTCACTGCACTACCATTTTCACCGCTGACACTTTGCGATCATTTCGCTAACAAAAAACCTTGGACATACACAACGCGGTATTGATGCCGCCAAAACCGAAACTCACATTCAAACTATTGCGGATACCCGCCGCCGTTCTTTTTTCTTTTACCCAGTCGAATCCGGCATCGATCGGCTGCTCTAGATTGCGCGATGGATGGAGTGCGTCTTGCTCGAACTGCAGCAAAGTCGCAACCACCTCTACCGCACCCGCTGCGGTCAAACCGTGGCCGGTGATAGATTTTGTGGTGTTGATGGGGGCGTGCGCTAATCCGCATTCCTTCAACGCCTGCAACTCCGTCACATCGCCGATCAACGAGCCAGAACCATGCGGATTGACGTAATCGATGTCGCGCGAACGAAGACCCGCCCGCTCCAATGCTTGCTCGATGACAGCGACTTCCCCATTCAGCGACGGATCGGGATTGCGATTGGCATCCATCAACACCGACCAGCCGGTCATGCGTGCATACGGTTTTTTCCGCCAGGCTTGATCGGCATCGACTCTTTCGACCACGACTGCGGCGCAGCTTTCGCCATAGATAAATCCATCGCGCTGTTCATCAAATGGCCGGCAGGCCAGTTCGGGGGAAGTGGCGTAACGAGTCGATCCCATCGCGCCCAAGGTCCGAAATCCCTGGCACTCCCAATACGACAGGTCCATCAGCGCGCCCAATGCAATGCACACATCGACGCGCCCAGATTTGACCGCTTCAATGGCTTCAATTACCGCAAGTTGCCCACTGGCCGATGCGCCGCCAACCGTATGCGCCAATCCCTGGATGCCGAAAGCGGAGGTGCAAAGACCGCATATATCGCTGTCAAAAAAAGAAATGGCATAGGTCGGCCGCAAGAAATCGAGCTTGTCTCGATAGCGATCCTGCGTAAGAACCAGTTCCCTTTGCTGCACGTTGCTGCCGCCCACGATCAATCCGATGCGGCGCCCGTCGAGATCGCCAAGCTGCGCGTCATCCCATGCTTCGCGCAGCGTCAGCAATGCTACTTGCGCCGAAAAAGAGGCGGTGCGTAACGTGCTTTCCGGCACAAAATCGATGGCGCCGGTCGCTGCCATTTCAGCGCCGATGAAACGCGTGTTCAGCTGTCTTCCCGGACGTTGCATGATGGAGAACCGATGCTCTCCCGCAAACAGCGCTTTTTTAAAAGACGCCTTGCCCTGGCCGATAGCGGAACGAATACCTAAGCCGGAAATGACGATGTCAGGCTGCTTGCAACTTGGCATGGAGCAGCTCCGCAAGTTCGCCAATATTTCTCGGTCCGAACATTTCAAACAAAGGCACTTTCAAACCGAGATTTTCCAGGGTCATGATGACGATCTCGGCACGGTCCATTGAATTGGCACCCAGGGCTTCCAATCCGTCGGACGCCTCGAGAGTGTGGTCTTTTAATTTAGGCATGACCTCGCCGATGATGTCGATAATGACTTTGAGTATGCTGTCGGTATTCATTGCTCTCGTGCTCCCTTAAATTGCGTAATTAAATTAAATAATTAAATTGCAGAATTGAGTTACTTCATCACTTCGGGTGGTTGCCAAACCTCAAAAAATAGCTGAACTAGTGCTGGGCACGGCATGCCGCGCCTCTACGGTGCTCACAACGATTTGCTTGCTCATGCAATTTGTTCGATTTCTACTTCCGTATTTTTCGGAAGGGGATTTTTTTCTACTTCATTAAAAAATTGGAGTAATTTTTCGTTAAACCATTCATGGTTTTGTAGCGGAAGATAGTGGCCGCCGCTGGCATGTTCAAAACACTGCGCATGCGGCAACTGCTCCGTCAGCAGCCAGCCGTGTTCTGCTGCGATGACGCGATCTTTGCCACCGAATAAGACCAACGTTTTGGATGAAATTTCCGTGGCGCGGCTGTAGTCAAAGGCGAGCGTCTCTTGCAAATACGGGATCGTGGCGTCTAATCGCAGCGGTGCCCGGATAAACGCAAAATGCGATTCGCGTTTGCCCTGCGCGCTGGCCGGCACGTTCTCGGCGAAGTCGTCCACCAGCTTGCTCATCAGCGCAATGGTCGATTCCAATTGATCGCCATGTTCCTGTCTGGCTGGTGTGCCGATGAGTGTGAGAGAACGAATCTGATCAGGATTTTTCAGCGCGATCCGCTCGGCAATGAGCGCGCCCATCGACCATCCGACCAGATGCAGTTTTTCTGGAATGCCCATGACGTCCAGCGCTTTGACTATGCCCTCAGCAATACCTGCAAACGTCACGTCGCCCGCGCCAAGATCGCTTTGGCCATGCCCGGGGTAATGAAAAACAATGACCCTATATTTCTGCGACAGGGCGCGTAGTTGATGCATCCATACCGTCGCCAATGCGCCCATCGGGGTCATCAGCACGACCGGCGCGCCAAGGCCTGCTGAAAACACTTCCAGATGCAGCCCCGGTGAAACCTCTATCAGCGATACGTGGACGTTCCTGCATCCTTCCAGGGCATAACGATAATTTTCTGCCAGCATCACGTCGGCGGAATATCCCTCCGTCGCGACGGCATGCTCAGCCTCGGCTTTGCCGCTGTACTGTTCACCCTGTTCGCGCTGCGCGTGGGAATCTAGTTCGCCCGGCCGGGTTGATTGACGCAATGGTTCCATCGCCGCCAGTTCGCTGTGCAGATAGAGCGCAAGCGCAGAAATAGTGGGGTGTTCGTACAGCACCGTTGCCTTGAGTGTTGTGCCCCATTCGCCATTGACCGACTTGATCCATTGCACCGCAATAATGGAATCCAGACCGTATTCTGTGAACTGACTCTCTTCGTCAATTTCGCCGGTTTCCATAAACAAAATTTTTGCCAGGCTGTTTTTGAGAGAGTCACCGAGTGTCGATAACGGTATGGCGCTTGCTGCGTTGTCGCTTGTTTTGTCGTTGGTGGAGTCGCTCCCACGCGTTGGCGAGGATGCATCGCTTGCTGGCGTCGAATCCGTTTCTGCTGCAGCCGATAGCGATGTTGCTGAATCTGCCGATGTTGTTGATATTGTCGATAGTGTCGAAACAGTTGCCATTTCTTCCGGGTTTCTCAATTGGTCGTGCACATGGGCTGATAGGGATTCGATCGTGGAATATTCATACAGAATCGTTGCCTTCAGCGCTAATGAAAATGCAGCATTGACGCCCTTGATCCATTGCACTGCGATGATGGAATCGACACCGATCTCGATGAATGACCCATCACCGCTAATTTCTTCGAGCTCCATAAATAATGTCTTGGCCAGGCTGGCGGACAGCGAAAGCTGTATCGCCGTCACCGATGGCACGTCGGCAATGGCAACTGTCGCCTCTGCGCTGGCATCCACTACATGCACTGCCTCATGCATTGGGGCGGAGATCGGCATGGGTGCGAGCGGTGATTCTGACGAGGTGGTCTTGTTCGGTACGGCGACGAGTGCGATTTTCGACGGCTTGCCCCCAACCGCTGTGAATGTCGGCGTATGGTCGGTGCTGGTCAAAGCCGTTTGTGGACGAGCGCCTTGGCTAGTTTGCGTTTTTTCCTGTGCTGGCAAAGCCGCCGGTGAAATGGCTGCTGGCGTGTCCAGTATCAACGCTTCGCTTTTCTCAATGACCTTCGCCGTACCGGAATCGGCTACCCCTGCAGGCGTGATTTGCAATGGCGGAACCCAATAGCGGTGGCGTGCGAAGGGATACGTTGGCAAGTGAATGCGGCGCGGTGTGTGACCGGCGTAAAGCAAACTCCAATCGATGACTAATCCATCGACCCATAGTTCGAGCAACATCGGATAGGCAGCATCAGCGATCCACTGCGCTACCGTGGCTTTGCGCTCGACATCCGACGCGTACAAGGTACCGACTGGATTGTTCCGCTTGACCCTGCCGCGATACAGCGCCTCGATATCGCTTGCGCCGTCGATAAATTTTTGCAGCTTCTGTTCCAGCTCGCGCAGCGATCTCACGTTGATCGCCAGACGTTCATCCATCGGCTCGCGCCCTACCTGCAGGGTATAGGCAATGGCCGCCAGATCGTCTTCCGTAAGCACGCCTTGCCGCAGGGCTGACAGCAACCTGCTGGCTTGCTCGTTCAGGCGATTCGGGTCGCGTGCCGACAAGACGATCCCGACGGTTGTTCCGTGCGCTGCCTGCCGCATTGCGTCGGTCGAACGTGCCTGATCCTGACTGACGTATTCCTCCACCACCAGGCTGGCGTTCGATCCGCTTGCACCGAAAGCACTGATGAGGGCGCGGCGCGGCGAGACGGTTTTTGTTTGTGGTGCTTGTGCTGTTTGTGTCGCTATTGGAGATGCCGGGCGATCCCATGTCCTGAATGTTTTTTCGACATAGAAGGGGGTATCGTGAAAAGGAATCAGCGGGTTCAATTTTTCCGCATGCAACGATGGGAATATCTCGCCATGTTCCAGTTGTAGCAGGAGCTTGGTCAACCCCGCGATGCCAGCGGCAGCTTCCAGATGGCCGATATTGGATTTGGACGAGCCGATGGCGCAATACTGTCTGGGTTGCTGGTGCTGCTGCTGTGGTTGCGCCCGTTGCGCAGCGCCGGTCAGGCGATCGAATGCTTTGGTCAGTCCCTGGATCTCAATAGGGTCGCCCAGAGAAGTCCCGGTGCCGTGCGCTTCGACGTAGCTCACCGTGCGTGGATCAACTGCCGCTGCGGTGAGCGCATCGGCGATGACTTCGGCCTGCGCGACCGGATTCGGTACGGTGCCCCCGGCGGTCTTGCCGCAATGATTGATGGCCGAACCTTTGATGATCCCGCGAATCGGATAGCCCAGACGCACGGCCCGTTCCAGCGTGGTTAACATCACTGCGCCCACGCCTTCGCCCGGCACATAGCCGTCGCCGTTTTCGCCGAAGCTACGGCACACACCCTCCGACGACAGAAAATGATTTTCTTTGAGGAAGATGAATTTATGCGGATGCGTCACCAGATTCACGCCGCCGGCAATGGCGTAGTGACACTCGTTGCGCCGAATGCTTTCACATGCCAGATGCACCGAGGTCAACGCCGATGAACACATCGTATCCACCGCCACCGAGGGGCCGTGAAAATTCATGCAGTACGAGGTCACGTTCGAGATGGAGGACAGGCTCACGCCCAATGCGGTCGGCATGCCGCGCACCGTATGTTCCGATCCAAACAGTTCGTAATGACTCCAGAATGCGCCGACAAACACCCCGACGGAATGTTCTCCCGCTGCGCGATAGTGCTGCGTTTTGCGATCCTGATAAAAACCGGCGTCCTCGCAGGCTTCCCACGCGGTTTCGAGAAACAAGCGGGCCTGCGGGTCCATCGCTTGCGCCTTGACCGGCGGCAGGCCGAACAGCAATGGATCGAATAAATCGATTCGATCGACGAAGCCGCCAAACTGATAATAGTCCTCGATGTTGTAGCCGAAATCGTAGCCCTCCCAGCGCTCGGTGGGAACACGCGAAATGCAATTTTTTCCGTCTTTCAGGTTCTGGTAGAACTCACCGATATTATTGGCTTGCGGATACCGTCCGGCCATGCCGATCACCGCGATATCGTCCGAAAATGCGGTGGAACGGTCGGCCTGCGCAACCTTGCTTGCGTTGGCGCGCTCACTTTCACTTCCGCCCCCACTATCGCCATCATGTGACATTGGTGTGGGCGGTGTGTGTGCAGAGGCAGCCAGGGTCGGCGTATTCGATGCAATATAAGTGCGGATTTTTTCTTCAGCGCCGTAAGCGACGACGAGCTGGGTCATTTTGGATTTCAGCGCCCACGCCATGATGTCCATCCCCACAGCGCTAGGCAGGGGCCGGAGGCCGGATGACTGAAACATCATGCGCTCGGCGACTGGGTCGATTGCCATGCCGCCTTGCGCCCACAGCGGCCAGTTGATGCTAAGCGTGTTGCCTGAACGTTGGCCGCTCGCCACCTGATTCTGTCGATGGAAGGCGAAGGCATCCATGAAAGCATTCGCACTCGCGTAATCGACTTGTCCGATGTTGCCGGTGATGGCCGACAGCGAAGAAAACATCATGAAAAAGTCGATCTTGTCCTGGCTAGATACCTGATCAAGGTGCCATAGTCCAGAAATTTTTGGGCGCACGACGGACGCAATATCCTCCACGTTTTTCCGGTGGATGACCTGATCCCTGATCATGCCGGCGCTGTGTACGATCCCGCTTACCGAGCCGAATTTTTCCCGGATCGTGCGGAATGCCTTTTCCAGCGCCGTCAGGTTCGTCAAGTCGACCGGCAAGTAGATCACTTCTGCGCCCTGGTTCACCAGACGTTGGATTTTTTCTTGCCCGGCTGGGTCTAATGGCGTGCGCCCGAGCAGTGCCAGCTTCGGCCTGATTTGCGTGGTGAGATAGTCCGCCAGGATCAAGCCGAGTCCGCCCAGACCGCCTGCGATGACGATTGCGCCGCTCTCGGGGAATGCATAGACGGCATCCGCGACCTTGTCGCCACGCTTGTCGTTGTCCTTGTCATTGCCCTTGTCGTTGTCCAGATAAGCAATCTCTTGCAACGCGCTCATGTAACGGTGCTGGGGATGTCCGGTATAGCTGATCCGCGTTGCACCGGGGCGTGCAGACATGGCTTCACTTGCCAACAATTTGACGACCGTGTCGGGGGACTTGGCGCCCACATCGTCGATCAGAATGACCTGACTGCGAATCCGTGGCAGCTCCATGTTCAGGGTCTTGAAACATCCTGAAAACAGGGTCGCCCAGCTATGGCCGCTGTCGGCATCGGCGACCAGCTGCACAAGCATGTCTTGCGATGTGTTTTTGGCTGCAAGCTGCTTGATGCTCGCGACCACCTGGTCCAGCGCATTTTCCATTTTCTGCGCCATGCTTTCGCCATGGGTACGCACCAACACCACTTTTTCAACATTGTCAGCATTGATGAGGGCAACTTCCAGGTCGAAATAACTTGCCGCCGGCCGTCGGTCGGCGACACAGATTACCCACCGAGGCAAGACTAAAGAGGGAGGCTCGGCAGGCACTGGCAAGGCCTGGGAAATGGGGAGCGGCGCAAACAGCAGTACTTGCCGCTTATCGGTAGAATCGGCCCCGTCTGCATCATGCTCGGCAGGTTTGCTTGCGGCAGGTTGGCTGCTGCTCGATAGCAGCGTATGGATGTCGAATTCGCTACTCAAATAATCCGCCAGTTTCTCGATGCTGGAATATTCAAAGAGCAGTGTCGGGTACAACTCCTGGCCGATCACTTGCTCCAGTTCTTTGGTCAGCCATAGAAGTTGCGTGGAATCCATGCCCAGGTCATAAAAATTTTCACTGACGTTGAGCTCGTCCGCCGATTGCTGCAACACGGCAGCGATTTTGTCTTTGATCAGAGAGGCAATGGAGAGCGGCTGCGCAGCAAATGCGGGATTGGCCGCGTTGGGGCGTTGAGCGCTCGGCAGTGGCGCCGAGTTCGGCACTGGCGATGCGGTTTGCACGTGCTGCGGCAATTTGACGGGCGTTGGCTGAGGTTTGCTGTCGCTCTTATTGTCTTTCTTCACATCGCTCAGCAAGCTTTTGATTAAATGCGCCGAGCGGATGCGCTTCATGGAAAATTTTTTGAACTCCGCCAGCAGCTCGCCAGCTTCGTTAAATATCGCGACATCTGTCGCGTTCACATCCTGCGCCGGATCGCCCTGCCGGTTCCAGTACGCCTCGTTTTCGGAATAGGTATAAATGTGCCGTGGCAGCGGCTGATAGAGGCAAAAGCGATCGATGGTGAAAGGGATGTACGGCGTATTGTCTTCGCCTTCTGCGCGATTGTGGAGGTTGCCTAGGTTGCTTAGGTTACGGACCCGGATGGACTGACCGGCAAAGGTAGAGCCATCCAACAGCGCCGGATGCGCCAGAAACTTATCGCGGAATTCTTCAGCCTCGTCACCCAGGCGCAGCTGCATCAACTCTGCATTTTTTCTGCAATACACCGTGCCCAGGGTTTTCATAAAACTGTAATGCTTGATATCCGCCCGCAAAGCCAGACCATAGACCTCGCTCATATCTACTTGATAGTCGGACTCGCGGATGAATGCGGCCACGTCCATCGTGCGTGCCTCGGCAGGATGCAGGAGCGGGAACAGGGAACACTCCATGTTCTCATAGCGAACGTCATCAAGCGCCTGATTGTCCCTGGACTTATAGCTGCTGACCGAAACGTGCCAGTGCGACTCGACAGGCGTAAACGTGATGCAGATATTTTTATCGTATTGTTCTGAAGTCACGATGGGTTGTTTGAATACCACGCGCCTTAACTCGATGGCGTGCGATCCGACGCATTTGGGTGCCAGGCGATAAATCATGTCGAGCAAGGTCACGCCTGGCAAGGTGCGGACATCATGCACATGATGGTCGCGCACGATGAAGTTACCGTGGCTCAGTGTTTGTTCGAAAGTGCGGTTTTCTTTTTTCACAACCATTCCTTAAAATTTTTCCCGATCTTGGTCTGATCGCACGACGCCATCAGGCAATCGATCGCCTATCACGCGCGTCGAGATCGTCGTTTTCCGACACCTCTTGCACCTCGAAGAAATGGAACATCGCCATGTCCTGCGTAGAACGTGGTGCATATATTTTTTCCACCCAGGGAGCTTCCAGCCCGGCCGGATCGGGCGACCGCACGACGCCGACGTGCGTCTTTTGCGCGGCTACCGGTGCAGCAGGGACTTCCGGCCAATAGCGTTTTCTGTTGAAAACCACTTTCTTGCCTCTTGGCGCCAAGCTTGCCCGCAGGTGCGCCGGAATGCCCTCGTCGCTGACAATGACATGCGCGTTATTGCCCCCCAGTCCGAATGAACTCACTCCGGCACGTAACACCGTGCCATCGCCGTGCCAGTCGGTAGGGTTGGTGACGAGGTACAGCGCCGATTGAGCGAAATTGAAACGCGGGTTTGGATGGTCGCAATGGATCGTCGGCGGCAGTTGCCGGTGAATAATAGCCAGCAGCACTTTGACCATGCTGGCGCCGCCAGCGGCGCTCAGTAAATGGCCGATATTGCTCTTTACGCTGCCCACCCCGCAAAACTGCTTTTTGGGTGAGTGTGCGTTAAATATTTTTGTCAGTGCATTGAGTTCAATCGGGTCGCCGATCAAGGTGCCGGTGCCGTGCGTTTCCACATAGCTGATCGTGGCGGGGTCGATGTTGGCCACTGCAATCGCGGTTTCAATCAATTCGCTTTGCGCACTCGGATTAGGTGTGGTGATGCCCATTGTGTTGCCGTCATTGTTAATGGCGGAACCGTCGATGACACCATATATTTTGTCGCCATCGAGGATGGCTTTTTGCAGCGATTTCAGCACCAGCACGGCACATCCTTCACCCAGACCGATACCATCGGCACTCTCGTCAAACGTCTTGCAGCGTCCACCGGGCGACAACACCTGCGCGGTGCTCAGGACGACATAAGGGCTTTCATCCAGCAGGACTTCCACACCGCCTGCCAGCGCCATGTCGGATTCGCCGTGGCGGATGCTTTGCACGGCCAGATGGATGGCTGTGAGCGAACTGGCACACGCGGCATCCACCACAAAGTTGGGGCCCTTGAAGTTGTAGATGTGCGCCAGGTGGGCGGCGATAAAATTTTGTCCGAGGCCGACCACCACATCCTTATCGATACTGGTCAGCTTGTCGCGATAATTGCTGCTTCTGGCACCGACAAATACGCCGACTTTCTTGCCCCACAACTGGCCGTCACCGTAGCCGGCATCGGCTAATGCTTCAGCGCTAACTTCCAGCCATTGACGCTCCAGCGGATCCATCTGCAAGGCGAGCGAATCGGAAATCTTGAAATAGCCAGGATCGAAGTCTTCAATACGATCCATGAAAGCGCCCCATTTGCTCACGCTTTTTCCACTCTGCATTTTGCCTGGGCGGTAATGCACGCTGCTATCCCAACGGGTCTGTGGCACTTCTTTCATGCTGTCTTTTTTCGACATCAGGTTTTGCCAAAATGTCGTCAAATCCGGCGCGTCGGGAAAATGACCGGAGAGGCCGACGATCGCTACTCTGTCGTCGGATGTTGTTGCAGAAATTGGTGAGGTAAATTTCTCGCCAGACGAAGCTGTTGCCTGCATTGGCGGCACCGCATTCTCGGTGCGCTGTGCAATGGATGCCGGGGTTGGTGTCGCTAAGTTGACAGACTGCGTGACAGCCTGCGTCTCAGTCTGCGCACTGGGTGAAATAGATGCCAACCCCAGCTCACTTTCAAGCAGCGCCGCAAATGCTTCTGGGTGTGCATGGGAGAGGTGCGCGGCCAGCTGGCGTATGGTGGGATTTTCCAGAATAAGGGAGGGGTCGATCTTGATAGTCTTCAGATTGCGTTCCATCCGCCCGACCACTTGGGCCAGCATCACCGACTCCATGCCGTATTCTTGGAAGGGAATATCGGCCCGCAGATCTTTTGCTGCAATCCTGAGTTCTTCTGCAAAAAATCCGGTTAACCAGCGTTCGACCGCCATCGTGAATGCTTCGGGCGTTTTGGCAGGCGTTATTGCTGCATTCATAGCTGAATTTATAGCTGAATTGGTCCCGCCAATCGATGATTGCAACGAGTGCGATGGTACATCCGCATTCGGGGCGTTGGCGGCTTGTCGTGCAGGTACAGAAATCGGCACAACCTTGCTGATGCCTGCTTCTGCATCGATGGCAGACTGCATCAGCTGGGCGGGTTGCCACAATGTTGGATTGACGGTCGCAGGCATGACGACCGGGCCAATCGGATTCGACAGGATCGCATCGAGCATGGCCAATCCGTCGGCATCGGTGTGACGCAACAAACCGGTTCGGTCATAGGCTTTGCCGGTCACGCCGCCCATGCCGGATTCTTTCCATTGCGGCCATTGAATGCTTACTACCGGATGCTTTGCAAATTTCGATTGCGCGAAATAATCCATGTAAGCGTTGGCCATCGCGTAATCACTCAAGCCCGATGCCAGGCTAGGGATCACTGCAGACACCGACGAGAACAGGACGAAAAATTGTAAAGGCGCTTTGCTCACTTGCGAGAAGAACACGTCGAGGCCGGCTACTTTCGGCTCCACAACGCTGCGCAACTCTTCTGGCGACTTGCGCATGAAAGCGGCGTTTTCTGTGCTGACTGCACCGGCGCAATGCACCACGCCGCCGATGTTGCCCAGTGTGGATTGAATGCGTGCCACACACGATTGCATAGCTTCCTGGTCGCTCAGGCACACGGAAAGCACCAGCAACTGGACGCCCTGATTTTCCAGTGCCAGGAAGGAGCGTATTTTGTCGGCGAGTGGCGAACGCTCATTGCGATAAGCATCCCATTGATCGCGCAGGGGAATTTCTTCGCGGCCACTGAGCACCAATCGTTTGACGCCATACGTTGCGACAAAGTGTTGCGCACACAAATAGCCGAGGCCGCGCGTACCGCCGCTGATCCACAATACATTCTCTGGAGCGAAGTGCAGTTTGGCCGACGCTTTGGCCCAGCGCGGATTTTCTTTGAAGGTGGCGACTAAACGCCGTCCATTTCGGTAGCAGACTTCGACGCTGCGACTATCGAGGAGATACTCGGCCACAATCTGGTCGGCGAGCGATTCGTCCGGGAGATACATTTCCGCATCCATGTGGCGCGAGCGTACAGTCCGATACTCGCTCTGCAACATCCGGTAAAGTCCGACGATGGATGCCCCGGACATATTGAGAACGCCATTCTCCGGCGCCTCCAGACGTTTGGTCACGCATAGCAGCGTGACCTCGTCTTTGACACCGTGCTCAATCAATTCCTGCACCAGTTTTATCTGTGCCATCGGGTCTTGCCGCGTGTTGCCGCAACCGATGAGGTCGATACAGCCGTCGTATTTTTCCCGATCCGATAGAGGGATTTTGTGCGCCGATTGCGGATCGCTCAAGTCCAGGACATGGCCGTTGTACAGTCGTTTACGGACCACCTCGGCCAGTCCCTTGGTTTCCGCGTTGCATACAATGACGATTTCACGTGCAACCGTATGTTCACCATCAGGTGCGCTGAAAATGGGGCGAGAAAGTGCCGCCTCGGTACTTGGCTGCCATGCTTTTTCCATGAAATATTTCACAGACTGCTGAGTGCGCCGCTCTCTCGACGACTCAATCCGGGCCACCTTATTGGTTCTGCGATCCGGCATTGGTGTTGCGTCGGTTGTTGCATCATTTGTTGCGTGGTGTTGTTGATCTGTTTCCTGTGCTTCGGGGAGTGCCTGTACTGGCCGTGCTGAATGGGTATCCGCCTTCGGCACCCAATAGCAATCCCGAGAAAACGGATAAGCAGGCAAGCTCATACGGCCCGGTTTAGCACCTGCATACAGACCATCCCAGTCAATGGGCAAGCCTTGCACCCACAGACGCAACAGCTTGGAAAACTTGCGCTGTTGCAGCCACTTGCCGACCGCTTCCTGCAATGCATCGTCGCCTGAAAATAGCGCGAGCATGTCATTGTTGCGGCTGACCTGACCCTGATAAAAATCGTCGGGATGGGTGCCGGCCAAAAAGTGCGCCAACTTCTCTTGCAGGTCCGTCACGGAACCGGCCACCATCGCCAGACGGGTTTCCATCGCTTCGCGTCCGACCTGCAGCGTGTAGGCGATCTGATGCAGTTGCTGATCGGCCGTGGAGGACGCGTTGAGAAAGTCGCGTAATTGCGCCACTTGTTCGCGCAGACGTTCGGCGTTTTTGGCAGAAAGAACCACGACTGCCGGATGGTCTTCGTTCACGGCAGCGGGATGCGTCGTGGCGCGCCGATCGATGTATTCCTCAATCACCACGTGGCAATTTGCACCGCCGAAGCCGAACGAACTCACGCCTGCACGCCGTGGCAGCTCGGCGCCGTTCGCGTCGCGCAAGGCTTTCCAGGGCGTGCTTTCCTGCACGATATAGAAGGGACTGTCTTTCAGTTGGATATAGGGATTGACGACATCGCAGTGCAAGGTTTTTGCCAGGGTTTTATGCTTGAGCTGTAACAGCACTTTGAACACACCGGCCACTCCGGCGGCCAACTCAAGGTGTCCCACGTTACTCTTGACCGAACCGATGCCGCAGTAGGCCGTGGACGATGGCAGATGCTTCGGCTGCTGATTTGACCCCTGGTCCTGCGCGACTGAACTCAACTGACGGAAGGCTAATTTGAGTCCGTCAATTTCTATCGGATCTCCCAGAGCAGTGCCGGTGCCGTGCGTTTCTATGTAACCGACCGTGCGCGGATCGATGCCCGCCTCGGTATAGGCTTGCGTCAATAGCGCAGCTTGCGCCTTGGGATTGGGCGCGGTCAGGGACTTGGCACGCCCGCCGTGATTTTGGGACGTGCCACGGATCACACCGTAAATAGGGTCGCCATCTTGTTCAGCCGCTTTTAGCTTTTTCAAGAACATCATTCCGGCGCCCTCGCCGCGAGCGAAACCGTTCGCGTCGGCTGAAAAAGTTTTGCAGCGGCCGTCTTCACTCAACATGCCCGCCTTGTTGAAGCTCATGTGCAATTCCGGGCTGAGGATCGTATTGACGCCGCCGACCAGTGCCATGTCGCAACTGCCGTGTCGAATCAATTGCACCCCGCGATGGAGGGCGACCAACGCAGAAGAACAGGCAGTCTCAATCGGCTCGCTCGGGCCGTGCAGGTTGAGGAAATAACTCATCCGGTTGGGGCCGACCGAAGGCACGATGCCGGTCGCTGAATAGGCCTCGATCTGCGCCTTGCGCTGGTTGAGCAATTCGCCGTAGCCGGTGGCGGTGGTGCCGACAAAAATGGCGGTGTTGGTTCCCGACAGGCTCTGCGCGGAATAGCCGGCGTCTTCAATCGCGAGCCAGGTGTGGGTCATCAGCAAACGCTGTTGCGGGTCCATAAACGCGGCTTCACGCGGTGAAATGCCAAAAAACAGGGGGTCGAATTCGGCGATGCCATCGATGAAGCCGCCCCACTTCACATTGCTCTTGTTGGTGCCCTGCTGCGGGTCGCCATAAATGGCTTGCCAGTCCCAGCGCTCGGCCGGGATTTCACTGATGCAGTCTTTGCCCTCGACGAGATTACTCCAAAATTCGGACAAATTTCTTGCCATAGGAAAGCAACCGCTCATGCCGATAATCGCGACTGCGTCGTCATCGGCCACATCAGCTGCCGCATCGTCTGCAGCATTGTTTCCTGCGCGCGCCACGGCAGTATCCGTAGGCCCCGGACTGGACACGGCCTGAGGCAATTTTTCCCTATCGCGCCCTGCATCTGCAAATCTGGTTGGAACCGGCTGGAAAGGAATCGCTGAGGGGACAGCGGAAGGGACAATAGCCGAGGCCGCGAATGCCTCCTGATGCTGCGCTAGCAGGTATCCACCAAAACCCGACAGCGTGGTGTGCTCATAAAATACCGTCGGTGTTAATTCAAGACCAAATTCCCGGTTCACGATGTTGGTGAGCTCCGTTAAGGCAATCGAATTAAAACCGAGCGTATCCAATTCGGCATGCACATCGATGTCGTCAGGACGCATCTTCAAGACCCGCGCCGATTTTTGCACCAGCATGTTGACGATTTTCTGGCGCAGCTCGCCGCTGTCTTTCTGCGGTGCGCTGGCAGCATTGCGCTCAGGTAGGTTGGTAGTCGTTTCTAGTGGCGCAGCTGTCGTGATTGCAGTGGTTGCAGTCGTTGCCACTGTCATCGCCGACTGTGCAAAGGCAGGCAGCCTTGCCGGTAGAACCTTGTCTCTTATTTTCTCAGGATAGCCAGACAACACCATAAGCTGCGCGGCCTCAATGGCTAAGCATTGGTATAAGGCATCCAGACCCGCCCTGTTTTCCAGCGGCGTCAATCCGTACATGTGGCCGAGCAATGCTTCCATTGCGTCGTTTGGCCGCATACCGCCGTGCCGCCATAACGGCCAGTTCACAGACAGCGTTCTGCCGCTGCGCAGCTTGGCCTCCGCCAGGGCCACGCGATAGTGGGCATAGCCATCCATGAAGGCATTGCCCAAGGCGTAGTCGGCCTGTCCCGCATTACCCAATACGCCCGCAATGGAGGAAAACATCAGGAAGAAATCGAGCGGCAGCGCCTTGCTCATTTCATCGAGATTGACCAGGCCTTGCACCTTGGCTGCCATGCCGCGGGATAGTTCGTCAGCATTGCGCCGATGAATCAGTTCGTCTTGCAGTACGCCCGCGCAGTGGATGATGCCGTTCAAATAGCCATGAGTGGCGACGATGCGGCCAATCAATTCCGCCACTGCTGACCGATTCGTCACATCCACCTGGCAGTAATCGATATTGCTGCCGAGCGCTTGCAAATCCGTCAGACGTTTTTTTTGCTGATCGTTCAGCACTGAGCGTCCGGTCAATATCAAATGCGGTGCGGTAACCCGTTGCGCAATCTCTTGGGCGAGCAGCAGCCCCAGATCGCCAGCGCCACCCGTGATGAGATAGACACCGGTGTGCTTCCAGGGGATCATTTTTTGGCGCGAGTCGCTCTCGACTTCGCACGACGTCAGCACCTTGCGCACGCCGTCCTCGTAGCAAATCTGATGATCGAAGCTGCGGCTATTTTCCCTGCATTGCGCCATGAGAAGTGGGGCATCCGTGGCAGCATCGATCTCGATCATCTGGCCGAAAAAGCGGGTGTTCTCCATCTGCGCGGTCTTCAGTAGCGCGGACAAGGCCTGCCATATTTTTCGCTGCGGTCCGGCGACGAATACAATTTGCAAAAGGGCAAGGCCATCGGCAGACTGGTGGAAAATTTCCTGGATGTTCTTCAGCACCTGCTCTGCCAGTTGCTGGAAGTCTTGCGCAACGCCCATGCCCTTGCATCCCCATTGCACACGGCGCTCCGTACCCGGGAGGGCCATGACGCCTTCCACCAGCATCGCATCGAGATCGCACAGCAGGATTTCGTGCACTGCATAGGCTGGCGCCATCGCCTCGGTCAGGGCGACCGCTTTCCAATCGCGCCTTGCCAATAGCGTGTGAGGTTCCACTGCGTTCTTCGATGCGGCAACGGCCGGTTCGGCTGACGTATTTGACCCATTTGATACGTGTGACACAGATCGGGCAGCGGCGGAGGCGGCAATCTGGCGCGGGGCGGAAGCCAGCATTCGGAAAGCAAGCCCGCGCATACGGACGCAAACATGGCCGTCTTCGTCGCACAAGTCGATATCCAGATTGCGGCCATCGGCATGGGATGAGGCCTTGTCGCTGAACTGAATGAAAGCCCACATCTGCGCACGGCACGGCTGCAGTACTTCCAATGTTTCCATTGCATAGGGGAGCGCTAATTTGGCAGTAGCGTTTGCCTCTCCTAGCAACAGTGCGGCGCAGGCCTGCAAGGACGAATCCATCAGGCTTGGATGCAGGACATATTGCTCCGCATGAGGTGCCATTGATGTGGGCACATTCGTAGAGACTTTCGCAGGCAGATGCAATTTCGCCAGCAGGCGATCGGCGCCGATGTGGAGGACTTCTATGCCCTGTAGCCGCTGGCCCAGTTCCAGCCCCATGCTGCTAATGCGTTGGTAGAACGCGTTGGCGAACACCGTGCGCTCGCCACACGCGATGCGCAAGGCAGCCAAATCTAATACTGTCGGCAGTGCAGCCGATGGTGACGAAGCGGAAGTATTCAGTTGCGCGTTGCCGCGACTATAGACCAGCCGCTCGCTGTGAGCGTGTGCGGCGTCCGCCTCGTCGAGACTATAAATCTCATAGGCCAATACCGCGCTGGATGTGGGGTCGAAGGCGATGTAAATGTCACGCGGCTCTGTCGCCAGGACGATGGGACGCAGCCACACAATATTGGTCAAAAGAATTGGCGTATTTTCTTTGCCAGCCTGTCCGGTGTGTCCGGTGGCGTGGGCCAAGGCAGCGCGTGCCATTTCCAGGTAGGCCACGCCGGGCAATACCTTTTCTCCGCGAACGCGATGGTCGTCCAGGAAAAATTCCTCGCCGCTTAGACGCGTGCGATAACGCTGGGCAGATAAGTCGGAGACGTTTTCGTGCAATAGCGGATGCAGGTGCGTGCCAACGCTGGCACCTGTCGGGGCAATATTTTCCTGGAGGTCAGCCTCCGGCAACCAATAACTTTCCTGCGCAAATGGATAGGTCGGCAGCGAGATGACACGCACCTTGCGTCCCACATGCAGCTGACGCCAATTTACAGAAAGGCCATTGACCCAGTGTTCCAGCAGCTTCCCGTACCCGCCCTGCGCGATCCAGTCCTCGGACATGGCACGCATCTCTGGTGCCGACAGCGCCATCACCGGATTGGGGACGCCGTCGTGCGTGCGCTTCGCGGAGCCATGATAGAGATCGGCCGTGTGCTGGCGCTGTAAGAACCGGCTGAGTTTTTCTTCCAGTGCGGACACCGAATCCACCAGCATCGCCAAGCGCACGTCCATCGCTTGACGCCCAGTCTGCAAGGTGTATGCGGCGCTTTCCAGGGCATCGTCGGATAACTTTCCTGCGCGAATAAAGTGCAGCAACTCCTGCGCCTGATCGCGTAAGGTCGGTTCAGTTTTGGCCGACAATACGATGGCAACCGCTGTCTGAGATCGGTCTGGGTTCTGTACTGCCGCTGCGCCGTCTTCGAGGTACTCCTCCAGCACGACATGCGCATAGGCGCCGGCAACGCCAAATGAACTGACGCCGCTTCTGCGCGGCACGCCGGGCGGGCTGTCCCATGCATGGCCTGCGGGGTCGAGGCGCAGCGCGGATTTGTCCAGGCTCACATAGGGATTAAGTTTGTTGAAGGCCATCAAGGGTGGAATCTTGCGATGCTTCATTTGCAAAATCACCTTGAGAACGCCAGCAAGTCCGGCCGCGCCTTCGGCATGACCGATATTCGCTTTGGCCGATCCGATGGCGCAAAAATTTTGCTTCTGCGTCAATTGGGCAAAGGCGTTTTTAAGACTGTTAACCTCGATCGGATCGCCCAGCTTGGTGCCAGTGCCGTGCGCTTCGATATAGCTGATGGTTTCAGGATCGACGCCCGCGTCTTCCCATGCCTTCAGAATCACGTTCAACTCACCTGCAACGCTGGGCGCAGTAAAGGAGGGCGTATATCCGCCGTGCAGGGCGGCCGTGCCTTTGACGATGGCTTCGATATGATCGCCGTCGCGGATTGCCTGACTGAGCGGCTTCAACAAAATGCTGGCGATGCACTCACCCGGCACATAGCCGTCCGCTGCCGCATCGAAGCTGTGGCAACGGCCGGTCGGCGACAAAGCTTTCAAGCTGCTAAATACCCGGTAGTGCATGGAGGAGAGCAGCAGATTCGCGCCGCAGACAAACGCCACATCGCACTCGCCATTGCGCAGAGCCTGACATGCCTGGTGCAAGGCAACCAGCGAGGAGGAACATGCCGTGTCCACGGTAATGCTCGGCCCCGTTAAATCGAAATGATAGGAAATCCGGTTGGCCATGACGGTGTGCGTATTGTTCACGCCCACATACGGATTGACCGGCAGATTCAGTTCGTCGATCTTGCTTTGATAATCGTGAAAACAGGCCCCCACAAATACGCCGGTATTAGTACCGCGCAACCTGCTGCTGTATCCGGCATCGTCAGCGGTCGCATACACGCTTTGCAATAACATCCTGACTTGGGGGTCCATCCACTCGGCTTCGCGCCGCGAGATATTAAAGAACCCGGCGTCGAATTGATCGACATCGTCGATAAAGCTGCCCCATTTGCAATAGGTCTTGTCCGGCGCATCCATATCGGCGTCGAACCACGGGCGATAGTCCCAATGATCTGGCGGAATTTCGCGCATGACGTCTTTTGCGTTCCACAAATTTTCCCAAAACTGTTCCAGGTTGTCGGCCTGGGCGAACCGACCATGCATGCCGATGATGGCGATGGGTTCATTCGATAAGTCGCCGGTTTTTTTGGGGCTCTCGGTGGAAATGGCGCTCTGCGGTTGAACCGAACTGACGGCTGCTGGCTGAGCTGGGCTGGTACGCGTTGTCTGAGTTTTTTTATCCAACAATCCGGAAAATTTTTCGGTATGCTCGGCGTAAAAATAGTCGGTCAGTTCTTTGATATTCGTATACTCGAAAAACAGGGTCGGATACAGTTCGATTGCCATTTCTGCTTGAATGACCGCACCGACTTCGATCAACTGCGCGGACGCCATGCCCATGTCCATGATGTTGCGTTGCAAGTCCAATGCGGCAGCGTCCATGTTCGACACAGCGGCAATTTTTTGAATCACGTACTGCTGGATGAGGTCGTACAGGTTCTCGCTATTATTTTCACTATTCTTCGAGGTCACGGACATGGGCGCGGCGCTGATAAGGGAGCTGACACTGCGGCGGCGCTTCAAAGCGCATCCTTCAAAGCGGGCCACGACGTTGGCGTCGTCATCGACCAGGTCGACATCAAACAAGATCAGTTCATCCGTTTTTTTCACCAGCGTCATGAGCAGCCAGCAAGATGCCAGCCCGTTGACCTTGCGACTGACGATATCCCGGATGCCGAATGGCAAGAACATGTCTGCTTTGTAGTATTGCGCCACCAGCGGCGTCAGGCCGAGAAACGCGCTGTTAATCAGCAGCGGATGCAGGAGATACGCGTCGCTCTGCAGTGCCTTCTGCGGAAGAACGACGCGGGCCAGCACCTGCTTTTCTCCCACGTACAGGCGTGCGATGGTTTTAAAACTCTCGCCCAGGGTCAACGCGGCGTTCGACGTATAGATGTCCGCTACGTTGTTGCTCTCTTTCAGGGATGCTTTGAGCGCGGCAAGATCGATGGTCGTTGCAACACACTGCATCGCTTGTAATTTGCCGCTGGCGACGATCTCGGCAGGCGCGCCGGGAACGTTGTTGTGCATGGCATGGAAAGCCCATCCTGTGGAGGGAGACTGTGCTGCACCGGTAACAGAGGAAGCCGGTGCAGCGATGCGAATCCGCGCCGCTTGCTGCGGCCCCACCCGCACCGGGCGTACAAACTCTAAACCGTGCAGATGCACGCCGTCGTGTTCGGGATATGCGCTGAAAAAATAGTCGATGGCAAGGCTTGCATACGTGACGCCAATCAACACTTGCTCCCCATCGACCAGGTGATCGCGCAGGTAAGGATCGTCGTAGAAAAAAGTCCTGACATCCTTCAGCGTGCGCTTTTCGTCGATGCCTTTTGCAGGCATGTTTTTTAACAACGCAGGTGCGGACTGCTGCGCCATCAAGGTCGAGGCAGCCTCCTGGGGCGACATTTTCCGGCCTTTGACTTTGTCGAATAGGGAGGAAAATTGCGAATAGTCCATCGTCTACACCTCTGCTGTTTGAACAAGTTCCCAGGCTGCCGCTTCTGACAGCGTGCCGAGGGAAATTTTTTCGAAAATCGAACGATAAAGGTCTTCGCTGCGTTGAGCGGTGGACGCCGTCCGATGCGAAGAATTGAAAGCCTCATTGAAAGCCTCGTCATGCGCGAAGG
This sequence comes from Oxalobacteraceae bacterium, assembly GCA_025352145.1. Taxonomy (GTDB): domain Bacteria; phylum Pseudomonadota; class Gammaproteobacteria; order Burkholderiales; family Burkholderiaceae_D; genus JANXTY01. Next base: position 51,305 of record JANXTY010000029.1, read on the forward strand.
CATATTTAGGCAGGGACAAGCAGGGGCGGTCGATGCGATATGCCACCTCATCGAGCGCGGCTGCATCTCCGGCTATCCATCGCGCAATGGCTGGATGCTGGAGCTTGCCGTCAGACAGATTGCCTGCGAAAAATACGCCGTTGCCGACTGCGCCAGTGCTATCCATCAGCGAAATCAACGCGGCCAATTTCACCAGCAGCTCTTCTTTTGAAGCCGCCACGATGGCTGCACGGACGCGCAAGTGATGATTGATCTTGCGCAGGGACGCAGCCACATCGACGATAGAAACAGCGGGACTGTTTTGGATGCTCTGTTGGAGGTACTGGACAAATTTACCCAGATAGCGCTGCAGACTTGCCTCGTTCATGGCGGAAAATACGCATACTTCGTCGCCCGGTTGCGCCGCTTCAAAGTGCTCGACAACGGCGGCTTGCGCCACGTATTCTTCAACAATCACATTACTGTAGGCGCCGCCCGCACCGAAGGAATTGATCATGCTTCTGCGCGGCAGCGCTGCGCCAGTCGCGGGATCGATGAGCGAGTGCCACGGCGCGATTTCCTGCTGTAAATAAAACGCGCTGTTGTCCAACTTGATTGTAGGATTCACCGGCTGCGCATGGATCGACGGCACCAGCGTCTTATGTTTCAGTTGCAGCAAAACTTTGCTCAGTTGAGAAATACCCGAGGCTGCTTCCAGGTGACCCAGATTGGATTTCACCGATCCAAGTGCGCAGAATTGTTTTTGTTTCGTGAATGTTTCAAAGGCATTCTTGAGGGCCAGCACTTCGATCGGATCGCCCAGCGGCGAACCGTTAGCCGCCGATTCGACATAGTTAATGGTCGCGGGATCGATCTGCGCCTGTTGTAGCGACTGCCGTATCAGTTCGGCCTGCCGCTTAGGATCGGGCACGGTATATTTTTGGCGCCCGCCGCTGTGATTGATCGCGCTGCTTTTGATCACGCCTTCAATGCGATCCTTGTCGCGAATCGCCGCAGCAAGCGGTTTGAGCAAGACTGCGCCAATGCCCTCGCCCGGGACATAACCGTCGCCGATGCCGAAGCTCTTACTGTGTGCGCCCGCGTCGAGAATCCTGGCAGCGCTTAATTTGTCGTACTTGGAACGATCCAGCGTCAAGTTTACGCCGCCTGCAATCGCCATCGCGCATCCGTGCTGCCGCAAGCTTTCGCACGCGAGATGAATGGCGGTCATGGAGCTGGAACACGCGGTGTTGACCACCAGACTCGGCCCCCTCAAATCGAAGAAATGCGACACCCGGTTGGCTAGCTGCCATTCCGTTTCGTTCGACTGCATGACGGCATCGTTCAACGACGGCAGGCTCCAGCCATATTGACTGTACATGCTGCCGACAAACACGCCGACGCCGACACAGTTCCCTTGCTCATCTTTATTTTGAATTGCCTGCAGTCTGGATTTGCTGTAACCGGCGTCTTCCAAGGTCTCCCACACTGTTTCTAGAAACATTCTCAGTTCCGGGGTCATGCCGAGAACGTCGTTGCTTGCGATCTCGAACAGATGGCGGTCGAAACGGTCAATATGATCGAGAAAGCCGCCAAAGTAATCGGCTGAGTGTGCGAGTTTTTCCTCCGCGCCAGGACTGGTATTGCTGTGCCATGAACTTGTCCAGCGATCTTCCGGTGCGGCGGTAATACAATTTTTCCCGCTCACCAGATTCTGCCAAAGCTGTTCCATCGTGCCCGATTGCGGATAGCGCCCACTGATGCCGATAATCGCAATATCCGTATTTTCTGCCTGCTTGAATTGGCGCGGGGCCAGGATTGCGCCCCTGAATTCTTTGTTTTCAAAAGACGAAGATGCGGGTGCTAGTGCTGGTTCAAGTTGAAATTGAGATTGAAATTCTGCTTGCGTATCTAAATTAGTTTCCGCTGTGGGCGACGCTGGCATGAAGACTGGATCGACTCCGGCGGAGAATTTTTCGGAATAATTTTCCGCGAGAAACGCGATCAGTTCCTGCATCGTGGCGTGCTCAAACAAAAGCGTTCTTGGCAATTCGCCGAGCGCCGTTTCCATTTCCTGGATGAGCGTTGCCTGGACGATGGAATCGACTCCATATTTTTCAAACGGCGTAGCGAAGTTGAGCTTCTCCGAAGGAATTTTCAGAACCCTGGTCATCACATCGACCACAAACGCTGTGGCCTTCTCCTGATCACTGCGAACAGATGGCGAAGATGCGGACGATGCGCGTTCAGTCAGGAGAGGGCGATTGGTGGTTTCTAGCTTGCGCTGTTTCCGAATGCCATTAAGCTGCGCCGGCGTTGCTGCCGTCACGGCGATCTGGCTATCGGCTTGTGATAGCGCCTGATAAAAAGCCTGCTTGCCTTGCGCTGTGCTGATCAGGCCGATGGTTTTGCGTATGCGCTCCTGGCTGGCCGGGTCGACCTGCATGCCGCCTTCTGCCCATAAGGGCCAGTTGATGGACAGGCTTTTTCCATGACGCAGTCCACGCTGCGCCAGTTGCGCGCGATAGGCAACGTAGGCGTCGGTAAACGCATTGGCGGCCGCATAATCGGCCTGACCGAGATTGCCCATGACGCCTGCCAGCGAAGAAAATACGACGAAGAAATCCAGGTTCATCGATTGGGTCGCCGCGTCCAGATTGCGCACGCCCGCTACTTTTGGCGCCAGTACTGCGGCCACGTCGGTGATGTCTTTTTGGACAATGAAACTATCGCGCACCACGCCAGCGCTGTGGATGATGCCACTCAATTGTCCGCAATCGGTTGCGATATGCTCGACCAAGTCGATGACCGCTTGCGGGTCGGCGACATCGACTGCGCGATATGCAACGCTGCCGCCGCTCGGTTGCCGGGATTGCATTGCTTGCAGGCGATTTTGCTGCGCGGCGGAAAGCGCGGAGCGTCCCGTCAGAATCAAGCGTGCAGTCGGACACTGCTGGATGATTTCTTCCGCAAAAATAAATCCGAGGCCACCGGCCCCGCCAGTGATGAGATAGACACCGTGCTCCTTCCAGGGCATGGGCACTGCAGCGGCTGAGAACACAGCTTCAGCTTCCGCCACGGCGTGCCAGCTTGCCACCATCCTTTGCTGGTTCAGATAGCGGATGCGCTGATCGCCGGCCAGACGCTCATCTTGCAAACGATCGATGATGGTGTCGGTGCCGGTATGAGCAGCGTCGTCGAAACCGATCACTTGTCCAAAGAAGCGGGGATTTTCAAGTTGCGCCGCCCTGAGCATGCCGGACAATCCTGCACACAACTGGCGCTCCTCCTTTGTAGCGCACACTACCTGCAACAACAGCGATGCGGCAGGCGATGCGCGGAACAGCCGCTGAATTTCCGCCAGCACACGCTCGGCATAATGTTGAAAGCGCAGGGCAATGTCGATGCCGTCGGCACTGTCCCCCTGCATCACGTCCGCCACTCCCTCGCGCTTGCGCTCATCCAGGAACAGGCATTGCGCTTCAATCAGACGGCTTCTCACGCGCAGCTTGTCGACCTGATCCATCTCGCAAAATAGTACGCTGCGTTCGATGAGGTCCGCTTCTTCTTGGGCGGCATCCTGGCTCAATTCGCTGGGTTGCCATTCGCATCGCAGCAGACCGATCTCGGCTTTTTCGGAAGCGGTGATTGCCGGTGTTGCTGTTGTTGTTGCTGTCGTCGTTGTAGACCTTGCATTTGTTTCCACGGGCTCTTTTCCACCCAGCATTTGCAACGAAAAGCCGCGCATGCGCACACATACCAATCCGTTTTCATCGCATAAATCGATGTCCATTTCCAGATCGACGGGTGTTGATCCTGTGCTCCCATTTTTTGCGCTATTTTTTTCACTATCGTCAGCGCGACGAACATGCGCCCACATGTGGCTACCGCACGCGGCCAACATGTGCAGCTCTCGCAGCTTGTACGGCAGCGCCAGCTTGCCCAATGCCCCGTTCGCATCCGCCAGTAAACCGATACACGTTTGCAAGGCCGCATCCAGCAATGCAGGATGCAATCCATAGTCCGCTTGCGTGGCCAGCAAGGGAGCCGGCAAGCGCAGTTCTGCGATGGCTTGTTTGTCGCCTCTTAGTACGTTTACCAAACCGCGATGGGCGGGGCCATAGTGGAGTCCCACTTGTCGAAACGCGGCATAACAATCGTCGGCGCCAAGATTACCGAGATCGCACTCTGCGCGTAATTGGGCCAGGTTAAGACGGATTGCGGCCGGTGCATCCTTGAAGATGGCGCTGCCGGTGCTATAAATTTGCTTCTGCGCGTTGCCTGCTGCGGATAGCGACGATGAACGATAAATCTGGTAGCCGATGTGCCCGTTTTTTTCTGGCGCCAAAGCGATGCCGACATCTGCCGTTGCTGTGCCGTCGTGCTCCATCACGATTGGCCGGATCCACATCACATGCTGTAAAACCAAGACTTGCGCAGTCTTTTCCTCACTGTTCAATGACTGCATCATGGCGATGCGCGCCATCTCCAGGTGCGCCATTCCCGGCAATACCTTCTGGTCGCCCACGCGATGATCCGCCAGAAAAAATTCTGCGCCGGTAAACCGCGATTGAAAAGATTGCTGTGCAAAAGTCGAGACATTCCGGTGCAGCAATGGATGCAATTTGTCGGTGCCCCGATGGCTCGCTTCGCGCGGGCTTGCCTGCGCCGGCGTGACCCAGTAGCTCTCCCGTGCGAAGGCATAGCCTGGCAAGCTGATACGCTGCGGAAAATTTCCGTCATAAAGCTGGCGCCAGTCGATGTCCAGGCCCTGGCTCCAGAGTTCCGCCAACTTAGCCACATTTTTCTTGCGCATCCATGTCCGCAACAGCGCTTGCGCGTCGGCGTCGTTCTTGAAGTAGGACACCCATTGATTGCTAAATTTGTTGCCAGCCGCTGCCTGCACAGCATGGTTGCCGATGGGGGATGTGCTGGCGGCATACTGTGCCAGCTTGGCGAGAAGATCTTCGTGTGAAGAAACGCCAAAAGCAAGGCGATAGTCCATCGGATCGCGTCCGACTTGCAAGGTGTATGCCACATCCTCTAGTCGCAAGTTGGCTTGTGACCGGGCATGCAACCTTAAGTACGCCTCCAGATTTTGCGCATTTGCCTTCAATTGCTCTGCGCTTTTGGCGGACAGTACGATGATCACTTCACTGTCCTGCTGTCCGCCCTCACTTGCCGCTGACAAGGCAACTAGTGGGCCTTCTTCCATCACCAGGTGCACGTTCGTTCCGCTAAATCCAAAGGAGCTCATCGCTGCCATCCGTGTCGGGCCGGACGGATTCCAATCGCAATATTCGGTGTTGACGAAGAAGGGCGAATCGGCCAAATTGATATGCTCATTGAGGGATGTGTAGTTCGCGGTTGGCACCAGCTTCTTATGCTCCATGCACAACATCACCTTGATGAGTCCGCCAATGCCAGCCGAGGTCAAGCCATGACCAATATTGGCTTTGACAGAACCCAGTGCGCAAAACTGCGTCTTATCGGTATACGCACCAAAAGATTGCGTCAGCGCTTCTACTTCAATCGGATCGCCTAGCTTGGTGCCGGTACCGTGCGCTTCTACCAAAGAAATATTTTTCGGGTTAATCGCAAAGCGTTCATAAATTTCTTTTTCTAATGCGATTTGCGAGTTAACACTGGGTGCGGTAATGCCATTGGTTTTACCATCCTGCTTGATGCCCCAGCCTTTGATGACGCCGACAATCTTGTCGCCGTCGCGCTGCGCGTCGGACAAACGTTTTAACAGCACCACCCCCACGCCTTCGCCCGGCACAAAGCCGTCGGCGCTCTGGTCGAAAGTATGGCAGCGTCCGGTCTTCGACAACATGCCCGCCTGGCTGGTCATGATGTGCATCGACGGCCCTGCCATCACGTAGGCTCCGCCCGCAAGCGCAAGGTTGCTGGTTCCTGCAACCAGGCTATCGCAGGCTTGCGCCACTGCCGCTAACGAGGAAGAGCAGGCGGTGTCAATCGACAGGCAAGGCCCCTGCAAATTGAAAAAATAAGAAATGCGCCCGGCCAGAATAGAGGCAGAACCGCCCATCAAGCCCTGTGCCGTCAGTCGCTCCGCACCGAGGCGTTGACCGTAATCGCCGGAAGCGCAGCCCACAAAAACGCCGCACTTACTCCCTGCAAGTGAACTAGCCGGTATGCCTGCATCTTCCAGGCAGTGCCAGACGTTTTGCAAAAACAGGCGCTGCTCGGGATCCATCAAGCGCGCTTCAGCCGGGGCGATATTAAAAAACAGCGGATCGAATTGATCGACATCGTCCAGCGCACCCATCCATTTGCACACCGTTTTCTGCGCGACTTTGCCGCTGCCATCGAAATAATCGGAGACGGCCCAACGGTTCGCCGGAATCTCTTCGATACAGTCTTTTCCTTGGCTCAGATTGCGCCAGAATTCCTGAAGGTTTTTCGCCTGCGGGAACTGTCCCGCCATGCCGATGACGGCAATCCGTTCCTGCGCCGTTTCCTCAATGTGCACGGAAGGTTTTGTATCGCGCATTGCCGCAACCGGCAGCGCAGACTTCGCGATATAACGGGGGGCCTGCGCGCAGTGTTGGCGCTGCTCGATCATCCCTTGAATGCATTGCTCGGTACAATCGATCATCTCGGTGGCGGTATGGCTGATGACAACCTTGCCGATATGCTTGCCTTGCGTGACGTAACGCAGGGCATCGGCAATTTGTCCGACCGGATAAATACGCGACACCACGGGCATTAACTGCCCCGACTCGAACAAGGGCAGTAAGGCCGCAAACGACGCGCTCCCGCTGGAATTCTTCTCCAGCATCATGCGCCGCATATCGATGCTGTGAACCGATTGGTTGTGCACCAATCTCGATAGATCCAGCTTCTGGCTGGTACGCAATGCATGTACTGCAATTTCCAGATAACGTCCGAAAGGGGCAAGACAATTTAATCCGCGTTGAATAGCGTCGCCCGCCAACATGTTCAGCACCACATCGACGCCACGACCTTGCGATATGGCGAGAATTTCTTTGTCGAACTCGGTACTCTTGTAATTGATGGCATGCTCGACGCCGATCCTGTGCAAGACCGCCAATTTTTCAGGCTGGCTGGAGGTGCCGTAACAAACGCAGTCCAGCAGTCGCGCCATTTGCACGGCAGCCAGCCCGCAGCCGCCCGTGGCGGTTTGAATCAGGATGTGCTCATGTGGTGCCAGTTTGGCTGTCTCGAATGCGTGCTGGACGGTTAAAAATATGACAGGGATGCTGCAAGCATCTTCAAACGACATGGCTTTTGGCTTGTGAGTAAGCTGGCTCATTGGCACATTCACGTGGCTGGCATGTCCTCCCAAATCGCGGCCAGTAAGGCCGATGACTGCATCGCCTACCTTGAAGGTCGTTACGCCCTCACCGACACTCGATACCACACCGGCTACCTCAAACCCCGGCACAAAGGGATACGCTGGCATGGTCGGATAGAGGCCTTGCACACACATGACATCGGGAAAATTAATGGCCGATGCATGCACGCGAATCGTGACTTCGTCATGAGCTGGCATCGGCAACACCCAATCGGAAACCGAGACTTCATCAAGTGCCTGCACCGTGGTCAATGCCAGACCGTAGTTCCTCGCAGGCAGCGGGCGCGAGGGCGGCTTGGATGTGAAAGGGTGTGGAACGGCTTGTGTGCTTTGCGTATGCTGTGGCGGCGTATTTTTTACCGCAGCTTCCACTGTTTCTTTTATCGCTTTTGTCGCCACCTCGGTCACTGTGGACGAGGGTTTCTTTGGCTGCACTTCGGCCAAATAGGTTGCCAATGCGTCGATCGTTGCATAGTCGTACAACCTGGTCGCCGGCATCGACATCCCATACTCCTTGTTGAGGATGCGCGTCCATTCGACACCGACTACCGAGTCAAGTCCCAGGTCAACGAATGGACGATCGGATTGAATCGACTCTTGATCCATGTAAAGCACCGCGGCCAGACTCTGCGCCAGTTCTTCACGCAAGGTTGCACTGACACCCGCCTCGAATACATGGCTTGATTCCGAGCTTGATTCTGTAGCGGTAGTTTTTTGCTGATTGTGCTGTTGTGTATCTTTCTGCTCCGGCTGAGAAGACGCGGGATAGGACACCGCGCTAGCGGTGGTAGCACGCAATGAAGGTAAAGCAATTTTGCAGTGTTGCGCACTCACCTCATTGGTCTTGGCCAGCGCTTTATTCCCGGCAACAGCCTCGGCTCCGGTCTTTCTTTCAAGCGCGTGTTCGGGCATCTTCGCGGGCATCTTCTGCCTGCCGATTTCCAATGCGATAAATGCTGCCAGCGACACGATGCTGGGATAGTCATACAACTTGGTAACGGTGATATTGATGGCATAGGACCGATTCAAGGTGCGCATCCACTCGACACCGACCACCGAATCGAGCCCTTGCTCAACGAATGAGCGCGTTACGTCGACTTCGTGCTTCTCCAGGTACAAGGCGGCAGCCAGGCTGGCCCGCATTTCCTGTTGCAGTTCCTGCTCGGAACCCTGTGCATTTTCTTTCCGCTGCGAGGGCGACGCTACTTTGGTCAACGGTTGCCGTATTGGCGGCTGAACGTGTGTAGTAAATTCATCGTCCGCAACCGGAAAAGGCTTGACAGCGATGCCCGGCGGTTCGGCCAGGGTCAGTAATGCAATACGTTGGCGGGGTATCGAGACCAGGGCGGGGACTGCAGCTGGAGCAGGCGTTTCTGTCCGCGCTGTTTCGAGTGCTGGAATGATTTCTGACATCGGTGGCTTCTCTTCATGCTGTGCCACCAGGAATGAATATTTTTTCCTGGCAAACGGATAGGTCGGCAATGCTATGCAGCGCGCATCGGCATGGGTAAAGATGGCCGCCCAATCAATTGCGTGTCCTTGGGAAAACGACGCGGCGAGCAAGCCCAGTCCGGCCATGTATTCCGGCGCGTCCATTTTTTCCTGCCCGCCAACGTGCCGACGCAACTTCTCCAAAAAGACCTGTGGGAAATTTTCTTTGGACGGAGGAGGCGATTCGGATTTTCCAGGTTCGATGACGCCGTAAAATAAATCAGCGACGGCGTGTTGATCAGGCGCCTGCTTTGCTGGCAGCGAGCGAACGAGTTTTTCCCTGGCTTCGGCAATGCTGTTTGCTTGAAACGCCAGACGGAAGGCCCAATGCTCACGGCCCGACAACAAGGTTGCGCTCAGATCGCGCAGCTCGACTTCTTGCCCTTCTTTCGCCAGCCATGCGGCCAACTGACTTTGCTGTTGCAGCAGCGCTTCTTCCGTTTTGGCTGACAAACAAATGAGGTGCGACGAAAGCGAGTCAGCCGCTCTCGGCGCGGCAGGTGCTGCCTGTTCGAGAACGACATGCGCATTGGTGCCGCCAAATCCAAAACCGCTGATGCCCGCTCTCCTCGGATACGGCGCGCCGTTACCGTCTTTGGCAGGCATCCACGGCTCCGTCTTGTCAAGCATGTAGAACGGGCTTCCTTCGAGATCGATGCGCGGATTCAGTGTGGTGAAATGCAGCAACCTGGGCAATACATTATGTTGCATGCTGAGCAGAATTTTTATCAGCCCAGCCATGCCAGCGACCGGTTCCAAATGGCCGATATTGGTTTTTGCCGAGCCGATGGCGCAGCTCTTTGCAGTCAATGGCACACCAGACTGTTCAGCTAATTTTGCAAACGCTCTTTTCAAACCGACGATCTCGATAGGGTCGCCCTTTGGCGTTCCGGTACCGTGCGCCTCGATATAGCTGATGCTATCGGGAGCAACATTGGCCTGCGTGTGCGCATCGATGATGACCCTGGCCTGCGCGAAGGCATTGGGCGAGGTCAGGGTGCGCGCGTGGCCGCCGTGATTGACGGCGGAGCCAATGATGATGCCAAGGATTCTGTCGCCATCAGCCAGCGCCTGTTCTTCCGGTTTGATCAGTACAAAGGCCGCGCCTTCGCCCCTGACATAGCCATTGGCTGTCTCATCAAATGTCCGGCACAAGCCGTCGGGAGACAACATTCCCATTTTTGAAAATGAGGTGAAATGGGTGACGTTGGTTAAGATGCTACAGCCGCCGATCAAGGCCATGGTCGCGTCGCCGTAACGCAACGATTGAATGCCTTGATGCAAAGCCAGCAAGGAGCCAGAGCATGCGGTATCAACCGACACGCTCGGCCCGTTCAAATTAAATGCGTAAGAAATCCGGTTGGGAATCACGCTTAGATGAACGCCGGTCGCCCAATACGCTGACACCGGTTGCTGCGAATCTTGCAAGCGCAAGCCGTGATCCAGATTGCCGGTGCCGATGAACACCGATGTGCGGCTGCCGCTAATCTTCGATTGGGAATAGCCCGCATCCTCAAAGCAACTCGATGCCAGTTCCAGCATGATGCGTTGCTGCGGGTCCATGCACTGTGCTTCCCGCGGCGAAATACCAAAATACATGGCATCGAACAAATCCGCATCATCGATGAAGCCACCCCATTTGCTGACCGACTTGTTCGGCTCTTCCGATTGCGGAGAAAAGAATTGTTCTTTACTCCAGCGCTCTGCAGGAATTTCTCTGACGCTGCAACGTTCATTGCGCAGGTTGTCCCAAAATTCTTCATAGTTTGCCGCGCCCGGCAAGCGGCAGGCCATGCCGATGACCGCAATACGTCCCTCTTGTCCGTTTGCTGGCTTAGTCATGCGTCGCCCCCGTTAAAAGCGCCGGCACAGCTGGCCATCGAGCCATCGCAAGCGGCTATCCGCACACAATCTGCAATTGGCATCCATTTGCTTTGATGGCCGGCGCATTCATCTTTCATCTGCATTACACCTACTCCACATGACCGGAACCGCCGCGTTAAAACGCGACATCGGAAAATTGACTTGTGCAGCATTTTTGCATTTGCAGAATTTGAGGGTCAACGCTTTCGTATTGGTTAAACCATTTGACGATATGCTTTGCAGACTCCTCTTCGGAGCTCGCTAATTTCGATAGAGAGAGGCGAGGAAATGTCCATGAATGCGATGCTTGAAAACGCACATGCGATCCTCACTCTTTGCCGTTTTCAGGGTAAATTGAGAAGCGCATTTTTTTATTTTTTAACGCATGCTATCAATCTTTGCTTGACCAAAAAACATGCGACATGGTTTACTGCATCGCCTATTTTCATAAAAAATTTTTGACCGGTTTCCTCGCCGAAATAGAGGAATAGCCCGTCGCTACGCTGATCATTTCAGGAGAAAAAAATGACTGAACAAGCCGTCACCTTGCAGGAAATCGAGCCGGGTATCGCACTTATTACCCTGCAGGATAAAAAAAACCGGAATACATTTACCCGCGAATTAACTGCCGGTTTATTCGATGCATACCGGCGTATTTCGGAAGAAGCGCGTTATCGTGTTGTGATCGTCACCGGCTACGACAGCTACTTCGCATCAGGCGGAACGCATGCGGATTTACTCACGCTGCAAGAGGGGAAACATTTTTTTAACGAAGTCGATTTGATGCGCCCCGCACTATATTGCGAGGTCCCGGTCATCTCCGCCATGCAAGGCCACGCACTCGGCGGCGGCTTTGCAATGGGACTGTTTTCCGACTTCATCGTCCTGAGCCGCGAAAGTATTTATAACGCTAGCTTCATGAATTACGGATTTACACCAGGCATGGGAGCGACCTACATTTTGCCCAAGAGACTAGGCTTTAATCTGGCTTACGAGTTACTTCTCAATGGCGATGATTTCCAGGGGGAC
>JANXTY010000065.1 GCA_025352145.1 Oxalobacteraceae bacterium
AGCCGCCTGTTTGCTGGCGCTGGCGTAAAAATGAAGATCGCGGATTGAGTGAGAGCGCTACGAATCCCATTGCCCATCTGGGGCACCGCCGGGCAGCTTCGGCGTTCCAGTGGAACACCCTTCTCCATGCGCCCTGCAAGGAGGGTGCCTGTGCGCTGATACGCGAACACCGTTACGCAGGCGAATGACCTGTCATTCGAAACCCCTGTTGCACCCTTGCCAGGCAGTACGCCAGATGCACACTTGAACTCGTCCTAATGGAAAATCTGGGTTGAAAACAAAACAGACTAGCTGGCGCATAAATAATGCGGATTTTCTGGCGCATGGATAAAATGAGGATGGGATGAAATGGGCTTTAATTTCCCTGCTGTTATTTCAGTGTATCTTTTGAGGAATTGCGCCAGGCACTAGCCATTTCTTTGCTCAACGAACGCCACGGGATCCCAGCTAAAAGCGCGGGGATGACAAACTGAGCGCTAATCAAACTCTTGAAGGGATTAATGGATGCGTCTAGGTTCATTGCCCAACAAGAGAGTAAACTAGCGCCCAGATTCTTTCGCATTGGGCGATTCGAGCGACTTTTGTGAGGACGCCATGTCTGATACACCACTTCCCCTTTTTTCTGACCTGAGCTTGAGCGAACCGCTGCTACGCGTTCTCAAAGAGGTGGGCTACGAGTCACCTTCCCCGATTCAGGCGGCCACGATTCCCCTCTTACTGGACAATCGCGACGTGCTCGGTCAGGCTCAGACCGGCACTGGCAAGACCGCCGCGTTCGCACTACCGATTCTGTCGCGCATCGATATCCGTCAAACCGCCCCGCAAGCCTTGGTGCTTGCGCCCACACGCGAGCTGGCGATTCAAGTAGCCGAAGCATTCCAGCGCTATGCGACCCACATTCCTGGTTTTCATGTGTTGCCGATTTATGGCGGCCAAAGTTACGGCCCGCAATTGTCCGCCCTGCGTCGCGGCGTGCATGTTGTGGTGGGCACGCCGGGGCGCGTGATCGACCATCTCGATAAAGGCTCGCTCGATCTATCCAAGCTCAAAACGCTGGTCCTCGACGAAGCCGATGAAATGCTGCGTATGGGTTTTATCGACGATGTCGAAAGCATCTTGCAAAAAACCCCCGCCACGCGCCAGACCGCCTTATTTTCGGCCACTATGCCCTCTGTCATCAAGCGCATCGCACAAACTTATCTGCGCAATCCAGCGGAGATGACTGTGGCCGCAAAAACCGGCACCGCCGACAATATTCGTCAGCGTTATTGGCTGGTGAGCGGCATGCACAAGCTCGATGCCCTCACGCGTATTTTGGAAGCAGAAGTTTTCGACGGCATGATTATTTTTGCACGTACCAAGCTTGGCACTGAAGAGTTAGCTGGAAAATTGCAAGCCCGCGGATTTTCCGCCGCTGCTATCAACGGCGACCTGCAACAGCAACAACGCGAGCGTACCATTGGCCAACTCAAAGACGGCAGTATCGACATTCTGGTTGCCACCGATGTTGCCGCACGCGGCCTCGATGTCGAACGTATTAGCCACGTCATCAATTACGACGTGCCGCACGACCCGGAAAGCTATACTCACCGCATCGGTCGTACCGGTCGGGCAGGGCGCAATGGCGAAGCAATTTTGTTCATCACCCCGCGTGAACAAAATCTGCTCAAGGCCATCGAGCGTTCTACTCGTCAACCGATCAGCCGGTTAGAACTGCCTAGCATTCAAGCCGTCAACGATGTGCGCATTGCCCGCTTCAAAGATCAGATTAGTGAAACATTGGCAGCTGGCGAGCTGGAATTATTTCAATCCCTCATTGAAGACTACGAACAAGAGAAAAACATTCCCGCCATTGAAATCGCCGCAGCGCTGGCGAAAATGGCACGGGGCGGCGTGCCGCTTTTGCTCGATAAAAACAAGCGCGAACCACAAGCGAATGCCGGCGGATCCGACGAGCGCCCAGCACGCGGTGCAAAATTCGAGCGTAGCGATCGTAATGAACGTAATGATCGTTCTGAGCGCAGTCCCCGTTCGGAACGTAGCGAGCGCCCCGATTATCCGAAAAAAGAACGTGTCCTCCGTCCAGCCGATCCGGGCAAACAAACCTTCCGCATCGAAGTCGGCCACGCCCACGGCGTCAAGCCCGGCAACATTGTCGGGGCTATTGCCAACGAAGCCAACATCGATTCCAAACACATTGGACGTATCGAAATCTATGATGACTACAGCGTCCTCGATCTGCCCGATTCCCTATCTGGAGAACTGCTCGACTTGTTAAAAAATGTGTGGGTCGCTGGCCAGCAACTACGCATCCGTCCCGATGGCGAACCAATCGCAGCGCCCGCGAAACCAGAAAAGAAAAAAGCACCGTTGCCTGTATCGGCCCCTGTTCCAGTACTTGCTCCCGTATCTCTATTGGCCAAGGAACCCACTAAGAAATCCAGCGCCGAGGCCAGCACCCGACTAGCCATTGCCGACTTCGCTGCACATGTCGCACCGTTGAAGGCATCGAAGAAAGATATGCCAAAACCAAAATCAAAAGTCAGTATTTTCCGCATTGAAGTAGGCCGTAATCACGCTGTCATCCCAAGCAATATCGTCGGCGCAATTGCTAACGAAGCCGGGCTCGAAGCCAAACATGTAGGCCGCATCGAAATTTTCGATAACTATAGTTTGTTAGAGCTGCCCGATGGCATGCCGAGAGAAGTTCTCGATCATTTGAATACAGTATCGTTGGCAGGCCAAAAATTGCGCATGAGCCAAGGCGGAGAAATGCCACCGTTACCCAGCATTCCAGCGGGGAAGAAATTGACTCTTGGGGTCAAGCCGGGGGTTGGCGCAAAATTGGGAGAGAAGAAACCATTCAAAGGCAAAGGCGGTTTTTCCGGTGCCCCATCCAAGTCCTTTCGCAAGGGGCCGAAGGGGTAATTGCCTGTTGTAAATAAAAAGGAACTTTAGCCTATGCATGACAACGAGAAATTGCTGGAACAGTTCTACACGGCATTCAAAAACTCCGACGCAAAAGCAATGATCGCGTGCTATCACGCGGATGTGGAATTTTCTGATCCTGTATTTCCACACCTCAAAGGTCAACGCGCAAAAGCAATGTGGGCTTTTCTATGCCAGCGGCGTGCAGATCCTAATGACAGAATGTTTGACCAGATTCAGGCTAACGCCCAGGATGGCAGCGCCCATTGGGAGGCCAAGTACACGTTGCCGCAAACGGGACGTCGGGTTCACAACAAGATCGATGCAAAATTCCAATTTAAAGACGGAAAGATTTTGAGACATAACGACTCTTTCAATCTATGGCGTTGGAGCATCATGGCATTTGGGCCAGTGGGGATTGTATTTGGCTGGACGCCGTTTTTCAAGTCAAAAATACAGAAGACGGTACGTGTTCAGTTGGATCAGTTTATTGAGGCAAATCCTGAATTTCGTTGAGCCGATAAAGTTTGTACATACCATTTACTTGGATAGAAAAAATCATGAAAATTTCTGGAGAATTTGAAGTCAGTTTGAAACCGCTGGATGCGTACGCCGATGGTGCTGATGGAATCAGGCTGGGCAGGATGTCGATTGATAAAATTTTTCACGGTGCTTTGCAAGCGACTAGCAAGGGCGAAATGCTGAGTGCTATGACCACGATAAAAGGTTCTGCCGGTTATGTCGCAATGGAACAGGTTAGTGGTAATTTATCGGGCTTTAGTGGAAGTTTCGTCCTGCAGCATTTTGGAACCATGCATCGCGGGAAAGATCATCTTGTGCTTGAAGTGGTGCCCGATTCGGGGACCGGCGAACTGCTCGGATTGTCGGGAAAAATGTCCATCATGATAGAAAATGGAAAACATGGTTACGTTTTTGATTATGCGTTAGGTGGATTGCCGTGATCAAATCCAGAGAAAGTGCATGACGCCATAATCAGGTTATCGCAAGATGCGTATGAAAATGGCTTTCAGGCTTTGGGGCGGCAAGCACTGATGGCACCGATTGCGTGGACGTCAGACGGTTGGTTCAAGGCGAGGGATTACGATCCTGGAAAGCCGATTCCAAAGCCGGTGGGCGGTACTGCAGTCGAGCACGGGATGGCGTTGTCGGACGATTTCTCTACCAATAAATTCGGCTTGCAATGGAGTTTTTTTCGTGGAGATGTCAGCGAAAATCAACGTATCGACTATCACGATGGCCTGTTGGAACTCAGTGCCAAGGGCACGTCGCCCAGCAATAGTTCACCGCTGACTTTTCTGGTAGGGGACCAAGCGTATCAATTCGAAATCGACATCGATTTCGACGACGATGCGCAGGCCGGAGCGCTACTGTTTTATAACGACAAATTATATGCAGGCGTAGGCGTCAATAAAAACAACTTTGTCTTACACCGTTATGGCATGGATCAACGCAATACGCCTAAGCCTCTGGGCATGCACAACAAGTTGCGCATGCGCGTGACTAACAATCGCCACATCCTCACGATCCACACCAGCACGGATCAAGGGAAAACTTGGCAGAAATACGGGATGCAAATGGAAGTATCGGGCTATAACCACAACGTTGCTTATGGCTTTATGAGTTTGCGCCCCGCTATTTATGCGGCGGGGAAAGGTAAAGTACGCTTCGCTCATCTTGTTTATCGGGCTTTGCCATGATCCCATTTTTCGCGTCGAAAAAATATGTCGCTCTATGCGCATTTTTCTGTTCTGGTAACGCAGCGAGATTTCTACCGGGCATATCGTTATTTTTCCTTTTATCCGCTTGCCACACTCTCGTTAACGTCAGCACTTTCAATGATCCCGATAATACATACAACGCAGCGACTACTTACCAAAAATTAGTCGGCGAATACCCTTTTATCCACATCGCCAGTCGTGATGTCCCCGATTGCGTGCAAGAGATAAAAAATATCACCTATGTGCAATATGGAAATAGAAGTATGCAACTCGATCTCTACTTTCCAACCGCCATTTTTTGCGCAAGTCCTATAAAAAAGAAAGTCGGCATTATTTTTGTGCATGGCGGTGGATGGCGGGCGGGATATAGAGAAAATTTTACACCGATGGCGATCCGTATGGCTGAGCGTGGGTATGTTGCGGCAACGATCAGTTATCGTCTTTCCCCGGAGGCGCCCTATCCTGCAGCAATTTTTGATGTCAAGGCCGCGATCCGCTGGATGCGGAGCAATGCAGAAAAATACGACATCGATCCGCAAAAAATAGCCGTATCCGGTGGTTCCGCCGGCGGTCAGATTGCCAGTTTGGTTGGCGTGACCAACGGTATGGAGAAATTCGATCCGCAAGGAAAATTTGATCCTGTGTCCAGCGCTGCGCAAGCGATTATCAATATCGATGGTTTGTCCGATTTTACTTCCGAAGCGGCGCGATTCTATGAAGACGACCCCACGAAGAAACCCTCTTCCGCAGGGGCATGGTTTGGTGGACGTTATGAGGAAAAGAAAGATCGATGGCACGAAGCATCGCCGACATTTTATGTAAGAAAAGAAACGCCGCCGATTTTATTTATCGGGAGTGCGCAAACGCGTTTCAGCGTAGGACGTAGCGAAATGATTGAAAAAATGCAGATGTTGTCGGTGCCTTCCCGGGTCTTTTTATTGCCGGATACCCCACATTCATTTTGGCTATTCGACCCTTGGCTTACACCTACCGTCAATGCAACGGCTGCATTTTTAGAGGAGTATTTTCATTAGCGATTTCGATCTGCTCAAACTAAAACGAAGGGGCTAAGCCGGAAATAATCATGAGCCGTTTTGATGGATTTCATAATTGCGGAAGTGGGTTTGTGCAAGCACAATCAAAATCTCTTTTGCCTCGCCTTGGGGCAGGTGTGGATGATGTTGATGGCACACTTTACGAACAAACGAAATGAGAAAGGTTTATGCAAATTATTACCGCAGCTTCAATGTTACCAGCCGATTTGCCGACAGCGCTGTTAGTTGGACGAGTATGGCGTCATGGTGAAATTAATGGTCCGTCCGTCGTCATCGTGCGACAGGGCGAAGTAGTTGACATCACCGCGCTCGTGCCTACCGTCGCTGACTTATTGGAGCGTCCCGATCTGCTTGATTTTGTGCAGCGCGCTCAGGGGGAATCACTGGGTAAGGTAGTCAAATTGATCGAGGATGCGTTGTTGGCTTTTCGACTTTCTGATGTGAATTCGGATGCGCCCAGGCTGCTTGCCCCTTGCGATTTGCAGGCGATCAAGGCCTGCGGCGTTACTTTTGCAGTCAGCCTGCTGGAACGTGTGATTGAGGAGCAGGCTTTTGGCGATGCCGCACGTGCTGATACCTTGCGAGCCGAGTTGAAGAAAGCTATTGGCACCGACCTTTCAAAAATCAAACCCGGGTCGGCCGCTGCTGAGCAGCTGAAACAAGAATTAATCAGCCGTGGCGCGTGGTCGCAATATATGGAAGTGGGCATTGGTGTGGATGCAGAAGTGTTCTCGAAATCGCAGCCCATGTCGGCCGTAGGTTTTGGGGAAGCGGTGGGTTTGCTGCCGCAGTCACGTTGGAATAATCCTGAGCCGGAGATTGTCCTGGCCGTCAACAGCCGGGCGGAAGTGGTCGGCGCTACGCTCGGTAATGACGTTAACCTGCGGGATATCGAAGGTCGCAGCGCTTTGTTATTAGGCAAAGCAAAAGACAATAACGGTTCGTGCGCGATTGGTCCTTTCATTCGCCTGTTTGACGAGCGCTTCACGATCGATACGATCCGCAATGCGGAATTGAGTTTAGTCATCGAAGGCGAGGATGATGGTTTTCGCTTGGACGGCGCTAGTTTCATGCGTGAGATCAGCCGTGATCCACTCGATCTGGTCGAACAAACCGGGGGCGATTATCATCAATATCCCGATGGTTTTATGCTGTTTCTGGGCACCATGTTTTCACCCATCAAAGATCGGGATGCAGCCGGTACCGGCTTTACCCATCATTTGGGCGACCGCGTTACTATTGCGACCGCTTCATTGGGGGCTTTGCTTAACCATGTTCAGTTATGTAATGCTATTCCCCCTTGGAAGTTTGGGGTGCGTTCTCTCTATCAAAACTTAGCAAAACGCGGTTTGATCGGCGCAGCATGAATGCCGCGATTTCGACAGAAGCAATGATCTACGCCACTTACCCCAGCCTGGTTGACAAGCTGGTCGTCGTTACCGGCGGAGGTACTGGCATCGGTGCGGCGATGGTGCAGGCATTTGCCAGTCAAGGGGCTAGAGTGTTTTTTCTCGATATTGCCGATGACGCTTCCCAGGCGTTAGAAAAATCGCTCAGCGATACGCGTCATCCGGCTAGATTCTTGCATTGCAATTTATTGGATTTGCCTGCGCTGGCAGAAACTTTCAGTAACATAGCGAAAGCCGCCGGCCCGGTGGATATTCTGATTAACAATGCGGCTAACGATGACAGGCATATTGTTCAGGAGGTGAGTCCCGCCTATTGGGATGAGCGCATGGCGGTTAATTTACGTCACCAGTTTTTTTGCGCGCAGGCAGTGGTGGAGGGCATGCAGACATCGGGCAATGGCGTCATCCTCAATCTCGGATCCATCTCATGGCACTTAGCGATGGCGAATTTGAGCTTGTACATGACGGCCAAAGCAGGCATTGAGGGTTTGACGCGCGGCTTGGCGCGCGATCTTGGCGCGCATGGTATTCGGGTCAATTGCATCATTCCCGGGGCGGTGCGTACCCCTCGCCAAATGACGTTGTGGCATACGCCCGAAGAAGAAGCTAAGATCCTTGTTGCGCAATTGTTAAAGCAGCGAGTGGAGCCGGAAGATGTCGCCGCCATGGCGCTTTTTCTGGCATCTGATAATGCGGCTAAATGTACGGGCCGCGAATATTTTGTCGATGCGGGGTGGTACGGAGCATGAGTCAAAAAGTTCCTGAATGCGTGTGGCCGGTGGGCGCAGAGCTGGGCGAGGGACCGATATGGATGGCCGAGGAGCACGCTGTCTATTTCGTCGACATCAAGGGCCGCAAATTGCATCGCTGGTCGGAGAAAAACGGGCAGCGCCAAAGTTGGGATGCGCCGGATCAGATCGGCTTTATTGCACCGTTAGAGCAAGGTGGTTTCATGTGTGGCGTGCGTGGTGGGCTGATGCACTTCAATACAGACACGGGCCAGTTTTCTCTGTATAAAGAAGTTGAACGCCCTATTCCTACTAATCGTCTCAATGATGGGTTTGTCGATTATCGTGGTCGCTTATGGTTTGGGTCGATGGATGATGGTCAGAAAGCCGCGACTGGCTCGTTATATCGCATAGACCACCAGGCCGGGGAGATACTTCGGCAAGACCCTGGTTATGTGATTACCAATGGTCCGGCCATGAGTCCAGACGGACGCACTTTGTATCATACCGATACGCTTGGACATGTCGTGTATGTCTTCGATGCGGCGGCCGATGGCATGCTTTCGAACAAGCGTGAATTTGCGCGGATCACGGCGGGAGGACATCCCGATGGCATGGCTGTCGATGCGGATGGTTTTGTCTGGATTGCGGTATTCCGTGGCTGGCGTATTGATCGTTATTCGCCGCAGGGCGAGATCGTAGAAACGATTTCTTTTCCCTGTTCGAACATTACCAAGCTGGCCTTTGGCGGTGACGATTTGCGCACTGCTTACGTCACCACAGCCTGGAAAGAATTGTCTGCCGAAGAGCGAGTGCAGCAGCCATTGGCCGGCGCATTATTTTCCTTTCGTGTCGAGACGCCGGGTTTGCAGCAATATCGTTTTTCAAAGGGAAACGCACAATGAAAAGTTTCAAAGCCGCCTCGCATCGTTTTCGTTCACAGGATTGGTTCGCCAACCCCGATCATATCGATATGACGGCTTTATATCTCGAGCGTTTTATGAATTACGGTATCACGCCCGATGAACTGCGCTCGGGTCGTCCCATCATCGGCATCGCCCAAAGTGGAAGCGATATTAGTCCGTGCAACCGTATTCATCTCGAATTAGCGCAGCGAGTACGCGATGGCATTCGCGATGCCGGCGGCATTCCGATGGAATTTCCCTTACATCCGGTGTTTGAAAATTGCCGTCGTCCGACCGCAGCGCTCGACCGCAATCTGGCTTATCTCGGCTTGGTCGAAATCCTGCATGGGTATCCGATCGATGCGGTGGTGCTGACCACGGGCTGCGACAAGACTACACCGGCGCAAATCATGGCTGCCTCGACCGTCGATATTCCCGCTATTGTATTGTCTGGCGGCCCGATGCTGGACGGCTGGATGGACGGCGAATTGGTAGGGTCGGGTGCAGCCATCTGGAAGGGGCGCCGCCGCTTGGCCGCAGGCGAAATAGACGAGGAAAAATTTTTGCAGATTGCAGCGGCCTCGGCGCCCTCTGCAGGGCATTGCAATACGATGGGAACCGCGTCGACGATGAATGCGCTGGCCGAAGCGCTCGGCATGTCGCTCACCGGTTGCTCGGCGATTCCAGCGCCGTATCGTGAGCGTGGGCAGATGGCATATGAAACGGGTCGCCGTATCGTCGAGATGGCGCATCAGGATCAACGTCCATCGAGCATCCTCACGCGGGATGCTTTCCTTGATGCCATCGTGGTCAATGCCGCGATAGGCGGTTCGACCAACGCTCAGCCGCACATCATGGCGATGGCGCGCCACGCCGGAGTCGAACTGCATTCGGACGACTGGATGACCTTCGGTTATGACGTGCCCTTGTTGCTGAACATGCAGCCCGCCGGGAAATATCTAGGCGAGCGTTTTCATCGCGCTGGCGGTGTGCCCGCCATCATGTGGGAATTGCTGAAAGCCGGAAAATTGCGCGCAGCCCGCAGCACGGTCACCGGCAAGACTATGGCGGAGAATCTGGCCGGTCGTGAAAGCGCCGACCGCGAAATGATCAAGCCTTTTGCCGAGCCGCTTAAAGAGCATGCGGGTTTCATGGTATTGAAAGGCAATCTGTTCGATTTCGCCATCATGAAAACCAGCGTGATTTCGACCGAATTCCGTGAACGTTATCTCAGCATACCTGGCAACGAAAACGTATTCGAGTGCCGCGCTGTCGTATTTGACGGCTCCTCCGATTATCACGCCCGCATCAACGACCCTGCACTGGAAATCGACGAGAACACGATTCTGGTGATACGCGGTGCCGGTCCGGTAGGGTGGCCCGGCTCAGCCGAAGTGGTCAACATGCAGCCGCCCGATGCGTTGCTCAAGCGCGGGATCAACAACCTGCCGACCTTGGGCGATGGGCGTCAATCCGGTACCTCGGACAGTCCGTCGATCCTGAACGCTTCGCCTGAAAGTGCGGTCGGCGGCGGTTTGGCTTATCTGCGCACCGGCGACATGATCCAGGTTAATCTCAATACCGGCCGTTGCAATATGTTAATCAGCGACGAGGAACTGGCGCGGCGCAAGACGGAAGGCATACCGCCGGTCAATCCGACCCAGACGCCGTGGCAGGAGATTTATCGTTCTACGGTCGGGCAATTGGAGACAGGTGCCTGCATGGAGCTGGCCTTGAAATATCGCGGCGTGGGGAATGTTTTGCCCAGACACAACCACTAACCATTAATGTGTAACCCCAAAAAACCACCGAACTCGCAGGGGCGCTCCTACGGATTCAATCGGGTGGTGTGTGACCTATTTTATTGGCGTGATTTTGCGTAAGTCCTGGATTCACCATTTATCAAAAAAAAGAGGAGTCGACATAATGAAACAAACAATGAAAAAAATGATCGGTACGACAGTCGTGGGCGCTGTGCTGGCCTTGTCGGGTGCCAGTGCGCTTGCCGATGCAAAGAACCCAAAAATCGGTTTTTCCATCGACGACCTGCGCGTCGAACGCTGGGCGCGTGACCGCTATTATTTTGAGGCGGCAGCGGAAAAAGCGGGTGCCAAAGTGTTTGTGCAATCGGCCAACGCGAACGAGCAGCAACAGATTTCGCAAATCGAGAATCTGATTTCACGCGGTGTCGATGTGCTGGTGATTGTGCCTTTCAATGCTACCGTGTTGACCAATGCCGTCAAGGAAGCCAAAAAAGCCGGTATCAAGGTGATCTCTTACGATCGTCTGATCCTGAATGCGGATATCGATGCTTACATCTCTTTCGACAATGGCAAAGTGGGAGAAATGCAGGCGGCAGAAATGATCAAACTAAAACCGAAAGGTAATTATTACCTGTTAGGCGGTGCGCCAACTGACAACAATGCCAAAGTGCTGCGTCAGGGCCAGATGAAAGTGCTGCAGCCACTGATCGATAAAGGCGATATCAAGATCGTGGGCCAACAGTGGGTGAAGGAATGGAGCGCTTCCGAAGCCATGTCGATTGTCGAGAATGCGTTGACGGCCAACAACAACAAGATCGATGCGATTGTCGCTTCCAATGACGGCACAGCTGGGGGCGCGATCCAGGCACTGGCAGCGCAAAAATTGAGTGGCAAGGTGCCGGTGTCGGGGCAGGATGCCGACCTGGCCGCTGTCAAGCGTGTGATCGCAGGAACCCAGTCCATGACCGTCTACAAACCTTTGAAAGCCATTGCCACTGAAGCGTCCAAAATGGCCATTCAGTTGGTGCGCAATGAAAAACCTGCGTACAACGCAGAATCTGACAACGGCATGAAAAAAGTTCATTCCATTTTGCTCAAACCCACCGCGCTGACCAAAGCGAATATCAACATGTTGGTCGATGACGGTTTTTATACCAAAGAGCAAATCACCGTTAAATAATCCGCCGGTAATCGCAGGGGCACGGCAGCCGTGCCCCTGCCCCATTCGGGCGAGCGGGGTAAGGTGGGATGAACACGTTGTTTCGATCCTGCGATATTCGCGCCGGGCAGACATTATTTTCTTCCTACCCGAACCACCCATTTCATTCATCTGAACGAGACTAAGCATGCCCGGTTATCTGCTCGAAATGAAGGGCATCGTCAAAGAATTCGGCGGTGTTCGCGCACTCAACGGCATCGACATCAAGATCAAAGCTGGTGAATGCATCGGTCTGTGCGGCGAAAACGGCGCAGGCAAATCTACCCTGATGAAGGTCTTGTCCGGGGTCTATCCGCACGGTACCTGGGAGGGTGAAATCCTGTGGCAAGGCCAGCCGCTCAAAGCGCAGTCGATCCGCGATACCGAAGCCGCCGGGATCATCATCATCCATCAAGAGCTGATGCTGGTGCCGGAATTATCGGTGGCCGAAAATATCTTCATGGGTCATGAAATTACGCTGCCGGGCGGACGCATGAACTATGCCGCCATGTATCAACGTGCCGATGAATTGCTGCGCGAGCTGAACATCCCGGAAATGAATGTCGCATTGCCGATCATGAACTACGGCGGCGGCCATCAGCAATTGATAGAAATTGCCAAAGCGCTCAACAAGCAAGCCAAACTGCTGATTCTGGACGAGCCATCGTCGTCCCTGACCACGTCTGAAATTGCAGTACTGCTCGACATCATTCGCGAACTCAAAGCCAAGGGCGTGACCTGCGTATACATTTCGCACAAGCTCGATGAAGTGGCCGCCATCTGCGACACCATCGTGGTGATCCGTGACGGCCAGCATATCGCCACCACGCCGATGCAGGACATGAACATCGATCGCATCATTGCGCAAATGGTGGGGCGTGAAATGAGCAGCCTGTATCCGCCCAAAGAGCACACGACGGGCGAGGTCATTTTCGAGGCGCGCAACGTCACTTGCCATGATGTCGATAACCCGCAGCGCAAGCGCGTCGATGATGTCTCGTTTTCCCTGCACAAAGGCGAGATCCTTGGCATTGCCGGTCTGGTCGGCGCCGGCCGCACCGAGCTGGTGTCGGCATTGTTCGGCGCTTATCCCGGCCTTTATCAGGCCGAGGTCTGGCTCAATGGGAAAAAAGTCGATACCAGCACACCGCTCAAATCCATTGCGATCGGCCTGGCGATGGTGCCGGAAGACCGCAAACATCACGGTATCGTGCCGGACCTGAATGTGGGCCAGAACATCACGCTTACGGTACTCAATACATTTTCGCGTTTCACCCGAATCGACCGCGCCAGCGAGATGCAAACGATTCAAAAAGAAATCAGTCGCCTCGAACTGAAAACCGCCAGCCCCGCGTTGCCGATTACCAGCCTGTCTGGCGGCAATCAGCAAAAAGCGGTGCTGGCTAAGATGTTGCTCACCAAGCCTAAAGTGCTGATTCTGGACGAACCGACGCGCGGCGTCGATGTCGGTGCCAAATACGAAATCTACAAACTGATGCTAGGTCTGGCCCAGGAAGGTGTATCGATCATCATGGTGTCCTCTGAACTGGCCGAAGTGCTGGGTGTGTCGGATCGCGTGCTGGTGATAGGCGAGGGCAAGCTGCGCGGCAATTTCATCAACCGGAACCTGTTGCAGGAAACAGTATTGGCGGCAGCACTGGGGCAGAGTTAGCCTGAATCGGAGTATCCGCAAGTACAGTAATGTGGACTAATTTTTGAGAAGAATTCGCATGAAAAATAACAACGTCAAACAATTATTTTCCCAATACAAAATGCTGGCGCTGGCGATTGCCATTGCGCTGATTTGGGCATTCTTCAGCTGGAAAACCGAAGGCGGTTTCGTCTCGTCACGCAATCTCTCCAATCTGCTGCGCCAGATGTCGATCACAGGCATTCTCGCCTGCGGCATGGTGTTGGTCATTATCGCCGGTGAAATCGATCTGTCGGTCGGCTCCCTGCTCGGCCTGCTGGGTGGCATCGCTGCGGTACTGGACGTGACTTACCACTTGCCGTTAGCGCTGAACTTGGCCGTGGTGTTGGGCTGCGGTTTGCTGGTCGGCTTGTTCAACGGTTTCATGACCGCGTATATGCGCATCCCATCGTTTATTGTTGGGTTGGGCGGCATGCTGGCGTATCGTGGTATTTTGCTGGGCGTGACGGGCGGTGCCACGATTGCCCCGGTCTCGCCTGAAGTGGTGTATCTGGGACAGGGCTATCTGTCGCCGCAACTGGGCCTGATGCTGGGGATAGCTTTGTTCGCCTTGTCGATTTTCCTGACCTGGCGTCAACGCCTGAGTAACGCCCAATACGGGCTGCAGGTGGTACCCGTGTGGCGCGATGCGGTAAAACTGGCCGCCATAGGCGCGGTGCTGTTCGTCTTTGTGCGTACCTTTAATAGCTACGAGGGGATTCCGTTGCCGGTCCTGCTGTTGCTGGTGCTATTGGGGATTTTTAGCTATGTGACGACCCAAACCGTGTTCGGCCGCCGCATCTATTCGGTAGGCAGCAATATGGAGGCGACCCGTTTGTCAGGGGTGAACGTGCAGTCGGTCAAGTTGTGGATATTTGGCATCATGGGTTTGATGTGCGCGCTGGCCGGATTGATTAACACCGGTCGCCTGGCTGCCGGTTCCCCGTCGGCCGGGACGATCGGCGAGCTGGATGCGATTGCCGCTTGTTTCATCGGCGGCACCTCCATGCGCGGTGGCTCGGGTACCGTGTATGGCGCGTTGATCGGGGCTTTGGTCATGGCTAGCTTGGATAACGGCATGTCGATGCTTGATGTCGATACTTACTGGCAAATGATCGTCAAAGGCGGCATCCTGACATTGGCGGTATGGGTAGATGTGATTTCTCGTTCTGAACGACGTTGATGAGCGTGGCCGGTTTCTGATGAGTCTTGCGCTGCATGATTGTTTTGAAGCTGGGCCAGCCACTATAATCGAGGCCATCTTGACCATCACAAACCCACATTGAGCCGCGGACGTGAACGACCCAGCGGTCCACGCGCTCCAGGAGAACACCGGATGCCGAAGTTGCCGACTGCGCACAGGATTGCGCTACTGTTCAATGGAAATAAGGTGTTTGACCGCGAGGTCATGCGCGGAATTGCATCGTATCTGAGTAGCACGCGCGTATCGTGGGATCTCTTTCTGGAAGAAGATTTTCGTTTCCGATTGCCGGGTATTGAGCGGTGGCAGGGCGATGGCATCATTGCTGATTTTGACGATCCGGCTGTATGCGAAGCGCTGTCGCATAGCCAACTACCGGTGGTAGCGGTGGGAGGATCTTATGAGGATGAAACGTGCTATCCATCCGGTATACCGTATGTCGCTACCGATAATTACAAACTGGTGAGGCTCGCATACGATCACTTGATCGAGGCGGGGCTGACCCGCTTCGCCTGTTTCAGTTTGCCGGAAGCGTCGGTCAATCGCTGGGCGCAAGAGCGCGAAAAAGCATTTTCCCGATTAGTGCAAAGCGATCACATGGCAGCAGAAATTTATCGTGGCCAAAGCACCAGTGCACCTGCCTGGGAGGAAGCGGTGAATCAGCAAATACAATGGCTACAAAGTTTGCCTAAACCTGTCGGCATCATTGCAGTGAGCGATGCACGCGCCCGCCAGTTGCTGCAGGCTTGCATGATGGCGGGTATTGCCGTGCCAGATCAGGTGGCCTTGATCGGTATCGACAATGACCCGCTGACGCGCATGTTGACGCGTATTCCGCTCAGTTCGGTTGAACAAGGTTGCGAGGAAATGGGCAAAACCGCTGCTCACTTGCTGCATCAAATGTTAGGCGGCGCGCGCCTGTCGAGTACCCGTATTTTGGTGCCGCCATCGGGTATCAATGTGCTGGCATCCACTCAGCACCAGCCGTTCAATCATCCCCATGTGATGCAGGCGCTGCACTTCATTCGGCAGTATGCCTGTCAGGGAATTAAGACCGAGCAAGTAGCCGATTACGTTGGAATTTCACGCACCTCATTGCAATCGCAGTTTCAGCAGGAAATTGGGCGCAGTGTCCATGATGAAATCCTGCGTTTCAAGCTTGATGCTGCCAAAACCATACTGGTGAGCGATGGGGGCAATATCGGCGATCTGGCCATTCGTTGCGGCTTTACCTCCGCGCAGTATATGCATGCAGTATTCAAACGTGAATTGGGGTGTACGCCGAGGGAATACAAGGAGCGCACTTTGCAAGCTGCTACAAATGCGAACGCAAATGTATCTGTATCAACATCCGAGGCCATGCCTAGAAATAAGAGATTGAGTGAAGATGACTAAAACGTTGGTTTCCCGGGAGCCGGTCAGGTCGCCCCCACACTTCTACACCTTACGCAATGCGCATAATATGTGCGTGAAAATTAGCGATCATGGCGCAGCGCTCCTGTCATGGTGGGCCCCGGATCGCTATGGCCACATGGCCGATGTGCTGCTCGGTTATGCCGATGCGCAGGCGTATGCCAACAATGCCGCCTATTTTGGCGCTGTGGTCGGACGCTGGGCTAACCGGATTGCGGGTAGCCGTTTTTCACTGGATGGTGTCGATTACCTTGTCGATTGTAATGACGGCACCCATCATTTACATGGCGGCGCGCATGGATTTCATAGGGCGCGATGGCAGGTCCAGCAGCAGGGGGATGAAAGACTGCGACTCACACTCGAATCGCCAGATGGCGCGGGAGGTTTTCCTGGCAATATGCGAGTGGAAATAAGTTACCAACTGGGCGATGAGGGCGCACTGACCATCGAGTATCAGGCGATCTCTGACGCGCCGACGCCAATCAATCTCACATCACATCCCTATTTCAATTTGAATGGCGGTAGCTCAGACATCGGCGATCATATATTGACGATCCATGCTGACCATTACCTCAAGGCCGACGCTAGTTTTATTCCATTTGCGAAGGAGACAGTGGCAGGTAGCGCTTTCGATTTTCGGGAGCCGGCCCCGATCGGCGCACGCATGGGCTGGCCCGATCCTCAGAGGGCATTGACTCACGGTTTCAATCATTGTTATTGTCTTGGTTCGAAAGACGATACAGCCAAAACTCCATTGCGTTTTGCAGCACGTGTCTATGAACCTGGCACAGGCCGTCAACTGACAGTAGAAACCACCGAGACCGGGCTACAGTTTTACACCGGACATTTTCTGGAGGGCGTGAAAGGCCGCAATGTGCAGCCGTATGGAACGCAGGATGGATTCTGTCTGGAGGCGCATGCCTATCCGAACCAGATTAACGGCCCCGATGCAGAGGCAGTTATACTTCGACCGGGTAAAGTTTATCGTCAGACTACGGTGTATCGTTTGTCTGTACTGGATTGAAATTAGCCTTTAAACACGCCTTTAAACACGTTTTTAATCATCACGAGGAATAACCTATGTTCAGACAACGTAGCCATCGATCTGCAATCTTGTTGTTCACGGCGCTGTTCTCGCTGCTGTCCACAGTAGCATGGGCACATACCACCATTGCGCCCGACAACCGACAGCTGCAATACACCGGCCGGGTAGATTTTACGCACCTTGATGCACCACAATTTTCATGGCCCGGCACCAGCTTGACGGCCAATTTTAGCGGAAAATATTTGGCCTTGGTATTGGATGACCAACTGGGTAAAAATTATTTCAATGTATTTATTGATGACGATTTTTCTCATCCGGTTATTCTGGAATGCGCACAAGGTGAGAAAACCTATGTAGTCGCGACCAATTTAAAGCCAGGCACGCACAAATTTCTTTTAACCAAGCGCACCGAAGGAGAAGATGGCGCCACCACCTTTAAAAATATTTTCCTTGCCGATGAAGCTAAACTTCTAGCACCTCCATCACGTCCTAAACACAGAATGGAAATTTTCGGCGATTCGATTACCAGCGGGATGGGTAACGAAGCGATAGACGGAGGTCGCGACAATGACATCAAAGGCAAAAATAATTTTATGGCCTACGGCCCTATCGCAGCGCGTAATTTAGATGCAGAAATTCATGTGATCTCGCAGAGCGGGATCGGCATTATGATTAGCTGGTTCAATTTTACGATGCCGCAATTTTATGACCAGCTTAATGCGGTCGGCAACAACGATACAAAATGGGATTTTGCGCAATGGACGCCAGAAGTCGTGGTGATTAACTTATTTCAAAACGATAGCTGGTTGATTGATTTGAGAAAACGTTTACAGCCAATGCCAACGGATGAACAACGTGTTCAAGCCTACAAAACTTTCGTGAAAACGATCCGTGAAAAATACCCCCATGCTTTTATCATTTGCGCACTGGGGAGTATGGATGCGGTTAAGAAAGGTTCTAAATGGCCCGGTTATATCAGCGCAGCGGTAAAACAAATGAAACAAGAAAACCCAAACGAAAAAATGGATACCTTATTTTTTGACTTTACAGGTTACACCGCGCATCCGAGAGTAAAACAACATCAGGAAAATGCTGAAAAACTCACCGCATTCATTAAAGAAAAGATGGGTTGGTAAATGAGATTCCTGTTTTCTGTCCGCAAAAATTCTGTAAAGTACCCTTATACAAGGTGTATGGTGAGTACACCCCGCCCCAGATTGCCAGTCCTGTAAATAAGGTGCTGGCCTGAGGCGGCCAATTTTTTTAGCGTCTTTTGAAACTGATGAACGCGAGTTCGTTGGGATATTCAATGCAAATGAAAAAATGGTTACTCATGCTGTTGCCGATGCTACTTGTCGCATGCGCGATCCCGCCAGTGGTTTTGCGTCCCGAGTTACTGTTCAACGATGCCTTATTCTCCCCACCATCAGTCCGTATTAATGCCAGCGATGCATTAGCCCTCAGCGACGAAATGAAGCAATATGTGCGTACCGAAATCGCTGAGCAATTGCGTACCAACGGTCGTCAGCACGGCTTGTTTAATGCGCTCTATGACGCACGCGGCCTCAAACTCGACTACGACGCCAGCTTTACGCGCACGGCTGCGCAGGCATTTGAAGAGCGAACTGGAAACTGCATCTCGCTGGTGATGATGACGGGTGCGTTCGCTAAAGAAATCGGGTTGCCGGTGCAATATCATATCGTCATCGGGGATGAGTCCTGGAGTCGCACCGGCAATCTTTATTTGGCCAACCAGCATGTCAACATCAGCCTTGCCCGGGATGATGCGCAATCGGGTGACGATGACATGGTGACGATTGATTTTTTACCGAAAGAAGAAATCCGGCGTCAACGCCGGCGTACCGTGACGGAGACTGCGGTTGTTGCGATGTTTATGAATAGCCGGGCAGCAGAATCCATGCTTTCAGGACAGTTTGATAACGCGTATTGGTGGGCACGCGCAGCCATTGTGCAAGATCCAAAGTATCTGCATGCCTACAATACGCTGGGCGTGATTTACCTGCGCCATCGCCATCCGAATCAGGCGAGACGTGTATTTGAAACCATCCTTGAGCATGAACCGGCCAACATTACTGCCATGTCAAATCTGCGGTTAGTGCTCG
Organism: Oxalobacteraceae bacterium; assembly: GCA_025352145.1. Classification (GTDB taxonomy): domain Bacteria; phylum Pseudomonadota; class Gammaproteobacteria; order Burkholderiales; family Burkholderiaceae_D; genus JANXTY01. The sequence continues at coordinate 19,198 of JANXTY010000065.1, forward strand.
ATATGCTGGGCTTGACGGCAGAGTCAAAAGTCTTGACCAGAAGAATTGAGCAATTACAACCTTATCGGCCATTTTACTTTTTCGACCTAGGCAAAGAGGCCATGAAGAGCCGCGATTTCAAGGCCGCAGAAGCACTTTTTTCTCAAGAAATTGATCGTGACCAGTATTATCACGAAACCCATTTTTGGCTTGCTGCGGCATATGCCGGTTTGGGAGATGTGGAGCAGTTGCGCAAGCATTTGATGATAGCGATAGAAAATAGTCCGACCAAACTATTGCATGATACCTACGTGACCCAGCTTGCCAAAGTAGACGCGCTACATTCGTCTTTACCCGTGCAGTTTGTATTGGAATATTCCCTTAAGCCGTAGCCAAGCCATGCGTTAGCATTTGACGTGTAATGGATGCGCATCGTAAGAGGAGACGGGGGTGATGCTGGACTTGTATTTATGTTGCCCCTTCAGTTTGATGTCAGTCGCCTCTTGGAAGAGGCATGCCGATTGTGTAATCACAAGTGCTACGAGTACTCCAAATGAATGCGCAAATAGAGCAATTAACCCAGATTTATTTACAGGCTCCTACCAGACCTTCCACCATGGCCTTTTCTTGGTCTGTTCTCTAGTTTTAAGTTTGATCGACGATTCATTTCAATGATCTGACCGCGTTTACTACGGATCAAGCTATTATTTTCATTCTCAATTTTTTATTTTCGTCTTCATCCCCAGCAATGCACCCAAATATTTCCCCGTCACACTAGCCGGATTCTTCGCCACATCCTCAGGTGTTCCTGTCGCAATAATATTCCCGCCTCCCGCTCCACCTTCCGGCCCCAGATCCACCAGCCAGTCCGCCGTTTTAATCACATCCAGATTGTGCTCGATGATGACCAGCGTATTGCCCTGATCGCGCAGACGGTGGATGACCTTGAGCAGTAAATCGATGTCGTGGAAATGCAATCCGGTCGTCGGTTCGTCGAGGATATAAAGCGTGCGGCCGGTATCGCGCTTGGACAATTCCAGCGACAATTTGACGCGCTGGGCTTCGCCGCCGGACAGCGTGGTGGCGCTTTGGCCGAGGCGGATGTAGCCGAGGCCGACGTCCAGCAGTGTTTGTAGTTTGCGCGCGATCAGCGGGACGGGTTTGAAAAAATCGTGCGCTTCTTCGACCGTCATGCCCAGCACTTCGGTGATGTTTTTCCCCTTGTATTGCACTTCCAGCGTTTCGCGGTTGTAGCGTTTTCCGTGGCAGACGTCGCAGGGTACATACACGTCGGGCAGGAAATGCATTTCGACTTTGATCACGCCGTCGCCCTGACAGGCTTCGCAGCGTCCGCCCTTGACGTTGAAGGAAAAACGTCCTGCGCTGTAGCCGCGTTCTTTGGCTGCCGGCACTGTTGAAAACAGGTCGCGGATTGGTGTAAATAAACCGGTGTAAGTGGCGGGATTGGAGCGCGGTGTGCGGCCGATCGGGGCCTGATCGACCGAGATGACTTTGTCGAAATGTTCCAGCCCGCTGATCGAGTCGTGCGCGGCCGGTTCGGTTTGCGAGCCGTACAAATGGCGCGACAGCGCCGGGTACAGTGTGTCGTTGACCAGCGAGGATTTACCGGAGCCGGAGACGCCGGTGATGCAGGTGAGCAAGCCGACCGGCAGCGTGAGCGTGACGCCTTTGAGGTTGTTGCCGGTAGCGCCGGTGATGATGAGTTGCTTGTCGGGATTGGCGACACTGCGTTTTTTTGGCACGGCGATGCTGAGCTTGCCGTTCAGGTATTTGGCGGTCAGGGATTTCTTGTTTTTTAAAATGTCGTCGAGCGTGCCCTGGGCGATGATTTCGCCGCCGTGTACGCCGGCGCCCAATCCCATATCGACCACGTAATCGGCGGTGCGGATGGCGTCCTCATCGTGTTCGACTACCAGCACGCTGTTGCCAATGTCGCGCAGATGTTTCAGGGTCTCGATCAGGCGGTCATTGTCGCGCTGATGCAGGCCGATCGAGGGTTCATCGAGTACGTACATGACGCCGGTCAGGCCGCTGCCGATTTGCGAGGCGAGGCGGATGCGCTGGGCTTCGCCGCCGGATAAGGTATCGGCGCTGCGGTCGAGCGAGAGGTAATCGAGACCGACATTGTTGAGAAATTTCAGGCGCGAAATTATTTCCTTGACGACGCGGTCGGCGATTTCTTTCTTGGCGCCGGTCAGGATCAAGTCTTCAAAAAATTGCAGCGTCTGGCGCAGCGGCTTGGCAGCCACTTCATAAATGGCTGTTTGCTGTTCGCCGCTGCCGACCTTGACGAAACGCGCTTCGATACGCAGACGAGCCCCTTGGCAGGAGGGGCATTCTTTTTCATTGATGAACTTGGCGAGCTCTTCCTTGACCGCCATCGAATCGGTTTCGCGATAGCGCCGTTGCAGGTTGTTGACCACGCCTTCGAAGGTGTGTTCCTTCATGACCACGCGGCCTTTTTCGTTGACGTAGGCAAAGGGAATCGTCTCTTTGCCTGAGCCGTACAATACGACTTGCTGCGCGCTGTCTGGCAACTGTTCGAAGGGCAGGTCGAGGTCGAAGCCGTAGTGTTCTGCCAGGCTCGACAACATCTGGAAATAAAATTGATTACGTCGATCCCATCCCTTTACCGCGCCCGAAGCGAGCGATAAATTAGGGAAGGCGACGATGCGTTTGGGATCGAAAAATTCGATATGGCCGAGGCCGTCGCATTTGGGGCAAGCGCCCATCGGGTTGTTGAATGAGAACAGGCGCGGCTCTAATTCCTGCAACGAATAGCCGCAGCTCTGGCAGGCAAATTTGCTGGAGAAAACCTGCTCCTTGCCGCTGTCCATTTCAAGCGCAATAGCGCGTCCGTCGGCCAGGCGCAGCGCGGTTTCGAAACTCTCGGCCAGGCGTTGTTTGATTTCTTCATTGACCTTGACGCGGTCGATCACGACGTCGATGGTGTGCTTCTCGGTTTTCTTAAGCTTGGGCAGGTCATCGACTTCAAAAATTTTGGAAGGATGGGTACCGCTCTGCACGCGAAAACGCACGAATCCCTGCGCCTGCATTTGTTCGAACAGATCGATATGCTCGCCCTTGCGGTTGGCCACCACCGGCGCCAGGATCATCAGTTTGGTGTCGGGCGGCATGGCCAATACCGCATCGACCATCTGCGATACGGTTTGCGCTGCCAGCGGGTTTTCCGGATGATCGGGACAGTAGGGCGTGCCGACCCGTGCATACAACAGGCGCAGGTAATCGTGGATTTCGGTTACGGTGCCGACGGTGGAACGCGGATTATGCGAGGTCGCTTTCTGCTCGATTGAAATCGCGGGTGATAAGCCTTCGATTAAATCGACATCGGGTTTTTCCATCAGCTGCAAAAACTGGCGTGCGTAGGCCGACAGCGATTCGACGTAGCGACGCTGCCCTTCGGCGTACAGCGTATCAAAAGCGAGCGAGGATTTGCCGGAACCAGACAGGCCGGTGATGACGACTAGCTTGTTGCGGGGCAAATCGAGGCTGATGTTTTTGAGATTGTGGGTGCGCGCACCACGGATGCGAATCTGGTCTAGATTGTGGTTCTGTTTCATTTACCGCTTTCTCTTTCTGTGAGGGTATGCACTGCCTCAGTTTCCGTCCATCATCCATGGTCGCTTGAATGCGTGGCGTGAGAAGGAAATGCTGTATGTGTTTCATTCCCCCGAGAGAGTTCTCTCCGGGGAACCTGCTACTATAGCCGTTTTTGAAACTTGCCGTCATATGCTAGGTTTGTCCCCTTCGTCATGGGTAAACTCACGTCTCGCAGCACGTATTTTGATACTGCGAAGAACCTGCTGGCTTATAATCGCATCGAACAAAATAATTCAACACGCACAGCCGGATCTACCCGCTGCTGTTCAACAGGAGTAATTTATGGCATCAGTTAATAAAGTCATCGTCGTTGGCAATTTGGGACGAGATCCAGAAATTCGGTATATGCCTAGTGGCGATGCAATCGCTACGCTGGCAGTAGCCACTACAGACAAATGGAAGGACAAAGCCTCCGGTGAGCAAAAAGAAGCGACTGAGTGGCATCGCATCAGTGCGTTTGGCAAACTGGCAGAGATCATGGGCCAATACCTCAAAAAAGGTTCGCAGGTTTATATCGAAGGAAAATTAAAGACGCGTAAGTATACGGACAAAGATGGCGTCGAGAAATATTCCACAGAAATAGTCTGCGACACGATGCAAATGCTGGGCGGTCGTCAAGGTATGGGCGGCGATTCGGCAATGGATTCGGGGAGTTATGGCAATAGTGCAAGTGCGCCTGCGCAGCGTCACAATTCTCAAGGTGGTTCTGGTTCGGGCGGCGGTGCTGCTGAGCACCGCCCTGCCGTTGCTAAACCGGCACCGAATTTCTCGGACATGGATGACGATATTCCGTTTTAAAAACTATTTTTTATAAGCTGCAAACGACGCTGCCTGGCCTTCTGAGCGCCAACGTCGTCAAAGTTGCGGACATGTTCTTTTCACGGGATCAAAACCTGCGGCCGATTTCCATCCATAGCCGCACTGATTTTGTGGTTGCCACCAGCACTGGTGTGGGCCCGATCGGCGCGGCGAGCGTAGCTCTGGCGTGCCAATGGTCGAATCCGCTCCAGTTAAGTCCGACACCCGCGCCGCTGAGGGTGGCGCTGTTGTCTGCTGCGGCCCAAGGATTTTTATTCACTGTCACATGGGCGGTATCGATGAATACGACTGACTGCCATGTTGAAGCTACGTCGTGCCGCCACTCGGCGCTCGCCGAATAAGCGATATCGCCTGACAGCGCACCGGTGTCATAAGCACGCACTGAGTTGGAACCCCCGACAGTCATTTTTTGCGATGAGTCGAGATTGGTATTGGCCCACTGGCCAGCGGCGGCAAAGTAAAGCGTATTGTTTTGATTAAGGCTAAGCAGGCTAGAAACGTCCAGATTGATTTTTGAAAACCGGCCCAGTGTTTTTGCACTCGCATCGTCGTTCAGCGTGGCCGCGCTGTCGTCGAAGTTAATGCGACCAAAGGTCCAGTTAAGGTTCCAGGAATGGATGCTGTCTTTCAAGAAAGAATGAGACGTATCCCCGGCAAGGCTAACGGACCAGGTGCCCAGATGTCGGTCAGTTCTAGTTAAGTTGGCGTCGATATGGTCGCGTAGTTGCGTGTGCTCATAGGCGATGTTGCCGTACAGATTAAACTTCTGGCCGCGTATGAAGGGATGTCTGGCCCATAGACCTCCCACTTGCGCGGTACCATGCGCATCGAGGTTGCGGACCGAATCGCCTAATTGATAGCGCAGCGCCGAATAAGTTGCACCCAAGCGCGTACCCTGTCCGTTGAGCAGGGATTCATACGCGATGCGTGCGTAGTTCATTTCGCCGCCGGAGCTGAGTCCATTGATGCTCAAAATGTCGCCGTGGTGCAGGGGGTTATTGATGTTCATCCCTCCACTCAAACGCACTCTGCCGGTATAGCGGTTGCCGTAATCATCGAGCATCAAATTGCCAGACACTGCTGGAGCTGCCGCAGCGTTGACCAGTAAGTCCGATGTCCCCATCAATTCGCCGGGCTTTAAGGTGGCACCGACAATCAATCCCGGAATATCGTTGAGTAACATCAAGACGTGATCGACACTTCGCTGTTCGATTACATCTCCTTTGTGAAGCGGGACCAACGTCGCTGTAAGTACGGAATCGCTGGCCCGGCTGCTATTTTCGAGTTTGATGTTGCCGTAGTTGGCCTCGATGATTTCCAGGCGCACAATGCCCGCTGTAATGGTCTGGGCCGGAATGATCGTTCGCGCCAGTGGGTAGCCTTGATCATGGTAATAATTGGTGAGGCGGCTCGTTAATTTCTCAAGTTCGGGAAGCGTAAAATTTTTGCCCTCCACATCTGCCACCAGTGCGTGCAGTATCGCCGTATCGATTTTTTTGTTACCCGATATTTGAATGGTTTTCACTTCAAAAGGGGCGCTCGGTGGGAGTTTTCCGCCATTCTCGCCTTCGATCAGCAAGCCGGTTTCAGGAGGCGAGGCTGGGGGCGGCTTGGCTGGTGCAATCTGTTGCAGGATAGCTCCCGCACCGGGCACGACCGGCCCGGCTGCCTGCGAAGTAGTATGTGTAAAAGAGGTGATTAGCGCAATGAAGAACGGCTTCACGATCGGCAAGTTTTTTTTTGTAGAGTTCAAAGTAAGTAGGTTTTCTAATTATTACAATTGGTCAAAATATTATTTATGTAGCATCGTATATAATAATATTTCTTTTATTGAACGTTTTCCTTGGCCCGGCTCATGATGCCGGGTTGCTTAAAAGGTTAACAGCTTGGGCTTGTATCAATGGGACTTTATTATGCGGAAAAGCCAAGGTCTACGGATAGTAAAATTTTTGTGTACACAGGCATTTGTGTAATCGTTCGGACAAACGGCAAGATTTTCCTGACGAGCGGGGCGGTGTCTAATAAATATTAGACAGCAACTCGATACAAATATGTTTGTAGTAAATTTTCAACTTAATTAAAGAGATCTGAAATGTTTAAACCATTGAAGTTGTTAGTAACCATTACCATTGTTTTTCTTTTTTGTATCATCAGCTAGTTTCGCTGCCACTTTGCTTTACTATTCTTCGGGCGGGGCCGATGTTTTACAAGGCACTGTTTGGAACTTGCGTGTGAATACATATTCCGCATCGGACGTCCGAGTTGAAATCTCCGCAGGGTCGAGTGTTTGCCATGTGCAAATGGGAAATATGCTGGCCGCCCAAGCGCTCTACAACACCTTGTTGGCCGCTCCCCAATACATTGTTTGTAAAGTTTCCAATACTTCCGTACCTGTGACATTTGGTACGGTAAATTTTGGCAGAAATGTTCCCTAATCGTTTTTGAATGACGGTAGTTTCATCCATGTTCTCGGGTGAGGCTACTTTTTTATTCGGAAAATGTCAGTGTTGTTGCCACGTTTGCCATCGTATATTTGGGGGCATGCGGGCAAGGCTACGTTTTCTAAGGTGGGATGTTTATTGATTTTCTCAAAAGCCGATTTTTATTCGTGTATACGCATTAGTTATTCCATCGCTATTTCCCATCGGTGAAAAGAACAAACTCTCCCAAGCAACAGCTTCCGCAACAAAAAAATAAAGGAAATATCGTATGAAACGCCACGGCTCAATGAACCACATTTTTCGTCTTGTCTGGAGCCATGC
>JANXTY010000040.1 GCA_025352145.1 Oxalobacteraceae bacterium
GTATTGCGCGTCAATGTCTGCATGGCCGAGCGCGGTATACGTTCGGTCGCGGCTTTACATCGTCTGCTCATTGCGGATGGTATCGACATCTCACACTCCCAGCTTACCCGTGTGGTCAACAACAGCGCGATGCATTTGAGCCTACCGCTTCTCGACGCCTTGATCAATATCCTTGAATGTTCAGCTTCCGAGCTGTTTGGTGAAAAAAGCGTTATGTAAATCTGGCGCCATCATATGGCCTGTCTTTCCGGCATCTGCATAGGAGCACCGTTAAGCGCGCTCCCGGAAGATATCCATGTAATTTAGGCCACCGATGGCAAAAAGCCGATGGACTTCTCTTACGAGAAGAAGAAAATTATAAGGCCGATCCAGTGACCATTAAGTAGCTCGAGAAATTCAGAAACATCGATGGACGCTTAAAGGCATCAACATCTAATGCCATATCCTGAATTAATTAGATTTAGCGAACGGGAGCGATTAATAAGACTTTTCTCAATATTTTTTTGAAAAAATGATAGGGTCCTCTTAGAACCTCATCACTTCCCTGCCTGATATGCCATGCCGTATCTCAAATTAATTGGGGTGGCGTATTTCAAATTAATTGAGATCACCAAGGACTTACGCAAAACCGTAACAATTTGTTATAAATTGACGTAAGCCCAAGTTAACTTGGAAGTATGTAAAGTTCAGGGCATGAAACCAACGCGCCTTGATTACTGCCAGTATTTACTTGTTGCTCAAACCAACTACACGCTCACGAACTATGCAGATCATCACAATTTTTTTAGCCATGATGCCCTCAATCGTTATCTCAGGAGAGATAAATTGACGGCACGTCTGGTATGGGAAAAAGTACGCGACCAAGTAACACTTTCACCGTCTGGTTACATCGTTTTTGACGATACGATTCTGGACAAAAATACTTCACATAAAATTGATTTGGTGAGGCGCCAATACAGCGGCAATGCCCACGGCATTATCAAAGGGATCGGTGTCGTCAACTGCGTCTACGTCCATCCTGAAACAGAACAATTCTGGATTATCGACTATCGTGTATTCGATCCTGACGGCGATGGCAAAACAAAACTCGACCACGTGCGCGAAATGTTGATTTCTTTAATCGCAGACAAACAAATTTCAGTTCGCACTGTACTCATGGACACCTGGTATGCCACGAAATCATTGATGCTCTTCATTGAATCACAGAACAAAATTTACGTTTGCCCAATCAAATCGAATCGTCTGGTTGATGATTCCTGTGCTACCAGACCCTACCGCTACGTGAGCGATCTCGATTGGAGTCAGGACGATCTCGATGCAGGAAAACTCATCAAAATGAATACCTTCCCAAAGCACCACAAAGTCAAACTGTTCCGGGTCGTCGTGTCACCGCACCGCACGGACTTTGTCGTCACCAACGACATTGCTCAACAATCTTTGCAGGACATACAAAAGGTGTGTGCCTTGCGATGGAAAATTGAGCAGTTTCACCAAGAGATAAAGCAAACAACTGGTATCGAAGCTTGTCAATGCAGATCAGCTCGAATTCAACGCAATCATATCGCTTGCGCTGTCTTGGTATGGATTCGCATGACCAACATCGCAAGAAAAATACAGCAAACAATCTATCGCGTTAAACAAGGACTCCTTGATGACTACCTTTGCCAGCAACTTAAAAATCCATCTCATCTTATGAAAATTGCGTAAGTCCTATGAATATATTCGCTCATCCAACCATCTTACGCCGCAAGCAGCGGGGAATTTACCCGAAAAGATTCAACCAGCATTTCCCTCCTGCCTCTAGGCAAGTCCACACTATGAAAATTCACATGCGCAGTATCCCTGGTAATTTTTCTACAACACAGCGCCTTCAAAAAAATTCGTTTTTCTCCAGCGGTTTTACCTTAGAATAAATAAACGCATGCTTGATAGCAAGGGTAGCGACCAACTTGATGGGGTGGGCCACTACAGTGTCATAAAATAATTGGCTAATGTATCGGAGACTAGATGAATAATTTGAGAACCAGTGCGCGCCTTGGCCTTGGATTTGGCGTGGTCTTGATTTTGATGCTTCTCATTGCGGTGATCGGCATTGGTTGCCTTCAGGTTGTGGCAGATGCCACCAGCAACATGATGCAGGTTCCACTGGTCAAAGAACGACTGATCAGCGATCTCTACTCTAATATCTCCGCCTCTGTTACGCGTACCACTGCCATCGCAAAGAGCACTGATTTAGGTTTGGCCGCTTATTTCGAGACCAGTACGGCAGAATCGCTTGAAAATGCCACCGCGCTGCGGAAAAAAATCGCCGAGTTATTAGTGAGCGATGCCGAGAAAAGTCTTTTTAGAGAAATTCAGGCAAGCGGCGATGCTTACCTCGCCTCAGGAAATGAAATTTCTCAGTTCCGGGCCGAAGGTAAGCTGTTCCAGGCGAGGAATGCTTTTGACAAAACCTACTTGCCTACCTCCGCAAATTATTTGATGCAGGTGCAAAAACTCGTTCAACTTCAAAGAGAACATATCAATGCAACCGCTACCGAGATTGGATCGGTTTTTAAAAAAAGCCGGTTAGTGCTTAGTTTACTAAGCTTCTTGGCTCTGGGTTGTGGTGTGTTCAGCGCTTATTTTTTGGCCAGCAGTCTCTTAAAACAGCTTGGCGGTGAACCGTACTATGCGGTACAAGTTGCAGAGCGCATTGCGGCTGGGGATCTTACCGGGGAGCTTGCTATCCGGTCCGACGATACCACCAGCCTTATGTATGCCATGAAACGCATGCGTGACAGCTTAATGAATATTGTCAGCCAGGTTCGCACAGGAACGGACGCAATTGCGATTGCCTCAGCTGAGAACGCAGCGGGGAATATGGACCTTTCTTCGCGTACCGAAGAACAAGCCGCGAGCTTACAAGAAACCGCTTCTTCAATGCATGAGTTGACCTCGACCGTTAAACAAAATGCTGAAAATGCGCGTCAAGCCAATCAATTATCTTTATCGGCTTCCGATGTGGCTGTGCGGGGTGGTTCTGTCGTTGGGCAAGTCGTCAGCACAATGGATTCGATCAGAGAATCGTCTCGAAAAATTGTGGATATTATTGCTGTTATTGATGGTATTGCATTTCAAACGAATATTTTGGCCTTAAATGCGGCGGTCGAGGCAGCGAGGGCAGGCGATGCAGGGCGCGGATTTGCAGTAGTAGCGTCCGAGGTAAGGGTACTTGCGCAGCGTTCAGCAACCGCCGCCAAAGAAATTAAGTTGCTTATTGGCGAGTCCGTTGCGAAGGTCGATGCCGGTGGCACTCAGGTAAGGGTCGCAGGATCGACAATGAACGAGATTGTGATGAGTGTAAAACGCGTGACCGATATTATGGCTGAAATAATGATGGCTAGCCGCGAGCAGAGTGGGGGGATCGAGCAGGTAAATACGGTGATTGCGCAAATGGATAGCGTCACGCAGCAAAATGCGGCGTTGGTTGAAGAAGCAGCGGCAGCGGCAGAATCACTTCAGCATCAAGCACGCGTCTTAGCCTCACTGGTCAGTGTGTTCAAACTTAGCGAAGCTGACGGAATAGGCAATCATGTTTCGCCCCCGATTGAATCTGACGAACGCAAGATTGGAACACGATCCTCACGTCATCGCAATGGCGTCAAATTCCTGGCGTGAATTGGTGCGATGAAAACCGGCATTCTCCTTTGAAAGCCATGGTCCACATCAGAATTTGCAACTGCTTTGCCGATCGGCGGGCAAGCCATTCCATGATATTAATTTCGATATCAAATACACGAAAAACTTTATTGGAATAGGATCGTGTAATTAAGTAAAATTATCCTCGTGCAACAATCCGATTTGGGGTGAAAATAGCATTCGGCAAAATAATTGGAGTAATTGGTATAAGTGGGCGCTGGGCTTGTTCATAGGGGAGATGGTGAATCAAAAGCCTGTTCAGTAGTAGATATCAAATGCAATAACGCGCAGAGTTCCCGCATTAACAGGAAATGGTTAGAGACTTCAAAATGCCCCCTGTCAACCTGCCAACGCGTATTCTCGTTGCTGGACCAAGGTTATGCGTTGTTAAAACCGACTTCAAATACCCATGAGTCTTATTTCGTGGGGTCGTTGTAGAAGTAGCGAGCGTGCAAAAGCGTCGCTCAATGGGGTACTCGATCGATAATTTAGGAGATAGATTGTGAATAGACGACATGCAGTGAAGTTAATACAGTCCGCAATTGCCTTAGCCGTCATCGGTTTAGTGGGGGCATCGCCCGTCGCGAGCGCTGCCGGCAAAGAAACCATTGGTATTTCGATGCCAACAAAATCTTCCGCACGATGGATTTCAGATGGCAATAACATCGTCAAAATTCTGAAAGAAAAAGGCTATAACGCTGAAATACAATATGCCGAAGATGACGTTCCAAATCAGTTGGCACAGATCGAAAACTTCATGACCAAGGGCGTCAAGGTCTTAGTCATTGCTCCTATCGATGGCACCACAATGACGAACGCGTTGCAAAAAGCGGCTGACAAGGGAATCAAAGTGATCGCTTATGATCGCCTGATCCGCAATTCCAAAAACGTGGATTATTACGTCACTTTTGATAACTTCCAAGTGGGTGTGATGCAAGCTAACGATATTGAAAAAACGCTTGACCTGAAAAGCGGGAAAGGACCTTTCAACATTGAATTGTTTGCGGGTTCGGCCGATGACAATAACGCTTCATTTTTCCTCGAGGGCGCAATGTCGATCCTCAAGCCCTACATGGATAAAGGTAAATTAGTGGTACGTAGTAAACAGGTCACCATGGCCAAAATCGCGACCTTGCGTTGGGACGGCGCAGTGGCTCAGGCCCGCATGGACAATCTACTTAGTGCGCACTACACAAAAGATCACGTTGATGCAGTATTGTCGCCCTACGATGGTATGAGCCTGGGTATTATTTCCTCTTTAAAGGGATTGGGATATGGCAGCGGAAGCTTGAAAATGCCAGTGGTCACCGGACAAGATGCAGAAATCGCATCGGTGAAATCCATTATTCATGGGGAGCAACACTCGACCATTTTTAAAGATACCCGCGAATTAGCAAAAATAACTGTCAACGTAGTTGAAGCATTAGTGGCTGGTAAAAAACCAGGTACCGCCAGTACTAAAAGTTACAACAATGGCGTCAAGGAAGTGCCTTCCTATCTGTTGAAGCCAGTCAGTGTCGATGTATCTAACTGGAAACCTATTTTGACCGGAAATGGATACTACACAGAAAGTCAACTCAAGTAATTCGCCAAACTGAAAAGGTGGGAAGTGGTGTTCTAGGAAGCTTGTTTTTCCTCCTGAGCACAACAAGTCGGGACCAAGGCGTCCCGGACAAAATCCCCACAGGGCTGATAATCCGACCTTTGTATCAATTGGCGAGATAATCGCGGATTTGATACAAAGGTCGGATTAAATTTACGCCGACAAAATACGGTGGTCAATACTGGCAATATCACTCGCAGTGCGTGTGAATGGTTTGCCGAAAATAGATAAGGTCAAATGATGGAAGTAATCCTGGAGATGCGGGGCATCAAGAAAACTTTTTCGGGAGTCAAGGCTCTCGACAACGTCAATCTTGTTGTGCGCACGGGTGAAATTCATGCCATAGTTGGAGAGAATGGGGCCGGTAAATCAACCTTAATGAAGGTGCTCAGTGGCGTGTATCCGAGCGGCTCGTATTCTGGGGACATTCTTTTTCAAGGAAAAGAACGGCATTTCAACGATATCGCCGATAGTGAAAAACTCGGGATCATCATTATTCACCAAGAGCTCGCGTTAGTTCCTCTGTTGTCGATTGCCGAGAATATTTTTCTTGGCAATGAACAAGCAAAACATGGTGTGATTGATTGGACTGCATCCCACAATAAGACGGTCGGATTGCTAAAAAAGGTCGGATTGCAAGAATCGCCTAGCACGTTGATTACGCATTTGGGAGTCGGGAAACAACAGCTGATCGAAATTGCCAAAGCGCTTTCTAAAGAGGTCAAACTTTTAATTCTGGACGAACCAACCGCCAGCCTAAACGAACATGACAGTGACGCATTACTTGCGCTGCTTCTGGAATTGAAGTCGCAAGGTGTTTCCTCCATCTTGATTTCGCACAAGCTCAACGAAATCTCCAAAGTGGCCGATGCTATTACCGTCATACGTGACGGCACATCGGTCGATGTGCTTGACTGCAAAAATGAGTTGATCAGTGAAGACCGTATTATCAAAAGCATGGTCGGCCGAGAGATGGAGGATCGCTATCCAAAGCGCACGCCAAAAATTGGCGGGACCGTTTTTGAGGTCAAAGATTGGCATGTCTATCACCACTTGCATGCTGATCGCAAGATGATCAAAGGCGTCAATCTACACGCCAAACGGGGGGAAATCGTCGGTATCGCAGGTTTGATGGGCTCGGGCCGTACGGAGTTCGCGATGAGTGTTTTCGGCCGATCTTATGGTCAGAAAATCAGCGGAAAAGTATTCTTGCATGGTAAGGAACTAGATGTCAGTGATATCCAGAAAGCGGTAGCGCATGGCATTGCCTATGTTACCGAGGATAGAAAAGGATGCGGCCTGATTCTTGGGCAAGACATCAAGAAGAATGTCACACTCGCCAATCTTGATGCGGTGGCCAAGCATACTGTCATCGACGAAGGTGAAGAATACACCGTGGCCAAGAATTATCGGACGCAGCTCAAAATACGCTGCGCTAATGTGCACCAGGTAGTGGGTCATCTATCCGGTGGCAATCAGCAAAAAGTGGTGCTTAGTAAATGGCTTTTCTCCAGGCCAGAGGTGTTGATTCTGGATGAGCCGACACGGGGTATCGATATAGGCGCGAAATTCGAAATATATTCAATCATTAACCAACTGGCCGATGAAGGTAAATCCATCGTAATGATCTCGTCGGAGATGCCGGAGTTGTTGGGGATGTGTGACCGAATTTACGTGATGAATGAGGGCGCATTTGTGGGGGAGTTTCCAGCAGCAGAGGCTTCTCAGGAAATAATAATGCGCGCAATTATGAAAAATGGAAAAGACTGAAATGACTACAACAAATACACCTGCCACTGAGGTTAAGGCCGTTAACACACCCCAATACACCGGCTTCATCAAGCGAAATATTCGAGAATACGGGATGTTGTTTTCCCTGATTGCGATCATGGCTTTTTTTCAGGTCATGACCGATGGCACTTTGATGAAACCGCTCAATCTCACTAATTTGATACTGCAAAACAGCTATATCATCATCATGGCGCTTGGCATGTTGATGGTCATCGTGGCTGGCCACATTGATTTGTCGGTCGGCTCTGTGGTCGGTTTTGTGGGGGCACTCGCTGCAGTCATGATGGTGGAATACCATATCAACTTTATTCTCACCAGCATCGTCTGCATCGCCGCCGGTGCTTTAATAGGGGCTGCACAAGGATATTGGGTGGCGTTCTTCAAGATACCGGCCTTCATCGTTACGCTAGCGGGTATGTTAGTGTTCAAAGGTTTGACACTGGCGCTATTGGAAGGCCAATCGTTGGGTCCTTTTCCAGAGGAATTCCAAAAAATCAGTTCCGGCTTTATTCCTGATATCTTCGACGGCAGCGAGTTGCGTCTGACATCACTTTTAGTTGGGATATCTATTGCGTTGATGCTTATCATTGCAAAAGTAAAGTCTCGTATGCACCAAACCAAACATGGGATGGAAGATGAGCCATTTCCTTTTTTCATTGTGAAAACCCTGTTGTTTGCGGCCACCATTATATTTTTCACCTATTTGCTATCGTCCTACAAAGGATTGCCGAACGTCCTGATTACGATGTTTTTGCTCATGGTGGCCTACACATTTGTTACCACCAGAACGACCATTGGACGCCGTGTGTATGCAGTTGGCGGCAATGAAAAAGCGGCCCGCTTATCCGGCATTAAAACGGAGTGGGTGTCGTTCTATACGTTCGTTAATATGGGTGCATTGGCGGGATTGGCCGGTTTGGTATTTGCAGCACGTCTAAATACCGCAACGCCGAAAGCCGGTCTCGGATTCGAGCTCGATGTAATTGCCGCATGTTTCATCGGCGGCGCATCGGCTTCCGGTGGCGTTGGCAAAGTGATGGGTGCCGTAATTGGCGCTTTCATCATGGGCGTAATGAACAACGGCATGTCGATCATGGGCATCGGCATCGATTATCAGCAAGTAATCAAGGGCTTGGTGTTGTTGGCGGCAGTGTTTGTAGATGTGTATAACCAAAATAAATAATGGATGAGACCATTGATGAGCAACGTTCGCCTGGTCGAGCTTTCTTGCGGCGAAACGAGGACTTAGATAAATAACTTGAAAAATTACATTCCGTAATTTATTGATAGGAGATGACTGTGTTTTTAAAAAAAATTTCTTTAACGTTGTTGATGATGGCGGGCGTACCACTTTTTTCTTGTGCCGCGCAAACAGTGAAATCAACTCCAGAGAACATATCGGCAAAAATGAGTAAAGCGCAACTGAGTGTCTCGCACGCCGCTTTCGGCGTCATGCCCAGTGGCGTAGCTGCGACTTTATATACGCTAACGAATGCCAATGGCTTGATTGTCAAAGTCACCAACTATGGCGGGATCATTACTGAGATTCACACGCCCGACAAAAACGGAAAATTGGGCGATATCACCTTAGGGTACGACAACGTCAATGATTACGTTAAGAGCAGTCCTTATTTTGGCGCCCTGATCGGACGCTATGGCAATCGTATCGCCAAAGGTAAATTTTCTTTAGATGGCCACAATTACCAACTCGATGTTAACAATGGGGTTAACCATTTGCATGGGGGTGCTAAAGGTTTTGATAAAGTGGTTTGGGATGTCAAACCCTTTGAAACAAAGCACTCCGTAGGCTTAACCCTCACTTATTTAAGCGTCGATGGTGAGCAAGGTTATCCAGGTAATTTAAAAACAACCGCTGTGTATGAGTTGAATAATGCCAACGAACTCATCACTCAATTTACTGCTGTGACGGACAAAGCAACGCCGGTAAATCTGACGCAACATACCTACTTTAATTTGGCAGGCAAAGGCGATATATTAGGGCATGAATTGATGATACCTGCCGATCGGTATACGCCGGTCGACGCGGGCCTAATTCCGACGGGTGAATGGGCGAAGGTCGAAGGTACGCCATTTGATTTCCGCACACCGCATTTGATTGGCGAACGTATCGCAAAAGACGACCAGCAACTCAAATATGGACTTGGCTACGACCACAATTTCGTGCTGAACAAATCTAAGGGAACTCATCTGGCGGCGCGGGTGCAGGATCCTGAATCGGGTCGCGTGTTAGAAGTATGGTCGCAAGAACCGGGTGTGCAGTTCTACAGCGGGAATTTTTTAGATGGGACATTGACAGGCAAAGGACGTACTTACGCCTATCGCAGCGGTTTTTGCTTAGAGCCGCAACATTTTCCAGATTCACCTAATCAGCCAACATTTCCATCGACAATCTTGAAGCCGGGTGAGCAATACTCCACGCAAATGCGTTTCAAATTCTCCGTGAAAAAATAAATGGTTACTCAAATAAAATCGGCACCTTGGTGGGTGCTTTTTTTCACGCCTATTCCTATTTAGAGCGTCGGGGCGACGATTACTGAGACCTCTGCACAAACCGTAGCGAGCGGCGAAATATTGGATTGAGAAGCGCAACCGGTCGGCTGTACGGTGAGCATCGTAGGTTCAAGATTGTGTCGCGCAGTAGGTTGTGCAGAGGTCTCTTACTGATGGACGTCCAAACAGCGGCATGCCTTGATCATTCCAGCCAAGTGGTTTGACGAAGGTATGGCGATCGGGGTTCCAGAGCGGGTCGCCTATGATTTCTGTATAAGTGCGCGCATGGTAGACCAGCATTACCGTCTCACCATCTTCAGCATAAGTAAAACTATTATGTCCCGGACCATAAATGCCGTGCTCATAACAGGTTTGGAATACCGGCTGTTGCGCCTTGCTCCATGCAGCCGGATCAAGCAGGTTGGCGTTTTCATCGACCCATAGCAAGCCCATCGCATAATTTTCGTCGGTCGCACTGGCAGAGTAGCTGATGAATATTTTGCCGTTACGCTTGAGCACAGACGGCCCTTCATTGACCCAAAACCCGCGTGTTTCCCAATCAAATTCCGGCTTGCTCAGCATCACAGGGTGGCTCGCTAATTGCCAAGGCGTTTTCATTGGCGCAATGTACAAATTTGAATTACCTTCAATCGCTTCATCTTTTTGCGCCCACAAATAATAAAGTTGGCCGTTGTGGCTAAAGGTGGTTGCATCGAGGCAGAACGTATCCATGCCGGTCTCTACCGGCCCCATGAAGTCCCACTCACCCTCTAATGGAGTGGCGTTGGTATTGCGGAGTGCATACATGCGGTGCTGGAATAATTTGTACTTGATTTCGCGGCTGGGCGCGGCTGCGAAATAGAGGTACCAGGCATCTTCGTTGAAGTGCAGCTCAGGTGCCCAGATTAGTTCGCTATAGGCACCGACTTCCGGCTTATGCCATACGTCCACGGTGTGCGCTTCTGCTAATTGGGCAATTGTTTTGGCACGGCGCAACTCAATACGATCATATTGCGGTACAGAGGCGGTGAAATAATAATAACCGTCCGTATGCTTATAAATATACGGGTCGGCACGTTGTTCGATTAGGGGCTGCAATTTTTCTGACACCATGTTCTCCTGACTGCTACGACGGTTCTTCATGGGCTTCATGAATAGGTAAAATCAAATAAAAATTCACGGGGTGCGTCCCATGAGTGGTCGCTGAGAACACTACCTAAGCGGCGATATATTGTTTAGTACGCATCTCCTGTTTTACTTCCGCATAATAGGCGTCGTCAATCCGGTACTTAAACATCAACGCGCCCATAATAAAGTGGAATGCGCCGGGAATAACCGAGAACATCAATGCAATTCCTGTCAAGGCAAAGGAGGTTTGCTCGTGATTAGGCTGGTATTTAAAGTAGGTTAACAAAATACCGACTAAGGCCCCGGCAACGGCCATCCCGATTTTCTGACAAACGGAAATCCCGCCAAATGCAAACCCGGAAACGCGCTTGCTGGTCTTGACTTGACCATAATCGATGGTCTCTGCAATGGCGGACCAAAAAACCGGGGCATGCAAATCAACCACGAAAGACAATAAAAAATACAGTGCGAATCCCAGCATTACATCACCCGGCTTGATAGTCACGTAGATCAATACGCTGATGGCAGCCACGGCGATTTGCGTATAGCGGAATAATTTGACTTTGCAATAAAACTTGGTGATCCAGGTAGATGCGACCATCGACAGAATTGCCGCAGCCACACCGGTCGTTAAAAAGGCAGAGACGGTCGCGGTATCGCCCCCCAAATAATATTTAGCGTAATAAATAGCGACCGAACCACGCACTACATACCCGATAGTCCCCGTGACGCAGACGCCACATAAAATCAGCCATTGGTCGTTACGTAATAACGCCTTCAACTGCGTGAACAAGGATTGTTTTTCCACGACTTGCACAACCCGTTCGGAGGTATTGAAATAACAGAACATGAACAGGGCAATGCCCATCACTGCCATCACGCCCATCGCGGCCTGATAACCGGCGGCAGGATTGCCATTACCCCAGCGCTGGGCTAGCATGGGTACTACGATGGTCACCATAAAAGCACCGACCTTGGCAAGAAACATGCGGTAGCCGTTGGCAGATAGTCGGATTTGTGGATCGTTGGTGAGCGCGCTCGGCAATGAAATATAGGGTATTCCCACCCCGGAAGTCATCACCGTCATGATGATGTACGTCGAATATGCCCAAATCAGTTTCGCGCTGTATTGCCACTCGGGCGTAGTGAATACAAAAAACACGCTTACGCCAAATGGAATGGCCAGCCACAATAGATAGGGGCGGTAGCGGCCGAAGCGACTATTGAATCTGTCGGTTATCTGTCCCATCGCCAGATCTGTGATCGCGCCGATCAATTTGACCAGCACAAACAATAGCGCAAGATCGGCAGTTTTCAGGCCATAGATATCGGTGTAGAAAAAGGTAATGAGAAGCATCATGGAAGAGATGACGACATTCAACGCCATATCGCCTGCGCCGAAACCTATTTTTTCCAAGGTCGATAATTTTTGAGTTTGCATTATTTTTTATCCGATATCAGCACTGTTTTGTTTTTGGCAGTACCTGAAAAAAAGGGCGTTGCAGGCCCCAGCCCATGCAACGCCCCACCAACCGCACAGTTTGTGAGGTTGGTTTTAGTTCTTCCAGTGCACGGCTAGCCCGACGGTACGGTCGTAGCGCCGGGTGTCGCGCGGATAAAGATTAGGATTTTTCCAGTAGTCGGTGTACTTGAAGTCAAGCAGATTTGTTCCAGTCAGACTCAACGAGAGATTGGGGTTGATCTTGTAGCTCAAGGAACCATCGAGAGAGGACAACGGAGCAACAGTCAATGCCCCGCCGGGAACAGTGCTGTTATAGGAATCCGTGAACTTAGAACGCCAGTTATAGGCCAGACGTCCCGACCAGGATTGCCTTTCATAGAGGCCAACCAAGTTGTAAGAAAACTTGGACATGCCAGGGAAAGTCTGGTTGAGAAGCAATGATCCCTTCACTGTTGATGATGTGATTTTTCCTTGGGTAAATGTTGCATTCGCCTGCATACCAAGCCCATTTAACCAACCAGGAAGATCATCATAAAACTGCTGGTAAGCCACTTCTAATCCCTGCAGATAACCCTTGTCCGTATTGAATGGTCGGGTAACGGAATAAACCACATTGTTGACCAGCTCATCCTTGGCGTCTGTCAGAATATAGCCGTCAAAATCATGACGGAAGATCGTTCCGCTAACACTGCCTGTCGGCGCGAAATACCATTCCAGTGCGCCATCAAGGTTACGTCCTGTAAATGGTTTCAGCGAAGCGTTGCCGCCACTGGCTGTTGCCTTCACGGTAACGCTTGGCGCAACGTAAGCGGTGCCTGGATTAAGCTGGGAAAAATCTGGTCGGGTCAATGTCTTAGCTGCCGCAAGTCGTCCGATCAAGTCGGGACGCAAGGTGAATTTAAAACTTGCGCTTGGCAAAATGTCGGTGCCGTTGGCGCTTTTAGGTGTCGGTGAATAAACGCCGCTTGACAGGGATTTTCCGATGAGTTCCTCATTGGCATGTACTACCCGTACACCAAGAACCCCATCTACGGGTAGTTTGTCTATATCAAAACCAATTTTCGCTTTGGCATACACAGCGTAATTCTTTTCGACATCCTCAAAATAAGAACCGGGGTCAATTCCTTTTGGATTGGACGATCCGGTAACCGCTTGGCGAATCACACCCGTATCGCTGATGAGGTAATTGGCGCATGGCGTAAACCATTTAGCCAACCCATAGTCGCCTGCTAGCGGGGTAGTCACACACTTCAGTCCGGGAATAGTCGCCACGTTGGTCGCTGGTGCGCTAGCATTGCCTTCAAACGATTTGATGGAACGTGCAGAGCGACTGGAAATCCGTACTCCAGCGCTCACCTCTTTTAATAGGCCATCCGAATTAGGGGTGAAGACACTATCGGCGCGCCAGTCTGTTGATGCCCCCGCATCGTGACCATATCGATCAAACAGTCCGACTAAAAAGAAATTTTTCGCATCGGTCATATCTATGCCGGTATAGCTAAAACGCGGTGTGCCATTGATACTGGTGTTGACCATCACATTGGGTACGCTAATACCGGTATCGAGGATAGGATTGGCCCACTCAAATGAGCTAGTGGTTCTGGCAAGTTCGGAGGTGAGGCGCCAGCCGGGTGCGAGCTTCCAGCGCCCGCCCAAGGCAACTTGGGAAGTCAGATTATCGTCGCGATGCGCTTGTGTGGAGTCAATGGTGAATGTTCCATGCGACTCAAGCGTGTTCAACTGATTGGTGCCGGGGAATGTCGTAGCCACTAAGCCGCCACCTAGAAATGGCAACGCGACAAAAAAATCGGTTTCATTGTTATTGAGATAATGGGTGGATAAACCTTCGAGATAGAACTCAGTGTCTGCGTTAGGACGCCACTGCAGGGCCACGTTCTCAGCAGCCCGGCGACGATTTCCGGGAATATCTTGTATACCCATCACAAATGGCCCCATGAGGTTGGGCTGGGACGGCTGGGGATGCGCATCGGGGGCGACATCGAATGCCCGCTCTTCATGGAAACTATTTTTTACATAAGACAAACCTACCAACGCCCCGAATTCGCCGAGGCCAGTCTTCCAACGATTAGAGGCCATCGCGCTCAGATTCGGATCGGTTTTTTGGGCTTTATCCTGATTCTGAAATCCGCCATTGACATTCAGTTGAAGTCCTTTGAAGTCAAAAGGACGGTTGGTGCGGACGTCAATCACACCAGCAATACCACCTTCGATCAGATCAGCACTTTGTGATTTGTAGACATCGACCCGTTGCAGCATGGTAGATGGAATATCTGCCAGTTGAAAATAACGTCCAGTCGTGGTGAACAGCTCGCGGCCGTTGAGCACCGTTGCAATACCGGGCAACCCACGAATCAGAACATGGTTGGCCTCGCCTGCATCGCGGCTGACCTGAACGCCGGTAACACGTGCCAATGTTTCGGCTACGTTGGTATCTGGGAATTTGCCAATATCATCGGCAACAATGGAGTCAAGCACCGCATCAGAATTTTTCTTGATCGTCTGCGCGGTTTGTGCTGCCTTGCGCAGGCCTGTTACGGTCACAACCGTCACATCAGATGCTGTATTAGCGGTAACCTCTTGTGCTCCCACGGAGGTACTACTTACAAGGCCTGCACCGACAAGTGAGGCAACGAGAATTTTTAAGGTAAGTGCTGGGGAAGGGGCGGCCATAGTCCAGCCAAGTGCGTTCAGTTTCATAAGTCTCCAATAAGGTAATTTGAGTGTTGTGAATATGATTCAAGCAGGAGGTGAACTACAGACCCAATGGTTATGTTATGCCCGGTAAAAAAATCTCTCCAATCATTTTTTTGATCGTTTCGATACCCATATTGACATCGTGAATGTCCCACATTCGTGGTAGATATATGAAAATCAGAGGAAGCTATGCCAAATTTACATGTGCAGGAAGAAAGATTTCCGACCTCTGGGTGTATTTTTTTAGCCATAGCTTAAGCAAAAATAATTTGCCATCGCCTTCGTGTTCGTCACTCGTTTACGCGCTTAAAATAGATACTTACGAGCCTTTTTAAAGTTACGCCACGTTTAACGGGCCCAATTGATGACTAACGATACTAACAACGCCGACATTCAACTGAGTGGCCCATTCAAAGCTAAAGACGCCAACGGGCGTGAGTACGAGATCGAGGCCATTCGTATTTTTGATGAGGGCTACGGAATTATCGATGTATACGTCGATTTTTCCTCCGCTGTCGAGGCCGGTTTATACAGGGACAACACGTTGGTCGGCCACATTGTGGCGCGGCTGCGTAGCCTTGGCTACGTGGGCCCCGATTTTTCTCATAGCGATCCGGGGCTGCAGGAAAGGAAGTGCATTGTGCTGGAAGCACCCGAACAATTTTGCACATTCGCCAAGCGTCATGGCTGGAAAAATCTGGCTGAAGAATTCGACGGCGATCATTGATGCGCTATGCGCTGTTACACACTCCTTTCATAGCAAAGCCATCATGCCAAAAAATAAGCGGCCACCTCCTAAAAAGGCCAGCGTATCCCCTGAAAAAAAAGAAGACGTGCTGATACAGCGGCTGTGTGACATGGCAATCGATCTGGTTGAGCAAGAAGACAGCGAATCGATGGCTGCGGCTCTACAAGAAATGGCGCGCGATTTTCATCAACTCATCAGGAAGTGCCTGTATCAGAAAAAAGACCCTATTTTGTACGAGGCGCTGGCGCGTGCAATCGATGCCGATAGCGCGGCGTATCAATTGCTGAAAGAGAGTATCGAAGAAGCAGCCGGCGTTATCCAAATACGGTGTGCCGAAGGTCAAACTATGGAAGTAAATGCCTTCGTTATCCCGCTATTTGCGCGTACGCTTGGCGGACTCGATAGCCAACACTGCTTTCAGGATCAAGAGGCTTTCGACTTGCTCCGACAAAGTTTTAAATCAGCACAATTGGAAAGCCCGGAGGCGACTGTGGTGCTGATCAGTCACGCCTACCATATGGATGAAATCGACAGCATC
This sequence comes from Oxalobacteraceae bacterium, assembly GCA_025352145.1. GTDB lineage: Bacteria > Pseudomonadota > Gammaproteobacteria > Burkholderiales > Burkholderiaceae_D > JANXTY01. Next base: position 16,178 of record JANXTY010000040.1, read on the forward strand.
AGCTATTCTCATCTCAATGAAATGGTAGCGGAGGCCTGTGCATCCATGTCAGATATGCGTGGTGCGGCAACGCGTGCGATTGATCGTAGTTTTGGTAGCTGGCCGGAGAATCATTTTTCACCAAGCGATCCGGCAGCCGAGCTGCGGTTCTTGTTGGGGTTTGTGTTGAAACCAGCGGACGACAAATTTTATGTAATACCAAAAGACGAAACAGCGGCCGATCACTATTTTGAGGTGCGTGAGCAGCGCTTTCAACGTTGGGCGGAAGAAATCGCTCCCTTGATCAAACGTTGTCTGGCGCCCCGTGATGCGCCTGTTGAGGTCGATTTCTTGTATCAAGATATGTTCCACAACGGAAAAGAACGCGGCATTGCGGAATATTTCCTCCTGCAAATGTTATCCGAGTTAACGCACGGTCTTGATACCCATGGCACCACTGCAGGCAACGCCATTGCGATTGTTGGCCCTGCCATTGTCGCGGAAGAAAGGGTATTGCAAGTACAGTTAATTTCACACAGCGACGGAAGTTTGATTGCGTCCGTAAACAAATCTTTGGGCATCGGCGCCGAGGTGTCCGATGAAATCGACGATATAGCTGATGCGCTGATCTCACTGGACCTCAAGTCCATCTCTCTGGCGCGACAATTCGATGCAAAGGGAAGACCGGTAGATGCACGGCCATATCACGACTAGTCAAACAATACATAGCCCCATTGCCAAACAATGTGCGACATCCATAAACTGAACCTGAAGGAACCACTGTGGTGAGCGCGCTACCTGGGCTGCCTGATCTACCACACATCCACTGGACTGAGGGGGATCAAACTTGCACGGCGCACTGGCGTTCCGAAAGCGGCGCAATGCCACCCAAGCGGGTTGTGATCGCTGATGATCGTTTAACAGCCGATGCCGCTTATCGCCTCGCGTCACAGGGAACGGCGTTGTTATGGCGCAGCGATTTTCAAAACGCGCGTCAATTGTTGCAGGCCCTAGCGCGGCGCATCGATCGTAAACCCAAAAAACTGCATGCAGCAGTGCCCGCGCCCATTGACGCTTTCAATCAGTATCGCCAGGCACAGTCACAGCGCGCGCGCACGCTGGCAATGCTGCTTGTCCCATTCAATGCCGACTTCAGTATTCCGTTACGACGTGCTCCCGATGTGGCACAAGCTTGTGCCGGAGCCTATGGCGCGAACAACCGGCCTTTCGTGGCGTCACTGCGTGAATTGCTGGGGTTGATCGGTGCACACGAGTGGCGCAAGAACGGTGTTGAAATCGCCGTCCTAGGCGCACGCATCCATCCGCACTACGGCGTATTTGCACCGATACGCGGCGAGTACGTGGCGCTGGTGGCAGAAACGCCGTTGCCGCAGCAGGGCATTGCACTGGCTTTTGATATCGGCACTGGCACCGGTGTGCTGGCCGCCGTTTTAGCCCAGCGCGGCGTCGTTCGCATTGTGGCCACCGATCAGGATCCGCGCGCGCTAGCCTGCGCCAGCGATAATCTGGCGCGACTTGGTTATGCCGACAAAGTCGACGTAATGACAGCAAATTTGTTTCCAGAAGGCCGGGCCGGGCTGATCGTCTGCAACCCCCCTTGGATACCAGCGCGACCGAGTTCGCCCATCGAATATGCTGTCTACGATCCCGATAGCGGCATGCTGCGTGGGTTTCTCAACGGATTGGCCGCACACCTTACACCACACGGCGAAGGTTGGCTCATCTTGTCTGATCTGGCGGAACATTTGGGACTGCGGACGAGAGCGCAATTGTTAACGATGATCGAAACCGCAGGGTTGAAAGTCATCGCCCGAATGGACGTTCGGCCACAACATTCGAAAGCCTTCGACGAGACTGATCCCTTGCATACGGCACGCGCAGCGGAAGTGACATCGCTGTGGCGGTTGGTGGCAGGCTAAGACCAGATCAACCTTGTCCGAATTCCTCGCCCAATGCTTTACCTCTTGCTGCTGCTGCTTTCATTGCCTGGATAATCGCCTCCTTGACGCCGCTATCCGCCATGCTGGTTAACGCGGCATACGTTGTACCGCCCTTGGAGGTAACCCGCTCCCTTAGCACAGATACTGACTCGGACGACTGCGCTGCCAATTGCGCTGCGCCCACAAAAGTAGCGATCGCTAATTGGGTTGCCTGCTCGCTGCCCAGCCCCATTTCCTGCGCCGCTTGCTGCATGGCTTCCATAAAATAAAACACATAGGCAGGACCGCTACCCGACACTGCCGTTACCGGATCGATCATGGCTTCATCATTGAGCCAAACCGTCGTCCCGACTGCCCTCATGATGGCGTCGGCAGCCTCGCGTTGGGTTGCAGAGACACCGGCCATTGCAACCAGCCCCGTGATACCCAAGCCGATAAGTGCCGGCGTGTTTGGCATGGTACGCACAATAGCCGTATGCCCGTCCAGCCAGCGCGACAAATCCACTGCGCGGATTCCTGCGGCAATCGACAGCACTAGTTGCGTTGTAACATGCGGCGCTAATTGCGCTGCGACTTCCTTCATTTGCTGTGGTTTAACAGCGAGCACAATGACATCACTTCTTGCGATAGCTGCATCGATGGATTGCGCAGTGGTAACGCCGAATTTTTTTGCCAGGCTGCCCAAAGCATCGACATTGATATCGACCACGTGAATGTTCGCGCCCGCTGTCAACTTATTCGCCAAACCACCGATCAAAGCGGTGGCCATATTACCGCCGCCGATAAAACTAATTTTTAAGTTATTTTGCATATTTTCTACTCCCAAAAATGGCTGTACCCACCCGCACAATGGTGGCTCCTTCGGCAATGGCGGCCTGCATATCAGCAGACATGCCCATCGATAATGTGTCTAGGGGTATTCCTTGCGCCTGTAATTGCTCAGAAAGCACGCGCAATTGACGGAAAGATTTCCTTTCCTGCTCAGTGTCATCGCTCGGTTCCGGTATCGCCATCAGACCACGCAGTTGTAGACGCGGCATTGCCGCAACCGCTCGCGCCAAAGTCGGCACCGCCTCTATTGCGACGCCGCTTTTGCTGGCTTCACCGCTGATGTTTACTTGCAGACAAATCTGCAAAGGCGCCTGATGCGCCGGTCGTTGCTCTGACAAACGCCGGGCAGTTTTTTCTTGCTCTACCGAATGCACCCAATCGAACCGCGCCGCAATCTGGCGTGTTTTATTGCTTTGGATTGGTCCAATAAAATGCCATTCCAATAATTGATGGGGCAAGGCCGCCATAAAAACGGGATTGACAGCGTCCATCTTGTCGAGGGCTTCCTGTAAATAATTTTCGCCAAAGGCATGTTGGCCTGCCAGTGCAGCCTCGATCACCGCACCCGGTCCGAAAGTTTTTGACACCGCCAGTAACGCCACTGTTTGCGGATCACGCAACACTGAGTGCGCTGCAGCAGCGATACGCTCACGCACTACTTGCAAGTTGTGGGGGATTGCGGACATAATCAAATCGCTTTACGCATAAATAGAACAACCGCAGATTAACCTCGGCATCGGGCACAGGGATTATAAATGGACATTTCCGAATTACTCGCGTTCTCAGTGAAGAACAAAGCCTCCGACTTGCATTTGTCAGCAGGATTGCCGCCAATGATCCGCGTCCACGGCGACGTGCGTCGCATCAACCTCCCCGCGCTTGAACATAAAGACGTACACGGCATGGTGTACGACATCATGAACGACGGTCAGCGTAAAGTGTATGAAGAAAATCTCGAAATCGACTTTTCGTTTGCGATACCTGGTTTGGCACGCTTTCGCGTCAATGCCTTCAATCAGGAACGTGGCGCATCGGCGGTATTGCGAACCATTCCCTCGAAAATTCTCAGCCTGGAGGATTTGAACTGCCCCAAAATTTTTGCCGAGTTAGCACTCAAACCGCGCGGCATGGTGCTGGTCACCGGCCCGACCGGCTCTGGTAAATCGACGACACTTGCGGCGATGGTCAACCACGTCAACGACAATGAATACGCGCACATTTTGACGATTGAAGACCCGATCGAATTTGTGCACGATTCCAAAAAATGCTTGATCAATCAACGGGAAGTCGGACCGCACACGCTCTCGTTTAGCAATGCGTTACGCTCGGCATTGCGGGAAGATCCCGACGTGATTCTGGTCGGCGAGTTGCGCGATCTTGAAACCATCCGCCTGGCATTGACTGCCGCCGAAACCGGCCACTTGGTATTCGGTACCTTGCACACGTCTTCCGCCGCTAAAACCATCGACCGTGTGGTCGACGTGTTTCCTGCCGATGAAAAAGAAATGGTGCGGGCGATGTTGTCGGAATCCCTGCAAGCGGTTATCTCCCAAGGGCTGTTGAAAACCAAAGATGGCGCGGGCCGCATCGCTGCGCATGAAATCATGATTGCGACCCCGGCGATTCGCAATTTGATTCGTGAATCGAAAATCGCTCAGATGTACTCTGCCATTCAAACCGGCAGCAATGTCGGCATGCAAACCCTGGATCAAAACCTGACTGATTTAGTGCGGCGCAATATCATCTCTTCTGCAACCGCGCGGGGAGCCGCCAAGATTCCCGATAATTTCCCCGGCTAACATGGTTACACTACAAACTTAAGTCGCGCAGTAGCAGGAACCACTGTTGCTTTCGCGATGAGGCAAGCTCAATAAGGAACGAATATGGAACGCGACCAAGCCACGAAATTTATGTTTGATTTGCTGCGACTGATGGTCAGCAAAAATGGTTCCGATCTTTTTATAACGGCCGATTTTCCACCCGCGATTAAGATCGATGGCAAGGTGACCCCCGTTTCCAACCAGCCTCTCACACCAGCGCACACGATCGATCTGGTGCGCTCGATCATGAACGACAAACAGACGGCTGCCTTCGAGCTGTGCAAGGAATCGAATTTTGCCATCAGTCCCGGCGCATTGGGCCGGTTTCGGGTCTCCGCCTTCGTTCAAATGGGGCACGTCGGAATGGTCTTGCGGACCATCACGACCGCTATCCCGGTACTGGAAGATCTAGGCCTGCCGCCTACGCTTAAGGATGTGGTGATGACGAAGCGCGGACTAGTCATCATGGTGGGCGCAACCGGTTCAGGAAAGTCCACCACGCTGGCGGCGATGGTCGGGCACCGTAATGAAAATAGTCATGGCCATATCCTCACCATCGAAGATCCGGTCGAGTTTGTTCATCCGCATAGAAACTGCATCGTTACCCAGCGCGAGGTGGGGGTCGATACCGATAACTGGGAAGCCGCATTAAAAAATTCTCTGCGCCAGGCACCCGATGTGATTCAAATCGGAGAAATCCGTGATCGAGAAACGATGGATCATGCGGTGGCATTCGCGGAGACCGGCCATTTATGTCTGGCGACATTGCATGCCAACAGCGCCAACCAAGCGTTGGATCGCATCATCAACTTCTTTCCAGAAGAACGCCGTCCGCAATTACTGATGGATTTGTCGCTCAATTTGAAAGCCATCATTTCGCAACGGCTGATACCCTTGCGCGACACCAAAGGCCGCTGCGTCGCCATCGAAATTATGCTCAATTCGCCTTTTATTGCCGACCTGATTTTTAAAGGAAACGTGCAGGAAATTAAAGAGGTAATGAAAAAATCCCGTGAGCTTGGCATGCAAACTTTTGACCAGGCGCTCTTTGACTTATTCGAAGACGACAAAATTTCATATGAAGACGCGCTCCGTAATGCCGACTCGGTCAACGACTTGCGGCTGGCAATCAAACTACGCGGCAAGGATGCCAAAAATCGTGACTTGTCTGCCGGAACAGAACATTTGGGAATCGTCTAAACATGGCCGATACGCAATTGACGATACATAATTTTTCGGCTGAGAAACTTGCGGGCAACGCAGTCAACCTCGCCACCTTCAAAGACAAAGTCCTGTTGATCGTCAATACAGCGAGCAAGTGCGGATTTACGCCGCAGTACAAAGGTCTGGAAGCCGTTTATCAACAGTTTAAAGATCAAGGCCTGGAAATTCTCGGCTTTCCGTGTAACCAGTTCGGTGGCCAAGAAGCGGGTACAGCCGATGAGATTGGTACATTTTGTGAAAAAAATTACGGTGTAAACTTTCCCCTGTTTGCCAAAATAGAAGTCAACGGCGCCGCCACTCATCCGCTATTTGCCTATCTAAAAAAAGAAGCCCCGGGCCTCTTGGGTAGTACTGCAATCAAATGGAATTTCACCAAATTTCTGGTGAGAAAAAATGGCACAGTATACAAGCGCTATGCCCCAGCCACTGCGCCTGCGGAGCTAGTGGGGGACATCGAAAAATTGCTCGCGGAATAGTATTTCGCGTTATTAATCCCCTCGGCTACCAAACAAGTATCTTCCCCGGATTCATTAAATTTTCCGGATCGAGTGCATGCTTCAAAGTACGCATCATCGCAATCGCGGCCTCACCATGTTCTTGCACTAGAAAATCGATCTTGTGCAAACCCACTCCATGCTCGCCGGTACAGGTGCCGTCCATCGCGATGGCGCGTGCCACCATCCGCGCATTCACTGCTTCGGCCTTGGCGACATCGACTGGATCACTGGGATCGATGAGCATCAGTACATGAAAATTGCCGTCGCCGACGTGGCCGATGATGGAGTGAATAATGGCGTTGGCTTCGCAATCGGCCTTGGTTTCCAGAATGCAATCGGCCAGACGTGAAATAGGCACGCAACAATCGGTTGAAATACCTTTGCAGCCGGGACGCAACTGCAAGATCGCAAAATAGGCGTTGTGGCGCGCAGCCCATAGCTCGGTACGCTCTTCTGGACGCGTGGCCCATTCGAAGCCGACTGCCCGATGTTCGGTGGCGATAGCCTGCGCTAGTTCGGCCTGTTCCCGCACGCCATGTTCGCTACCGTGGAACTCAAACAGTAACAGTGTGGTTTCCGGCAAACTCAATTTGTCATAGGCATTGATGGCCTTGACGCCATGCGCATCGAGGAGTTCTACTCGGGCGACCGGGATACCGATTTGAATGATTTGAATAACGCAGTTAACTGCATCGGCAATGCTGGGAAAAGAACACACTGCGGCTGAGGTGGCTTCCGGCCGGGGATAAAGTTTAACGGTGACTTCGGTGATGATCCCGAGCGTGCCTTCGCTACCGACAAAAAGTCGCGTCAGATCGTAGCCCGCCGAAGATTTTTTAGCGCGGGTGCCAGTCTTGATTACGCTACCGTCGGCAGTCACCACTGTCAATGCCAGAGTATTTTCGCGCATGGTGCCATAGCGTACAGCGTTGGTGCCGGAAGCGCGGGTCGCTGCCATGCCGCCTAAAGAGGCATCAGCACCGGGATCGATCGGAAAGAACAGACCGCTATCCTTGATCGCCAAGTTAAGTTGCTTGCGCGTGAGACCAGCTTGTACAGTGGCAGTTAAATCTTCCGCATGCAACGCCACCATCTGATTCATTTGCGATAGGTCAATAGTAATGCCGCCTTGCACAGCCAGTACATGACCCTCCAGCGAAGTACCGCTTCCGTAAGGGATGATGGGCACGGCGTGGGCCCGACACAATTTGACTGCAGCGACGACCTCTTCCGTTGAGCGCACAAAAATCACTCCATCCGGCGGCAGTGGATCGTAAGAGGATTCGTCGCGGCCGTGGTGTTCCCGGACAGCCTGCGCCGTAGAAAATCGCTCACCAAATTGAGCGGACAAGGCGGATACGAGCGACGCCGGCAAGACATTTTTTATCAGTGCGCGGGGAGTGGGTAGATGCATCGCGTTCTCCATTTTCAATTAATTTTCGCGACCTCAGATGCGCTTAACGAGTAGCTTAATGGGCGATTGCATGAAGACATTTCCCCTGCCGGATAAATCCGCACCTACGATCACCATGACGTTGAACGCATAACGCATGACGCATAACACGTGTCATTGCGTGCCATTCAGTAATGGCCTGTTCGCCCTTTTGCATACAATCTACGCAAAGTCCTCCAGCGCCAACAACTCGGGCAGCGTTTGCCGCCGCCGAATCAAGCGATACCCGCTCTCCTCAACCAGTACTTCTGCTAGTAGCGGTCGGGTGTTGTAGTTCGAGGACATGGAGGCGCCGTAAGCGCCGGTATCGTGCAATACCAAGTAATCGCCGACCTGGGCTTCTGGCAAGTCGCGTGGCGCTACGATGCCGCCTTCGTGCTGGGTAAAGACATCCCCCGATTCGCAGAGTGGCCCCGCTACTACTGTAGGACGCGTGGCTGCAGATGAGGACACGGTCCGGCCTTGAGGGATCAGGGAAATGTGGTGATAACTACCGTACATCGATGGGCGCATCAGATCGTTAAAGCCAGCATCAACCAGGACGAAATGATTGTTTCCCATGTCCTTTACGGCCCGCACTTCAGATAGCAATACACCTGCTTCGGCGACGAGAAAGCGGCCCGGTTCGATCTCCAGTCTTATCGCATGTCCGAGGTAGGCTGCGATGTCGTTACGTGCGGCATTCCAGAGTCCGAAATAGTGTTCGGTGTCGACACGCGCCTCGTCACCGATGTAGGGAATGGATAAACCGCCACCTGCGGAAATGGCTTCAATATCATGGTCTAGCCGCTTCACCAAATCGACCATCGCACCACATACGTTTTCCAGATGGGTATAGTCTACGCCCGAGCCGATGTGCATATGCAGACCGACCAGATGCAAGTCGTATTGGCGAATCGCCGCTAAGGCATCGGCCAGTTCGGTATGCCAGATGCCGTGTTTGCTGTTCTCGCCCCCGGTGTTGGTTTTGCTGCTATGGCCGTGTCCAAAGCCGGGATTAATCCGTAACCAGACCCGATGTCCGGGGCTGACTGCGCCGAGTTGTTTGAGCATGTCGATAGAACCAACATTAACCTCAATGTGAAGTTCACTCACGCGTGCGAGAGTGGGCGCATCGAATAAATCGGCGGTAAATACCAGCCCGGCGGGTTCACCACAGGGCGCATAACCGGCGAGCAATGCACGCTCGATTTCCCCCAGTGAAACGGCATCGACCATGACACCTTGTTCCCGCATGAGCCGGAGTAAGTGAATGTTGGAACTGGCTTTTTGGGCAAAACGGATTACGTCGAATGCACGCAGCTGCACAATCCGGTCGGTGATAGTTTGTGCATCGTATATCCATAGCGGAGTGCCATAGCGTTGGGCCAAATCGGGCAAAGTAGTAAGTAAAGACTGATTCATGTGGCCTCCGAACGCCATAGACAAGGATAAAAACAATGCATTAAAAAGCGCGCCCCCTTCTCACGATTTGCATCGCACGCCGCTCATACACTCAATTCTAAAGGATGCAGATTCTACAGCGGGATCAATGGCAAGCTGCAATTACGTGGCTTGGACTTCAATATGGTACAAGGCCCAAGGACACACACCGAAGCGCTCGTTGACGGGCTTACTCGCCATATCGGGAAAACGATCTGCATCAAAAATGGCCCAAAGCGGACCCAATCCTCCTAGAGGCAAAGGCTGACCATCAAGATGAGTCGCTACGATAAAACGATAATTGCGCGCATCTTCTGCGGAGATAATCACGGCGTAACCATCTACTGCACGCAACAATAATTTGGTGCCATCACGCAGCTTAGCGCCTGTGAGGGCAATGACATCGAGTAAGAGCGGACCGCTCAAGACATGCCTCTTGAGGTCGTATTCCAAGGTTGGTTTGACATGGACGGCAGTCAAAGCGGACAGGCGGGCGAGATCGAACGCATACGCCTTATCAAAACTGATTTTCTGCTTGTGCATCATTTGGTCCAACGCCGGATCAAATGGGCCTCGATTGCTGGCGCCTATTGCACCGGTTATCGTTAGCATTGCAGCGCCTCCGCCAGCTTTGCATGTGCTTGGCGTAGCAGCAAATAAGGGTAAAGCGGCGCTGCTCATTGCCGCGATTGAAATGAATTGACGCTTATTCATAAAAACTGTTCATGAGAAATAATTGGTGTTTGCCAGCGGTATTTTTCAACAATCTGTCGTGTCATCTTTCGGTGGCACGCCAAGAATCTCGAGCCGAAAAACAGGAGAAGAGAAATCCATGCGGGGAGAATAAATCGAAAACGATGCCCGTGCCAGAAATTAAAAGGAAAATAGAGGGCGCCTAGAAAAACTCTACGTCATCGCTACTTTTCTCTGCCTGCAATAGGCCGGTACTGACCAATTCATCATAATGACAAGCTAAATTTCTGCCGTGAGTTTTAGCGTAATACAAAGCTTGGTCAGCATGACCTAAGATCACTACCGGCGACTCAAACGAGCGTATGCGCGCAAAGCCTGAACTTACCGTGATACAGCCCACCTGGGGGAAAGGATAAGCCTCAACATTACGGCGGAAACGTTCGACAATTTTTGTGGCATTTTCCAAGGTGGTTGCACGCAGCAGTACCACAAACTCCTCGCCACCGAACCGGAACACCCTATCTTGAGAGCGGAATGACGACGACATCAAATTAGCGATCAGAATCAACACTTCGTCGCCATAAATATGGCCGAACTCATCGTTGACGCGCTTAAAGTGATCAATGTCGATCACCACTAACCATTGTTCTTCTAAGGCTGCTTGCACTCTGCGCTCATCATTGGCAGTGGTGAGTTCACCCGAGTCTGGATTCGTTGCCAACATCCTGGCCAGTTGATCGTCGAATGTTTTACGATTAAGCAGACCTGTCAACGAATCGCGCTCGCTGTAATCCAGCAAATTCTGGAAGTTACGATAAACACTGACAACACCTTCAATAACCTGAATGGATTGGCCATCATAAGGGGAGGGATTGGTAATCTCCAGGCAGGCATTGACTTTGTCGTTGACCCAGATAGGTAGCCAGACCGTAATTCCATCAGGCGTTGTTTGCTCTGCGATGGTGTGATGTTGGGCAATACATTCGGCTAAGGCAGGGTAATTGGCAATTGGCTCGCCAGGTTGGTCGGCCTCATGCGCCTGATCGACTGCAGGCAGGGTGCCGTTTTGAGTAGTGGCGCGGGGACGCACAAATAAATTATCACGGGTTAGCAAAATCCCTAGCATTCGCGTCTGCGACGCGCCAGAAAGCTCTTGCACAGCCGAAATCACTGACATGTCGAGCATCATGTGATCGCGGTGGCCGGTCAGATCCACCATGTGCTTTATAAGAGAAGTCATTATTCGTTTTTAGGAGAAATTCTAGGAAAGATTTGCGCTAAAAATAAGCCACTCAAGAACAATAATAACATGCAGGTACAGGCGAGAGGCAAGTTCCAAAACCCCCTGATACAAATCTTAAACATGGATCGGACATCGATCTGACGCAAATAAATAATTTTTTTAAAAGCTAGCTTTTATATACATTTTAAAGAAGGCGGATCAGATTCGTTTCATTGACTAATTTGGCTCTCGATATAAGAAAAAATAGGGCCATCATCGTCATTTCAAAAAAACAGGCATTCTCTATATTGAGCGATCATCATTCCCCTTGAACGGCCTGACCACAAAAATAACTAGGCGTCAGACGTTCTGTCGGAAGGCGATTGCATTTCCGGCCCGGCTCACTGCCTTGCGCCCCAAGTGCCGCGAAATAAATTGTCCCGCATCGACCACCGTACCAATATCGATCCCAGTCGGTATGCCCAAGCCCTGCATCAGATACAGCACGTCTTCTGTCGCGACGTTGCCGGTCGCACCTTTTGCATAGGGACAGCCGCCCAGTCCTGCCACGGAAGAATGAAAGATGGCGATGCCTACTTCCAGGCTGGCATAAATATTGGCCAGCGCCTGCCCGTAAGTGTCATGGAAATGGCCGGACAATTGTGCCAGCGGAAAAGCTTGCGCTGCCGCCAGCATCACCGCTTGTACTTTGTGCGGCGTGCCGGTGCCGATGGTATCGGCGATGTCAATTTCATCGCAGCCCAAGTCGCGCAGACGGCGCACCACGTCCGCCACGGCGTCCGGCGTGACTTCACCCTGGTAAGGACAGCCGAGCGCGCAACTGACGCTGCCGCGCAAGCGCAATCCATGCAGCTTGGCCGCTTGCGCGACGGGCTGAAAGCGTGCGATCGATTCGGCAATCGAGCAGTTAATATTTTTTTGCGAAAACGCTTCCGAGGCTGAGCCGAAGATCACCACTTCGTCGACCTGGGCTGCCAGTGCTGCCTCAAAGCCCTGCATGTTCGGGGTCAATGCCGAATACAGCACGCCGGGTTTGCGCGCGATACCGGCCATGACTTGGGCACTGGTTGCCATTTGCGGGACCCATTTGGGCGAAACGAAAGACGCCGCTTCGATGTTGGCAAAACCGGCGAGTGTCAGGCGGTCGATGAGTGCGATCTTGACCTCGGCGGAAATGGTTTGCGCTTCGTTTTGCAAGCCGTCGCGTGGGCCGACTTCGACGATTTTTACGTGTCGGGGTAAGTCTTTGTTTGCCATCCTATGCATTTCCTTTGTTCTTGGTTGATGCCTAATTTTCGTGCACTGGCGCGGCCTGGAACGCCAGCAACGGCGCGCCCTCGTCCACCTGATCGCCCACAGCATAAAAAATCTGCCCGATCACACCGTCCTGCGGCGCACTGATCGTATGTTCCATCTTCATTGCCTCCATCACCATCAGCGGCTGGCCTTTGTCGACCTTGGCGCCAACCGCAGTCAGCAGCGCGAGCACCCTGCCCGGCATCGGTGCGGTCAGGCGGCCGATGGCGGCCTCAGTCGAATACGCCAGCGCCAGCGGATCTTGCCACGCTAGCGTCCAGTGCGAGCCGTCACTGTCAAAGACGTGGAAAACATCCGCCACGCGCACCACCCTGCCCTGCACCAGATCGGCCCCAATCCGTATCCACCAATCGCACCCCTCGTGCCGGACCAGGCCGACTGGGTTACCCGTTTCCTCCAAGGTTTCGCCCAGTGTCATGTCCCATCGATTGGTTCCGTACAGAACGCGCAGGCAGTAAGCGGCGGACGTTGTGGAAAAATTTAGCGGGCGCTGCAAAGCGCCGTGCAGACGCCAGCCATCGGTCTGCGTCCACGGATCGTCATCAATCACCGCTTCGGACACCAACAGCGCCACCGCCGCCAGCGCCGGCACGGAGTAGGGCGCATTTTGCACAGGCGGAAATAGGCTGGCGTGCTGCTGCTCGATCAGGCCGGTATCGAGATCGGCCTCCGTAAAAGCGCGGCATGCTACCAGTCGTTTCAGGAAAGCCACGTTGCTGGCAACCCCGACAACCTGATAATCCGCCAAAGCAAGCAGCATCTGTCGCAAGGCCGCCTCGCGGTCGATACCCCACACGATCAGCTTGGCGATCATCGGATCGTAAAAAGGCGAAATCGCGTCGCCTTCCCGCACGCCGGAATCGATGCGTATCAAGGAGGATGTTCCGGCAGCAGAAGCTTGATGCGCCGCATCCGGTACAGAAAAAACCAGCCCCGCCGGTGTCCGTAAATGGCGCAAGGTGCCGGTCGATGGCAGAAAACCATTCTCAGGATTCTCCGCATAAATGCGCGCCTCCAGCGCATGCCCGCGCATGACTACATCGGCTTGCTGTAGTGGCAGCGCTTCGCCGGACGCCACGCGCAATTGCCATTCCACCAGATCGAGGCCGGTGATCATTTCCGTCACCGGATGCTCAACCTGCAGCCGCGTGTTCATCTCCATGAAGTAAAAAGAGCCATCCTAATTGGCGATGAATTCCACCGTGCCCGCGCCGACATAAGAGACCGTCTGCGCCGCCGCAATCGCCGCCGCGCCCACCGCAGTACGACGCTGCTCGCTCATGCCCGGCGCAGGCGCTTCTTCCAGCACTTTTTGATGCCGCCGCTGCACCGAGCAATCGCGCTCGAACAGGTGAATGCAGTTGCCGTGGGTATCGGCGAAAATCTGGATTTCGATATGGCGTGCACGCGGGAGATATTTTTCGATCAAGACCTGATCGTCGCCGAAAGCGCTGATCGCCTCGCGCTGGCAGGAGGCCAATGCCGACTTGAAATCGGTGGAGTTTTCCACCACGCGCATCCCTTTACCGCCGCCGCCCGCGCTGGGTTTGAGCAAAACCGGGTAGCCGATCAGGTCGGCCTGCGCTTGCAGAAAATCGGCATCTTGCATAGCGCCGTGATAACCGGGCACCAGCGGCACGCCCGCGTTTTTCATCAAGGTTTTAGCTGCAGATTTGAACCCCATGATGCGCATCGCAGCAGGCGGCGGTCCGATGAAGACCAGTCCCGCATCGAGAACAGCCTGAGCGAAATCGGCGTTCTCGGATAAAAAACCGACGCCGGGATGAAGCGCTTGCGCACCCGAGGCCAGCGCGGCAGCGATGATCTTGTCGCCGCGCAGGTAACTTTCTTTGGCAGCGGCTGGCCCGATGCAGATGGCTTCATCGCAGGCGGCAACGTGTTTCGATTGCGCATCGACTTCGGAATACACAGCCACCGTGTGAATGCCCATTTTACGTGCCGTCGCAGCGATGCGGCAGGCGATTTCACCGCGGTTGGCGATCAGGATTTTTGCAAACATACCGTTTCCTTCCTGCTTAACACTTCGCACAACGTTAAAGGTCTTACGCTGCGCTATTGATGCTCTACATGGCTACAGTTCAGCGATTGCGATGCCGGAGACAGCGATGTAGATGTGATCAATTCCTGTGACTTGGGGCATGGTGGAATTTCGTGGAACGGGTTGCAGGTGAATGCGACAGCGATTTGTTAACTAACTTTCTCACCAGCACATACTGTGTGCTTGTTCTACCTAACGTAAGACTACCCGTCACACTGCACCTTCGGGGCAGAACTCAGCTCAGCCGCATGGGTACGCAACCCCAATTTGCCCAGCAAAGCCCGGTCCTCCACTGCCTCAGGATTGCCGGTCGTGAGCAGCTTGTCGCCGTAAAAAATCGAATTCGCTCCTGCCAGAAAACACATGGCCTGCACTGCTTCGCCCATCTGGCGCCGTCCTGCGGATAGGCGCACGCGCGCTTTGGGCATGGTGATGCGGGCTACGGCGATGGTGCGTACAAATTCAAACGGATCGAGTGCGTCGATGCCGTGCAGCGGCGTGCCTTCGACCTGCACTAGATGGTTGACCGGCACTGATTCGGGATAAGGATTGAGGTTAGCCAGTTGCGCGATCAGGCCAGCGCGTTGCAGGCGCGATTCGCCCATGCCGACGATGCCGCCGCAGCATACCTTGAGGCCGGCGGTGCGCACGCGGCCCAGCGTGTCGAGGCGGTCCTGGTATTGGCGGGTGGAAATGACGTTGTTGTAAAACTCGGGAGCAGTGTCGAGGTTGTGGTTGTAGTAATCGAGCCCGGCTTCTTTGAGGCGCGCCGCCTGGCCTTCGGCCAGCATGCCAAGCGTGGCGCAGGTTTCCATGCCGAGCGCCTTCACTTCGCGCACCATCTGCTCGACCTTTTCCATGTCGCGATCCTTCGGGCTGCGCCAGGCGGCGCCCATGCAGAAGCGGGTGGCGCCGTTGGCCTTGGCCTGGCGCGCGGCGTCGAGCACGGTCTCGATGCCGAGGATTTTCTTCGCTTCGACGCCGGTGTC
>JANXTY010000043.1 GCA_025352145.1 Oxalobacteraceae bacterium
CTGGTCGCTTGCGGCGGCAGTAACTCAGGCGAAAATAACGGCGGCATGAAATCTCTTCTGGCCAGTACAGCGGCAGCCACCCCACGACAAATGGAAAATCTCGGTCGGGGCGTTGTTGCGGTACGTTCGTCCACTACCGGCGTGCTCGTCAGCTGGCGTCTGCTTGGCCTCGATCCTGCCGGCATTGGTTTCAATGTCTATCGCTCCACCAATGGCGGTACGACCATGAAGCTCAACAGTGCAGTCCTCACAGATGGCACGAACTACAGTGACAGTTCTGCCGATCTGACTCAGCCGAATGCGTATTTTGTACGTCCAGTGATAGGCGGCGTCGAGCAAGCTGCCAGCGCTGCATTCACATTGAGCGCTAACCATCTGGTCGAGCCTATTGTAAGAATTCCGCTCAGTCCTTTGCCTGGCCCCGGTTACGAGACCAAATTCGTTTGGGTCGGCGATCTCGATGGCGACGGAGAATATGATTACGTCATCGACCGCCTGGCCCCTCTGGATTTAGTCAATAACGATATCGGCCTTGGCAACCAATACCTCGAAGCGTATAAAAGTAACGGTACCCTGCTCTGGCGCGTGGACATGGGAGCAGAAAGCAGAAAAACCTACAATATTCATCCTGGAGCAACCACCCTTAGTATGGGTATGTACGATGGCGTCACCGTCTACGACCTCGATGGCGACGGCAAGGCGGAAGTCGTTCTCAAGATTGCGGACGGCGTGAAATTTCCGGACGGCACCACGTTCCATAATGCCGACACGCAGCACCAGTTCGTCGCCATTCTTGATGGGATGACGGGGAAGATGCTGGCCAATACGAGCTTTCCTACGGACTTTGAAGCCGAAGGTTCCTTGGGAACCCAGTTCGGTATCGGTTATCCAGACGGCGTCAAGCCAAGCATCTATTTCTGGGGACGCAATCGCAATCCCGACAAATCCTTCAACGATGTATTCGCTTCCTGGAGCTGGAATGGCGGCTCTACCATCACGCAAAATTGGAAGCTTCCCATTCCTGCCAGCATGGGCGGCATTAACGCCTCGCATCAGATGCGCATCATTGACGTCGATGGTGACGGCAAAGATGAGATGGCAACCGGTGGTGTAATGGTCAACAGCGATGGCACAATACGTTATAAGCTGCCCGGCGTAATCCACGGCGATCGCTTTTATATTGCCAAAATGGATCCTAACAGTCCCGACATGCAGGGCTACGGCATCCAACAAAACAATCCTAGCGGCTTGCTCGAATATTATTACAACGCAACCACTGGCGCCGTGCAATGGCGTCATAGCACGACTCCGGGCGTATTGGTAGATGTTGGACGCGGTCTGATCGGCGATCTGGATCCACGCAAACCGGGCTATGAGGTATGGTCTTTCCAAGGTTTGTATAACGGCCCATCGGGCACGCTGGCAGAACCGAATACAGCTCTCCAACCCTACCCAACGCAATCGATCTGGTGGGATGGCGACGTGCTGACAGAAGGCTTGAACGACTCCAAGATTGAAAAGTGGAATCCCAACAATCCAACCACGACCAACTCCACCCCACGGCTAGATCTGTTATCGAAATACGGCGCAATCATCTCCAATCACAACCCCATGTTTATCGGCGACATTTTTGGCGATTGGCGGACTGAGGTAATCGCCATGAATTCTACCTACACGGAACTCATGATCTTTACCACCAACATCCCGTCGACTACCCGTGCCTATACGATGGCTCACAATCCCGCCTACCGCAATCACATGACCATCAAGGGCTATATGCAGTCGCCTATGCTGGATTATTACTTTGGTAGTGGAATGAGTACGCCACCCCGGCCCAATATCCGTTATGTTGGCGCCAGCAGCAGCGGTACGATCCAGGCCGAAAACGCCGCGTTGTCGGGAGGTGCTATTGTAGGCACGGATCGTGCCGGATTCAACGGCACTGGTTTTGTCAATTTCCCCGGCACTGGAGGGGTAGCACAATTTAATAATGTCAATGGGGGTAGTGGCGGTACTAAAACTATCACAATCCGTTACTCAAACGGCAGTGCCGCTGCGCGTACGGGAAAGCTGGTGATCAATGGCGCCGCTCAAAACATTACATTCCCAGTCACCGGCGGATGGACTAATTGGGCAACACAAGACGTGACGGTGACACTTAAAAGTGGTATCCAAAATACTTTGCTCTTTGAATCTACCGGGCAAGATTTAGCTAACCTCGATGAGATAACCCTACCTTAATACGATCTCGATGCGATAATCGAAATCAGGATCCTTCTTACGCGAGAGATCCTCGCGCAAGAAAAATAAAAGAGACCGTTCGCTTTATAGCGGGCGGTCTCTTTTTCCTCTCTCCTTCAACCCAATCGGCTTTCTTAAAATGACATTCCCCCTTAAAAAAATGTACGCCGTATGGTTACTCATGTTATTAGCCCTCTTGGTCGCTGCGCCGACATGGGCCCATGACCCCTTCGACGGCGCTATTAGAATGATCGTCCAGAACGATACCATCGAAGTCAAGGTCACCCTGGGTTCTGATGCCGTCAGGGGATATCTAACAGCAGGAAAAATGCAGCCAAAAGACATCGCCAGAATGACGAGGCCCTCTAGTGAGGACAAGCTTATCGACGTCCCATTAACCATCGCACCACAGCTGATGATGCTCCAATTAGGGCACCAGATTTTAGAGCCCCAGAGCTTCGTCGTAGCACCCAATGAGAACGAAAGCATCTTTCTTCTTACCTATGCCAAACCAATAGCAGAGGCCGTGCTTGTTCGGGCTACCTATTTTGATTCTGTCGAATACATGCGTGCTGGTTCATTTGCCGCCACCATAAAAAATGGAAGAATATTGGCCACCGCGCTCTTGTCCAAATCCAACCCGTCTGTCAATGTTCCACTGAAATTAGTCAACGCAGCAGAGGGGTCTCCTCCTATGCAACCTTCTTTCGGCGAGTTTTTCAAGCTCGGCGTGTGGCACATTTTGACTGGGTTTGATCACCTGCTTTTTTTGTGCGCATTATTGATCGGCGTCCGCAAAATCCGCCCTATGCTTCTCATCATTACCGCTTTCACGCTAGCCCATTCAATAACCCTGGCCGTTGCCGCGCTAGGTCTGATAGTAATCTCCCCGCGCATCGTAGAGCCGCTGATTGCCGCATCCATTATTTTTGTCGGTGTAGAAAATTTCCTGAGGCAGAATGCAACGACGGATCGTTACTGGATGGCAAGTGCCTTCGGCCTAATTCATGGATTCGGATTTGCCAGTGTCTTGCGAGAAACCGCGCTTGGTCAACCAGGCAGTTCCATCGTAATGCCGCTCCTGTCGTTTAATCTAGGAGTGGAAACCGGGCAATTGTTAGTCGCCGCATTGGTGGTACCGCTGTTATTATTCTTGCGCAAAAAACCCAGCTTCATCCGCTACGGAGCGCCCACAATTTCAGCTATCGTCATTGTGATTAGCGGGTACTGGCTATTACAGAGAATCTTTGTTTTTTAAAGTCGAGGGATAGACAATTCTGAGGTCGTAGTCCCGCCGCAACTCGGCAGGACTACGATCATGACTAGGCTCACAGAGTACGTAAAAAACTCCGTCGGTCACGCGCATTACCCCAATTTCTTTTTTCATATTCGGAAACGTGTCGCATCTCGCCAACACGATCAACGCTGTACTCTTTAAACACAATCATCTCCACTAAACTGATGTGGGGCAATACCCGCGTATACTCAAACAACACACTACGAATAACTTCAGAACCGGCGCAAATATGGCTACCGTGTCCAATCCAGCTCGGCCCGATAATCGTACTGCCCGCCTCCACGTGACAACCAGATCCGATATATACCGGCCCCTCGATCACGGTACCTTCCCATTCTATTTTTGTATTTAAGCCCACCCATAAACCATCGGAAATTTGAATGCCGGGCACATCCATTTGCCCAACCTCTCCCATCAATACACTCTGCAAGACTTCCCAATAATCGGCAACGCTGCCGATGTCTATCCAATTAAAAAACCGATTCTGGGCATAAAAGGGCAATCCTTTTTCCGCCATCAAAGGAAACAACTGAGAACCAATGTCGAATTGCGTGTCTTTAGGAATGAAGTCAATCACCTGCGGCTCAAAAATATAAATACCTGTACTGGCAAAATTGGAAATCGCTTTGTCCGGCTGCGGCTTCTCCTGAAAAGAAAGCACGCGATTGTCCTTATCTGTCACCACCACGCCATAACTGGAGACTTTCTCCCAAGGTACCTCGCGCGTGATGACGGTCGCAAGAGCACCTTTGCGCCGGTGTTCAAACAAGGCCGACTTAATATCCAGATCGATTAACGCATCCCCACATAACACGATCGTGGTCTCATCAAAAAATCCGCCGAATTCCTGAATTTTTTTCATGCCTCCCGCTGAACCCAGCGGCTCTGGCACGACCTCACCATGCTCGTCTGTATGCCCCTCAAACGAATACCCGATCTGTACGCCATATTGAAAACCTTCACCGAAATATTCTTCTATTTTTTCGTGCAAATAGCTTACATTGACCATGATCTCGTGGATTCCATATTTGGCCAAATGCTCCACCAAATAGGCCATCACCGGCTTGCCGAGAATGGGGATCATCGGTTTGGGCAAATCATAAGTTAATGGACGCACGCGCGTGCCTTTACCTGCCGCTAGAATCATCGCTTTCATTGGTATTCCTTATCCTTGCTCCGCCCTATGATCTTAGACAAAATAATCGGCCTCTTTTAAAGATTTCCCCAGTCGATCCTTGTCGGAGACTGCCGGTAAATCCGAACCAATCTGCCAGTCAATTGCCAAATCCGAATCATTCCATATGAGGCAACGCTCATGCGCCGGCGCCCAATAGTCGGTCGTTTTATACAGAAAATCGGCCTGGTCCGACAGTACCACAAACCCATGCGCAAACCCGGGAGGAATCCACAGTTGCCGATGATTTTCAGCGGATAAACGAACACTCATCCACTGACCAAAACCCGGAGAATTTTTGCGCATATCAACCACGACATCGAGCACTTCGCCAACGCAGACACGCACCAATTTCCCCTGAGGATGCCTAATTTGATAGTGCAATCCACGCAGCACATTTTTTTGTGAACGGGAATGATTGTCTTGGACAAAATTAACGTCAAGCCCGGTCAATTCCTTAAACTTCATCGCGTTGAAGCTTTCGAAAAAAAACCCGCGATCGTCACCAAATATTTTCGGCTCAATAATCAACACATCTGGAAGAGAACCCGGAATAATTTTCATCAGAATATTTTTTCTTTTAGTAATCCATGGAGATACTGCCCGTATTCATTTTTAGCCAATATTTGCGCTAAATTTTCCAGTTGTTGATCGTCAATCCAGCCTTTGCGCCACGCAATTTCCTCGGGGGAAGCCACCTTCAGACCTTGCCTACGCTCGATGGTTTGAATGAATTGTGCGGCTTCCAACAAACTTTCATGGGTGCCGGTATCAAGCCAGGCATAACCACGGCCAATGATCTCGACATCCAGCTGAGATTGTTCCATGTAGCAACGATTGACATCGGTAATTTCCAACTCGCCACGGGACGAAGGTTGAATACGCTTGGCAATGCTGACGACCTGTTCATCATAAAAATAAAGGCCTGTGACCGCATAGCGGGATTTGGGGGCTACAGGTTTCTCTTCCAGACTCAAGGCACGACCTTTTACATCAAACTCCACCACACCATAGCGCTCAGGATCCTGCACTGCATAGGCAAATACCGTCGCCCCCGTTTCACTGGCATTCGCCCGTTGCAAGAGCGTCGCAAAATCATTTCCGTAAAAAATATTGTCGCCCAATACCAACGCCGACGGGCTGTCGCCAAGAAACTTTTCGCCAATCAAAAATGCCTGCGCCAAGCCATCCGGCGATTCCTGCACTGCGTAAGAAATCGACAGACCCCAACTTTTTCCATCACCCAATAATTGGGCGAAGCGTGGCGTGTCCTGCGGTGTTGAAATAATCAGGATCTCGCGAATTCCCGCCAGCATCAAGGTAGACAAAGGATAATAAATCATCGGCTTGTCGTACACGGGAAGTAGCTGTTTGGACACTGCCATTGTAGCTGGATACAACCGAGTGCCAGACCCCCCGGCCAGAATGATGCCCTTCCTTGTTTTCATGAATTTTCCGTATCCATTATCGCTGTTAGTTATTGCTGTTAGTTATTGCTGTTAATCATCTCTGCTCATCATTTCTGTCAACATGCGCCCCGCATAATATGTCCAATCAGGAAGGAACACATCAAACGCGGCTTTCAGTTTAGCGGTGTCTAATCGCGAATTACCCGGCCTTGCAGCAGGCAAGGGATAACCGCTGGTGGGGATGGGCTGAATATGACCCGGCTTACATTTAAACGATGCCGACCCCGGCTGCAAAGCCAGCATGGCTTGCGTCACTATGTAGCAGGCATACCCATGCCAACTGGTCTCTCCCCCCGAAGTCAAATGATAAAGGCCCAATCGCTGTTCTCCCTCCGGGCCGTATACATTCTTCACACATAAAGCGGTGACATCTGCAATCAGCTCGGCCGAGGTCGGCGCGCCAAACTGATCATCAATAATTTTCAAACTCTCACGCTCTCTTGCCATGCGCAAAATGGTCTTTGCAAAATTAGAACCCTGCGCAGAAAATACCCAGCTTGTCCGAAAAATAAGGTGGCGACAAGCGCTGCCCTGAATCGCTTTTTCGCCCTCCAGTTTGGTCGATCCGTACACACTCAAGGGATGCGTGACGTCGGTCTCCCGATACGCGCCCGACTTAGTACCATCGAACACATAATCGGTCGAATAATGCACCAACAAAGCATTGCAGCGTTGCGCCTCTTGCGCCAGGATGCCGGGCGCCAGAGCGTTAATCGCACGCGCCAGATCGACCTCGCTCTCCGCCCGATCGACAGCCGTATAAGCGGCCGCATTCACAATAACGGTTGGGTTAACATCGCGCACGATAGCGCGCAACTGGTGCTCATCGGCGAGATTACATTGTGCGCGACCCAAGGCGACCAGTTGTCCTAGCGGTGCCAAGGAACGCTGCAATTCCCAGCCCACTTGACCGTCTTTTCCCAGAAGAAGAATTTTCATGATCAGCGCGCGTAATTTTTTGCGACCCAGTCGCGATAAGCGCCGCTGGTGACGTTGGCGACCCAAATCTGATTATCCAGGTACCAGCGGACGGTTTTGCGAATGCCCGTCTCAAAGGTGTGCTCAGGCCTCCAGCCCAGCTCTTTTTCAATTTTTCCCGCATCAATCGCATAGCGCCTATCATGGCCGGGGCGGTCCTGGACATACATAATTTGCTTGCGATAAGAATGGCCATCCGCTTTTGGCCTTTCATGATCGAGAATGTCACAGAGCGTATGTACGACATCGAGGTTGGTTTTTTCATTGCAACCGCCGACATTATAGGTTTCACCCACTCTCCCCTTTTCCAGCACGGCACGAATAGCGCTGCAATGGTCCAAGACATAGAGCCAGTCGCGTATTTGCTGGCCATCGCCATAAATCGGCAATGGCTTGCCCGCCAAGGCATTCAACAGAATCAGCGGTATTAGTTTTTCCGGGAAATGATAAGGGCCGTAATTGTTGGAGCAATTCGTGGTCAATACCGGCAGGCCATAAGTGTGGTGATACGCGCGTACCAGGTGATCTGAAGCGGCTTTAGAGGCAGAATAGGGGCTGTTGGGCGCATACGAGGTGGTCTCGTTAAACGCAGGATCCGCCGCACCTAGCGAGCCATACACCTCATCAGTAGATACGTGCAAAAAACGAAACCGCGATTGCTCTTCCGTCGCCATCGTCGACCAGTAGCTGCGCACTTCTTCCAGCAAATGAAAGGTGCCGACGACATTGGTCTGAATAAAATCTTCCGGGCCATGAATGGAGCGATCCACATGACTCTCTGCAGCAAAATTAAGAACCGCGCACGGCCGATGCTCAGCCAGCAAACCTTTGACCAATGCGCGATCGCCGATATCTCCCTGCACAAAATCATGTCGTTTATCGTGTGCAATGCTCGCCAGATTTTCAAGATTTCCCGCATAAGTGAGCTTGTCGAGATTGATCACAGGCGTACCCACTTTCGATAGCCAATCGAGCACAAAATTCGACCCAATAAATCCGGCTCCGCCAGTCACCAGTATTTTCTTACTTAATTTACTCATTTCAAATTATCGGTTACGTTAATTACGTGATCAGTTGCGCTATCTTAAACTGAATATTTCTTCATATGGCTTTTTAGTACTTGATCGAAGGCTTCCCGCATCAGGCATCGGCGCACATTTCCTGGATATTTCGCTCAGCGAAAACGACATCCGCATCACAGCCAACGATATCCCCCGAACACCCCGTCGCTCCCCATCATTGCTCGGGATAAGTCACGGAAAGAATGCGCAATTCATCTATGCCAGAAGGCGTTTTTAAACTGACTGAATCTCCCTCTCGCGCCTTGGTCAGTGCACGCGCAACAGGTGAAACCCAACTAATCAAACCGTTTAAGGGATCAATTTCATCCACACCCACGATCGTCACACTGCGCGTTTCTCCTGACTGATTTTGATACACCACCGTAGCACCAAAAAAAATCTGATCCGACCCATGATGCGCGCTAGGGTCGAAGACTTCCGCCAAATCCAGGCGCTTCGTTAAAAACCGAATGCGCCGGTCAATTTCACGCAAGCGGCGTTTGCCGTAAATGTAATCGCCATTCTCCGACCGGTCTCCGTTGGATGCCGCCCAGTGCACGATGCGTACAACTTCCGGCCGATCCATATCAATCAATCGCAGCAACTCCTCCTTGAGCCTTTGATGGCCTTGTGGCCGGATGTAATTTTTCACGCCCGCCGGAATACTCGGAAAACCCTCATCGGCATCATCCTCTTCACCGGATTCTTTCATTAACTCTGTATTCATATCGCCTATTGTAACGGTGACATAGCCAGTAGGCCGCTAGTCAACCGCAGGTTATTTCATTGACGTATGATTCACTCCACAATTTGACGCCGTCCCACCCTATCAAGCCGGGTAAAGTACGATGACAGGCAACCAAACCATGATGAATCCTGGCGTGCATGGAAATGCGAGCAGAAAAATAACATCATTTATCCAAAGAAGTCCCTCTAACTTCAGCTAAAAAACAACGATGGCAAAGTAGAAAGCGCTTATAATTTTTCGGTGAAAACGCCACACCCGTTCGCAATACGTATTTTTAGCGCAAAGCTAGTCGCCGTTACAGCATGAGCATTTGAGCAAAGGTAAAGCGGTTTAATGGAAAATCCCGGTTCCAATACTCTGATGCGCTCAGAATGGCTGCCCATTATCATGCTGGGGTCATTTAGTGAAATCTACGTGATGGATTGCCGCAACCTACGCTTTGTTCAGGTCAATGAGGTTGCACAAATCAATCTACAATATAGCGCGAACGAACTGTCCAACCTTACGCTGCTTGATATTGCCGATGGCCTTACTCCCGATGCGCTTGAACAGACGCTATTCCCCTTGCGACACCATGCTGCAACACAAGTCACCTTAGATGCCGCCCATATCAGGAAAGATGGAAGCCGCTACCCCATTGAGTTTCGCCTCTTTTTAGCTGCGCCGGACACGGCCCCCGTTTTCATTGCTATCGGCAACGATGTCAGCCGTCAGCAGGAATCGGCCGAAGCGCTGGATGTCAGCGAATCACGCTTCAAGGCAATGGTATCGAATACCCCTGGCCTGTTTTACCAGTTTATTCTCCAACAAAATGGCACCATGTCGTTTCCTTATCTGAGCGAGGGTTGTCTTGCCTTACTCGGAATAAGCGCAGATCAGCTGCGCGTGAACCCCCATCTTTTTCTTGATCTCATCCTGCAAGAAGATCGTTCGTCTTATTTAGACTCCATGTCTGCTTCTGCCTCCGACCTGAAAAATTGGAATTGGGAAGGCAGAATTTGGGTCGATGCATGGAAAGACATTAAATGGATCAATTTACGTTCCACCCCACGCAAGATTGCTGATGGCAACGTCAAGTGGGAAGGACTGATGACCAACATCACTCAAAGCAAGATGGAAGAAATCGAAATCAAGCAATCAAAAGCACGTTTAACTGAACTTTCAGCGCACATCGAACGTATCAAAGAACAGGAAAGAACACGCATTGCCCGGGAAATCCACGATGATCTGGGCGGCAATCTCACCGCCATCAAAATGGCCCTCGCCATGCTCACGCGGAGAATGCCTGCGGAAGATCTGGTATTGGCGGAAAAAACCACCTACGTCGATCTTCTGGTAGACCGCACGATTGAGGCCGCGCATCGCATCTCGCGCGATTTACGGCCGAGCATACTCGACTTTGGCGTCGTGGCCGCACTCGAGTGGCAAACCAAAGAGTTCGAAAAACAGGTGGGTATTCCCTGCATTTTTTCATCAAACAAAAAAGATATCGCTCTGCATCTTGATCAAGCCACTGCCATTTTCCGTATTTTTCAGGAGGCGCTCACCAATATCGCCAAACACGCGCATGCCACCAACGTCGCTGTAAAGTTAGCCTGTAACAAAGGTGCGGTCAGTCTTAAAATTACCGACAACGGGCGCGGTATCACAGCAAGCAACCGACATAAAAGTCAATCGTTCGGAATACGTGGCATGATCGAGCGTGCCAACGCATTGGGGGGAACTCTCACGATCGCCCACCCCCGCGTTGGCGGCAGCATTGTATCGATTAAAATCCCGTTATCGGACGTCCCCCTACTTCCTCATCCTGACGACATTTCATGACTGACAAAACCAGCATCCGTGTTCTCATTGCCGATGACCATGCCATCGTGCGGGAAGGGCTCAAGCAAATCCTTGCTGACACCAATGACATTATCGTGGCCGGCGAAGCAGCCAACGGCTTGGAAGCCATTAAAATCGCCCGCGACAGTCATTGCCAAGTGATGTTGCTCGATATATCGATGCCTGACCGTAGCGGTATTGAGGTGTTAAAACAAATCAAAAAAGAAGAACCGCATTTAGCAGTTCTCATGTTGTCGATGCACAGAGAAAATCAGTACGCGATCCGCTCCATCAAAGCGGGCGCATCGGGCTACCTTAACAAACAAAGCGCCCCTAAAGAGCTTGTCAACGCCATCCGCCTTGTCGCCAGCGGCATGAAATACATCAGCCCCGCGTTGGCACAGGAACTGGCTAACCACATTAACGACGATCACGAGATCAGTCCGCACGACTCTCTTTCTGATCGGGAATATCAAACCCTCACGATGATCGCCTCCGGCAAAACGGTAAGCAACATCGCCAAAGAATTATCGCTTTCCGTCAAAACCGTCAGCGAGTATCGTTCCCGCTTGCTGGTCAAAATGAAGTTGCGCAATAGCGCGGAATTGACGCATTACGCCATCAAAAATCAGTTGGTAGAGCTGGAGTAACCCGCCAGAATCACCGTTTAAAAACCTTCATCCAATATAGATCGAACCAGGAACAACAAAGATAATAGCCTTGCCGTTTTTAGCGCAACTTGGCTATCGCCAAACAAGGCAATCCGCGAACCCATCATTTCATCGATGGACAAAACAACATGAATGAGTTATCTCTATTTACACCATTTTCATCGAATTGTTCCTATGGACATAAAAACATTCACACTTCTGATGGCGCTCGGTAATTTCACGCTGGGCGGCGCTATTTTTTCTTTTCAGCAGCAAAATAGAAATCTGCCGCCCTGGTCAGATCTCCTCATCTCCAAGCAGTGTCAAGCATTCGCTTGGGGACTGCTTTATTTACTCCCTACGTCTTCTTCGCTTTTATCCGGCCCGATTTCCGCTACCCCGCTAGTTATAGGGATAGCACTTGAAATGATAGCGATTGCCCAATCCCTCAAACGTTTCTGCTTGCGCCGCATTGTTTTTTTCATCCTCGCTATCTGTCTCCCCCTCTACCTCATCGCCCACTTTTTTTCCAGAAATGCGTTGCTGTCTTTTGCCGCGTGGTCTGTCGCCATCGGCACGCTTTACATTGCAGTCGGCTGTGCCCTTGCACTCGATTGGCGTACCGCCAGCTGGCTGCGTCGCATGATGGCAATTGCCAATATTCTCCTGGGATTGACGATCAGCGCATGTGGAATAGGGCCGGTGTTCTTAGTTGCAAATACCGATTGGCTGAACAACCAGCAAACTCTTCCGATTATTTTTCTCAGTTTTTATTTCTTGCTATTAACCAATGGCTTTGGCGTGTTTTTACTGTCAAGACAAGCGCAAGATGCGGAACTGCTGCGGTTAACGGTAATCGACCTGCTCACCGGCGCACCGAACCATCGAGGATTTTTCAACGCCCTCACGCCCTGGATAGCACTGGCACGTCGCCCAGGAGAAGCGACCACTTTGCTCGTGTTTGATCTCGACCATTTCAAGAGAGTTAACGATGATTATGGCCACGCAGTGGGCGATGTTGTTCTCAGAAGTGTCGTCAATATCGGTCAAAAACAGATGCGCGACAGCGATCTGATCGGCCGTCTTGGCAGTGAAGAATTTGCCGTTTTATTGCCTCGAACCGCGTTACCTGAAGCGGCCATCGTCGCCGAGCGCATGCGCAAGGCAATCGAGAATCTACCGATTAAAACCCGACGTGCCGTGATTCACGTCACCGCTAGTTTTGGTCTTACCACGATTGCACCGGATGACAGCACCCTGAGTTTAATGAAACGCGCCCACGATGCTCTTCAGGAAGCGAAAAAACAAGGAAGAAATCGCGTCATCGAATCAAAAAAATGATTTCCACACCGGATTCACAAATCCCTTAAAAAAGAGAATATTACATGCTTGCAGCAGTTGATCTAGGCTCGAATAGTTTTCGCCTGCACATCGGCAAACCTGACGGCGACATCATTCGCGTCATTAAAAGCGCCCGTGATCCCATCAGATTAGGCGCTGGTCTGGATACAAAATGCAACTTGACCGAAACAGCCATGCAATCGGCACTGGCATCGCTGAGAGGATTCCGCAATATTCTCAGCGCCTATCCGCTCGACGCTGTGCGTGTGGTCGCCACCAATACTATGCGCATCGCGAAAAATTCTGCGGTTTTTTTACCGCTGGCAGAAAAAGCCATCGGCTATCCCATTGACATCATTTCGGGCGAAGAAGAAGGACGGCTCATTTATATGGGAGTGGCCAATTCGCTCGCCGCCCCCAACGAAAAGCGTCTTGTCATCGATATCGGCGGCGGTTCCACCGAGCTGATTTTAGGCGCAGGCCCCACTATTGAACGGGTCGAATCCTTTGGCATCGGCACGGTAAAACAAAGTCAGATTTTTTTCCCAGGCGGCCATATCGATGCGACCTCATTCGAAGCAGCGATACTTTCAGCCCGCAGCCATTTCGAGGATGCGGCCCCCCCCTATCATCCCGAACATTGGGGGATCGCCTACGGTTCATCGGGCACCATGCGCGCTATCGCCGATGTCATCGCCAAGAACGGCCTGGGCAGTGGCAATCTTTCGCGGCAAAGCCTGGACGCACTCAAGTTACGTTTTATCGCATTCGGGCAAGTCAATCGAATTGACCTCGTCGGCTTAAAACCCGATCGCGCGGCAACCATCCTCGGCGGCCTCGCCATATTGATCGGCCTGACAGCAGAGTTGGGAATAGAAAATTTAACACCGATTGAAGCCGGCCTACGCATGGGCGTCATGTGGGACCTACTACTGCGTGCCACACAACGTGACCGGCGCGAACAATCGGTGCACGAATTTCTACCCCGTTTCCATGCCGACAAAGCACGTGCCAATCGCGTGGCAGATGAAGCCATTGCCTTATACGCCCAGCTCAAACCCGCATCGGACGCGCACACAAAATACCTGTATTGGAGTGCCTTGCTGCATGAAGTAGGCATGGTGGTGTCACCGACCGGTTATCACAAACATGCTGCTTACATGATCGCCAATGCAGATCTGCCGGGCTTCACCACCAGCGAACAACGCATCATGAGCAAGCTGATTCTCAGTCAGAAAGGCAATCTGCGCAAAATAGGCGACGCATTGGCCGATCCCGACTTCGCCAAAGCCGTGCTATCGCTGCGGCTAGCCGTGATGTTCCTGCATTCCCGCCTCGAAGTCGATTTCAGTCAATTACGCCTGCGGATGAAAAACAAAATCGAACTCGATATCAAACGCCAATGGGTATCGGATCACCCTACTATTTCTTATTGGATGGAGAAAGAGCGGGAATGGTGGAATGGCATCAATATCGACTTCAACGTCAGGGTGAATGACTGATCGAATCGGGCGGCGTGACAAGGTTTGTGCCCATCAACGATACGGACTTACTATAATTTACTCCACAGTACCCTAAAAGAATTCTGCGTGTTCGATGAGCTATATCACGCCCTCGGAAAAGGTACTATTTACGATTTTTAATTAATGGTATATATTGTTTATACTATTAATTAAAAAGGTCTCCTCATGAAAAAGCCTGCCACCCCTGCCAAAACCAAACCCTCTGTGGTGAAATCAGCCGTAAAATCCGTAAAAAAACTGCCCATTAAAGCCAAACCCACCCCACCGAAAGCGCCACCACTTGTCGCCACAGCGCCATTAGTGAGAAAAAAAGTGCCTTCGTCTGCAGCTAAAACAAAAACGGCTGTCATCCCGAAAACTACAACCGCCACGCCAGCACGCACCCACAAAATAAAACCCGCTCTAGTCAAGAAGCCCCTCCCTGCACCAAAAGAAAAAATAAAGAAACCCAAGCTGATCCGAGATAGCTTCACCATGCCGGAAGCAGAATATCAGGTACTGGACAGGGTAAAAAAAGAGTGTTTGAAAGCGGGCATCGATATCAAGAAAAGCCAATTGCTACGTATCGGCGTAGCGCTGATCAGCAAGATGGAACTAGCCAGCTTGAAAAATGTTCTGACTGCATTGCCCCCGTTGAAGACAGGGCGTCCGAAGAAAAATTAATTCCCATTCAGCTCGGAAAAAATCGTTTTTTGGTTGACACCCGGGCATCCGTGGGGCACGGATGCGCCCTATTCCGCCGATATATAGATATATAGAGATACAGAGATCCCCCTGTCACCCCCGCGTATTTAGAACTGCCAACTCTACGGGCTGCCTAACATCAGTTTAATAAATTAGACTTTAATAAAATGCTCCCTGTAGTATCGCAACTCCTCCACCGATTCCATAATATCCGCCAGGGCGGTATGTTTCTGATGCTTCTTGAACCCGCTGGCAATTTCAGGTTTCCAGCGTTTGCACAGCTCTTTCAATGTCGAGACATCCAGATTACGATAATGAAAAAATGCCTCTAACTTGGGCATGCCACGCACCATGAAACGGCGGTCCTGGCAGATGGAGTTGCCGCACATCGGCGATTTTCCGGGCGGGACAAACTGTTTCAAAAAGTCGATGAGCGCTACTTCGGCTTCGGCTTCGGTCACTGTCGATGCTTTCACACGCTCGATCAAACCTGAACGGCCGTGGGTACCCTTGTTCCAGGCATCCATGCCGCTCATGATTTCTTCAGATTGGTGAATGGCAAACACGGGACCCTCGCCAAGTATGTTCAAGTCGGGATCGGTGACGATGACCGCTACTTCAATAATACGGTCGGTGTCGGGTTCCAGACCGGTCATTTCCATGTCCAGCCACACCAGATTAAATTCATTGGGCCGCGCCGGGATGATAGAAGCAGTGGGAGTTACAGCGGGTGAAACAGCTGAATCGCTAGCTTGTGACATAATTCTTCCTTGACCTGATCAATCGGTCATTTTCTCACAGGCAAAGAATGAATTCACTTATGTTTACCGTTTTGTTTATCGCTTTTCTCCTTGTCACGCTGAGCGTGCGGTGCTGGCTTAGCTCACGCCAGATTCGACATGTATTGACACATCGCGCTGAGGTACCTGCGCA
Organism: Oxalobacteraceae bacterium; assembly: GCA_025352145.1. Taxonomy (GTDB): domain Bacteria; phylum Pseudomonadota; class Gammaproteobacteria; order Burkholderiales; family Burkholderiaceae_D; genus JANXTY01. Next base: position 15,924 of record JANXTY010000043.1, read on the forward strand.
ATTTTCAGAAAAAATCCCTCTCGACGCGCATCAAAAAGCCGCCGATTACACCATCGCCAAGACAAAACTGGGGCTAGTTTTGTTAGTCGTCAATACGACGGTTCTGGTCGGATTTACCTTACTGGGCGGTCTGCAATGGCTTTCGACTACGCTATTTCAACTAACAGGCTCCGGTATGTTTTACCAAATCGGGCTACTGGTGTCATTTGCCTTGATCTCTGGCGTCATTGATTTGCCGTTCGATTACTATCGGCAGTTTGTTATGGAAGAAAAATTTGGCTTTAATAAAATGACCCTGGGCCTATTCTTAAGCGATATGCTCAAGGGGCTGCTGCTCGGTGCAGCGATTGGTCTGCCCTTGATCTGGGTAGTCTTGACACTAATGGAAAAATCCGGTGCGCTGTGGTGGTTCTATGCGTGGCTTTTCTGGAGCGGATTTCAGCTGCTGATGTTAGTGCTGTATCCCACCTTGATCGCGCCGTTGTTCAACAAATTCACACCGCTCACCGACGACAATCTGCGCATCCAGATCGAAGGCTTGATGGCCCGGGTTGGCTTCGTTTCCAAAGGCTTGTTCGTAATGGATGGTTCCAAACGCAGCGCGCATGGCAATGCGTATTTTTCAGGCTTCGGCTCAGCCAAACGAATCGTGTTTTTTGACACGCTGTTATCTCGCCTCGCCCCTAAAGAAATCGAAGCAGTGCTAGCGCATGAACTCGGCCACTTCAAGCTCAGGCACATCGTCAAACGCATGGCAGTCATGTTCGCGGTATCGCTAGGCTTTCTGGCACTACTGGGTTACCTGAAAACACAGGCATGGTTTTTCACCGGCCTGGGCGTCAACCCCATACTGCTGGGCAGTAACGGACTCGACAACAACAATGCGATGGCGCTGCTGTTATTCATGCTGGCCCTGCCCGTGTTCACTTTTTTATTCTCGCCACTGACCTCCCTCAGTTCGCGTAAACACGAATTCGAGGCCGATGCCTTCGCCGCCAAACACACCGATGCGCGTGATCTGGTGTCGGCGCTGGTCAAGATGTATGAAGACAATGCCTCGACCCTGACGCCCGATCCGCTCCATTCCACCTTCTACGATTCACATCCATCCGCCAGTTTGCGGATTAACAAACTTCTCTCTGCATAAGCAATGCAAAGGAACTCCCATGCTAACGAGCGCTGAACTACTGGAAAAGAAATGTGTGCCTCAGAAAATCGCCCTGAGCAACGCCGAGATTGCACATTATTTGACTGTTATCGACAGCTGGACACACCAAGCTGGCGCCATCGAAAAATCCTACGCATTCAATAATTATTACGAAACGCTGGCCTTCATCAACGCCATCGCTTATGTAATCCACGCCGAAGACCACCATCCAGAACTGGTAGTCAGCTATAACCGCTGCACCGCCAAATTCAACACACATTCAGTGAATAGCGGGAAAGGCGGCATATCAGAAAATGATTTCATCTGCGCCACCAAGGTGGATGCGATTTTTCAGCAATCGTTTGCCCAGTCGCCTGCGCAGTCTGCCCACTAAGTGAACCATAAGTGAGCCATCTTACCGGCACCATCATCGCTGCGCACGGGCGACATTATCTGGCGCATGCCGATATCAATTCCGACGTTGACAATGTCCTGCTCCAATGCGTGACACGCGGGAAAAAAACGAATGTCGCCGTCGGCGATATCGTTAAATTACAACTAACCTCACCCAATCAAGGCGTGATTGAAACAATCACCGAACGTAAAACACTGCTTTACCGATCCGATCAATACAAATCTAAACTGTTGGCCGCCAATCTCACTCAGCTTTTTATCGTAGTCGCCACCGAACCCGGATTTGCGGACGATCTCATCTCGCGATCATTGGTCGCTGCAGATGCTGCAGGCATCACGGCCCATATCATTCTCAATAAAACCGACGTAGTCGCATCGCTAGAAAAAACGCGCGAACGCCTACGCCCGTACGCCGCATTAGGCTACCCCATCCACGAGGTATCCGCCCGCGCCCAACCCGAAGCCGCAGTGGCAACTCTGATGCCCCTGCTGGCAAGGCAATCATCAATCCTGATCGGCCAATCCGGTATGGGAAAGTCGTCACTCATCAACTTGCTGATTCCCGACGCAGATATCGCTGTACGCGAAATTTCCGCCGCGCTCGATACGGGTAAACACACCACTACCTTTACTCGCCTCTACACATTAGAAAATAATGCGAGCATTATCGATTCGCCCGGCTTTCAAGAATTCGGCCTTTATCATTTATCCGAAGGCATGCTGGAGCGCGCCTTCCGCGAGTTTGAGCCGTATCTGGGCGGCTGCAAATTCTATAATTGTCGGCACTTGATCGAGCCAAGCTGTGCCGTATTGGAAGCAGTCAAATCAGGAAAAATTACCCCAATGCGTCATGAGTTATATGGACAACTGCTGCATGAATCGGCCCAGACCCTGTATTAATCACACGCTTTTCCAGACCATGTCATCATCAAAGGCACGCCAATTTAAAACAATCGCATTCCAATTAAGCCCAAAACATCCCTTCAAACCGGGAACTGTCTTTCACTCAAAAAATCCCTTATAATTGAACAAGTTACAGCAATACGGCGGCAGGCATTCCCTAGCCGCCGTTTCCATTAATACTCATTATGGCTATCAAACATTTCCTACAATTTTCCGATCTGACGCTTGATGAATTCGAGTACCTGATCGAACGCGCGCATGTCATCAAGCGCAAGTTCAAAAATTACGAACCCTATCATCCGTTGAGCGACCGCACGCTGGTGATGGTCTTTGAAAAAAACTCAACCCGTACCCGTCTTTCTTTTGAAGCAGGGATGCACCAGCTCGGTGGCGCTGCCATTTATCTCAATACCCGCGACAGCCAGTTGGGACGCGGTGAGCCGGTTGAAGATGCAAGCCAAGTGATGTCGCGGATGTGCGACATCATCATGATCCGTACTTTCGGCCAGGACATCATCGAACGCTTCGCCGCTCATTCGCGCGTGCCGGTGATCAATGGTCTTACCAATGAACATCATCCCTGCCAGGTATTAGCGGATATCTTTACCTACATCGAACATCGCGGCTCCATTGCTGGCAAGACCGTGGCCTGGATTGGCGATGCCAACAACATGCTGTACTCGTGGCTGCAAGCGGCCCAAGTATTTAATTTTCATCTCCATGTATCGACTCCCACAAGCTACGATATCGACCCCAGCCTGGTCGCCGTTGACAATACCAACTACACACTATTTGCCAACCCATCGGACGCCTGCGCCGATGTGCATCTCGTGACTACCGATGTCTGGACCAGTATGGGGTATGAGGATGAAAATGCCGCACGACTAAAAGCATTCGATGGCTGGATCGTCAACCCGGAAAAAATGCAGCGTGCTGCGCCAGATGCGTTGTTCATGCACTGTTTGCCTGCCCACCGTGGTGAAGAAGTCGCGGCCGCAGTGATCGATGGCCCCCAGTCAGTCGTATGGGATGAAGCAGAGAATCGCCTGCATGTGCAAAAAGCCTTACTCGAATATCTGGTGCTGGGACGCGTGTAAGCGACGCTGCCAGAAATCGGGATTTACACTAAGTCACCCTCAACCAATGCATCCCACAATGAATATCGGACAGCAGATAATTTCAGTGCGTTTCCGTGTGTTATCTCAGCATGCCGTTAGCTGGGATCGTAACAACCTGCGGGGATGACCGTAGAAAATTTTTGCAATTCGACAGTACGATCCGCATCGCAGGTTCAACATTTCGTCGCGCAGTAGGTTGCGCAGAAGGCGCTTCGAATAAGTTCAGATAAGTACCCAAGACAACCAAACACAAACCACACCTTGTACTAACGAAAGAAAGCATCATGAGCGACATCAAAAAAGTAGTCCTTGCCTATTCCGGCGGCCTCGACACTTCGGTCATTTTGAAATGGCTGCAAGATAATTATCACTGTGAAATCGTCACCTTCACTGCGGATCTCGGCCAGGGGGAAGAGCTGGAACCGGCACGCGCCAAAGCAATCAAGTTCGGCATCAAGCCAGAGAATATTTACATCGACGACCTGCGCGAAGAATTCGTGCGCGATTTCGTCTTCCCCATGTTCCGCGCCAACACCGTGTATGAAGGCGAATACCTGCTCGGCACCTCCATCGCTCGTCCACTGATCGCCAAGCGCCTGATCGACATCGCGCGCGCCACCGGTGCCGATACCATTTCGCACGGTGCTACCGGCAAAGGCAATGATCAGGTCCGTTTTGAACTCGGTGCCTACGCCCTGATGCCCAACGTCAAAATCATCGCCCCGTGGCGCGAATGGGATCTGCTCTCGCGTGAAAAACTGCTCAAGTACGCAGAAGACGCCGGCATCGCCGTCGACATGAAACACAAAAACGGCGGTGCGCCCTACTCCATGGATGCCAACCTGCTGCACATCAGCTTCGAAGGCCGCCATCTGGAAAACCCCAGTGCCGAAGCTGAAGAATCCATGTGGCGCTGGACCGTCAGCCCGGAAGCAGCACCGGACCAGGCCGAATACCTCGACGTCGAATTCGAAAAAGGCGATATCGTTGCATTAAACGGCAAGCGCCTCTCGCCTGCCGCCGTATTGACTGAACTTAATCGCTTAGGCGGCAAACACGGCATCGGCCGCCTCGATCTGGTCGAGAACCGTTACGTCGGCATGAAATCACGCGGCTGCTACGAAACGCCCGGCGGCACCATCATGCTGCGCGCCCACCGCGCCATCGAATCGATCACGCTCGACCGGGAAGTCGCTCATCTCAAAGATGACCTGATGCCGCGTTACGCCGCCATGATCTACAGCGGTTATTGGTGGTCGCCCGAACGTCTCGCCCTGCAAACTTTGATCAACCATACGCAACAATCGGTCAACGGCTGGGTCCGCATCAAGCTCTACAAAGGCAATGTCATCGTCGTATCGCGCGATTCCAAAACCGATTCGCTATTCGATATGAACATCGCCACCTTCGACGAAGACGGTGGCGCTTACAACCAGGCCGACGCTGGCGGCTTCATCAAGCTCAATGCCCTGCGCATGCGGATCGCTGCTATAGCCAAAGAAAAACGTAATGCCTGACAGCCTCCCTTTTTGCCGAATGACGATGAGGATCGTAGCGCGGCATGGTGGTGATGGGAGTATGGCTGACTAAAAAAGGCGATGTGAGTGGAGTGCGCCACAGTTAGGACGATAATTTAGTTCACGTTATGAATTAAGTTACCTCCGGCAGAGCCCTGATCATTACCCACAAGTTATTCGATTTGTCGCATGATGAGAAACATGTCGGTGATGTGTGGCAAATGCTGAAAGCCACGCCATAGTACATGTGGGCCCGGTGCGCCGTCACTTTTGCGTGCCAGGAAG
>JANXTY010000059.1 GCA_025352145.1 Oxalobacteraceae bacterium
CTAAGAAAGCCGCAGCCAAACCAGCAGCTAAGAAAGCCGCAGCCAAACCAGCAGCTAAGAAAGCCGCAGCCAAACCAGCAGCTAAGAAAGCCGCAGCCAAACCAGCAGCTAAGAAAGCCGCAGCTAAACCAGCAGCTAAGAAAGCCGCAGCCAAACCAGCAGCTAAGCCAGCAGTAAAGGCGGCGGCTAAGCCAGCAGCAAAAAAGCCCGTAGCTAAGCCGGCAGCGAAACCTGCTGCGCCGGCACCAGCACCAGCGGTAACGACCACGCTCAGCCCTGCTGCTGCGTGGCCATTCCCTACTGGCGGTCGCCCTTAATCTCCGGGATATTCCGGAGGCTCGATTGATTTTCGGGCATACTGTCCGCTGTGCAATGTTACGTTGCACAGCGGATTTTTATTGGGAGATTGCTTCGTGTTACTGAGTATATTGACGCTAATTATTGAAACGGTTGCTAGCGTGCTAGCGGCTGTTCTGCTGTTGCGGTTTTGGATGCAGGCAGTCAGAGTGCGTCCACCTTCCTCGGTTGCCCAGTTTACATTTCAGCTTTCCGATTGGATGGTGCGACCTTTGCGCCGAGTATTCCCTGGTTTTGGTGGATACGACTGGGCAAGTTTGATTGGTGCTTTCCTTGTTGCTATTTTTCTGGTTGCGATAAAGTTGTGGTTGTGGAATGTATGGTCAATTGAGGTTTTGGTAGTGCAGGTTGTTTTGCTTCTGGTCCAATGGATTTTGTACGGCATTATGGGCCTACTTCTGTTGGAGGTGATATTTAGCTGGGTGAATCCACACGCGCCGTTGGCGCCGCTGGTACGCGCTTTGAATGACCCTTTGCTGCGCCCGCTACGTCGAATTATTCCTCTGATTGGCAATGTCGACGTAACGATCTTTGTTGCTTTTCTTTTGCTGCAGATCGTGCTTGGGCAAGTGAGTTCTTATATCCTTAAATGAGGGAAACTGGCGCACGGCGGTCGCTGGCGGAATCCGGACTACGGTACAAATCACACCCAATGCCAAGAAGAGTGAGGTTATCGGCGCGCACGGAGAGGTATTAAAAATACGTTTGCACGCGTAACCGATTGAGGGTAACGAACGATGCTTTAAGTCGTTACCTTGCCGAGATATCGGCTATGCCTAAAGGCATCGTCCTTATTGCGCATGGGAAAACTAATAAGCGCAAATCTATAGTAGGGCGGTGCGATGGCAAAATTAGTGATCGTGCGATTGTGCTAGAAACGGCAGTTGACCACTTTGCAGCTTCGATAAGTAGTGGAATTGAATGGTACTTGTTTGCCTCTTCCATTGGGTGAAGATCTAAGCGGGCCCGACGTTTTTGCAGGCTACGAACTTTAGAGATGATTGGTTTCCTGCACAAGATCCATGCGTCGGCGCAGGCGTAGCGCTTCTGATGTATCTCCGGCCTGTTGTGCACGCATTGCTTGCACGCCCAACCATGCGAGCAAGGGTCTGCGCCAACCTTGCGCCGACGCAGTATCAACCGCGAGCGTGAGCAGCGCTGGATTAGCGCGGCCCGTGCGCAGCAATACACCGGCAGCAACTAATCGGGAGAAGGGATCGCTGATGCCAGCCACAGCAAGCGCCGCACCATCGGGAGCAGCGCTTGCCACGCTACGATGCTGCAAGGGCAGCAATGCGATGTCTTGTGGCCGCACCTGCCCAGCCAAATAGTCGGCGTAGGCACGTTCCACCGCAGCAGAATCTGAACGCAGGTTTCCAAAGCCTTTGCATTCTTCCAGCACCAGGCTGGCGACTCGGGTGGCGCAGCGGATTAATTCCACCTTCGCCACCAACGCGATTTGTCCGGTGCTGGTCATCTCGCTACGTGCGTTGGCAAACTCTTGCGCTTCCCCCCGGTCATTGCCAACCATGTAGGCAGAGATCATATGTTCGATGTTGCTTTTGGCATTCATCTGCCAGTCGGGCACGGCGGGGCCGCTAGCACAAGCGCTTAATAGCATCGCGGCACCAGCAAACATCATGGAGGGAAGAATGATCCGTCTCATGGTAATTTAACCTCGGTTTCTCGTTTAAACGGCCACTTGCGATTGATCTCATTGACCAGTTGTTCGACCTTGCGTAAGTTAGTCTCGACATCGGCACGGAGCGGCCCCAGATCAGCGGTAGCTCCTTTTAGATTGGTGCCGATGACCTGTGCTTCTGCCAGTACTGCGTCTACTTTTTTCAAACTTGCCCTGGTGTCAGTCAACAAACCATTCAGCTGGACAAGGGCGGCCTGGGCTTCTGGCATGGCGCCATTTTTGCCAAACACTTGGCTATCGGCCTTGACTGCCAAGGCATCTACAGTGGCTAATAATTTGTTGGCGCGGTCGATTAGTAGCAGCATTTTGTTGGCGTTCTCATCGGTACCCGCGAGAACCCCGAGCGCCCCGGATTTCCCCGCTAACTTTTCAGTAACCGATTTCACATTACGCAAGCTTATCTCTAAAGAAGAATCGCTTGCAGTGAGCGAATTCAAATTCTGTAGCAATTCTTTCGCAGTCGCAATCAGGAGCGGGATCTCGGCTGCGGTATCCCCCACCAACATATCGCGCACAGCACCTTCGGGTAGTGGCGGATCACTCATGATGCCGCTGAAGGCGCGCAGACGTGTACCGCCGACTAAACCACGTTCCATCGTGAATACGCTGGAGGTACGCAACCAATGCGCATCTTTTTTCGCCACTTCGATGATCATCCTTGCCTTGCCTTCATCGTTCAACTCAATTTGCCGAACGCGCCCGATTGGGAAGCCGGAAAATGTGACGTCCATCCCGATGACAACGCCTTCGGCATCGTTAGCGACCAACACCAGTTTTTGAATCGATTCGAACACGCCGCGCGCATACATTAAATAAATCACCGCTGCCGCCATTAAAACGGCCATCAAAACCAACAGCAGCGCAGCTTTGATTTCCACATTGGGGATCGGCGGCAAAGGCGAAATCGGCGGCGTGTCGTTGGTTTTATCTGTCATAGCGTTGTGTACTCGGATGCGTCAATGGTTCGGAATAAATCAGAGATGCGTTAATAATAATTCCCCATCAAGGAGGCAACTTCAATCACCAGCACAACAGCAAACAAACGCACTATGCCGATTAACCCGGCAATGCCAGTTCTACTGCGACGCACCTTAACAGTACCATCGTAATACGCCGATGCCATCGGAATAAAGGCAACCGCCACACTGAAAAAGAAAATTTTCAGCACCAGAATCAACGTCACAGCAGGATTGAATACATGACCGACGATCCGCGTGTAACCGGCCAGCGCCCAAGGGGTAAATCCGTAAATAGCAAAATAGGCCAACACCAAGGTCATGATACAGCTGACGATACCCAGCATCCACACCGCAAATACGCCAGCCATCACACGCGGTAAAAATTCTTGCCGCATCGGATCTGTTCCCTGGCGCTGCAACGCATCTAAATCACCCCGTGCGTCCATTTGCGCCACCTCCGCCGCGTCCGGCAGCATGCAGCGCAGCGCCACGAAAAGAGCGGCCGTCAATGGAATCAATTCCAGCACCAACACCCTCACCACCATCTCGATCGCAAACCGCGACAAACCATAGCTAAGCGCAGTGACCACCACGATCCTGATCAACACCACGCTAATCAATGCGGACAGCACCGTAAACCACATCAAATTCGGTACCGTCGTACGCACGATCTGGCGTGCAATGAGGTTGCGGTTAGCGCGGATATACGTCGATGGCGTGAGCGCCAGCGTCAATATCACCACGCCAAACAACATAATTTTCCACCAGCTGCGGATCCACACTAACGCGTTAAATCCGGGGCGCTTAAGCACCGACAACAGGGATGGCTGATTCATTCTTACCTTATATCTGGCGCACCAAACGGTTATTGGCAATGATGCCTACTTCTTCGCCTATTGGGTAAAATTTTTCATTGACGGCTTTATCCCGCCATTGTCCGAAGTTGAGATTCCCCCGCCCTTGCTTTTTGTTAAGAAAGCCTTGATGATGCGCGATTGGCGCAGGTGAGGTTGAGCCGCTTCTGACGAGGGAAATCCGCAAAAAGCCAACGTCATCGGCGACAATCATGGCGATGAGAAAGCGTGTAAACACGCCTCTCATTTTTAGGAGGGCTGTAGTAGGGAGCGTCAGGATTTATTGGCATAAAAAAATAACTTATTTTGTAGTAATTGTTGTCGGGCCTGTTAAATTTCATCCGATGATATTCACATCCTTGAATTTAGGCAAAGCCAAGGACACCTTAACAAAACATCGTTGATTCACACTTTCAAATTATGAAAAAAAATTTCAAATTCCTCCTTTGGTTAACGCTCGCAACCTTATCCCAATTTTCAATGGCACAGAAGTTTCCCGATCTGGCCAAAACGCCGCCGATGGGGTGGAACAGCTGGAATAAATTCGGCTGCAATATTGACGAGAAATTGGTGCGAGAGACAGCCGATGCGATGGTAAAAAGCGGCATGAGGGATGCTGGCTACCGTTATGTTAACCTCGACGATTGCTGGCATGGTGAGCGTGATGCAGCAGGATTCATCCAGGCGGATGCAAAGCGCTTCCCATCGGGAATAAAAGCACTTGCGGACTACATTCATCTCAAGGGCCTGAAGATGGGAATCTACTCTGATGCCGGCAAGCAAACGTGTGGAAAAAGGCCGGGCAGTCAGGGCTTTGAGGCTCAGGATGCAAAACAATACGCGCGCTGGGGGATTGATTATCTCAAGTACGACTGGTGCAACACTGGCGAGGGCGCAGCCCAGCGCAACCCCCGCGAAGCGTACACGACGATGCGTGATGCCCTATATGCGGCCGGTCGTCCCATTGTGTTGTCGATCTGCGAATGGGGTGAGAGTAAACCCTGGGAATGGGCCGGAGAAATAGGGCACTTGTGGCGCACCTCCGGTGATATAGCCAACTGCTGGGAGTGTGAAGTCGGTCACGGTAGTTGGAGCTCTTTGGGGGTGATGAATACATTAGATAAGCAAGCCGGGTTACGGAAATTTTCCCACCCGGAAAAATGGAATGACCCGGACATGATGCAAGTAGGTAACCTTCCTACTCTAGGCGAGAACCGCGCGCACTTTGGGCTGTGGGCCATGTTGTCGGCTCCCCTGTTTGTCGGAACTGACTTGCGAGAAATGAGTGAAGAAATCAGGACGGTCGTCACAAACCGTGAGGTGATAGCAGTAGATCAGGACGAACTAGGCATCCAAGGTTTTCCGGCACTCAAGTCTAAGAATATTGAATTTTGGGTTAAGCCTCTCGCCGGTGGAGAATGGGCCGTGGCGATATTGAATCGCTCAGACATACCGCAAACGTTTCAGCACAACTGGAAAAATCATCATCTGGAAGACGACCTCAATGGCCGTGCTGCCGACTTCTCGAAAGCGGTTTTCACAATCAAGGATCTCTGGGCCGGGGCATCGGCCGGAACCACGGGGGATGTGCTGAAGGTCACTGTTCCGGCGCGTGATTTACTGATGTACCGGTTGAAACCGGAGAAGTAAAAGGGCGCTTTTGTCTGAGGCGACGAAATGCGAAATCTCGTTCTCGCTTGAGGCTGGGCACCTTCTCCCCTATCAATATTTCCACGCTATTTTCTTGTTGCTGCCCTGGAATCCAGTGATCACCTTCTCTTGTAAGCCTTAATGGTTTTCAGGGCGCAGGGGGCGGATGCTGTGGTTGCGGCTGATAGAGCCAGTCGATATTATCCGACGCTGCCTCTGCAACCGCTTCGATATGATTACGCCCCGGTGTGAGCTTAACGTGCCATAGCGCGATATGGCCCACAACGGCTTGCGTGCCCTGATCGACACCGTTGAGGCGCACACTGACGGACGGCTGGTTACTATAAATTTTGACGTCCACATCCGCCACGCTGCGTTCGGTATTGCGGCGCGACGTGATGTAGACCAGGGGCTTGGCCGTCCAGTTGGATTGATACCAAAAATAAGCGTCCTTCTTAACTGTGCGGTCGAAAGTAATCAGCCCTTTGTCGTTGATGCCTGCGCGGTCGCCCTCATTGCGGCCGGCCGATGGAAAATCGAAACCGACCCAGATAAAAGTCGCCCACAGCCACGGCTTCGCCTCCAGCTGCTTCCATGCCGCTTCGTGATATAGCGCTTGGTATTGTTCTGGATGCCAGTGGCTGGCAGGCTTGGGCCGCAGCGGCGGGTCTTCCTGCTGCAGGACGCTGGCACCCGCCCCATATTCGCTGATTGCTTCCGCAGTCGCAGGACGGCGAGAGTGATTCTTATCGATCCATGGACCCAGATCGGCGAAGTTGCCGTTATACCAGCCAAAATAGACGTTCGAGCCAATCACATCGCTATGCGACGCCTGAGGCCCGTCGATCTCGCTGCAACAATTAGCATAGGTGGTGGCACGCGAGGGATCTTCTTCATGCGCCAGTTTGTGCATGGCATCGAGCAACCGTGCGCTCACGTCGTCGACCTTATAGATTTCGTTGCCCAAGCCCCAGACGAAGACGGATGGGTGGTTGATGTTTTGCCGGATCAGTTCGCGTAATTGCTGCGTGATATTGATTTGGAAAGCCTCCGAGCCATTGACCTGCGACGACATCGGCAATTCTGTCCAGACGAGATAGCCTTTCTGGTCGGCCAGATCGTATCCATGCGCCGCGTGCTGATAGTGGGCGAAGCGCAAACCCGTGACACCCAGATCGCCCAGCATCTGATAGTCGGCATCGATATCGGCATCGGAAACGGCAGAGCCTTTCCCGGGGAGAATAGTCTGATGGATGTTGACACCGTGAACGCTAACCACCTGACCATTTATAAGCAAGCCCTTATCGGCATCGATGCGGATGTCACGAATACCGACGGGGATGACGATGTGATCGAGCGGCACCGGTTGGGCCGCGTCCGTGACGAGTTCGATCTCGCTATCGTACAGGTAGGGATCGGCGACACCCTGCCACAAATGCGGTATGTCAAGCCGGGCATCGAGCGATATCGGCGTCACCCCATGCGGCGGCAAATCCACGACCTTGCTTACAGTGGCCACAGCCGTATGCTGTGCATCAACCAGACGCGCAATCAAATGGACCTTGGCTGCACGCTCGCGATCATTTGCCAAACGCACCATCCAGGTCAGCGCTGCGCTTTTGGGCGTGACATTTTTGGCTGTGAAAGTGACGCCGGATGAACCGTAATCCTGCATATCGACATGCACGTCCTGTGTCGTTACCAGGCGGACGTTGCGGTACAGTCCGCCAAAGAGAGTGTAATCTCCTCCCAGCGGCGCTATATCGAGCACCTTGGAATTATCCACCCGCACCGCGACGACATTGGAACCTAACTTAATATACGGCGTGATATCGAAGCGGAAACGTGCAAAACCGCCGTCGTGATGGCCGACCTTGGCACCATTAATCCACACATCGGTCGCCAGCGCAGCGCCGTCGAATTCGAGATAGGTGTGTTTATCAATATCAACCGCGGATTTCGTCAGCGTCACGAGGCGGCGATACCAGGCAGCACCACGATGGGTTTTGCCATTCATCGCGCTATCTGCATTGACACTGTGCGGCAGACTGATGGGCTGCCAGCCGCTATCATCGAGTGACACCGCGCCACCATCGGCGATATCGCTGCGCATGAACCGCCAATCCGAATCGAGCGTCAATGTCTTCCGCACCTCTGGCACCTGTCCTATATCCGCACACAGGCTGGAGGGTGCAAAAACTACGTTAATTGCGCCTAAAACAAAGACAAAGACCAGCCGCATTCCTAATGTTCGCATCTCTCACATCACCTATTTGAATGGTCATTTGCGGCATTTTGACAGCTAGCAATCCATTTAGAAAGCGCTAATGCGGTATGGCTTTGATGGCTCCACGAATTTGCTTGACCACTGCCCCAATTTCCCCTATTTTGGCTCAAACTTTGTTACTCTTTCCCTTAAGGAAACGCAGATTTAATCAAATTTCAGTCTCCCTGATAGTTTGATATGCGTTTTTTCGCATCCAACAAAAAAATGGTGGTGAAATATTCTTTGGCGAACTGCTTTATTCACCTTTTTCAAGGCTGTTTCTGGCGCATCCTGCGCCGTTACGCCCCCTACGGACGCAATGATTCCCTCATCATGTACAAATTACTCAAACCAAACAGCATCTGAAGCTGCGCATCGTTCTTGGCTAA
>JANXTY010000006.1 GCA_025352145.1 Oxalobacteraceae bacterium
ACGATTGGTTCGAAATGGATGGTATCTACCGTGGAAACTCGCGAGCTAACTCGCTGGACTCAACCGCCGGATGCGGAAAACCGCATGTCCGGTGGTGTGGGAGGGCTAACGGGCGCAATCCCGTTAGCTCGACCCGATCGCGCTCCGCGCTCCGGCTGCCCCTTACCTCCACGTTAAATTTCATCAGCCGCCGCCATTGACATATAACTACATTGTAGTTACGATGTAATTTATGAGAGAAATCCATCTTGAGTGGGATAAGGCGAAAGCCACCGCAAATATAAAGAAGCACGGGGTGAGCTTCGAGGAAGCGAAATCTGTGTTTGCCGATGAGCAAGCAAAGTTAATTGCTGACCCAGACCACTCGGAAGACGAGGAACGCTTCATTCTCTTGGGCTATATCAACTTTGCGGCTTTTGGTGGTTTGTCATTGTTACCGCTCAGACGAAAGCGTCATCCGCATAATTTCCGCGCGTAAGGCCAATCGTCACGAAGCCGCTTCTTACAGAAGGTAAAATCATGAGAGACGAATACGACTTTTCAAAATCTACTAAAAATCCCTATGCCTCCCAACTTAAGAAGCAAATTACCATTCGGTTGGATGAAGAAAGTATCAACTACTTTAAATCCATATCAGAAGGCGTAGGCATTCCATATCAAAGCCTTATCAATCTGTATCTTCGTGATTGCGCAGCGTCACATCGTAAGTTGAATCTCAAGTGGAAATGAAATTTAACAGGTCGTTCGACACAGACACGCAGGCGTGCCTGTCAACTCGGCGTGGGGCCTAAACATTGCCACAGCGAAATCGAGCAATTCATCTCTTGGTAGCGCTGGGCCTGTTTCTTGGTCTTGGCGGGTGCACCTCCTTTCAGGCGGTGATGATAGCAATGCGCTCGACAGAGGGTTTTCTGGCCTCTCAGGAGGATCCCCGCGTCTTTTATGAGCCAGGAGCTGAAAACAGCGCCCACGTGATCAGCAGCGCTCTTCCCAGTTCCATTGAGCGCGTCGAAGAGGCGCAATACGGCGTATTCGTGATCCCTGTGAAGGTTTATATTTGCGCGACAGTCAAAAGCTATGCGAGATTCACCGGACAGGAGAAGTCCGGGGGAGACACCACGGTTGCAAAGAAAATTTTTATTTCTCCTAAACCGGAAAATACGTCCCAACGACTTCCTTTCGTCCTAACTCACGAGCTGTCCCATCTCCATTTGGGGCAACGGTTGAATCTGTATCAATTCACGGGTCGTCCCACTTGGTTCACGGAAGGACTTGCGGTTTTTGTATCTGGAGGAGGCGGTGCGGAGAGCGTATCAGAGGCGGAGGCGGCGCGCTCCATCCTGGCGGGACAACACCTCGATCCAAACGACTCACACACGGTGTTTTCCCATGACACGGCGTCTCATTTCGACCTGCAGCCCCACATGTTCTACCGGCAGGCAGCCATGTTCATCGCATATTTGAAGGAAAAAAATCCAGATGGTTTCCGCCTATTTATATCCGATGTGGAAAAAGGCAAGCTGTTCAAAACTGCCGTCGAGGACTCTTTCCGGACGGACCTTAATTCCATTTGGCACGGGTTTGTGAACAGCCTTAGCAAGGACCAAAAAAAATGATCCCCCACCAAAGCGCTCCAGCGGATGCGGGCGATGGGGAAGCCCGCGCCGCTGAGCTTCATCATTAGGGCACTCGACAATGCGCTACATCATTCCAATCATCTTTGTTGTCGCGACAGTGCTCTCTGGATGCCGTCATTCGGCTCCGATAGTTCACACCCAAACGCTAGCCCGGACTGTGGCAGCACCGCTACCCACCCGCAGTGTCGAAGCAAGCACGCTTACTTCAGAGCGTGATCCGAGTGTGCGTATCGAGTTACCCAAGCAAGTTCGTTATGTTGGAGCAGACCGCTGGATTCTTTATGGAATTGCAGATGCCGAGATCCATGTCTTCGTTGAGGCGGATGAACGAAAACACGTGAGGCGGCTTTACTGGATACAGTTTGAGGGCTACCTCCCAACCCGGCCTGAATTGAGCCGCACAGGCAGCTTAGAAAATTATCCCGGCTCAAAAATCTGATATGCGACCGTTCGCTGCCGCACAGGCAGCTTAGAAATAGACAACACAATTTATATGCCGCCCTGGGCTGTTCACTGCCGCCACAGGCAGATAACCCCACATACTCAGACCTGCAAGCTCTGCGCTGCGTAATATCAGTCAACTAACTCAGCTCACTCAACTAAGCTTAGTTGAGTGAGCTGAGAATGCAGCGGGAAATTGCTGGCTGGCTTAGACTGTCTTTTCTTTCTTTCTGAATCTACTCCTCATGTTTCTTCAATCGTTAAGAATGACACTGCGCGATTGGCGCGCTGGCGAATTATATTTTTTGGTGATTGCGCTCGTGATTGCGGTGGCGGCATTGTCTTCCGTGGGATTTTTTGTTGACCGGATGCGCACTGGGTTGAGTCGGGATGCGCTCCAGTTGCTGGGTGCCGATCTGGTCATCAATGCAGATCAGGCGTTGCCGGGATCATGGCAGGTTGAAGCGCAGAAACGTGGATTGACATTAGCCAACACGGTGGTGTTCCCCAGCATGGCGTTGGCGGGTGAGGGCGATAAGGCAATTTCACAATTGGCCTCAATTAAAGCCGTATCTTCGCACTATCCTTTACGCGGCAGCCTTAAAACTACCGCACAGTCCGATGGTCAAGGGAGCGTCACCCATGATATTCCTGACGCTGGGTCGGTCTGGGTGGATGCCAATATATTGTCGGCTTTGAACGTCCACCTGGGCGATGTCTTGCAACTGGGGGACAAGACATTCAAGATTATGAGAGTGATTGTCGATGAGCCGGATCGTGGCGCTGGGTTCATTAATTTTGCACCGCGCGTGATGCTTGCGCTTGACGATCTTCCCGCCACCAAGTTGATACAGGATGGTTCGCGTGTGACTTACCGTTTGTTGGTTGCCGCTACACCGGCCGATGTGGCTGCATTCCAGACATGGGTCATGGCTAGAATAGCGGCCGACAATATCAAGGGTGTGCGGTTGGAGTCGCTTGAATCGGGGCGGCCGGAGATGCGTGCAACACTTGATCGTGCCGAACAATTTCTTTCATTGGTGGGTTTATTGTCGGCGATGTTGGCAGCGGTTGCCGTAGCGATGGCGGCGCGCCGTTTCATGTTGCGCCATATCGATGCTTGCGCGATTTTACGTTGCCTTGGGCTAACCCAATATGAAGTGACGATTCTGTACCTGGTCGAATTTTTAGCAATAGGGTTGATAGGAAGCGTACTGGGTGCCATGCTGGGATTTAGCGCCCATTTCGTTTTGCTCAAATGGTTGGGGAGTTTTGTATCGAGCGACTTGCCTTCTGCGACTTTTCGTCCTGCTTTGCAAGGCATTGCAACGGGTTTGGTACTTTTGGTGGGTTTTGCTGTGCCGCCGATTTTGCAGCTGCGCAATGTGTCACACAACCGTGTCATCCGACGTGAGCAAGAGGCGCCTCGTCCCTTGACGTTAGTGACCTATGGTTTGAGTATTGCGGTATTCGTGGGGCTTTTATTGTGGCAGACAGGCGACCTCGCATTAAGTTGGATGACAGCGGCTGGCTTTCTGGGGAGCTTTGTGGTTTTTGCAGGGGTGGGCTGGCTTTGTGTGAAGTCGTTGCAATTAGTGCGTGGTGCGATCAATCATTCGAGCTGGCGTTTTGCGATTACGTC
Organism: Oxalobacteraceae bacterium; assembly: GCA_025352145.1. Taxonomy (GTDB): domain Bacteria; phylum Pseudomonadota; class Gammaproteobacteria; order Burkholderiales; family Burkholderiaceae_D; genus JANXTY01. Next base: position 3,721 of record JANXTY010000006.1, read on the forward strand.
TTTGCAGCGGCGTCCCGGCGCCAGCGTGGTGCAAATTGTTGCATTGGCTTTGGGTTTGATGGCTTTACTGTTGCTAACCGTGGTACGTACTGATTTGGTAGGAGCGTGGCGTCAGTCGACACCACGGGATGCACCCAACCGTTTTGTTATTAATATTCAGCCTGATCAAAAGACGGATATCGAAACCCGTCTGGCGCAAAATAATATCCCCAATGTGCAATTGTTTCCCATGATACGAGGCCGTTTGATTAGGGTGAATGGCAAGCCGATTTCCGCTGGCACTTATCAGGATGAACGTGCCAGACGCCTGGCGGAACGGGAGTTCAATTTATCGTATATGCGAGATTTGCCGGGTGCCAATCGGGTGACGCAAGGTCGTTGGTTTGGAGAGAAAAATGCAGAAGCATCGCTAGAAATGGGCATTGCGAAAACGCTTAATATTAGACTGGGGGACAGGGTGTCTTTTGATGTCGCCGGTCAGATAGTCGACGTACCCGTGACGAGTTTTCGCAAACTCGATTGGGGTTCGATGCGCATTAATTTTTTCGTGATCATTAGCCCTGCCGCACTACGTGAATTACCGCAAACATGGATTACAGCTTTTCATCTTCCTGATCAGAAAAGCGGTTTTGTTAACGCGTTGACACGGGATTTCCCGAACCTGACGGTGGTAGATGTGGATAGTGTTCTTAGACAAATTCAAGCGGTGGTAGATCAGGTTATTGCGGCGGTACAGTTTCTATTTTTATTTACGCTGGTGTCCGGTGTGCTGGTGTTGTACGCGGCCTTACTCGGTTCCCAGGACGAACGCATGAGAGAAGCGGCTTTGTTACGCGCATTGGGCGCAACGCGCAGGCAGTTGTCGCACGCGCAGTGGATTGAGTACGCTCTGGTGGGGGCTGTTGCAGGATTTCTGGCCGCGAGCGGCGCAGCTGCCGTGGGTTGGGTACTGGCTAAATACGTATTTCATTTCGAATGGGTATTTGACCCCACAGTATGGCTCGCAGGCTTGGTAGCGGGAGCCAGTTGCGCTATCGCTGGCGGGTGGTTTGGATTGCGTCATGTGTTGAATACGCCGCCTCTGCAAACGTTGAGGGAAGCTTGAACCCAGATTTTCCCTTAGACCGCTGCCACGTTATGTTAGGCCGGCTCGGCATGTTCCACCAAGAGTTGCACTCGCGTTACGCCGTTGTATTCATTGGCGTCGAGTCGGAATGCCACTCTCGTCATGTCAGGTAAGGAGTCGGTATGTCCGAACCAGATGGCGTCATAGCGCAAGCCATTTTTTTCCAGTTGCAATTTCAAATGGCGCTCTTTTAATACGCGCTGGTTCATCACGCGAAACTCATCGCAAAACACCGGTGGCGCAAAGCCTTGCCCCCATACTTGGGCATCGATCAATTCGATAAATTGGGTCGTGTAAAAAGCATCTTCCAGCGGACCGTCGGTTTCTATTACGCGTTCCAACTGGTTTTTACTGAGCCAGTCGCGGCCGATTTTTTCGAATGCGGCAGCAAAAGCATCGAAGGCTTCGGCGCGGATTGTCAAGCCCGCCGCCATTGCGTGTCCGCCGAATTTGTCGATCAAGGTCGGCGCGTGTTTGGACACCAGATCAAGGGCATCGCGCAGGTGAAAACCGGGGATGGAGCGGCCGGAACCCTTGATCCAGCCATCGGCTCCGGGTGCAAAAGTAATAGTGGGGCGGTAGAATTTTTCTTTCAGGCGTGAGGCGACGATGCCGATGACGCCCTGATGCCAGGACGCATCGAAGACGCTGATGGTGCTGCTCTCTTGCGGTTGAAAATCGTCCAGGTGGAGCAGGGCTGTGTCTTGCATGTCGGCTTCGATTTCGCGCCGCTTGAGGTTGATTTCATTGAGCTGCTGGGCGATGGCCCAGGCGCGGCCTTCATCGTCGGTGGTCAGACATTCGATGCCGAGCGACATGTCTTCCAGGCGACCTGCCGCATTCAGGCGCGGGCCGACGGCAAAGCCAAGGTCGAAGGGAGAGGCGCGCCGTGCTTCGCGTCCGGCTACGCGGAACAGCGCGGCGATACCGGCGTGCATGTGCCCGGATCGCATACGCTTGAGTCCTTGCGCTACCAGGATGCGGTTGTTGGTGTCGAGCTTGACCACATCGGCCACGGTGCCCAGCGCCACCAGGTCGAGCAGGCTGTCGAGTTTGGGCTGAGTCTGGATGTCGAAGATGCCGCGCTGGCGCATTTCTGCACGCAAAGCCAGCAGGACATAAAACATGACGCCTACGCCAGCCAGATGTTTGCTGGGAAAGCCGCACGCCGGTTGATTCGGATTGACGATGACGCGGGCAGCGGGCAGCGTGTCCGACGGTAAATGATGGTCGGTGACAACGACTTCAATGCCGCGTCGATTGGCTTCTGCCACGCCGTCGATACTGGCTATGCCATTATCGACGGTGATAATGATGTCGGGCGATTTTTCCTTTTGCGTGAGGGCGACGATTTCCGGCGTTAGACCATAGCCATATTCAAATCGGTTCGGCACGATGTAATCGACTTGCGCGCCCATTGCACGCAGGCCGCGCAGAGCAACAGCGCAAGCAGTGGCGCCGTCACAGTCGTAATCGGCGACGATGACGAACTTTTTTTTGGCCGCGATGGCATCAGCGAGGAATCGGGCGGCGGCATCGATATGCAATAAACCCGAGGGGGCAATGAGCGCATTCAACTCGCTGGAAAGCTCTTGGATACTGGTCAGGCCGCGTGCGGCAAACAGGCGGGCCAACACAGGATGCACGCCACCTTGGCGCAGCATTTCAGATACGCGGAATGGGGTGGGGCGGGTAGCGATGCGTGTCATGGTCGTAGCCTTGCCAGTGTTGGTTTGATCCAGAATTTGCGGAGGGAATTTTTGGTGATGGAAAAGTCGGATACGCCTGTGCTGTGAGTGAGGATCAGCGATAGTTGATCGATTCCCCCGGCTTTGATGGCGGCCAGTAAAGGCAGGAACCACTCGCTCTCTAGCCGGTGCATTTGCGCCAACCATTCGGACCAGTCGTTGGCTAATCCCGGCACGATCAATTGATCGAGAATGAGCAAGCCATGCTTTGCTGGTGTTGCGATCACGTCGGATGCGTTGCCATCTTGCAGATTGTGCGGGTGTTTTGCGAGCGCACTGTGCCAGCCAGCCAGGTTGAATGTGGTGTCATAGGGATTTTCTTCTGCATTCTTTTTTGCACTTGATACATCGGTGTCCAACAACGTTGCAGCACCCCATAACCATAGGGAATTAATCGTTTTTAGTCCGTGTGCTTCCCGCATTTCGTTGACCGGATGCACATGCCATCGCATTTGCACTTCGTTTTGTAGCTTACGCCAATGCAATGCGAGATCGCCTTTTGCCATCCAGATATCGATGTTGTGGCCACATGCCGCATCGGGGGTAGCGGTGTCGAATTGGGCCCAATCGTTGGCTTGCACAAACCAGGTTTGCGCGTCCCCATAGATCAATTCTTTTCCGACCTCATGGAAATAGGGTTGGGCTGTGTTGAATAAAGCACGGGCATCGGTCTCTTGCACCATCAATTGTCGCTGATCGGTGAGTATCAAATGGTCGCGTGCAACATGGATATGCACGGGATTGAGGACAAACCATGTGCCAGCGGAGGGGCGAAGACCGAGTGCGTGCATGGCCGCGATCGCCAGTTGGGGGCTACAGGAGGTGGGGACATTGCTGGCAAGGCCGAACTGAAAGGCAAGTCGACGTTCGTGTGGCAATGCGGCCGAGAAATCGTCCCCTGTTGTTGGCGTAGAAAACGTTGAACGAGCAATGAGCGTGGAAAAAGAGGGCATTTCCAGTACCCGTAACAGATCGGCAGCCATAGCTGCAGGTGGCAGGCCGAAGGGTAAGAGAATTTGAAGATGCGTCATGCCGAGATTGTATCGTGAGCACGGTGGCGGCAGATGTCTATCTCCCCAAGATCAGCGCTATCGGCATGAACAGGCTGTTCGCGAAAGAACGGTGGCCTTAAATTTTTGAGCGTATATACGTCAATAGAGTCCGTACCCGCCGTTCACTTCCATAGTTTCACCGGCCAAAAAGGAGGCTTCATCCGAGGCTAAAAACAACGCGGCATTTGCCACGTCTTCCGCTTGTCCTTCGCGTCGCAATGGTGTCATGCCCACCACTGCTTTACGCCCTTCAGCGCTGTTGAAATTGTCCTGAAAACGCGTTGCAATCAAGCCCGGGGCAATTCCATTGACGCGGATACCGAGCGGCCCTACTTCTTTTGCCAGACCTTTGGTGAAGGTGATCATTGCGCCTTTGGATGCGCCATACGGCGTCGCTTCCGGCGCGCCCCCGTTATGGCCTGCCAGGGAGCTGATTAAGATGATGCATCCTTGCTTGCGCGGCTCCATCTTTCGCAGTGCGGCGCGGCAGCATAGAAAGGTGCTCGTCATATTCACTGCCATTACTTCATTCCATAGCGATAAGGGCATATCAACCAGACGGCTTTTGCGCACCAGGCCACCTGTATTGGCAATGAGGATGTCGAGTGTGCCGAACTGCGCTTCTGTTTTCTGGACGATCTCGTCTGCGCTGGCTTCATTGGTCAGGTCTGCCTGCAGCGCCAAGGCAGCGCAGCCCATAGTGCGGGCGGCAGCTAATGTTTCTTCAGGTGGGGTGCTCAAGTAGGTAAATGCAACGTTCATTCCTTTTTTTGCAAAGGCCAATACCATTGCCTGGCCGATGCCGGATGCGCCCCCAGTAATTAATACGGTCTTGCTTTTCGTTCGCATCATTTTTTGTCTTCAGTGAATTTAAGAGGTGGATACCGAATCAGGATGAGCCTTGTAATCGGGGGCCGTTTCGTTGCAAAATTTCGTTACAAAAAATGGGAGCCGGTTCAGGGCGTTGTTGTCTCCGCTGACCGACCTCGATTAAAAGCTATTCCCTGCTTGCGGGCGTAGATTGGAGGATGACAATTTAGTCGCGCAAGGTCCGCAATCGGATTCGGGCGCGCCATTCACCCAGCGCCGTCAACGCTCCTTGAAATTCGCGTTCGATCAAATCGGCTTCTACGCTGGTAATGACGCCATCCATTAATGCCCCGGACACCGCCTCCGCTACACTACCGACCTGACTCATGACGCGGCAGACCGTTTGCGATAAATCATCGTCGCTGACGTGTGCCGGTTCCGGCACTAAGAAGGCAGCCATCCCATGTCTGCCTAGCAGAGCGTGCAGTGGCAACAGAGCGTCTTTTACTCCGGCAGCATGGCACAACTCGATGATTTCTGAGACTTCCTCAAAGGAAGGATAGTGCGAAGCGATGCCTGGTGCGAGTTTATTGCGCAAGACGTTGGCCGAGATCTCCATCTTTAGCGCCAAGGCCTCGACGCCACCCGGATAAGCACGCGCTACTTTGTAGAGCGCGTCGTGTTGATTCATATCCGAATAACGACGTGTCATGGTGAAGAGTTCCTTTTATTACCGATGCGGTGTGTCGATTGGGCCGCTATGCTTCTTCCAACTTCACAGTTGGCAGTAAATAGACGGGGAAAATCCTGCAATGTGCGGCATTGGAAGTAACAGCGAAAAGTTGGTTTTTCAATTTTAATTCTTTATGCACTGTTGCGACAAATCATTTGTAAGTCAATTATTGAAAACAAAACCGGTTTATTAGTGGCGAATGAAAAAAATAGGTAAGAAATTATCTATGAATTAGCCGAGTATTTTGGCGTGAGATAAACCTCCTGTCACCACATTAAGATTGAGAAAACTGATGAAGCGAATAAAAATAATATGTTGGACGCTATGTTTGTCGATGATGACGATACAGTGTGCGCAAGCGGGAAGCATGAGGTCATCGGGTAGCTCGTCTTCTTTTAAGAGTGGATTTTCTTCTCAAAAAAGATCGTCTCTAGGTGGAAGTTCCTCTACCTCAAATAGAAACACGTCCTTCGGTTCGAGCAAAGAGGCGGCAGCACCGGCACCATCGGCTGCGCCCAAATCTGCTGACACCTCCAGCTCCGGCAGTACGGGAGGCAAGAAACCTTTGTTTGGGTCTTTCGGTTCATTTGGCAAGAGTAGCGCTTCCGTTCCACCGGCCGCGCCGACATCGACCTCTGCATTGTCGAAAGATCTGGATAAAACGGCGGCCAACGCCAATGCCCTCAAGACCCTGGATGTGAGAAAAAATACTAACGTGACCGGTGCTGCGACGAATAATACAGGGGCTGCTGCGTCACCCGTAGCTGCAGCAGGTGCGAGTGGATTTCCGGCACAGCCGACCTATCATCCCGCGCCGCAAACAGTCATTGTGCAACAGAGAGATAGCGGATTTTTTTCTAGTCCGTTTCTGTGGTACATGATGGGAAGTTCGATGAGTAATCATTCTGGCGGGTATTCAAATAACTACCCCAATAATCCCGCCAATAACTCTGCCAATAATGGCGGAAACAGTCAAAACGGTAGCGTGGCCCAAATGCAGATGCCAGGATCAAGTGAGGTGCCTTTGGTCCAGCGGGAATCGATAGGGATGTCGTTACTACGGATTTTTTTATGGCTCTTCATTCTGTCTGCCCTAGGTTGGCTCATTTATTTCTTTGTTAAGCGCACTAAAGGCAAGACGAGAGCCAGTGCAAATTACTCTTTTGGGAAGACTTAACATGGGCTGGAAAGACGCTTATCAATATATGCACGGCATTGCTGAAAAACATGGCTTAGCCACGGATAAATCGGCGCAACGCGAGGACAAAGATTTGCCGATGGGAGGACGGATCGGCGGTCTCCTGAAAATGCAAACTTCTCCATTTGTCCGTGCAATGAGCAATGGTTCTTTAATTGAGATGCCCACTGAGGCGAACACGCTTATTTGCGCAGTCAGTCGCCTTGATTTGAATTTGTCCGGTGAGCTATATCGGTTTTACGTTGCAACCGGCGACGATGCGAAAAAGGAGAAATTCTTGCAGGTATTTCGTGATGCAAAGGGAGACGTAACTGAGCTTATGTACTGCACCCATCTGACTAGAATTATTCCCGAGAGCGCTGAAGATCAAGATGCCTATATGGGATTGTCCGGCTCTGGATTAGGTGACAAATCCTACTCATTATGGCGCGAGCAATTGGCGAGTATCGGGTTTGCCGAGACTGACCTTGCCTTGATTTTCGGCGACAACGAGAGCATTGAATATGTACGGGATGCTGGAGATCCACAGTCGGATTTCGTTGTGCCCTTTACTGGAACAGAAATACGCATTGATGATGCGGGTGGCGCGCATGGCCTAAAACAGAAAATCTATTTTATGCCCTACGTACGTGAATTTAATGGCGGGAGGGAGTATCTGCTGATCACCACTGAAATTGTTGAGAGCCAGGATGGGGATAGTTCAAAGAGAGGCATACATGTCGACTTCATGATCGGCATACCGTTGGAGCAGGAAAGGATCCTTATGCAATAGCGAATGAGTGGTAAGGAGTGAGGCAGCACAGGCAAAATAGTTTATTTTGCAAGCGGGTGAACACCGTATCAGTACCACGCATCACCAGGGTATTTATTTATTTTTTATAGGGAGTTTGATGATGAGTAATTTAAGTGGATGGGGCCTGACGGCACGTTTAATTTCGAAACATTTCGGTGTTCTGGGTAGTAAATTATCGGAAACCATTGCGAATTTCGATCCCGAGACTGCGACCGAAGCAGATCGTGATCGGCTGGCTGATACCTTGCGTGAGACCGCTCAAAAATTGGCTGCCGCCCGTTCTTCATTTGATAAAGAACATACCGATGTTGAAAAACTACGGGCATTAATTGGCAATGACGAAAAAGCCACCGAAACGCTGATGGCCCGGCTTCAGGCAGGCCAAATATCCGAAGCGACGGTCACCCTTTTTTGCGACGAATTAGAAGCGAATAAAGGCAGGTTGCCCGCAGAAATACAGGAAGAAGCAGATGCCAAGGAATACATGGATGAGCTGCAAAAAATAGTCGATGCCTTGTCGGAGCAACTGGCTCAATTCGATCGGTCCGCAAAAAAAGCCATGCAAGCGCTGGCATCGGCCAATGCGCAAAAAGATTTGCAGTCGGTGCGCGCGGAGCGTCAAAGTCAATTGGCAGGCCTTAGTGGTCTCAATGGACATTCATCCGCGCTGAATGCGCTGACAAGGCGTGCGCAAACGGTGAGTAATGAAGCCGCCGGGATGCGCATCGTGGCAGATATCGGGCAAAAGCCGCTTGATCAGGCTGCCGAAATCGAAGCCATCCGTAAATCGGTTAGCCAGGCTGACACCGCAGGAGAAACTGCGTTGCAACGTCTGCAACGCTTATCCGCAAAACCTGCCACAGCCGCTGCTTAGTGGTTGCTTAGGGGGGGGGGTGAGGGCTACTTAATTATTACTTAATCGCTGCTTCAACACTTACGCTAACGGCTTCCATTAGAGATAGAGATTAGGGGCTAATAGAAAATTTCGGTTTATCTGGGCCGTCAGCAATGTTCAGAAGAGAGGGAATAAATCCCGCATAGGGATGCAGCTCTTGGATAGGGTGGCGTCCGGCCCTGCAAAAAATTTCACTCGTCTGCAATAGGTGTTGTAGCATGCGTTGGGGTGACGTTTATCACTGTTCCCCGTCTTTTCTTGTTCGCTTTATTAACCCAACTTAACCGAGAAAATCATGCCTCCTCAAAAACGATTCTTTCTGCGTACAGCTACTTCAGCACTCATCACCATACTGGCTGTCGTTCTGCCGGTTTCTGTGTTCGCAGCCAATGCGAAAGCGCCTGGACTTGTAAATCCTGCTGACAAAGTCATCCGTATCAAGGCTGCTGCGACGGCGCCACATACTGATGAGACAGGGGTAGTGTGGCTATCGGACGAGGGGCTTCTTGATGGCGAAACGACGGAACGTTCCGCGCTTGAAATCAAGAATACGAAGACGCCTTCCCTATATCTGTCCGAGCGGTTTAGCATGACGAAATTTTCCAAGAAAATCCCGAATGGGAAGTACATTGTGAAACTGCATTTTGCGGAAACGTATGAGGGGATCACGGGTCCTGGGCAACGCGTTTTTACGTTTAATGTCGAAGGCCATGAGTTTAAGAACTTCGATATCTGGGTGAAATCCGGGGGTGCGCTGAGCGCCTACATCGAGACTGTTCCGGTTACAGTCACTGGCGGTCAATTGGATATCACTTTCACCAGTGAGATAGAAAATCCTCAGATCAATGCGATTGAAATTATTCCCGGCGATTGAGTTGCGTTGGGCTTCTACCATCGGCCTTTATTTTCATTAAGCGATTTTTAATCTTTCTCGTAAGTTCGGCGTTGATATTCCAATTCGGATGGATTTTCTCTGTGCTTGCGTATCGTCAGTCCCAACATGAGAAAAAGTAACTTGAGCAAAACAAAGCCGACAAACAAAGTGAAGATCAAAGGAATAATAGTGATGAGCAAAGCAAGCCCGATGCAGACTACCAACAGCCGTGGTAAGGGTGTACGCATTAGGGCTTGCGCAAATTTTTGTCCCCAATAGCGCACTTCATGCGCGGCTTGTCTGAGTACGGAATACAGGTACTGGCGCGTTGAATCTTTCATCAAATTTTCCTTGGGTGGTGACGATAGAACCGCATTCTCCGTGGTTTAAGCGCTACTTGCCACGGTAATATATCATCGGTATTGCCGCTTAAGGAGCGGTATAGAAACACGATAAAGCTTGCGGATAAAAGGGGAAATCCTTAATGTTTTTTCTCTGCAAGCTGAGAGGCACGTTGTGCTTCATCGAGTCTATGCAACGTGATTTTTCGCACCTCCAGTTTGCTCTGTTCGATATGGGATCGCAGCAGCAGGGAGGCTTCGACAAATTTCCTGCGCAGCAAGAGCTGCAACAATTTTCCATGTTCCTGATAGGTCGCCTCAATCCGATTGTTGGCCGTAAAATCGAGGCGCCGAATGATGCGGATTTTTTCGGTTAATTGCGTGTGTATTCGTGCCATTTCCTGATTGGCGGCAGCGGCAACTAGCGCCATGTGAAACATTTCATCCAGATGCGCCACGCAACGCCCATCGGTTTCCCGTTCGTTCTTTGGCACCAGCCAAACGTCTTTTAAATCGCGTAATTGCTGCGGATGCTCTGCCATCTGGCAGATACGCTCGATGGCAGCGCTTTCTAATATGATGCGCAAGTTATAGAGGTCGTCGAAATGCGCAAAGTCGAGATTGCGCACTTTCCATCCGCGACGAAATCCGACCTGCAAAAAACCTTCGCGCTCCAGCCGGTAAAGCGCGTCACGCATGGGGGTGCGGGACACGGCATAACGAGTCGCCATATCGGTTTCGGTGAAATGATCTCCGGGCAATAACCTGAACTCGAAGATATCTTCCTTGAGGCGACTATAGACTTGTTCGGCAAGGGGGTTGGCGCGTGGCTGGGTCATGTTGAAATCGCATCTGGAAAGGAAAAATTATTCCTAATGTTATCCCTAATAAATTATCCCTAATGTTAACCGGTAAAGCCATCACATCAGACTGACATGCGCGGCTACAATGCGCCATCCTTCCGGGAAGCGCACCCAGGTTTGCATTTGTCGGCCAACATTCTGTGCATCGGAAGAGCTAAATTCTATACTGACAGTCCCAAAGTCGTGGCCAAAGCTGGTGCTCACCTTGCGCACAATGCGACGGCCCGGAGGAACGGGTGCGCATGCCAGACGGTAAGTCCGAATTGCTTCACCGCCATAGAGATTTTCGGCGATGCCGTATCGTACCGTTTGCGCATTAAACCAGAAAAATTGATCTAAAGTGGCTACGTCATGTTGCACCAGCGCGTGTTCGTATTGTTCGAAGGCGCTGTTGAGATCGACCAACACATCCGGCAGGTTAAGTTGCAACGCGCTGATTTCTTCACACGGACTTTCATGTTGTTCTTCCGCGTTGTTGCTTTCATTTTTCTTCGGATTGATGGCTGCCGACAAAGCCGACAACGACGCAGTCCAGCCAACGATGCCACCTTGCGCATGCATCATTGCCAGTGTCGCTTGCTTGAAGTGCGGGAAATAACTCGCCGTCGCATCCTCGATCAACAGACATTCATAACCACGGTCGTTGGCTTCGCGCATCGAGGTCTGCACACAGACTTCGGTTGTTACGCCGGCAAACAGCAAATGGGTGATCCCTAACTGTTGTAACCGCTCCTGCAAAGGCGTTCCGTAGAACGCGCCTTTACCAGGTTTGTCGATGATGATTTCACCTGGGAGCGGTTGCAACGCAGGAACGAAATCGTTACCGGGTTCCCCCCGTATCAAAATCCGGCCCATCGGCCCCGGATCGCCGATGCGGCAGGAAGGATTTCCGCGTGTCAATTTGGATGGTGGGCAATCGGATAAATCCGATAGATGCGCTTCACGCGTGTGAACCACCGTCATGCCTAATTCACGCGCTAGTTTGAGCAGCGCTGCAGTCACCGGAACCGCTGCGGAAAGTTGCGACACATCGTTACCTAGCGCTTCTCCGAAGCCACCCGCCTCAATAAAATCGCGCTGCATATCGATCACGATCAATGCGGTGCTGGCTGCGACAAAACAATAGTCGTAGGGTTTGGCGGACACTGTTATCGTTTTGCCGCTGGTCAGGGTCAGGGTCATGCCGCCTCCTGCAATGCAGATTCGGCATTGGCATCGGATTGAGACGCATGTCCCGCCATGTAACGTCCCAACGTTGCGCGGTCGGCGTGGCTTGCTTCGGTCGTGTAGGCAATAGCGCCGTTAGCCATCACCAAAATGCGATCGGCCAGTTCCAGCAACTCATCTACATCTTCGCTCACCAATAGGACGGCGGTACCTTGTTCGCGGGCTGCCACTATGCGGGTGTGGATGTCGGATACGGCGGCGAAATCCAGGCCGAAAACGGGATTAGCCGCAATCAATACCGTCGCCGTTTGCGCCAGTTCACGTGCTAGCACGGCACGTTGCACATTGCCGCCGGAAAGTGTGCCGATGGGCCGTTCCGGCAACGGCGGTTTGACATTGAAAGCGGCGATCAATTTTTGCGCCCGCTCGCGCATCGCAGTGCGATTGATAAACCAGCCAAAGCGGCGCATTGCTGGGCGATCGAAATCACGCAAGGCCATATTATCGGCTACGCTCATGTCTGCGATACAGGCATTGTGCAGCGGTTCTTCCGGCAGACTGAACACTTTTTGTTGCAACATTTCCTCACGCGTGGCGCGATACGGCTGGCCATTGACTGCGATCTGGCCGCTTTGCGCGCGACGCTGGCCGAGCAAAGTTTCCGCCAGTTCTTTCTGACCATTGCCGGAAATGCCGGCGATGCCGACGATCTCGCCGCGTCGCACTTGCAAGGACAAGGCATTGACCGCTGTGGTGCCGCGATCGCTTATGACGCACAATTTTTGCACTTCCAATCCCAACGGTGCGTCCTCAGCCGCTGGCTGTCGTGTCGTTGAACCGGTCGACGCTATCGATTTCCCGGTGACGCGCGGCTCGCCCATCATCCACTCGGCTAGCTCATCGGGATTGGTCTGCGCCACTTGCGCATGACCTGCCATCCGTCCTTTACGCAGGACCGTGACTGCGTCGGCAAAGGCAGTTACTTCATGAAATTTATGCGTGATCATCAATACGGTGAGTGCATTGCGATGCGCCAGATCGCGCATCAGGCCGAGTACTTCATCGGCTTCCTGTGGCGTCAACACCGAGGTGGGTTCATCCAGAATCAGGAAGCGGCGTTGGAGGTATAGTTGTTTGAGTAATTCCAGTTTTTGTTTTTCGCCCGCCGACAGACCGCTAACAGGGCTGCCCAGCGCCAGGCGAAACGGCATGGAATCCATAAACGCCTCTAGCGCGGCGCGTTCTTGTGCCCAGGAAATACGCCACGGTAAATGACCCCGCGCTAACAATAAATTTTCAGCCACGGTCAATCCGGGCGCTAAGGTGAAATGTTGGTACACCATGCCGATTCCCAGCGCATGGGCATCGCGTGGACTGGTAATGGCTTGTTCACGGCCATCGAGCAAGATGCTGCCTTGATCCAAAGGACTGTAGCCGATCAAGCCTTTGACCAGGGTGCTTTTACCTGCGCCATTTTCGCCTAGCAATGCGTGGACGGTACCTGCGGTCACGCGTATCGAGACATCATCGAGCGCACGGAAATCGCCAAAGGATTTTCCGGCAGAGATCGTATCCAGACTCAGCGCCGCCATATCAAATCCGCACGGATAAAGACAGCGCTGCCAGCAGTTGCGCTGAATTGGCTACCGAGCCGAATACGCCGCCTTGCATCTTGACCATCTGGAGCGCCGCGAGGTGATTGCCATGATCGGTCGCGCCGCAACAGTCCGCTACCAGCAAACATTCAAAACCGCGATCATTGGCATCGCGCATCGTGGTATGAACGCACACGTCGGTGGTGATGCCGGTCAAGATCAGATTGCTGATGCCGCCAGTACGGAGTACCAGCTCCAGGTCGGTCGCATAAAAAGAACCCTTGCCCGGTTTGTCGATAATAACTTCATGCGGTAGGGGCGCTAGCTCATCGATGATTTGCCACCCCGGTTCGCCACGCACCAGTATTTTTCCACACGGCCCTGCATCGCCGATACCCGCGCCGATGCGACGCGAGCGCCAGCGCTTGTTCGCAGGCAGGTCGGACAAGTCGGGGCGATGGCCTTCACGCGTATGGATGATCATAAATCCGGCAGCGCGCATGGCATCGAGCACCGATTTGATCGGGGCAATGGGGGCACGCGTGAGCGCGAGATCGTAGCCCATCGTGTCCACATAGCCGCCGACACCACAGAAATCGGTTTGCATGTCGATGATGATCAGCGCGGTATTGTCCGGCGTCAGGTTGCCGTCGAATGGCCACGGATAGGGATCGGCTTCCACGAAATTACGCATGTTTTCCTCCACAAAAATAAAACCGAAACACAGCAGTGCCCTGGCATTTGAAACCGCCCTGCATGCGGCCAATCTAACGCGTCAGACTCAACTCACCCGGCGCGCCGGCAACTGTGCGATCAGGACGACAAGTGATGACCATAATCGATAGCGTTAACACATACGGCGCTGCATTAAACAAGTAATAACCGGAGGTGACGCCGAGCGATTGCAGCGCAGGGCCCAGCGCCCCTGCAGCACCAAAGAGCAACGCCGCAAGCAAGCAGCGCCAGGGTTGCCAGCGTGCGAAAATGACCAATGCCACCGCCATCAAACCCTGGCCGCTGGACAAGCCTTCATTCCAGCTACCGGGGTAATACAGCGATAAATAGGCGCCGCCAACAGCGGCCAAAAATCCCCCTGCGGCGGTCGCCGCTACCCGGATCGGCGTCAGCTTATAACCTAGTGCGCGGGCGGTTTCCGCATGGTCGCCGACCAGCCGCAGAACCAGCCCCCAACGGGTACTGGTTAGCCCCCATTGCAGCAGACCTGCCAGCGCCAAGCCGAGAAAAAATAATCCATTAATTTGCAAAACATGGCGCACGTGCTCGTTAGCGCTCCATGCACCGAAGGACAATGCGGGCAACATCGGCGCTTGCGGTTGTATGAAGGGTTTGCCGAGATAAAAAGCGAGGCCGCTACCGAACAACATCAGCGCAATACCAAAGGCAATATCATTCACACGTGGCAGCGAACACACCAAGCCGTGCATGGCGCCGAGCAGCATGCCAGCTATGCCAGCACCTAGCACACCGATCCAGGGTGACCCGCTCATCAGCGACACGGCATAACCGGTCATTGCACCGCAGACCAGAATACCTTCCAGTCCCAGATTGACGCGGCCCGCTTTTTCGGTCACACATTCGCCCAAACTGACAAACAGAAAGGGGGTGCCGATCCGAATGGCACCCGCGATCAAGGCCAGCGCAAGTGAGCCGAAATCAAAGCCGCTAGCAGCGGTAACAGCCGTCGCATTCACCCCATTCCCGTCAAGCATGGCTTACTCCTGCCCCGCCGTTACGGGAGAGGGTATCGAGTCGCAAGCGCCAGGCGGCTAACCGGCCACTCAGGGTTTCCCACGCTAATAAATTGATGAACAATAAACCCTGTAATACGGTTGTCGTCGCATCGGGTAAGTCGAGCCGGCGTTGCAATAAACTGCCGCTCGACTCGATCCCGCCGATGACTAGCGCACAGGCGATGATCGCCAGTGGATTTTGGCGTGCAGCGAATGCCACCAGAATGCCGCTGTAACCATATCCGGCTAACAGCGCACTGTTGGCGCTGCCATGCACTGCGGCGACTTCCAACATACCGGCTAAGCCCGCCGCGCCGCCGCCGAGCATGCAAGCGCTCAATACGATGCGATTCACCGGCAAGCCCACCAGGCGCGCAGCGCGCCCATTCCCACCGACCACCGACATCGAAAAGCCAAATACCCCATGCCGCGTCAATACGTGCGCGGCGATGCACGCCAGTACGCCCCAAAACAAGCCCCAGTGCACATCCAGTCCAGGCAAAGAACCGATCAGATATTCCGCTACCAACGGCGGTGTCGAAGGTTTGTTCAGACTAGCGGGATCACGCAGCGGACCTTCTACTAAATGTCGGAACAAAGCCAGCGCTATGTAGGCAAGCAAGAGGCTGCCAATGGTTTCATTCACGCCGCGAAATTGCCGCAGCGCGCCAGCCAGAACGACCCACAATCCTCCCGCAAGCAAAGCTGCCAGGGCCATGAATACCAGCGCGGGCATGGCGGGGAAGCCGGTGGGCAACATCATGGGCATCACTGCTGCAGCCAGCCCCCCCAGCGCGAGCGCACCTTCACCACCGATGATGACCAAACCGGCACGTGCGGGGAGTGCCACGCACAAGGCAGTGAGCATCAGCGGCGCTGCACGTTGCAAGGTATTTTGCCATGCGAACCCAGAGCCGAAGGCACCCGTAAAAATGAGTTTGCATGCCTCCAGCGCAGGTTTTCCTTGCAACGCCAGGAACAGAACAAACATCAATAGCGCGCCGCTGAGCGCACACAGCGTTGGCAAGGTTGGCAACACCTTTGAAGCTAATCGTAGATACAGGGGGCGCATGATTGTTCTCGTTCCGAAGTGTGTTGTAGGCGATTTTCTCTTTGCCGTTTACACTTTTCCAATCACTCCCGCCACCAGATAATTCATGCCTTCGAGCATGGCATCGGTTTGCTCATGCGCCATCCCTGCAGGAATCACGACCACACCGTTGTTGTCCTTCAACGGCCCTTTGAAAATCGCAAACTTACCGGCCATCATCTTGGCCTTGATTTCATCGGCTTTAGTCTTGGCCTTGGCGCTTACTGCGGTGCCGTAAGGGGACATTTTGACAAAGCCATCTTTGAGTCCGCCGCGCAGGAAATTGATCATCGGTTGGCCTTCCTTGGCGGCTTTGACTAGCGCGGCGTAAGGCGTGGACCAATCCCATTCGGCACCGGTGAGATAACCTTTGGGCGCGAGCTTGGCTTGACTGGCGTGGTAACCGCAGGTCATCACACCGCGTTTTTCGGCTGTTTCCACTACCACCTTGGGGCCGTCCACATGACAGGTCAATACGTCAACACCCTGATCGATAAGACTGTTCGCCGCTTCCGCTTCTTTTACCGGCATCGACCAATCGCCAGTAAAAATTACGCGGGTGGTGATCGATGGATCGACCGATTGCGCACCCAAGGTAAACGCATTGATGTTGCGCAGCACTTGCGGAATAGGCTTGGCCGCGATGAAGCCGAGCTTCTTGCTCTTGCTCATATGGCCAGCCACCACCCCATTCAAATATTCGCATTCGTCGATGTAGCCGTAGAAGCTGCCGGCATTCAAGGGATGCTTGCCCTTAGTCCACATACCGCCGCAATGCGCGAAGCGCACGTTGGGATATTTTTCTGCCATTTTAAGTACGTGCGGATCGAAGTAGCCGTAAGAAGTCGCCATGATCAAGGTTGCGCCATCTTGCGTAATCATGGCTTCCATGGTTTTTTGCACGGCAGCGGTTTCGGGCACTTTCTCTTCCTCGATGACCTTAATGCCGGGTATTTTTTTCATGCTGGCTGCTGCCTGCGCATGGGACTGGTTATAACCAAAATCGTCGCGTGGACCGACATAAATAAAACCCACAGTCAACTTTTCCCCTGCTGCCCGTGCAAGAGAAAATGGCAGGCTGGTACCAAGCGCGATGGCACCTGTTGTTTTCAATAATTTGCGGCGATTAAAATTGGTCATGTCAAACCTCTCTCAAGAATTAAAAATAAATGAACTACTTCGGTGCCTCATTGAAATGAACTATTTCGTTACCTCATTCAAATAAATTATTTCGTTACCTCATTAATCGGACGTAACAACGGACGCGACAAAAATGCCTGCCAGCCGCCATATTCAGAAATGTCTTGGGCGCCTTGCAATGCCCACGGTTCACAAATGAATCCTTTGACGATAGTCCCATCGGCCAGTTGCAAGGAGCCGATGCCGAGCGGGGAGGGAATGTCGGCGACAAAGCTGCCGAAATAGCGCAGCGCTAGCTCCCACACTTCGACCACAATTTCCACGCCACCCTCCATCACGCGCACCAATCCTGGTTTAGGCGGAACCGTATTGGGCAATGCATATAGCCGGTAATCTTTGCTGGTGTACGTAGCGCGTAGCTTGCGTGCGCCGCGCTCAAGCAATTGCCAGTTCAAGGGTTGCCCTTCCAGATGCGCGCCGACGACTGCGATGTGTACGGTAGGTTCTGTAAATGCGAGGGGATTCGAAGCGATGCTACAGCTGCCGCAATACGGAATGCGCGCTGGAGTCATGCGGTCAAACTCTGCCTGAATCACTTCGCCTGCGGCGGCCAGCAAATGGTCGGTACCACCAGCGCCAATCAGGGTGATACCAGCAGGTAATCCATCAGCACGTGGCGTCGTGGGAAGAGCCAATGCCGCCATGTCGAACAAGTTGACGAAGTTGGTGTAATAGCCGAGCGCGCTATTAGTGGAAAACGGTTCAGCCGCAACCGTTGCAATGCGCGGGATGGTCGGCGTTGTCGGCACCACCAGAAAATCAACGTCGGCCAGAAGAGTGTCTGCACACCGTTTTAATTCTGCCAGACGATAGCCTGCATTGAATGTATCGACCGCGCTAAATTGATCTGCCTGCGCAACGATGCTGCGCACAATCGGGTCGATTGCTTCTGGCTGTTGATTGAAAAAATCCCCCATCGCCGCCCGACGTTCCGCCACCCACGGACCTTGATATAACAATTTTGCCGCGTCCACAAAAACGCTGAAAGGGACGCTACGAATCTGCACATTAGGTAACTTTGCAATCTGCGCCAGCGCGTCTGAGAAGGCAGCCTGTGCTTGCAAATCGCCGAAGAACTCCAGTGTGTCAGGTACCGCAACGCGGTAGCCACGCCGCCGGAGACCCAGTTGCAGGACTGGCCGGGAATAGGCATCATCGGCATTAAAACCAGCTGCTGCGTGCACCACGCGCCATGCGTCCTGAACACTGTTCCCGAAGACCGAAATGCAATCGAGTGTGCGACAGGCAGGCACCACACCTTCCGTACTGATCAAACCCCGTGTCGGTTTGAATCCGACGATACCATTACATCCGGCGGGAACCCGCCCCGATCCGGCGGTATCTGTACCGAGCGCAAAGCTGACCAGATGCAGGGCGACCGCCACCGCAGAACCGGAACTCGAGCCACCCGCCACATACTCTGGATCTATCGCATTACCCACTACGCCGTAGGGAGAGCGGGTTCCTACCAAACCGGTGGCAAACTGATCGAGATTGGTTTTGCCCATCAATATGGCACCAGCCGCCTGCAATTTTTGAACCACAAGAGCCGTGAGGGGTGGTGTGTAAGCAAAACGGGGGCAAGCGGCCGTCGTTGGCATACCTGCCACATCGATATTGTCTTTGACGGCAAACGGCAGCCCAAACAGTGGCATCTGATCCACTATGTTTGCACCGTAAGAATGCAATGCGTCATCAAGCCGCGCTGCTTGAGCGTACAAATTCGCCGTTGACACACGACTAATCCAGATTTCTGGTCGGCCGAGCATCTCGATGCGTTCTACCAATTGCGCCACCAGCGTACTTGGCAAAAGTTCGCCAGCGAGATAACGCTTTTGTACGGCCTCGAAGGCTAAGCTAGTGATTCCGCCAGCATTCATGTGTTCACCCTTGAATACAAGATTGCTTTTATTTAGCAATTGCCGTGCCACAGTGAAAGGCGAAAGCGTCCTTGGAGCTACCAGCTGCCATTTTTAGAGGACCGGAAGAAAAAAGGAGGTATTGGAACAGCGCCAGTGCGCCTTTTAAGGTCACAGCACAGCTTTGTGCACCAACATCGTGCCTCATTTTGGGACGCCCACTAATTTTGTTTGGTAGGGGGAGCAGAGCCAGAACAGGCACTAGGACATTCAACTGGGTACCTCCGCCGGATTCGATGCACGGTTCCCAGCTATTTACCATTATTGAAAATGTTGTTGTCGAGTTAGGGAGATACCAGCAGTGCATGGATGCCGCATTGATGCAATTGCTGATGTGCTTCGCGTGAGTTGGGATTGCTCCCAGAGCATGATGCTGAGTTCGGCACACCGCACCGATTATGCACTCGCCTCTCGTTTAAAAGGTGTAATTGGCCAAGACAGTCAGGGCATTTCTTTGGTGCTGTGACTGTGCCAATGTGCCGGCATAATTACCTTCTTTAAGCAAAACGACGTCTTTGCTACGGCTGATGTTGAGGTACTCTAATTCGGCGCTTAACGTGAATTTTGGAAAGGCGTCGGCTTGCATGGCAAGCGCAAGTCGCAATCCTTTGCCCGGTCGTGTGGATAATGTTGTGTCGTCATAGACGTGATTATCAAAGGCAACATGCAGCTGTTCGTGTTGCGCGTAAACCAGTAGCGCTTTGGCATCAACATTAACGACAGGGCCTGTCAATACGCGGCTTTGCGCGCCCGCTAATAAACGCCAGGATTGGTAGTGTTCTTGTAGCCCCAGTACAGTACCTTTTCCCAAAATAGCGCGTTGCCAATTATCGTATTCTAACTTTGTAATGAAATCGATTTTCTGCGTCAGCTTTTTCAATAGGGTTGCTGCGTGACGGCCTTGTGTCGTCTTCGTTTCACTTGAAAAGGCGGCCCCGCTTTGCAACTGCCCGGCGTAGGCGAGGCGTTGCGCGAACCACTGCGTCCCGATCCCGAATTTCCAATTTCCCTGGTGATAGTCGATGTTGAATTCGATTCCAGGCAAGCAGCCTTGTTCACGAACTAACGGTTGGCCGTTCAATCCGATTTCGGTCATTTGCACCTGTCGCATGCCGACACTCGCTGCACTGTTCCATTGTGCATGGGCGGGTAAACTAAAGGCTAGCGCGGACAAAATACCGATAGAACGAGGGGAAGGGATCAGGGATGAAATCATGGTGGTAGCTTGCTTCCCGATGATTTTGTGTAAGTCCTACGAACAACAAAAAGGGTGCGATGCACCCTTTTTGCATAAAAATCTCAAGGTAAGCCCTTGAGCCTCGGTGTTTATTTACTGCTCAATGTTGCAATGCGTCGCCATTTAAATATTTGCCAAAAAGGCCGATAAAGTAGAGGTCGTGGTGGAGTCGATGACGCCATCGCCATTACTGTCTGTATCGATTCTGACACTGGTCGGGCTGACGATGGTCATCGTGACAGACGTTTTATCCGATGCGGTGATTGTCAGCGTACCTTCGGTCGGGCTGCTGCTGCCGACAGCGGCGCGAAATGCTTTAGTTGTCTTGAGCGTGTAATCTGCATCGCCATTGCCATTAAAATTTCCACGGAAGGTACCGTTTGTACTCGTCGTTACCACACCATTCGCGATGCTACCGGTCAGGCTGTAACTGGTTAAAGTTGTTGACCGTGTCTTGCCACCGGCGGCTGCGGTGATTTGAAATGAATTGCCGGAGGCAGAAAAGGTTTTGTTGCTGGCGTTTGTTTGGCTAATCTGAATCGACATGTCGCCGTTCATGGTCACAGTTCCACCAGACAGGATGAGGTTAAGATTGCTGAAAGTGGTATTCATGGTCCCACTCCAAGCACCTGAACTGTTTGGTATACCGCTCATATTATTGAAGGTAACCGAAAATTTCCCATTCATTGTGCCTGCGCTGTCGGCACAATTGGTAAAGGTCATGGAAATGGTATCCGCATTCGAAAAACCACTGGAAGATGCCAGGTTTCCAGAGACGGTGCTGCTACCCGATATAGCGCACGGTATATTTTGGTTAACGCTGATACCAACGACAAGGTTGCCGCCGTTAGCATGGGCCGCCAATTGATAGACTTGCTGTAAAGCGAAGTCGATGGCCCCCATGTTGGGCGTATTGATTGATGCCGCAGTAGCGATAGAGAGTTGAGAAAGCGCTCCCGTATTTAAAGAGCTGGTCGCACTGTACCCGCTGGCACTCACTTGCTGGGCATTGCTTGCGGTGATGGTTGAGGTGAGGGGTGTGGTTGCAACAGAACTAGAACTTGCGCTGGAATTACCGCCGCCTCCACACGCGGAAAGTAAGAGGGCAGCACCAAGGAGGGTTGTATATCGGGGAGCAAAACAAAACGATTTCATCGTATTCTCACGAAAGTTTAGAGGGATTACTGTGACCTGCTATTTTAAAATAAATTACCTTGTTTGCATTCTTATTGTTCCAATGTGTTATCTGGTAAGGGGATAGCAGGGGTGCATTGGCGCAGTCGCTGTACGCGCTCATGCTACACCATTTGTATAGCTGCCTTTCAATGCAAATTTGACGCATTCACTGTGCTTCAATCCGGGCCCCATGACAAAGCCACGCAATAAAATAACGCTATGAATAGTTTAACTTTTCCCTTCTTTGTTGCTGCTCTAGCTATGTGCCCTGCCTTTGCAGAGGAAGTGCTTATTACGCGCGGCGCCCAAAGCACTTGGCAGTACCTCGACGCCGGGCAGGCGGCGGACAAAGAATGGGCTGCGCTCAATGATGACCCGGCGCACTGGAAATCCGGTCCGGCGCCGCTGGGTTATGGGCGACCTGGCATGCAGACGACGGTGTCGTTTGGCGTCAATGCCCTTGCCAAGCCGATCACGACTTACTTCCGGCATAGCGTTGACGTGGCAGCTCCTGGCAAGGTCGAAACACTGGTGCTTTATCTGCGTCGCGACGACGGCGCGGTTGTCTACTGGAACGGTGTGGAAATTGTGCGCAGTAACATGCCATCCGGTCCCATCCGGCCGGACACGCTGGCGCCTCGTGTCGTCAGCGGTGACATGGAAACAGAATTTCATCGTTATGTCATTCCTGTTAAAGATCTTGTCGTTGTGAAGGGGCGCAATGTCCGTGCGGTCGAAATCCATCAGGCCAATGCCGGCAGCAGCGATATTATTTTCGATTTGGAGGCAACCGCCTATGCACCCGGCGAATCGCCGAAGCCCGATATCTATGCGGATGCGCTCACGGCATTACGGGCTGGTGACCTGGAAAAGGCATGGCCGCTATTGCTGGAAGTCGATTCCGCGCATGCAGATTATGCGCGGTGGCTGATGCAGATAGCACTGGCATTTGTTCCCCAAAAAGGCGTGCCGGATGATGGTCGGTACTGGACGCTGATCGACAAAGCCCGCGCTGCTGCGCCGGATGATATGGAGATTGTCTACGCATGGATTCGCGCCCGGGTCGATGCGAGAAAAAATTTCCCCATCAAGCTTGAGCGTCGTGCATTGCCTGCAGCTATTCCCGATGAATTTCGATTTATTGCCGACACGCCGGAACATAGCCTGGGCGGGCGAATACTATCGCGTGAGCAGTACCTTGCCGATATCGACGATCTGGAACTGATTCTTGAAAACTGTTATGCCTATCTGGAACGGCGCAACGCCAACTATCGAGGCGCGCTCGATGCCCTGCGTGCCAGCATCACCGAGAACACTACGCGTGACGTTTTTTCCTACCGCGTCGCACGCATGCTCACCGTGTTTGGTGATCCCCATAGTAGAGTCGTTGAAGGCGTCGTGGATGAGCGTCGCGCAATACTGCACTTTGTCATGGATGGGGACCGCCTGGCGGCCGTCAAACCAGATCGCAGCGGCTTTATTGAGGAGGGCGCGCCCTACATAACAGAAATTAACGCGCGCCCGGCGGCAGAATGGCTCGCGGCTGCGGAACAGATCGTCGATCAAGCATCGCCGCAATACCGCCGTCATCTCGCGCTGGAGCAGCTGTTGACATTGCCAGCCGTTGCCAGACAGATGAAACTGGCCGGAGATTCTTACACCCTCACGCTGGCTTCACCGGACGGAAAAATTCAGAAAATGCACAGGCTCACTTTGCATTCCAGCAGCCATGCGCGCGCCCGGCGGTGGGCCGATTGCTCCAATGAGCTGATGTGGGATGTGATGGAAGTTTTGGATGTACGTGTGTGGATAGTTTCGACATCAACTTTTCACTTTAAGCTACTTTAATTTTGCGGAAATCTGATCAATGCGTATTTTATATTCTCTGTTTTCTTCTTTTATCCTCCTGCATTTTTATAAAAAACCCAGCCATTCAATCTGAGTATGCGCGAATCCAGGAGACTGAACCTTCGATGGTGAATTTGAGACACATGATTAGTCGAGAGACTTTTTTTGTATAGGGGAAAATAGTTACCGCACAAAATAATTACGCGTTGCCAATGCTCAGTATTGCAGCGTTTTCGGATCAATTTCAGAAGCACGAATGGGTGGATGTCATGCATCATCTGACGCCAGGAGCGCACTATGGTTTGAACCCGCCTCCTGGAAAGTACGGCCCGGTGGTTTGCCGACATGAATGGCGATGCCGTAGTTGACTCGGATGAGGCGATGGGGATGCAGGCGCTGCATTTGCTGGCAGATAAAAATGTGCCCAATGTTAAAGGCAACGTGGATATGACAATTGGCAAGGCGCAAGCACTTGGATGGCCGGTTAAGTTGAAAGTTGTTCCGTCCGGGATGCTGGAGCAGTCCTTATTTTTTCCGCCGAACACCTTGCGTACTTTGAACGATCCTTTATTTGATCCAGCCATGTCATCGTTAGGTCTGTATCATCCGGCAGCGTTTTTGGAAAAAGCCAGGACCATGTTTTATGCCCTCGAAGAGGAAGTGAGCTACAAAATTCCAGTGATTTTTGTGCACGGTATTAACGGTAGCGCACGTGATTTTGAAGCGGTGCTCAGTAATCTCGACAGAACGCGTTTTAAGCCTTGGTTCTTTCACTCTCCATCGGGCGGGGATCTGAATCAGATGGCGCAGTTCTTTTTTAATATTTTCCTGTCTGGCAGTGTGATTCCGGCGGATGAAAATATCCCCATAATAATTGTGGCGCATCGTATGGGCGGCCTGGTGGTTCGCGAGGCGATAAACAAACTCGATAACGATCACAAAAGCAAAATCACATTCTATGTCTACCCCGTTTGGGGGATATCCTTCTGCTGCGGCCGGAGAGAAAAATAGCTTGCTTGTCCTCCCCTCCTGGAGAGACCTCAATCCTGCGGGAGCATTCATTAAAAATCTTTACAGGAAACCATTGCCACAGTCCGGCTCCCAGTCCGACAGGCTGCTAGAACAAATCCTCGATGCGCGCAGCCATGTCCCAGGTGCCTTTCTTGGCTCCGCATAAAGTCAATAAGTACTGGCGATACACCGGCGAAAGTGAGCGTCCTGCCACCGTGCCGAGATCGCGTAGCCACCCGACCGGATAATGCGATTGATACAGGGGCGTCATGACGCGGCTCGTCATCTGGTAATACGCAATGTGTTTTGCGCGACGCTGCGAATAGCTTTGTAATGCCGCAGGGATCAATGGGTCTTGCGCTCCACATGGCGACAAACACTGCGCCAATACCGTCGCATCGATCAGGGCCATATTTGCCCCTTGTCCCAATTGCGGGCTCATCGCGTGTGCCGCATCGCCGATTACCGCCACATGCTGGTGGTTAAAAGTCTGCATTCGCACATCCGCGTATTCGGCAATAGCGATGGTGGTATCGGGCGCGCTGCCGAGCCAGTCGGCTACTTCCGGCCAGATTGCGCGGATGCGGGTGATCAGCCCCGGCATGCCTTCATCCTGATAAGCAGCGAAGGCCGTGCGCGGCAGACTCCAGAATAAGGAATAGCAGCGCTTGTGCGTCAACGGATTGATCCCTGTGGGCAGGATGCCCAGCATGATGCGCGCGCCCCGATAGCGCTGCATCAACACCGCAGGGAAGGGCCAGTCGTCGCGATCCAACACCGCCCAATAGGCCCCCCAAGGATAGGCATGATGTTGCTGCTTCACCGGCAACTGGCCGCGCAATTGAGAGTGCGTGCCGTTGGCAACGACCAGTGCATCGCAAGAGAGCGTGCCTTGCTGGTGATGCAGCAACACACCGTGCGGCACCTGCTCAAAATGTTGTATGCCATTTCCTGAATGGAGAGTGACCCCACAATTTTGCGCCTCCTGCCACAGAATCCGGTGCAAATTCGCTCGATGAATACCCAGCCCATACCAATCCGCCTGTGCAAAACGGTAGTGTAAGTCCAGCGTTTTCCAACGCCCCGAATACCCCTGCAAACTCTCGACGACGGCCGCTTTTTCGCGCACGGCGTCGAGCAAGCCCAATTGCCGCAACACTGCCTGACCGCTTGGTTGCAGAAGTAGGCCAGCGCCGACCGGAGTGGGATCAATCACCTGCTCGAATACAGAAATATGTTTACCTTGCTGTGCCAGGAGGATGGCACTGGAGAGACCTGCAATACCGGCACCTGCGATGGCGATGTGAGTCATAGGTTTGCTTATTGAGGAGGATTAAAAAGAGAGGCGATCATCGGCGCATTAATTTAGTGGCAAGCGATTTGTGTAGTCCGAATATCTTCTGGGGATTGATGAAAAACCCTTCCACCTGCATTTATTGCACCAAAATTGCACCACCCATCAGGCCGCACAAATCCCATACTCCGGCAACAATTCGTGCTCCACGTACAAACGATGCGCTTGCAAGGCATCGTGAAAGCGCTTCCAGTTACTCTTTAAAAATGCGGTTTGATAGCGATAGATCGTTTTTTCATCGTCAACGGATGCGGTGGTTCCCAAGGCATCGTATTTCCACGAATGCTCGCCTTTAGCGACGTAACTCAGTGCGCACGGACCGAAGCTGAAGTCACCGTTTCTCACTGCCGTCAACCAAACCTGATGGCGCTGATCACCGTCCTCATGGACGATGGAACGAATGAGCGTATCGATTTGTTTTCTGTCCTGATCCGCCAGGCCAGGCGCATCCAGGTTGGGGTCGCCCGCCAGAAAACATTGCATTGCTTTGCACATATGCTGAGCGGCGTTGAGGAAATCGGTAGGATTGTCGCGGTGAATTTTTTCTCCTAATCCATTGGTGTAACTCCAGCGCAGATAAGGCCGATCTGGATAACTCAAGACTGTACCGTGACCGAGTGGCATGGTGTTGCCGACGAATTTGCTCTGGATGCTATCGAAGGCAGCACCAAAAAAATCCTTCAGCTGAGCGGTGATTTCCGTATCGGGTTGGTGGTCCGCATCTCTCAAATCATGACTATTGTTTTGCGCGTGGGTGATGCCGCAAAATCCCTGATGGGCCCAGGTGTCGGCGTAAACGTGCATGGTGATGCCTAGTCGCTGCAGCGCGTTGGGATCGCTGCGCCGGCGGATGCATTCTTTGACCATATCTTGCGCAATGTAACTGTTGGGCCTGCAAATAATTCTGCGTGAAAAAGGGATGTCTTCCCCTTGCCCTGCAGGTAATCCATCGTTACCCGGTAAAAAATGAAATGGAATCCATGCGTGGTGATTGGCCAGTACATCAAAATTGGCATAGTCGAGCATCTTGTGCGCCGATGCAATGCGGAAATACATGCTTTGACAGTCAAAAGCGATGCGTCCTTCATTGGTCGCATCATCTACATATTGGGCGCTGTAAGCAATGATGTTGGCGCCTGCATGGTCGAAACCGGCGAGGCGAGCGACGACGTAGGTTACGCCGTGATGAAAGTCGATTTGCATTGCACGGCTCCGTTGTATGAGATTTCTTTAATAAGATTTTTTTAGTGCGCTTTATTTATGGCGTTTGAAAAAGCGGATTAATTATTTACCCAACTCTTTTTTGACTAAATTGGTTTGCTGAGATGAAAAGGCAGCAATGAATTTGTCCATAAACGCGAATACCAAGTCAACGCTATATCCGGCCAATACTGAGAAGGCGTAAGGACTCAGGTTTTTCACGGTCGACGATTCGGGCGAATCCGGGATGAACCAGGCGACCACTAAACCGGCCAGCGTACCCATATACAGCCGTAAATGATAAGCGACGCGACGATCGAGATCGAAGGTATATGCCTTGACATCGGCAGCAAGGCTGCGCAATACGAAGAGTGACGCGCCTAACGATCCGTACAGGAGAGGCAACAAGAAACGCTGCAAAACTTGCAGTGCAAAATGCGCAGATAACACCGAGCTTTGTAAAGCCTCATAACTATTCGAGAGCGTCGCAATTTCTGTTTTCATCGGCGTGTGATTTTCACCCAGCCAGTTAAAAATCGGGCTGATCCAGTTCCATCCGGCATTCCATTGATTGAGAATTTTGACGCGGATCATCATTTCGGATTCGGTTGCAGCTAACTGCGCTTCCAAGGTGCGCATTTCCAGACTGTCCACTGGTTTGGCTGCGCTGAAAGCGATCTTTTCTTTATCTGACACATATTCCCGACTCAGTTTCAACAGGGGGGAAAGTTCTGCGACGACAGTGGAGCCTACCAGTGTGTAGACCTGCAAGACGATTAACATAATCAGGGGAATGAGGATACGAAATTGCATTCGTCTTACAGTCACTTCCGCCTCGGTGGTGGTGGTGTCGCTACGGCCGAAAAGTTTGGCGCGGGTTTTGGCAAAGGGGGTGTTATCTGGAAAACGGAAGGTGGTTTGTTTCAAGCTCGATGCGGATACCGGGCGGACCGCAGTGGCTAAATCATTGCGTGCTTTCCAGAATGCGATTTGCTGGGAAAATGTACTCGGATCGTGCTGATCTTTATCGAGCAATTCTTTTGATTTAACAATATTCGTTACGGTAATTTCGTCGATATTGAGCGCATGCGATGCGGCATAACAGAGCAGCATATCGGCTTCATGAATCGCTTTACACAGGGCTTCTTTGCTATGTGTGAGTGCTGGTTTTATTTCATCCATTTTTTTATCCTCGAAAGCAACGTTACACAAAAACTGCCTGATTCTGGTTTTGCATTGTACTTTTTAATGTAACAAAAAGCAGTGCTTATGTGTCTTACTTTAGGGGGATTAGTTGAAGGACTGCTCTGCAGTCACGTTGAGTCCAACGTCAAGAAGGAAGTGCGGATTTATCCGTGCTGCTGACCATGCGCGATACCACAAGTGGTGGCGAATACAGCGCAACTGTTTCGCAGCCGGCGCTGCCCTGTTACTATCGCGTTCATGAAAAATTTTCAGATGCGATGGTTGATCGCGGCGCTCGGCACCTTGTTGAGCATGGCCTGTTCACCACAATACGATTGGCGCGAAGTACGCAGCGGCAGTGCGCCTTTTGTTGTGGTGCTGCCTGCTAAACCCACCACTCTTTCGCGGCCGGTTAATCTTGGCACCATCTTGGTAACGATGGAAATGGTGGCGGCAGAAGCAGGTGGCTCGACTTTTGCTGTGGGCACTGCAGAGCTGCCCGAGGGGGCCGATGCACCGGCTGTTTTGTTGATGATGAAAAACGCTTTGGTGGGTAATATTCGCGGCACCATCAAAGTGGAAAAATCGGTCAACGTCGCATCATCGGTAAATGGGGCGAAAGTGGTCGCCATCGAAATCGAAGCGACCGGCATCCGCAATGGCAATAACAATGGTAATGCACCGGTATGGTTGGCGGCGCGTTTTGTCGCGCAGGGAAAGCGGGTCTACCAAGTGCTAGCGTTGGGCGATCCCAAAGCAATGACGCACGATGTGACCGACATTTTTTTTACTTCTTTTAAACTCAATTAGACGGCCGTTATTCTTAATAGTGCAATTCCGCAAAAACCAATCTCCCTTCGTTAACAGGCCAACTTTGCACGGCAATGCGTTCGTTATTACATTCGGCAATCACGGTGTGCATTTCGGATGCCGGTAGTGCCAGGCAGGCTTCCGATAGGCCGGGGCAGCCGTCTGGAAGAACGTTTTGTAATCCGGGTGGTGGACTTTGTCCGTCCAGCCTCATTACATCCCGTCCGATGCCGAAATAACCGCGTGGCCGCGTCATCGTGATCATGCTGCCGCCCTGTGTGGCCGATGGCGACAGACGTGCGGGACGCAGGTGGATGACATTGGAACTGCGTGGAAATGGTGAGCGATAAATATGGGTGACGGCATAATCCGTGCGTTCTTTGGCTTGGATGACGAACTCATAATAGGCCGTTGGACTGGCGGTAATCGGTCCCCAGCGGCCGTCATTGGCGGTGATTTTTGTGTGGCATTTCGCTATTCTTTTACCGTTGATCGGGTTGACTTCGTAGACGTCCAGCTGTGCATCGGCCAGGGGTACATTGGTGACTTCGTCGCCCGTCGACGTGCGCAGCAAGGCGCTGATCTGGCCGTCGAGTACGACGGATTGTTCTGGGATGATCTCGACGTGGGTCGGTGCGTGGCCGCTGATGAAGCGATAGGTCGCGGCAAAGGCTTCCGGGTGAAATGACAGTTCGCGGTGATCACGTCCTGCCAGTACCAGATTCTGTGCGCCATGCAGTGCAGGACCATCGTAGTTGACGTTAGTGGGAATATGACCCAGTCCTAGCCACTCGCCGCTAGGTTGGGCGAATTTGTCGAAATGATCCGAGCGCAGCGTTAAAAACTGCACGCCTGCCGTCGTCTCATCGCCGTTTTTGTCTGCCATATTCAAATCGTGCAGAACGGGACCCTGACCATTGAATTCATTGCCGGGATGGAGGGTGTTGGCCCATGCGCCATGATTGGGTGTGCCGCCCAGAATAACTTTGGCGACAGTATGGCGGCCTTCGCCGAATTTGATATAGCGCCGAATCGGAATGCCTCCGCGTGAATTGCCAATCAAAATGAGTTTGGTGGCACCACTGGCATGCAGAATTGCGGCTACCTTGTCTGCCAACGCTTGAGTATATTCAGCGGCGCTGCTGCGTCCCGCTTGTGCCACGGCATCATCGTCGCGTGCTGTCGGATAGGGCAGGTTGAGCGTATGCAGACAGGTTTTGTCGTAGCCGTTCGATTCGAATCGCCACAAAGTGGTATGCCATACGGCAGCGCTGTCGCCGTTTCCGTGTACAAAGAGAAGGGGCAAATTTTGCATGCGATATTTTATAAGGACATCGAAAAAGGACGTTTGGCAAAGGGAGTTGAAGCGTTCCTAGAAGTACCACAAAACCCCTGCGCTTGCTATTTTCTTGTTGGCTGTGAACGATTGGATTGCTAGGGAAGCCAAGATTTATTCGATTTTGTCATTCTCGTCTTGACGCTTAAAAATAAGAATGTCTCCTGGCTGACAATGGAGAAACGCACAGATGCGCTCCAGTGTATCAAAGCGAACGCCTTTCACCTTGCCCTGCTTGAGCAACGATAAGTTGGCTTCTGTGATCCCGACGTATTCGGCCAAGTCTTTGGACTTGACCTTCCGCTCAGCGAGCATGACGTCGAGTTTGACGATAATTCCCACAAATTGAATCCTTGATTAAACCTAGTAACGGCAGTTGGCCGCTTCGGTAAGTGTTTGAATTAGTTAAGTGAAATTAGCTGCCGTTTCTAGGTTAAATAAACTGCGCGTTCTCTTCTGCAAGAATGACTGCACGTGCCATGACAGAGGCGATGAGCCAAACAAGCCCCGACAATAGCAAGGCAAAAATTTGACCGGCCCCGAAAGCTACTGCCACATGCCGATAGCCGGACGGATTGCCGAGGGTGAGCAATACACTCAATAGCGATGATACAAGCAGTCCCGACACAGTGGCCCAGAATATTCCAGCCGCAAATTCGCTGAGTGCGCGTACCGTGTCACCTTCAAAAAAGCGCCCTGTTGCAAATAATAAAAAACATCGACGCACCCGCAGTAAAGCAAACACCATAAAGCCTGCTGGCACCATGCTAAGGCCAATTCCAGCGACCCGCTGCCAAAATTGGAGTAAGGACATTGCGTACAGGGGACTCTCCGGTAAACCCGCGTGGTTCGCCAAGGTGGCCGAACTGGCTTCGATCCAGCCCCACACTATGCCAAGGGGCAGCACAATTGCTACGCACAAGCTGCACCATGCCAGCACATTACTTTGTCGGCGGATACGTTGAAACTCGGCATCTGCCCCTACGCCAATATTTGTTTGCGCATTCATACATATCTCTTCATTTTATTTAAAAGGACCGACATTTAATTATTGTTAAACGATAATAACTACCTGTATAATAATACCAATCATAGAAAAAAGGAGTGAGTATGTCAACAGTACCCTTCACCCATGCCCTCTCACTATTTTGCAAAATAGAGGGAAATCTTTATTTCCTGAGAGTGGTCGGCAAGCTCCCCGCCTTGATACTGCTGACGGTGGAGTTGTCGTGCTTAAGCGCATGTGGTGGTTCTGCCGGCCCACAGCTTACGGCAACAAAATTGTATACGTCTAGTACTGCTTATCAGGGGGCGCCATTACATGCGCCACCGCCCACTACGGTTTTCCCCCAAGAGCAATCCATCATCGAAGGCACGCTTCCGCCGTCGTTAACGGCGAGTCTGGATGCGGCAGCGGATTCGATTTTGAAGGACCAAGCAGTGCCCGCACTTTCTGCCGCAGTCGGTATCCCAGGTCAGGGAATGTGGAGTATGACACGCGGTTTTGAAAATATTTCGCCTCGAAAGCCGCTATCCGATCAAGCTTATTTTTGGTGGGCCAGCGTAGGAAAAACGTTTACCGCCACAGTTACGATGAAATTAATCGAAGAACATAAATTGCAATACGAGGATAAGTTATCGACGTGGTTTCCCACATTTCCGAACGCCGGTGTCATTACGATCAATCAATTGCTCACCCATACCAGCGGCATATCGAGCTTCCAGGAAGGGCCTGATTTGGAATCGAAGCAACGCTATCATCCGCCAAGCGAAGCGATCAATCTCGCAGCCACACATGGGAGTGATTTTCAGCCGGGGCAACATTGGATGTACAACAATACGGGCTATATATTATTGGCGCAAATAATCGAAAAGATCGAAGGTAAGCCGTTTCATGAAGTGATTCAGGAAAAAATCATCGCGCCTTTGCATCTAAAACATACAGTCGCATTGGCACCCCGACAAATATTGGAGGGCCTTGCCATTGTGCACGATGCTCAGTTCGGAAACCTCGAACTGAGCTCGCCCTA
This sequence comes from Oxalobacteraceae bacterium, assembly GCA_025352145.1. GTDB lineage: Bacteria > Pseudomonadota > Gammaproteobacteria > Burkholderiales > Burkholderiaceae_D > JANXTY01. Next base: position 36,063 of record JANXTY010000006.1, read on the forward strand.
TGGCGCTGCAAATATCGCCTCCCGTGCCGACGATATGATCACGTTCTGGAATGCATTGCTAACGGGACGCATACTGGACCAGGCGACCGTGCAACAGGCATTCTCTACGCTCTATCCAATGTCCGAGGCCCGCACCGAATTTTATGGCCGCGGCATGATGCTGTTCGATTTTCACTCGAGTGTGGGCGCCCAATATATTTGGCTAGGTCACACCGGTAGTCATCCAGGTGTCAAATCCTTACTGGTTTACGATATCGCAGACAAAGTATTTTATGCATTAGCGCTCAACAGCGATGTACAAGCCGGGGTGGTTGTCGGCAAACTCGTTGAGGCTGTCAAGCAATATCGCCAATTGCATACAAGCTTGAAAATACCAATCCTATAACACGGCAACCTCCCCATGCCCCTTTTTTTTAACCCTATTTGGCGTCTCCGCCAGAAATTTATGATGGCGTTATTCTTTGCTATCCCGTTGGGTTGTCAGTTCGCAGAACCAATGATCCGTGTTGCAGATGAAAACGCTCAGTATCTGGTTTCGGCTGTTCCCGCCGATGTCGGAATCAATGGGGAGCTGTTACGCCAATCCGTTTCTGATTTACCGTCGGCAGCAGAACATGGCCTGCGCAGCATGCTCGTGCTTAAGGATGGAAAATTGGTGCTGGAAGAGTACTGGAATGGCTATGACCGGAACACATTGCAAGATATTCGGTCTGCCACCAAGAGCATTACTTCGCTCCTGGTCGGCATTGCTATCGACCGGCAGTTTTTGGGAGGCGTGGACGAACCATTGCGTAAGCATCTCGCCCTCATCTATTCCGACGTAGCAGCTCTTAACCGAAACATCACGCTAGATCACCTATTGACGATGCGCAGTGGGCTGGCATGTAATGATCGCGATCCACAATCACCGGGGCAGGAAGATCGAATCTATCGGACGAACGATTGGGTGCGGTCTTTCCTGGAATTGTCGTCGGTATATCCGGCGGGCGATGCGACGCATTACTGCACTGCTGGCGTGATTGCGCTCGGGCGTGTCATCGCAGAAGCAAGCAAACGTCCCATTCCAGAATTTGCCAATGAATACTTATTTTTGCCGTTGAATATCAAGGACGCGCGATGGAGCGACTTTGATCACCATCGGCAGACGGATACGGGCGGCCATCTTTTTTTACGCCCGCGCGATATGCTAAAAATTGGCCAACTCGTTTTGCAAAAAGGCATGTGGAATGATCGTGAACTGGTCTCCCTGCAATGGATCGCACAGTCAACGCAGGAGCACACGCGTATCGACGATGGAAAAGCATATGGCTACCTTTGGTGGCACGAGTCGGCATCGCATAAAGGTAAGCAGGTGACTATCGTGGCTGCCTATGGCAACGGGGGGCAATATATCTTTGTGATTCCCGAACTCGGCATGGTAGTCGTGTTCACAGGCGGCAACTATAACTCGGAGAAGGCCTTCCGTCCTTTTCAAATGATGATGAAATATATTCTTCCGGCAGTGAATTCAAGTTTGCATTGATAAGCAAAGCCATACGACTGGGTGGCGAGTATCGCAAATGAAAATGGTGGCGCGCAGTAACTTCCTCAGCATGTTCCCCATGCTTTGTTCCCATCTCAACATACGTATTACAGCGAGTCCATCTTGAGATTCATGGATCCGGGCTTCCATAATCGAAACGCAACCATTACGCGGTTTATCGGCATGGTGGGCGTATCTTCATAGTTTGACACAATCCTTCACCTCGACAGTCGACCTTGAGTGAGGGGACAATGATGTCTTCTTTATCGGGGGGCCTCTGTTGAGCGTTCTTAGAAATATCACAAAAATCGTGCTTTACTATTTTCTTGTTGGCCGTGAACGATTGCGCCATCCGATAGTCTCATGAAAAGTTAAATTCTAGTCCTGGATGACAATCAACGTTTTAAATAGGGGTTCGAGCGTCCCACCCTGGGTAAAATTGGCCTGTCTGTTGTGTTTGCATTCAATTTAGTTTTGTACGATTTCACCGAAAGAAAAATTATGCTGATCACATTTAAATCCAAAGTTGCTGCCGATGTCTTGATGTACCAAGAGCATGCCAAACCTTTGCTCGATTTGCTGCACAAAGAGTTGGCGCGTGGCGTCTTCACCGCTGAGGAAATGGGCGGCGCCATCGTTACCCTGGAGGCGCACATCGCAGAAAATAAAGCACAGCCAGGGATGGAAAATACTGCTGCCGATGAAGAGGATGCATTCGCGGTGGACCAGCCATCGTCGGCTAAAGTCGCGTTGTCCGTTCGCGCCTATCCTTTGCTGGAGATGTTGCGTGCCGCCTATAAGGAGGGTGCCGCAGTAGTCTGGGGCGTTTAATACTGTCCAGAAATGACAGGTCTTGGCTAATACATAAAAATAGCTATTCCAGCGAAAGCACGAATTACGTGTAGAAAAGTTGTTTTTCGCTATCAAAAGGGTGCGCATTGTCGATGGCACCCGCTACAATCATGCCTTTATTTCCCCGGGCGCTGGCCGTGGTCGTGTTTGCCACGTTGCCTGCGGCAGAGGCAATTTTTATAAAGAACTCCTGTGCAAAAACGTCCGTTAATCGTCGTTAAACCGATCATCAGGTCGACCACCAAGTCGACTACCAAGTCGATCGTCAAACCGGAAAAAGCGAAGTCAGCATTACGGCCTGGCTACGATGTCAAGCCTGTGCTGCAGCCTGGTTTCAAGCCGGATCTCAAGTCCGATTCTCTCGGCTTTTGTTTATTGGGTGCCGCGAATGCGGTGTCTCAGGTGAGCGCCGGCACTGCGCTGCCGCAGGCACTGGCAAAAATTTTCGTACAAACGGGGGCTTCGCCGCAAGCACGAGGGGCGATGCAAGACATTGCCTACCGCGCCATGCGCCAATTGGGATTAAGCCAGACTCTAATCGGGCTGATGACCAATAAAGCACCTGAGCCGCCGATGCTGCATGGTTTGCTGTGCTGCGCGTTAAGCCTTATTTCCAATCTGAACAACAGCACCGACGCCCTGCCGTATGAAGAGTTCACGGTAGTTGATCAGGCGGTGACGGTCGCCACTTCGCACCCTGACATGGCACATGCCAAAGGGATGGTCAATGCTGTCTTGCGGCGATTTTTGCGCGAGCGCGAGACCTTGATGAAGGCGGCATTGCAGCGCCCTGAAGCAGTATGGAATTATCCGTTGTGGTGGATAGATGCAGCCAAAGCGGTCTATCCCCACAACTGGCAAGCGATTTTAGCGGCAGGCGATGCGCCACCGCCTTTGACCCTACGCATTAATCGGCGCAAGACGAGCGTCGACAACTATCTCAAGCTCTTGGCCGATAACGGGATGGGGGCGAGGCAAATTGGTTTTGATGCGGTGCGTCTGGACAAACCGGTACCTGTAGCCCAGATCCCCGGATTTGGAGCAGGTATGGCATCGGTGCAAGATGCCGCAGCGCAAATGGCAGCGTCTTTGCTCGACGTGCGCGACGGCATGCGGGTGCTTGACGCTTGCGCGGCGCCGGGTGGCAAGACCGGCCATCTGTTAGAGTGCGCCACGCTCGACTTGACTGCGCTCGATGTCGATCCCAAACGTCTGCCACGGATTCAAGAAAATCTGGACCGGCTGCAACTATCGGCCACGCTCAAAGCCTTCGATGCACAGTCGAAAGTGTGGTGGGATGGCCGAATGTTCGACCGGATTCTGGCGGATGTACCTTGTACTGCGTCTGGAATTGTCCGGCGTCATCCAGATATTCGCTGGCTGCGGCGCAAGGGCGATGCGTTGCAGTTAGCCACACTTTCAGCGAAAATTCTCGACAATCTTTGGCAGATGCTATGCCCGGGTGGTAAATTGCTCTTCGTTACGTGTTCGGTATGGCCGCAAGAATCGGAGGCGCAGGCTGCCGCGTTTGCGGTGCGACATACAGCAATTCGCTTGCCTGCACCGGGCCAGTTGTTGCCTGAAGTCGGACAAGATAAGGATCACGATGGTTTGTTTTATGCGTTGTTTCAAAAAGTGGCCGCTTGAAAAGTGCTACCGCTCAGGGCAAGTATTGATAATTTATTTAAACTTTCCTTAGCTATCCTTGCTACACGCCAGGCAGCGAGTGGCACAACGAACGATCTAACAAGTGACCCAACGAGTGCACAAATAGTGATCCAACGTTTTTTTCAGATACTGACGACCACGCTGTTGACAGCCTTGATGCTGGGATTACTGGCGAGCGCGGCCCAGGCGACTGAAGGCATTGAGATTCCGCGTGCTCATCTGGAGCTGACGGACGGCGGATATGCGTTGTCTGCCAATTTTGCATTTGAACTCAATCGCGGTCTGGAAGAAGCGCTCACTGAAGGGTTGCCTTTACACTTCACGACGACGATTGAATTGACCCGACCGCGCTGGTATTGGCTTGACGAAAATACGGTCGATGCTTCGCAGAGCGTACGTATTTCCTACAATGTATTGACACGCCAATATCGGGTGGCGATCAATAACGGATTACAACAGAATTTTAGTACGCTCGACGAGGCGCTCGCCCTGATTCGACGCCCAACACGTTGGATCGTTGCCAAGAGAGGTAAATTAAAACGCGGAGAAACCTATCACTGCGTGTTACAGCTAAAACTCGACCTGACGCAGTTGCCCAAACCTTTTCAGGTGAACGCTATTAACAATAGCGAATGGCGCTTCTCATCCGACAAAAAACATTTCCTGTATCAAGCGGAATAACCGTGACGCGGATTTTGCGGTACTTGTTGATTGTCGGCTGTGCCATCGGCGGCATACTCTTGTTTCTGCTGACGTCGGCTTCTGAGAATACTGAATTTTTCGACAAAAATTACCATTGGCTGTTTGGCCTGAATGCCATCGTTGCGGCATTGTTGCTGAGTTTGGTCATCCTCATGCTGGTGCGCCTGTATAGCCGCTACAAACGGGGGGAGTTCGGGTCCAAACTGTTGGCGCGCTGGGTGCTGCTATTTGCCGTGGTGGGAATCTGGCCAGGCGTCCTTATCTATGTCGAGTCCGTGCAATTTGTATCGCGTTCCATTGAATCATGGTTTGACGTGCGCATGGAATTGGCACTCAAATCGGGTTTGACTCTGGCGTCTGCTTCCTTGGAATCGGCACTCACCGGTCTGCATGCCAAGGCACGCAATAGTGCCACTGAGCTTGCTTATTTATCTGAGAGTTCCCAGACGACCTTGCTTGCGCGCATGCGTGAACAGAACCAGATTCAGGAGGCAACTCTTTTTACGGCCAGAGGCAGAATTATCGCTACTGCCAGCGAACAACTGACTACCTTACGCCCCGACTTGCCCACTGCGGATGTACTGCGCCAGGCGCGGCGCTTGCGTGGTTATGCCAAACTCGAGGGGGTTGCAGATGTGCCAGAACCCTCCGCCAAAACAGCCAATGCCGGGTTAGATGCGGAAACGAATTATCGCTGGCGTGTCGTGGTGCCCATCCCCGTGCCATTTGGCGCACGGTCTTTGCCGCGCGAAACACGTTTTCTGCAGTTGTTGCAACCGGTCCCGGCCATGTTGGCTGTTAATGCAGAGGCGATACGCGCAGCCAATGGGGAATATCAAGTTCGTAAATTGGCCCGTTCTGGTTTGCTCAAGATTTATATCGTGACCTTGACGTTGACATTACTGTTGGCGATTTTTATTGCCATTGCCAGTGCCTTCGTGATTGCGGGCAATTTAACCAAGCCTTTGCTCTTGCTGGCCGAAGGCACGCGTGCTGTCGCCGGAGGCGATTTATCGCCGCGTCCGATTGTGGCCACCAAGGACGAGTTGGGGACGCTGACGCAATCGTTTAATACCATGACACGCCAACTGTTTGAGGCACGCAGTTCTGTCGAGAAAAATCGAGCCGAACTGGAGAACGCCAAAGCCTATCTGGAGTCGGTGCTGGCCAATATGTCGGCAGGCGTGATGGTGCTCGATGGTGACTTCCGACTGATGAGTTGCAATGAATCCGTGGAGCGTATTTTGCAACACAGGTTCGATTCTTATATAGGGCAACCTTTATCGGCCATCGATGGCTTGAGGCCTTTCGCGGAAGCGATTACCAAAGGCTTTTCGGAACAGAGCGCACAAACGGCTGCGAGCGATATGCCTCCTGAGAACCAGCATTGGCAGCATCAAATTGAAGTTCCCCGCTTGATAGGTGGTCCGAGCACCCAGCAGGACATCAGCTTGTTGACGCGCGGATCGCGTCTGCCTGTGGCGAGCGGCACGGCTTATGTAGTTGTGTTCGACGATATTTCCGGCGTAATTTCAGCGCAACGCTCGATTGCTTGGGGGGAGGTGGCGCGTCGTCTTGCGCATGAAATAAAAAATCCGCTGACGCCGATCCAGCTCTCTGCCGAGCGCTTACAAATGAAACTGCAAAGCAAGTTGGGACCGCAGGAATTGGCTTTGCTCAACAAGGGCACTGCCACCATCGTTAGCCAGGTTGACGCCATGAAGCGCATGGTGGACGACTTCCGCCATTACGCCAAAACACCGCAGGCAGTACTGTTGCCGCTCGATCTGAATGCCTTGATCGAAGAAATTTTGCATCTTTATCTGGCCGACGATGGTCGCGACAGCATTCACCTTCATCTTGCGCCAACGTTACCGCAGATCATGGGGGATGCCACTCAGTTGCGACAGGTTATACACAACCTTTTGCAAAATGCCCAAGATGCAGTGGCCGAGAAACATCAGGTCGCTTTTCTTCCTTGTATTGATGTGGTCACGGAGGCGATACCTTACCAAGGTACGGACGGTGCTTTACGCGCGGCAGTGCGTCTTTCTATTAGCGATAACGGTCAGGGCTTTACGCCGGATATTTTGGCCCGCGCTTTTGAGCCGTATGTTACTTCCAAGCCGCGCGGAACCGGTCTGGGTTTGCCGATGGTCAAGAAAATTGTAGATGAGCACGGTGGGCGAATTGATATTCAAAATCGTGTGCGATCAGCTGGTGCGAGAATATCGATTTTGCTGTTAAAGTTAGGTCCTGTGGCACAATAGCGCGGCCAGCAAAGTGTCTGCAAAAAAAGGTGAAGTTGTTGGGGGTCAATTAGCTGGACACTACACCTTGAACAATGCGGGGATACGCATTTTAATTCTCCAGAAGCGTGCTATTTTTCCCGACAATGTGCCAATATCGATACGCATGACGACAGCATTTGACTGGCATTAAAATAATTTTTGCGGCATGAATGATGGCGCGCTTTGAAATACGATGTAAACACAATGAGGAAGGCCGCCAAACATGGCAAACATCCTGGTAGTTGATGATGAAATGGGCATCCGCGAGTTGCTTTCAGAAATATTAAGCGACGAAGGTCATGTAGTTCAGTCTGCAGAAAACGCGCAGCAAGCTCGTGATGCACGTGCAATGGGGGCACCCGATCTGGTATTGCTCGATATTTGGATGCCGGACACTGACGGCGTTACCTTGCTTAAAGAATGGCAGCGAGACAATCTGCTTACCATGCCGGTCATCATGATGTCCGGCCATGCCACTATCGACACCGCAGTTGAAGCCACCCGTATCGGCGCCATGAATTTCCTTGAAAAACCGATTGCTTTGCAAAAACTGTTAACTGCGGTTCAGCAAGGCTTGGAACGTTCTCGGGAAATGGTCCGACATCTTGCGCAGCCAAGGGCGAAAATTGTAGTGGGCGAAGAAAAAGATAATGTACCTGTCGTAGTTTTTTCTGGGTTGACTGTTGCTGGCGCGGCCGGTACTGCGCTGCGATCCATATCACATGCAAGATTGGATAACCCTTCCCTCAATCTTTCGTTCGATATGCCATTGCGTGAGGCACGCGACGCGTTTGAGCGAGTATATTTCGAGCACCATCTCGCACGCGAAGGCGGCAGCATGACGCGTGTCGCCGAAAAAACAGGCTTGGAACGTACCCATCTGTATCGCAAGCTGAAACAATTGGGTGTGGAACCTGGCAAGATGTCGAAAAAAAACGGGTGACCTCCCAGGTTACGGCCGCAACTTTGGTCATCGGCGCACGTGCCAGCCTGCGCGAAGTCGCGATTGCCCAGAATATAGCTAATACGCCCACTTCTTCCATCGCTGTGATTTTGGAGGGAATGCCCGATGGCACGTCCTGCCTGGAATCATCTTCTACTATTTTAATTTCTCGTATCGCGCCCGGCTGTTTTTGTTGCATCGGAAACCTGACCTTGCGCGTGACGCTTAACCGTATTTTGCGGTGCCCTCCTGCGCGGCTTTACATTAGCCTGGCGCAAGTCACCCATCTCGACCAACTCCGTTTGTTTTTGACTGAAGCGCCTTATGATACTTTGCTGGCCTTGACCGCTGACATGTTGGTATCCGGCTAGTTGAGAATGGGGCCAGGAAATTTTTTCCCCGGAAGGCGAGCGCTTTCCAACGCACTATGCGCGGGGACTGGGTGCCAATTTAGGGATCGTCCTTGTCCTTGTCCTGTTAATACTGGTATTACTCTATCATTTTGCGGTATGTGCGTTATCGCGCCAGATTGACGAACTGGATCGTGAGGTGGCAAGTCAGGACTGAATGATTTGGGCTGCCACCTTATTTAAGGCGCTTTTATTGAACCACTTAGAAAGGATGTCGTATGCGTTTCTGTCTCATAGGTTGGATACTGTTATACCTTTGCGGCGCGTCGGCCTTCGCAGCGCCTCAACTCGATGCCAATATCCGCACTATGGTGAATAAGCGTATCGAAAGCGGTGAGCTATCGAGCGTAGTTATCGGCGTGATCGATGGTAACGATAGCGCTGTCATTGGGTTTGGTAAAGTTGGGAAAAATGTTCCAGATGCGCAGACTATCTATGAAATTGGTTCAGTGACCAAGACCTTCACAGCATTCCTACTCGCCCATGCAGTAAAGACCGGGGTCGTGAAGTTGGATCAAACGGTAGCGACACTTTTGCCTGGTTATGCCATACCTGAATTGGAGGGAAAGCCAATCACTCTTCTCGATTTGGCGACCCACTATTCCGGTCTTCCGCGCATGCCCGATAATTTCTCGCCGAAACAACTCGATAATCCTTACGCTGACTATACAACGGTCGCGTTGAAAAATTTTCTGGCAAGTTACCATTTGCCAAGGGCAGCGGGTATGTTTTTTGAATATTCCAATCTTGGTTATGCACTGTTGGGACAGGCGCTGTCCGTGCAGGCGGATATGACCTATGCCGATTTGATTAAAAAAAAGATCACCACGCCATTAGGCATGACCTCGACTGACGTAACGTTTTCACCCGCGATGCAATCACGCCTTGCAACCGGACACAATGCCGAGGGAAAGTCCGTGGCTAATTGGGACATGACCACATTGGCGGGTGCCGGAGGGTTGCATTCCGACGCGCAAGATTTAATTCTCTATCTTCAAGCGCTGATGCATCCCAGCGATAAGAATTCCAGCCCGTTGGTGCTAGTTCAGACTGTGCAGCGTCCTACGGACCAGTCGGATACCAACATCGGCCTCGCATGGAACATCCAACAGCTTCGTGGCCAATCGGTGGTCTGGCACAACGGCATGACGGGCGGCTATGCAAGCTATGTTGGCTTTACTGCTGATGGTCAACATGGGGTCGTGATATTGAGCAATACCGCCCGTTTTGTCGACGATATTGGATTTGCGATACTCGTGCCGGGAGCACCACCTGCCCCGCAGCCAATCGTCGTTGCGCCCCGGCTATTGGCTGACTATAGCGGCCGCTATGCGCTGGCACCTAATGTAGTGGTAACCATCGAACCATCGGCCATTGGTTTAACCGTACAAGCGACCGGACAGCAATCGTTTTCTGCTTACGCCACAGCTCGCGATGAATTTTTTCTTCGCGACCTGGATGCCCAGCTTAGTTTTAGACGCAACACGGCAGGTGCAGTTGAAGCGGTGATGCTGCATCAGAATGGGCATGATTCGTTTTGCAAAAAGTTGCCCGGTGAAATGCCGGGCCCTGCCACCTACCTGGAACCGGGCAAGCTGCAACAATATGTTGGCATCTTCACGTTGGAAGGAGGATGGCCATTCGCGGTGGCTATCGATAATAATCAACTGTACGGTCAGGCGAAGGGGCAAGGACGTTTTCCGCTACAGGCTGTGGCGCCGGATGAATTTTCTTATGCCGCAGCCGATATCAAGATCAGTTTTAAACGTGACCTGCAAGGTAGCGTCAATCGTTTGATTCTGCATCAAGGTGGCAACGACACTCCGGCACCTAAGCAATGACATGATAGCAGTAGCCTTACCTACTAACGGCAACAAGCATTTCCTCTTATGAAAACACCTGCAAATCCTCTGGCTTTTCCTGACCGCACTTATCTCAACGCACTTTTGGCTGAACGCAACCAGTACCCGGCCCGGGCAGCGGAGATTGATGCGCAGATACGCCAAACCTTTGAGCGCAAGGTGGCGGTACTGGCACTCGATATGTGCGGATTTTCTCGGTTGACGGCGCAGTTTGGCATCATCCATTTTTTGTCCATGATTCATCAAATGGAGCAAGCGGCCCGCCCTGCGATACAGGACAACGGTGGGCAAGTTATTAAGCAGGAAGCCGACAATATATTGGCCCTATTTTTGCATCCTGCTCAGGCGTTGGAAGCGGCATGCAATATTGTGCGCGCTTTCGAATCGATGAATGCAGTACTGCCGAAGGAGCGTGATATCTATGGCAGCATCGGGATTGGCTATGGCGATACCTTGGTGATCGGCAATGAGGATGTGTTTGGCGCGGAGGTAAATCATGCATGCAAGCTGGGTGAGGATATCGCTCATCGGAGGGAAATTTTGCTGACCCCGGCGGCCTATGAGATGTTGCAGTCGGATGTGTATATGTGCAGCGAGGATGCTTTTTCAATTAGGGGCCTGGATCTTCGGTTTTTCCGTTTTCAACGGCACCTGCGATAACGTTACCATCGCATGGCATCCTGATATAACATCGGGCAGGTTGAGCTGACCGCCCTTTTGTAAAATGAGGCAACAAGGTGCAGAAAAATTTAGGAGAACTGTCCTCCCTCCATCGGGAAACTCTTCAGAAATTCTTGCGCGGGCAAACGTTTCCCACCGGGTTTCTGTAACTCGGTTAGGCGCAATGTTCCCTCGCCGCAAGCGACCACCACGCCTTCTTCAGGATTGGCAGCGAGCACGTGAGCGGCAGGCCTATCGCTTACGCCAAGGACTTCTGCCCGCCAGATTTTGATGACCGTTCCATTAAATACAGCATACGCTCCCGGAAAAGGATGGAATGCCCTGATCTTGCGTGCGATGACATGGGCCGATTGCCTAAAATCGAGCGCTGCTTCTTCTTTCGTTATCTTGGCAGCGTAGGTGCTGCCTGATTCCGGTTGTTGGGTTGCAGACAATCCGCCTTGTTCGAGTTTGCGCAGGGCATCGACGATCATCTTTCCGCCCAGTTGCGCCAATTTATCGTGCAGGTGGCCGGTGGTATCGCCGGCTGCAATGGCCATACTTTCTTTTGAAAGCATAGGGCCGGTGTCCAGGCCTTCATCCATCTGCATGATGGTCACACCGGTTTCAGGATCGCCGGCTTCAATTGCGCGATGGATAGGGGCAGCGCCGCGCCAGCGAGGTAGCAACGATGCATGAATATTGATACAGCCGAGCGGTGCAATAGTGAGTACCGAGGCGGGCAGGATAAGACCATATGCAGCGACTACCATCACATCATGCGAAGTTGTTTTGAGCAGGGCGTGGGCTTCTGTTGCTTCCATCACTTTTTCCGGATATTTTCCGTCTAGCCGGAGTGATGCCGGTTGTGTGACGCGGAGGCCGAGCGCTAACGCGGTATGTTTGACTGCAGATGCCTGTAATTGCATGCCGCGTCCGGCGGGGCGGTCGGGCTGGGTTAGCACCAGAGGAATTTCAAAGCCACTGTCATAGAGGGCTTGCAGGGCAATAGCGGCGAACTCGGGCGTGCCCGCGAAGATGATTTTCATGGGATATCTCGTGGATGTTGAGGTAGCCACATCGCAATGTGCAAAGGACTAAAGGACTATTAACGCTGGCGCCGCGCGGTTCCTTGCATTTCGCGTTCTTCTTTGAGCAGCTTTGTTTTGATGCGATTGCGTTTGAGCGGGGACAAATATTCGACGAATATTTTACCTTTCAAATGATCCATTTCATGCTGAATACATACGGCTAACAACCCGTCGGCGGAAATTTCGAAGGGCTTGCCGTTGATATCGAGCGCACGTACCGTGACTTGCGCCGGACGCTCGACATCATCATAAATACCCGGAACAGATAGGCAACCTTCGTCGTAGATTTTCTTTTCGGCGCTGCTCCAGAGGATCTCTGGATTAATGAAAATGCGTAAATCGTCATGTGTTTCGGAGGTATCGATAATAAGCAATTGTTCATGGACATCTACTTGGGATGCCGCCAGCCCGACACCTGGCGCGTCGTACATGGTTTCGGCCATATCAGCGACGATTTTTTTGAGGCGAGCATCAAAAACAGTCACTGGTTTGGCGACTTTATGCAGGCGCGGATCGGGATAACGCAAAATGTTTAAAATAGCCATACGACAGTTGTGCAACACCGGCAAGCGGTTGGAGCGCGTTTTCTCTTGCTAGTTCCAGGTTTTATGGGCAGAATTTGACTCGGTTCGGCACGTTTTGTCACGCATGAGGTTTTGTGCGCTCACACCATGCTGTGGCTATCCTATTTGCCACGCTCATCGGACAATATCATGAAAAATTTTAGCACAGTCGCTCTCAATCTCGTTTTTGCTTTCGCCCTTGCTTTGTCGGCAGCATCCGGTGCGCAGGCGCAAGCCACGCCCCATTGTGCATTTTTGGCGAATGCGCCCGATCAGCACCTCGTGGTACGAGGAGATACGTTGTGGGGAATTTCCGGAAAATTTTTACAGCACCCCTGGTGCTGGCCTCAAGTCTGGGGCTTGAATCGTGATGAAATCAAGAATCCGCATTGGATTTATCCCGGTCAAATAGTTTATTTTGATCGTGCAGCCGGCCGCTTGCGTCTGGGTAACTCGAGCGGGAGCGGCGACGTATCCGCTCACGGTGGAAATAAAGAAGATGTTCGCTTGTCGCCGCAGACACGAATGGAGGGTATGGGCAAAGAAGCAATTTCTGCGATCCCCGCCAGTGTGATTGAAACTTTCCTTTCGCGCCCTCTGATAGTTGACGAAAATGGTTTGAAAAATGCCCTTCATATTGTGGCATCCCAGGAAGGCCGCGTCTATATGGGCAAAGGTGACAAAGCCTATGTGCGCGGTGATCTCAATGGCGGTACTTCGTTCCAGGTCTTTCGTCCAGGCACTCCTCTAAAAGATCCTGAAACAAAGAAGATTATGGGCTATGAAGCGGTCTTTTTGGGCACGGCAAAGCTGGAGCGTACTGGCAAGACTGCCGTTGAGGCACATACTTTTTCTATCGTGGATGCCAAGGAAGAAATGGGTGTGGGAGACCGTTTGATGCCGGTTCCGCCATTACCGATCATCAACTACATGCCGCATCCTCCTGAAAGGCAAACTGATGCACGCGTTGCCTCCATATACGGTGGGGTAACTTATGCTGGTCAGAACCAGGTAGTCGCCATCAATCGTGGGAAAGATGATGGGTTAGATATTGGCACCGTGTTGCAGCTATCTCATTCGGCCGGTATGGTGGAAGATAAGACGACAAAGAAGGGATGGTTTGGATTGGGTGGCACAACAAAGGTTAAATTACCTGACGAGCAATATGGCAGTTTGTTTATTTTTCGCGTGTTCAACAAGGTGTCATATGGTTTAGTCATGGAAGTGACCAATACCGTTGAGGTTGGCGACGCCGCCAAATCTCCCGAATAATACGTAGTGTCCGCAGTAAACGCTACGTTGTTGCCGCCATCCGGGTTGGAGGGGCTAGCGGGGTGGGTCAGACTCGAGCAAACGCCTGGTGTCGGCCAGGAAACTGCGCGCAAGTTGTTGAGCGCTTTTGGTTTGCCGGAAAACATATTCTCGGCAAATTTTTCTTCCTTGCAAAAAATCGTTTCCGAGCGCGTTGCGCACGCCTTGCTGGCCGCACCCTCTGCCACCACGCTGACCCTGATAGACAAAACCTTGGCATGGGCCGATTTGCCGGGCAACTACGTGCTTACCCTGGCCGATCAGCATTATCCCCGGATCTTGCTGGATATTCCCGATCCTCCTTTCATGCTCTACGCCAAGGGCCGGATTGAACTATTGTCTGCGTCGGCGCTCGCCGTTGTCGGTAGTCGCAACGCCACTGCGCAAGGCATTGTCAATGCCGAGAAATTTTCTGAAGCGCTTAGCCATGCTGGTCTAACGATTGTTTCCGGCATGGCGCTTGGCATCGATACTGCGGCCCATCAAGGTGGTTTGCGTGGCGCTGGTTCAACCATTGCAGTGATTGGCACGGGTGCCGACATTGTCTATCCGGCCCGCAATCGCGGGTTGGCGCACATGATTGCGGACAAAGGCTGCATCGTCAGTGAATACCCGCTTGGCACGCCCGCGATTGCGGCTAATTTTCCGCGTCGCAATCGCATCATTTCCGGTTTGGCGCGGGGCGTATTGGTGATCGAGGCCGCCGCGCAGTCAGGTTCCTTGATTACTGCACGGATGGCTGCTGAACAGGGACGCGAGGTATTCGCCATCCCGGGATCGATTCATTCGCCGCTGTCAAAGGGGTGTCATCAGCTGATCAAACAAGGCGCCAAGCTAGTGGAGTCGGCGCAGGATGTGCAGGAAGAACTGCGTCATTATGTCGTTCCCCTCTTCAAGCCGGATGCCGCCAATACAGATAATGCCAACCTGCCCGATCCGGCAGCAGACTCTCCACTGCTCGCCTGTATGGGATTCGATCCCGTGGATGCCGACACATTAGCCGAACGCGCAGGTGTCGACGTTGCTGCGTTACAAGCCCAACTATTGACGCTGGAGCTGGACGGAGTAGTCGAACGTTTGCCAGCAGGGAACTACCGGCGCTTGCAGGCCTGATGCGTCCTGATTTATTTCACAATTATGGATAGCGGCGTTTCAACCATGCTTTCGGTACTGGAATAATGCAAATGTTCATGGATCGACCATTGTCCGCTAACATGGCCGACTGAATTTGAATTTTGGTTCCGTCGGGACTGAATGTCGGGTGTGGATGGTCTGCAGCGGTTTGTTTGTGACCAGTCGAGAGCATGATCATTTCATGCGAATGGCGGTCGATGAGATAAATACTGCGCGAGAAATCATCGCCCACGGCCCATCGTCCATCGGGAGAACCACTGACATGCCAGAACCCGCTGCCGCTGGGGGTTTGCCCTACGATCATCATTTCGCGGGTGCGCAAATTGACGATCCCCAGTCCGGTCGGTTTTTCACGCGTGCCGGATGAGCCCCATCCACTTGCCTGCCCAGGGTTGGCAATATCGTTGACGTTGGTATCGCTCGGATTTTCGGCCCCTGCTAAATCCTTGTCCCCAATTTTTCGATGACCCATGATGGCGAGCGCTACTTCGTCTTTGGAAATAACGGCTTCATGGGTCACCCACTCATACGGCGCCTCTGGATAAAGTGGCCGTAATCCGGTTCCATCTGCCATCACGGTCCAGGTGCGCTGAGGTGATTTGCCGCCGGTTTCCCAGCAAAATATGATCTCCCCCGGCATCCAGGGATTCGCTTGAATATGACCGATTTGAAAAGGTACGGAAATAATGTATTTGATCGCACCGGTGTTGAGGTTCATGCTTGCCAAACCGCCCGGTCCGGCACCCATATTGCGCGGCCCGAAATTTTCATTGATTTTCGCACCCTTCGCCAGATGTTTGGCAGCTTCGGTACGGCCCGCCCGGAAATACACAAGATCTTCGTTAGCATCGAGCGCCATGTCGCCCCCTGCACCCAGGTCCACCGGCGTGGTTCCACAAATTCGTTGGTAAGCATTGGCTGGTTTTAGGTGACCTGCTTTACTGTCGGCAAACAGCTTGGCAAGATCCACTTCCACGATTTGCAGCGCGCCGTTTTCTAACCCCGCTGCAGACTTTCGCATGAAATACAGCTTCATTGACTTGCGGGCAATGTTGAGCATCCCGGTATATCCGCCTTCCGTCACCTGAACCATTTCGCCCGTTTTTTCGTGTACTGCCATTGCCTCACCGGGAACACGTTTAGAACGGAAAATGAGCCATTCGCCATCCGAGGTCCATTGGTTATGGGTCTGGTAAATTTTCGAATCTCCCTCCGCTTTGCTGGTCAGGAAAGTCAGCTCGATACCCGTCACCGGGTCTATGACGACCTTGCGTTCGGATGGAAACCGCGTGCCGATTTGAGCGAAGGCAGACGAAGTTAGCAAGCTGCAGACTGCCAGCGCGAGGAAGAGAGGGGATTTAAAAGTCATGGAAGTTCTTCTTTAATCTACGAAAGCCGAATCAACACATTTTAGCGGCTAGGGCTAACGTAAAGGCCAATGGAATGTAATTAGATGTAACAGCAAAGTCTCAAGATCCGATATACGGATCGAGTTTTCTTCCTTCTTCTTCTCGACACAATGTCATCCGGTATTGCACGATCTCGTGCGTATAAGGTTGACTTGTACAGCTTGTGCGGCCACCGCCTTCGCTGCTAAAGTAGCGCCATGTTTGATATTCTTGTCTATCTCTACGAAACTTATTATCGCCCTGATGCCTGTCCGGGCCCTGTCGACTTGGCAAAAAAACTGTCGGCCGTCGGGTTTGAAGAAGACGAAATTTCCGAGGCGCTCGATTGGCTTACCAATCTGACTGCCATGACCCAAGTGTGTGCCGATCAGCCGCAGTATGCGATTTTTTCCGACAGTGTGCGGATTTTTGTGGCGCAGGAAATGGATGTTTTGGGAGTTCCGGCCATCGGCCTGATCCAATTTCTGGAAGCAGCCAAGGTACTCACCTCGCTACAACGCGAAATCGTGATCGAGCGCGCTCTCGCCACTCATGAATCCCCCATTTCTTTGGACAAACTCAACGTCATCGTGCTGATGATGTTGTGGAGTCAGGGTAAGGAACCGGATGCCTGGATGTTCGACGATTTGTTCTTAAGCGACGATGACGCAGAATCCCGGTCTTTGCATTAATTTTTGTCGGGATTTTTTCATGCGAATGGCAATATGCCATACACAACTTCACAACTACGGTGCGCTTGTTGCGTTTGTTTTGCAGTGAGTTTTCTCCCCTGCTTGCGGTTTTTGCCGCAACCCGATTATCATTGGCCGCTTAATTAGGTGATATAACACCAACTGGCCCGGATGTTTTGTTGAAATCATCGGGGACCAGATTTATCCGGCCAACCAAGCGACCCATTCGAGACCACACATATGACCAAGACCCTCATCATTGCCGAGAAGCCTTCTGTCGCGAACGATATTGCCAAGACACTGGGCGGCTTTACCAAGCATGATGATTACTTTGAATCTGATAAGTATGTATTGTCATCGGCGGTAGGTCACCTGCTTGAAATCGCGGTACCAGAAGAACACGATGTCAAGCGCGGCAAATGGAGCTTTGCCCATTTGCCGATGATCCCGCCATACTTTGCGCTCAACCCGATTGCCAAAACCGAATCGCGCCTGAAAGTATTGAATCGCCTCATCAAGCGCAAAGACGTCACCGCCCTGATCAACGCCTGCGATGCCGGGCGCGAAGGGGAACTGATTTTCCGCCTGATTGCGCAAAACGCCAAAGCCAAACAGCCCGTCAAACGCCTGTGGCTGCAATCGATGACGCCGGGCGCGATCCGCGACGGTTTTACCCATTTGCGCAGCGATGAAGAAATGCTGCCGCTGGCCGACGCCGCACGTTGCCGCTCCGAAGCCGACTGGCTGATCGGCATCAACGGCACCCGCGCCATGACCGCATTCAACTCCAAAGAAGGCGGCTTTTACCTGACTACGGTCGGGCGTGTGCAAACGCCGACGCTGTCGATCGTGGTCGAGCGCGAAGAAAAAATTAAAAAATTCGTCTCCCGTGATTTCTGGGAAGTGCGTGCCGACTTCGTGTGCGCTGCCGGCATCTACGAAGGGCGCTGGCTCGATACCAAACACAAAAAGGATGCGCTTGATCCTAACCATGACCCCGAGAAAAAGGCCGAGCGCCTGTGGAGCAAAGCCGCTGCCGAATCCATCGTTGCGGCCTGCCGTGGCAAGTTAGGTACGGTTACTGAAGAATCCAAGCCGACCACCTCGATGGCACCGGGCCTGTTCGACCTGACCAGCCTGCAGCGCGAAGCCAACTCACGCTTCGGCTTCTCCGCCAAAAACACCCTCGGTCTGGCGCAGGCACTCTACGAAAAGCACAAAGTCCTAACCTATCCGCGTACCGATTCGCGCCACCTGCCGGAAGACTACATCAGCACGGTCAAGCAGACGTTGGAGACCGTTGCCGAGAACAACAACTACCATCAGTTTGCTGCTCAGATTCTCAACAAGAACTGGGTCAGACCGAACAAGAAAATTTTCGACAATACGAAGATATCCGATCACTTTGCGATCATTCCGACCACGATCGCGCCGAAGAATTTGTCCGAGCCGGAGCAGAAACTTTACGATCTCGTCACCAGGCGTTTCATGGCAGTGTTCTTTCCTGCCGCAGAATTCCAAGTGACCACGCGCTACACCGAAGTGTCCGGTCATCAATTCAAAACCGAAGGCAAGGTCATGACCAGCCCGGGTTGGCTGGCCATTTACGGCAAAGATGTGATCGACGAAAAAGACGGCGAAAACAGCGGCACTTTAGTTGCGGTCGCCAAAGATGAAAAGGTCAAGACCGATAAGATTTCCGGCAATGCCCTGGTGACTAAACCGCCAGCGCGCTACACCGAGGCGACGCTATTATCGGCGATGGAAGGCGCAGGCAAGCTCATAGACGACGACGAGTTGCGCGATGCGATGGCCGGCAAGGGGTTAGGTACGCCAGCCACCCGCGCTGCCACCATCGAAGGTTTGATTAACGAAAAATACCTGCTGCGTGAAGGCAGGGAAATGATCCCGACCGCCAAAGCCTTCCAGCTCATGACCCTGCTGCGTGGCCTTGGCGTGAACGAGTTGACTGCGCCAGAGCTGACCGGCGAGTGGGAATATAAATTGTCGGAAATGGAAAAAGGCAAAATCACCCGCGAAGAATTCATGCGCGAGATTGCGCAGATGACCCAAATCATCGTCAAACGCGCCAAAGAATACGACAACGACACCATCCCCGGCGACTACTCGACTCTGACCACGCCATGCCCCAATTGCGGCGCTGTGGTCAAAGAAAACTATCGCCGTTTCGCCTGTACCAAATGCGAATTCTCCATGAGCAAAACCCCCGGTAGCCGTCAATTTGAAGTGGCCGAAGTCGAAGAGCTGCTCAACAAACGCACCATCGGCCCGCTGCAAGGTTTCCGTTCCAAAATGGGCCGTCCCTTCGCTGCGATATTGAAAATCTCCCGCGACGAAGAAATCAAAAATTTCAAACTGGAATTTGACTTCGGCCAGAACGACGGCGAAGGGGAAGACGGCGAAGGCGTCGATTTCACCGGTCAAACCCCGCTCGGTACCTGCCCCAAATGCGGTAACGGCGTGTACGAAATGGGCCTCGCGTATGTCTGCGAAAAGACTGTCGCCAAACCCAAAGAATGCGATTTCCGCAGCGGTCGCATCATCTTGCAGCAAGAAATTTTGCCCGAGCAAATGGCTAAGTTGCTTAATGAAGGAAAGACAGACCTGCTCCCCGGCTTCATCTCACAACGTACCCGTCGCCCGTTCAAAGCTTTTCTTGTTAAGGGTAAGGACGGGAAAACGAGTTTCGAGTTTGAAGAGCGCAAGGCAAAAGCGCCTGTCAAGGGCAAGACTGCGGCTAAAGAGGTTGAGGCTGAGGACGATGCGCCGGTGAAAACGGTCAAGAAAGTGGCGGCCAAAGCGGTGCCTAAAAAGGCCGCTGTGAAGAAGAAGGTAGCGGCGAAAAAATAGCCGCACGTTTAGGCGTGATCACTGTAGAGAAGTGTACGGATTGAGCGCCTAAAGATGCCGACTTACTGAGCTTCCCCTCAACAGAATAGATATCTCTCCAATGAATTATCCGATAAAAATTACCGCGTTCTTTGCGTTCATCCTGCACGCCACCACTCCCGCCGTTGCAGCTGAGCCCTTTAGTTGGGAGAGGGCGCCCAAAATCGTCGCTTCCATTAAGATGCCCCATTTTTTCAGCAAAGATTATCTCATTACGGAGCATGGCGCCGTGGGGGATGGCGTATCGGACTCCAGACCTGCCATTCAAAAAGCGATCGACCTGGCCAATGCAGGGGAAGGCGGACGCGTGGTCATTCCCAAAGGGACCTGGTTCAGCAAAGGGCCGATTCGTCTCAAAAGCAACGTGAATCTTTTTCTGGAAGAAGGCGCCACGCTTACGTTTAGCGATAAGGAAGAGGACTATCTTCCCGTTGTGCTAACGCGTTGGGAAGGCACCGATGTCTACAATTATTCTCCTTTTATATACAGCTACATGTCGTCTAACGTGGGGCTAACAGGAAAAGGTCGCATCGATGGCAACGCGAAAGCAATCCTTGCATGGCACAAGCAACAGAGGCCGGATCAATATTTGGCGCGAAAAATGGGGGCCGAACAAACGCCTCTTCCTCAGCGCATCTTTGGTCAGGGACATTTACTGCGTCCGCCGCTGGTGCAATTTTATGGCGGCAGCAATGTATTGATACAGGATGTCACGCTCAACAATGGCGCATTCTGGATGATTCACCTGCTCTATTGCGATAGCGCGACCGTGCGCGGCGTTACTGTAGACAGTCACCATTCTAATAACGATGGCGTCGATATCGAATCGAGTTCCAATGTCTTGATCGAAGGCAGCACGTTCAGTACCGGCGACGACAGCGTGGTACTCAAATCAGGGCGCGATGAAGATGGTCGTCGCATAGGTCGCCCGACCGAAAACGTGGTGGTGCGCAAAAATAGCATGACAGGCCATAGCGCACTGGTGATCGGGAGCGAAATGTCGGGCGGCGTGCACAACATTTTTTTTGAAGATAATCAGTTGCTCAACGTGCGCTCGGCCATGTATTTCAAATCAAACATCGACCGCGGCGGGATGGTCAATAACGTTGCCGTGCGCAACATCTCGGTCAAGACCGCCGAGAAGCTCATCCAGTTTGAAACCAACTATAAAGCAGAAAATTTGTGGATCAAAGCACCGAGCACGTTCCGCAATTTTCTCATCGAGGATATCTCTGCTGAGAACGTTAAACAGGTTGGGGTGGAGGCAATCGGTACTTCTGACGCATTTCCTATTTCGAATGTGCTCATTCGGCGGCTGAAGATTACGCATGCTGCCATCCCTTTCCGCGTGAAGTTCATTCAAGATTTTGTGTTGGAAGATACTTATATCAACGGCATAAAAATGCCTGAGCATCCGCAAGAAAACACAGCAATAGCCACTAAATAAACTGGGCCCCTAAATTGGCGATAGGCATCGATGCCGTTCTCCCCGGTAGGGGGGAGTGGCCTAAGTGCTAGTGAAATGGTTTGATGAAAGTCAATTGCAGCTTATCTGACAGTGGGGAATGAGTAATGATGAATCTATTTTTTCGGTATTGACAGTTTGCCTGTCTGCGTTTGTGGAGACCAGGCTTCGAGTAGTTAAATTTCCTATCCTTTACCCATTTTGGGAGAAATCATGAAAAAGTTTTTCACTGGTTGTACGGTCACAGTATTAGGTGTATTGATTGCAGGTTCTGCGGCCTATGCCGATGTCAAAGGCTATGCGCAAATCGGCGCAAGCACGACCAATGGTCCTTGGCAAACCCCCATTTATGGCTATGTTTTTGACTCTGGATCGAAACCCAATTTGAACATCATTGGCGTAGCTGGCTACTCGGATACCGGCATTGGTATTTACGGCGGGTCCGTGAGAGGTTATGGCCTGAGAGCGCACAGCGCATATGGATTTGGCATTTATGCGACGTCGGTCACTACCGACGCGATCAATGCGTCAACCACTAATGGCAATGGTCTGTATGCCATATCCGATGCCGGTAATGGTGTGGTAGGCATATCGAATAGTGGAATTGGCGTAAGCGGTAAATCAACCTTCACTGCGGTAAGTGGCGTTTCAGTTGCGGGCAGCGGTGGCGTTTTTCAGACAGCGAATTCCAGCGGAATGCCGGCACTGTTGGTGACGTCTACCGATGCCAGTAATCCAACGGCAGCAACTTTCAACGGCAAAGTGCTTGTGAACGGTCCTTTGCTGGCACAGAAAAATGGTGGCAATGTTCCACACAGTTGTTACAACAAGAGCGTCAGTGGTAATGCGACTTTGCTTGGCGTACCTGTTTATCTGCAAGTATGTGCTCCGGGAGAGATCGCGATATCTACAGGCGGCGCTTGTTGGACGGGTAGTTTGGGTGGCGTATTTTCGGTGGGTTCCGGCCAGGCTGGAATTTTGTGTACTCAAGCGTCACAGATTACTGTGTCCGCTACGTGTTGCCAAATCTGATCAGTTCAAACGCTATCTAAGCTATCTTGATTAACAGGACTTACGCAAAGTCGATCAGTAGGGTGCGCCCCGCGCACCCTACATTGGATTGCATTCGTCTCATACGCACAATGTCACTCACTAACCTTACACACTTCAGAGGGGGAAACTGCTGATCGAAAAAGCACTTCTCATAGGAGAGTTGCCTCTTATCTGATCTGGTGTCCTATCATTTTCTTGAGTCGATAGCATGCGGTTCTTCTTGATGAAATTGGGCGAACTCTTAGTTTAGGGAAACGCAAATTTAATCGCTAAGGGTTTAATTCCCCGCCGCTAGCTACGGGGAATTAAATTTACTCAAGTCAGTGATAGGCAATCTATGTTTAAGATTTTGGTTTGATTCTTGAGGCGGGTATTAGAAATAATAATTCCCAAATATGCCGATGTGATCGCCACTATACGAATTTGTAAAATTATTAATCGTATATTTTTTTGTGATGGGCGAGTATGTGGCACTCTTATTTTTATCTTTGTAGGTTTCCTTGACACCGCGAAGCTTGACGCCGAAATGCGGGTTAACGAAATACTCTGCTTCAACGACACCACTGGTCGCATTTTGGTAGCTTTGGGAATCAAATTGGGTGGAGGCCGCACCGCTGGCGTTTAATTTTGCGCTACTAACGAACCGTACACCCCCACCGATTCGCCATTGTTGGTTCGCATGGTAATAAGCCAATAATTCCACAGGAATGCGATCAAAACTTGCCTCGCCGTTAGAGGCATCTGGGGTGAAATGAATATGGTAACCGACTGTGGCTTGAGCAGAAAATTGTTCATTGAAGCGGTAATCGCCCCCTGCCAATAATTGTAAGCCACCACCTGCAGTAATATTGGTTGATTTCCCATCGGTATATTGAACCGAAGTCAATTTATCGCCTCCCCCAGTAATGCCTGCACCTAGCACCCAGCGGAATGGTGCTTTAGGCTGGTCAGGGATGTTTTCACCGAAAGCCGGTGCGATTAAAAGGGTTGAGATAGTTAAGCCGATAAATATTTTTTTCATGATGTTTGTTGAAATGGGAAATGTAGTGAGGATGGGTTCTTGCAGGCTAGATTTTACATTAAATACACAAATGTTTAAAAATTCAGCGATTAGGCAACTTGCAATGACTTCCTAATTACGCATTGATGCTACGTAGCTGCTTAGATAGTATGGGGAAAAAATAGCGGCCAAACGGCCATTTCAAGCGCATTACTACGGGATTCGAGGGGGGAAATTCTCATCAATAAAGGCGAATAGTCCCTAATCTCAACCATACATCGCTCGCAAAAGCACAGCGTCTTCTGGCTAACGCGTTGTCGGGGCAGGGAACTTTTCCGGTAAGCTGATCTCTCAGTCTTGCGTCATGGATTGCGCTGTAAAGTTCCCCCTTTCCTTATCGCAGATAAACTTTGCTAGCCCACTATTGCTAAACATCCAAAAAAATTATACGACTATGCGCCTCATTATTTTTCTCTTCCTCCTTCTGCAAGCCGGCGCTCAATTGAGTGCGGCGGAGATCGCCCCCGTCAAGCTGGACTGGGTGTTAATCGAGGGGGGGGAATTCCAAATGGGGGCGGAAATCGAGAGCCAGGATATGGGGCGATCGATTCATCCGGTGCACGAGGTTGAGGTGGACAGTTTTCGCATCTCGCGGTTCGAAATTACTGTCGCTCAGTATCGACAATTTTGCGAAGCCACGAAGCACCGCATGCCTGAGCCACCATCTTGGGGGTGGCGTGAGGACAATCCGATAGTCAATGTCAGTTGGTATGATGCGCTAGCTTTTGCCCATTGGGTGGGTGGGCGTTTGCCGACTGAAGCGGAATGGGAGTTCGCCGCCAAGGGCGGCAACAAAAGCAAAGGTTTTCTTTTCAGTGGCAGCAACGATCCTCTTGAGGTTGGCTGGGTACGCGGGAATTCTGGAGGTTCTACGCATGCGGTGGGTACATTACTGCCGAATGAGCTGGGCCTTTATGATATGACGGGCAATGTCTTTGAATGGTGTGCCGATTGGTGGGAGGTTTCCTATTATCAGCATAGTCCCAAGAAAAATCCGGTAGGGCCATTGACGGGAAAGTATAAACCTGCCAAGGATGGCAGTTGGTTTTACAAGGAAGGGTGGATTGACTTCCCCGTCATCCGATATCAAATGCCGCCTTTTGGAGGGACTGATGGCGTTGGAATTCGTGTAGTGCGAAGTGCGCTTGACGAGTCGGTAGTCGAGCCGTAATGCTATAGCCATTTCCCGTCTTGGGAATTTCAGCAGCCAATAGCGTAGTTTATTGCCTTGCGCCTCACGAATCGTAACGACGCAACCATCGATTACGCTTGTGTGTCGTGCTTGTCGGGTAAGTCAGCCCAAGGTGTGTTTGATAAATATTTTCACCCGATCGAATCGTGTTCTTTCCGGGTTAATTTAATCGCCAATTTTTAATTGGCGCCAAACCTTGCAGTGTTACAGGGGATTCTCAATTAATAAGAACAAAGATTGGGTACGTTTGCCGATCCTGATCCTGTATTTTTTCAGCGATGCGGATGAAGTTGGGTTAGGCTAAACTAGCGCGGTTCGATTGAAAAAAATCACAATTAAAGAGCATTAATCGAATCCGACCAAATCGATATGGGGCCGTACGATCCCCTATTTTTTGGTATTCCAATCACATGAGGCGACACCCGTCATGAAAACAAAAAGAATTCCAAACCATATTATTTGCATCGTCATTTTTGCCGTCATCCTTAGTTTCTTTATGTTGCAGGCCAAAGCAGCGCCTGTGGTTTATCTAGCAGGCGACTCCACGGTGATGAGCTACCGCGCCAGCTACCATTTATATCCGCAACAGGGATGGGGTGGTAGGCTTCCCGATTACTTTAAGGCGGGGGTGTCTTTCACCAATAAGGCAATTGGCGGACGGAGCAGCAAGAGTTTTGTGGATGAGGGAAAACTCGCAGGTATTCTCAGTGTGATCCAGCCGGGTGACTATCTGTTCATTCAATTTGGGCATAACGATGGGAACAGCAGCCTGGCGCTGCACACCGATCCGTTTACTACTTATAAAACTTATTTGGCGATGTACATTGACGGTGCTCGCCAATATGGCGCGACGCCGGTGTTGGTTACGCCGATGGGACGGAGAAATTACGATAGTACCGGCAAGTTTAATAATGATTTCGTTGATCGTGTCACTGCGATGAAGCAGCTTGCTACCGAGAAGAATGTGAAGCTCATTGATCTCAATGCGAAGAGCATCGCCTTCTATAATGGCATTGGCGCGCCCGCGACGGGAGATGTCTTCCTCTGGCTCGCTGCGGGTCAATATCCTAATTTCCCCAACGGAATATCAGACAATACGCATTTCCAAGAATACGGCGCGGGCCAACTGGCGCGACTGGTAGCGCAGGGTATCGAAGAGAACCAGTTGGGCATCGCCTCATTGATCGGTGCAATTACTTATCCGGCCGAAGCTGCAGTGCTTTCTGGAACTGGCACGATCCGTGAGAAGACCAACGCAGGTTGGCAGGGGCAGGGCTATGTGAACTTCCCCACCACCGGCGGTACGCTTACGCTAAATAACGTCATCGGGGGTACAGGAGGGGCCAAAACCTTGCGCATTCGATATGCTCTCGGCGCAGCGGTTGCCCGTACAGGTCAGTTGGTCATTAATGGTACCGCGACTAACATCACATTCACCCCTTCAGGTACGTGGACAACCTGGGTCACGCAGGATGTGGCAGTAACCCTCAAGAGCGGTACCGCGAATACGATTGAGCTCAAATCAACTGGCGGGGATCTCGCGAACATCGATGACTTAACGGTTCTCTAATCTCCTCTTTGCATAAGTGACGTGAGCCCTTGTTTGTTTCTTGGTGTGCAAGAAAATTTTCTTCGTTTTTTCTTCGATTAGTTTCAGGGTCAGCAAGGCGAGCATCACCGATACAAAATCGGAGTTGCCGAGGTCTTATTTAATGCGAAATAAAAAAGGGGCCATCATGCGCCTTTTTTATTTCGCTCCTTTGCGCCGATATCTTGCCGTTGGAGCTTAGCTTTTGGGTAGTGACTCAATGCGTCGATCGGGTAAGAACCACATGGCGGCTACGGCCACATACAGACCCATCGAAATGAGCTGATTGACGAAGGCCAAGGGAATTGCCAGGGCATACGCCACCAGCGATATATTGCTTTTCAAGTCTTTCCCCATAATTTTTGCCAGTGCCGAGTTTTTGCCGTGGTGTTTCACCAAGGTATATACAAGAAGAGAGTAGGCGATGCCTGTCATGAGAAGGAGAACGCCATAGAGCGCAACAGGTATCGCGTGAAAGTGGTTCTCGCCCATCCAGCCGGTCGCAAAAGGAACGAGGGACAACCAAAACAACAGGTGCATATTGGCCCACAATGCAGGTCCGTTGACATGGTCAACTGCGTGCATGAGATGGTGGTGATTGATCCAGTAAATGCCAACGAAAATGAAACTGAGCAAGTAACTGATGAACACCGAAATCAATGGCTGCAGAGACGCAAAATTATCGCCGTGTGGAACCTTCATGACTAAGACCATGACCGTGATGATGATGGCAATCACGCCATCGCTGAAAGCTTCCAGTCGGGTTTTTCCCAATTTAAACCTCCTCATGATCAGATGGCGAAAGAGACTTTCCATCCAAATTTAATCCTTACTATCCAATACATCCGGCTCAAAGAAGCACCACTTGGCTTGCGGCCATTGTTTTTGCAAACTTTCTTCGACTACGTTAATTGCATCGATCAATGCGCGGTCTGAAGGCTGCGGAGCCATTTTTGCCTGGACCGCAACCATCAGTTGCTCGCCCCACTGCAATGTAATTAGGTGAATGACCTGTTCCACTTCGGGGCGTGCTTCGATGTGGGCTTTGATGGCAGCATGGGTTTCTGGGTCAGCTGATTCGCCGGTGATCATGGCTTTGACTTCGCGCATTACAAAAAATGCGACTAGCATCAGCAATATGCCGACGGCAATCGAGCCGCAGGCATCCCACAAAGGGTTGCCGGTGACGGCGGTGAGCACGACGGCGATGAAGGCAATGCCGAGGCCCATCAGGGCGGCGATATCTTCGCCTGCGACGACCATGAGTTCTGACTGGCGGGTTTCACGAAACCAGCGGACAAAAGATTTTCCGTGTGAGATTTTGCGAATTTCTACCATTGCACCGTAAAGCGAAAACGCTTCCAATACGACCGAGACACCCAGAACGAGTAACGCGACGGTGGCATTTTTTAAAGGCTCAGGATGGTGCAGGTGTTCGATGCCCTCCACCAAAGCAAATACGCCGCCCAGAAGAAACAACAGCAAGGCCACCATCATGGCCCAAAAATAAACTACCCGGCCATAGCCCATCGGATGGGCATCATCCGCCGGTTTTTTGGATTGCCTTAATCCGATCAGTAGAAAAATCTGGTTGGCACAGTCAGCTGAGGAGTGAATCGCTTCAGCCAGCATAGCCCCGGATCCGGTGAATATGGCGGCGCCAAATTTAGCCAGGGCAATCGCGCCATTCGCACCCAGTGCGTAAAAAATGGCTTTGAGAGAACTTTCTGAAGAAGAGGACATAGGTGTGCGGTAGGGAAATAATCTATTACCTTAACGGCTCCCTCCGCGTTATGCAAGTTTGGCATGATGCAGTTTTATGTTTACCGGCCCCCTGCACCCCCTGATCGTCAAAAAAATAAAAGCCGAACAATGAATAGTGATGATTTACCTGATCCAGCAGTTCCATTACAATCGGCCCACTCCTTGAGTCTGGCCGCTATTCATGGGGATGCGTTGCGCATCGTTATGATCCCTTTCAGGATAAATGCGGGAAGATCAGGGACAAGCTCACTCTGGAAAATGCCGGAGCGCATGGATCGCCCACAATAAACGGAGATAAACGGAGTACCAAGGGTTATTTATGCCGAGATATCCAGACATTGTCGCGCTCATGATCGGTGTGCTGCTTGCCGGTTTGGTCAGCGCCGCCCCTAGCGAAGTATCGAAGTCGGTGCACATACGCGGCTCAACCACGCTGTTGCCGATTATCCAGCGCTTAGGCGAGGCATATATGCGTGAGCGGCCAGAGGCCTGCATTGTCGTTAGCGGTGGTGGAACGGCCCGTGGTTACAAGGCGATATTGGAGGGTACTGCCGACATTGCGATGGCAAGCGGCGCGGTGCCTGAAGATCTTGTCAGCGACATTGAGCGCAAAGGGATCAAACTACACAGCACCATCGTCAGCTATGACGTTATCGTGCCTTTGGTGAACGCCGCTAATCCTATTGGCAATCTGAGTCTGAAGCAGCTAAAGAATATTTTTACCGGACGCATTACCAACTGGAAGGATGTGGGTGGAAAAAATGCGCCGATAGAAGTGTATGTCGGCCCACCGACAGGGGGGATTTCAGATACCTGGAAAAGGCTGATTCTTGGCGAAGACGATACCTACACGCCCTCGAGAATGGTGCTCAACACTAACGACAGGATGGCTCGGGTAGCGAAGCATCCGCTGGCCATTTCCTATCTGACTAAGACGCCTTTACGTCTTCCGCATTTAAAACTGTTATCGGTCGATGGCATTGTCGCAGACGCCGCTAATACGAACTACCCCTTGCGTGTGCCATTGATGCTGGTGACGGCGGAGACCCCTTCGGCAACAGCGAAAGATTTTACGCAAATGGTTTTTAGTCAAAGTAAAACGCTGCAACTTGACGGAGGCGAACATGAATAGACGAAAGGTGTTGATAGGGTTGGGTGCAGCCGTTACAGCCATCGTCGGGGGTGCGGCCACGAAGGTGGAGGCCTTCTCATGGCATCTTGCCGCCAAGGAGGGTCGCAAGTCTCTATTAATAGGCGGTGCGGGTGCCATGCTGCCCTTGAATAAAGCACTGGCAACCGAATTCATGCAGCGTAATTCGCATGTCGATGTGGTGATTGAAAAAGGCGGTTCTTTGCAAGGTTTTATCGCGGCCAAGCGCGGCGCGGTTGATTTGGCAGCGATGACGCGTGATTTGTCCGATGCCGAGGACGATGTGAGCGCCCATCATTTTTTGATTGCCAGAGGCAGCATCGGCATCATCGTTAATAAGGAATCGAGCATTAAAGGACTTTCTCAAAGCCAGATACGTGGTTTGCTGGGGGGCGAGATTACTAACTGGAAGTTAGTTGGCGGCATCGATGCGCCGGTCAATGTGATTTCCAGAACGCGGGGGTCTAGCACGCGCCAATTCGTCGAAGAAGTATTATTGGATGGCGGCGATTTTGTCAGTAGCGCACAAGAATTGGAGACAACCAAATTGCTTGCGGAAAGCGTCGCGGCTGATCCTTACGCGATTGGGTACATTGCATCGAAAGATAACGAAGGCATTACCGATGTCGCCTATGTGGCCGTGGATGGTGTGACTGCTTCGCGCGCGACCTTGTTATCTGGGCGTTATCCGTATACTCATTCCTTCTATCTTCTGGTGTATGGCGAGAAGAAGGGATTGCGTTTTGATTTTGTAGTTTTTGCGCGCAGTCCTGACGGACAAAAAATTGTGCAACAAAAAGGTCTTGAGCCAGTTTGTTAGGGTAATTTTTGTATGCCGTTCTCCCACGATCGGGAGCAGCCTCGCCAGTGGGATAGTCATGAAAAAGAAGGAAAAAAATGGCCAATGAAGCGGACAAGATTCTCAGTGCCTTTTTAAAACGGTTGCAAAAAAACGCTCACATCCGTAAAGCATTGGCACTTGTTTTGCTGGTCACCCTGCTTGGTGTAGCGGCCTATTTCATATACGAAATCCTGCCCAGAAATTACGCTTTGAAAATTACCGGTGGCGATATTCTCAGTAATCGTCATTTTCTAGCCAAGAGTTTGCAGGAGGAAGTAGCCAGTAACGGCGTGTCGCTGGAGATAAAACCCACCGCCGGTTCTCAAGAAGCGTTGCAACAAGTCGATGACGGCAAGCTCGACTTCGCGTTTATTCAAGGTGGCCTCGACCTGCCTTATCCCAATGTCGTTCATGTTGCCACCGTAGCGCCGGAGTTACTGCATTTTTTGGTCAGGCCGACCATCATGGATATTTCAGATTTGCGCGGCAAGCGGGTTAACCTCAACAGCAAAAAAGGCGGCACCCGCGTCATCGCCAAGCAAGTATTGGAATTTTCTGGTTTGCGGGATGGTATCGATTATGTCGAATCGAATATTTCCACCGAAGAATTACTAACCATGCGTCCCGACCGCTTGCCGGAAGCCATCGTGATCACTTCTTTTGCACCGTCCGATGTGGTCGATTATATTGTGAAGCACCACGGTTACAAGTTGCTCGAAATCCCGTTTCCTTCCTCGCTGGCTTTGCGTCTTGGCTGGGTCGCGGACAGCAAAATCCTCGCCTTCATGTACAACGTACAACCCGCAGTTCCGCGCACGGACATCAAGACGATCGGTGTTAACTTGCGTCTAGTCGCCAATAAAAATGTAGATCCGCGTGCCATGTTTAAAGTATTGGAAAGTTTGTTCAGCCCCGATCTGGAAGTGCGCCTGAAAATAAAAATGGATGAGAAGCAAATTCTTACTTCTGCCGGCTATCCGCCTTCCGAAGGGACCAAGATGTTTATGGATAGAAAAAATCCCTTATTTTCGAATGCAACTTTAGACAAAATAAAAGCGTTATTTGGCCTGTTGTTATCGGTGGGTTCAACTTTGTTGGTGATCTTCAAATGGTTCAGAGGCGATGCGCTTGAACCGGAAAAACCGGCAACCGACGATCAATTATTTATAGACTATATCGCACAGGTATTGGCGGTGGAAAATGCGTATAGCGAACGTGCTGTTCAAGGACAGTTAAATGCGCAAGAGGCGCATGATTTTGATGTGAAATTATCTGCGATAAAAACCCACGCATTAGGTCGGTTGGGAAAGGCTAATTTCGATAACAGCCAGTTGCCACAGTGCCTGATGCTGGCCATCACCGATACCCGTGCAAAAATGGATAAGATGCGCGCATCGCAGGTTTAGGAAAATAGGGAGCTTGAGGGTTAATGCGATGTAAATTGGAGGGGATACCACAGTAATTTCCCCACGCTTCTTTAATGCCAACCTATCCCAACAAATTTTTCATCCAATAGAAGCTGTCTAAAACAAATAAAGCCACCCCATTCCAACGAACGCAGGATTACTAAAGAACTAATGCGTCAGATCAACCTACAAGGATGTCGATGATGAATAAATTTCTCCTGAAAATAGCCGCCCTGACGCCTCCTCTTTTTGTGGCGTTAGGATTGTCTGGTTGCGTTTCTGTATCGAACAATGCACCGCCGAGAAATGATTATGACGCGGCCATCGTGGACGCAGCGGTCGTCAGCCCTGAAAAAATTATGTCCTTGCGACCAATTCCGTCGACGCCATCGGTGAGTGTGATTTCATGGGTTAGCGAGAGCCGCGTGCCATGCAGGGCGAATGAATCGTCCTGCATTTATACCACCGGCAGTGATCGGATGTGGGTTACGTTGGCAGGGGAAGTGCAGAGTTTGTGCCGTTCCTGGAATCTGAACGGCGATGCGCTGCGCCAAAGGTTGGAGCAATTGCTCGGCTTGCCGGCTAATTCGCCGCCGCAGTATCGCAAAGTTAAATTTGTCGTCATGGAATTAGCGCGCGACCGTTTGGAGCGTGCCTGCCTTGGCGTCAATGATGCTGATGCGGCGCATCCGGTCTGTATGCTCGATACACAAGCAAGCACGTCGCCTGAATTGCGCAATTATGTGCAGCAGCAAATGGCGGGTGCGTATATTCTGCGCAATCCCAAAGGGCCAGGTTATCCCTTTACGCGCCTCGGCTATACCTATGATTGGAATCCTTTGAGTAAAGCGGCCAATCATTACGGTGCGTCCGAGTTCTTGCTGTTGCCCAATACCCCGGTCAATGTCACAGCGCAATATTCAACCGATGCCTATTGCAAAGTGGGGATTGACATCGATTTTCTGAAATAAAACCGCCATGCACAATATCGATAGCGCCATCGCTCACTTGATGGCAGACGAAGTGATCGCCAGCAGCAATAATCAAAGTCTGGCGCGTCTGCTACCGCAGGTCACCGGAAAACGTTTTTCTGCAGGGGAGGTCATCTATCGCGCGAATGCTTCTGCCGATTATTTTTACTTGCTTATCAGTGGCGTGGTGAAACTGATTTCACCGCAAGGCCGGCAATCCTCTTTAGTCGGTAGTCGTTTTGGGGAGGAGGCAGCATCGGATGCAAAGCATTATTTAACCGATGCTATTGCGGCTATCGAGACGACCGTATTGTGCATTCCACGCGCTGCTATGAGAACCCTGGTGGAGACAAATCCTTCTTTAAAAACGGACCTTCTGTTCTCGCTTACAAGCCATCTCGCTGGCGAGAAATTGGTACGTCAGCTAGCGCTGCCTGTACCTGCAAAGGCGGCTTATAGCCGTCACGCGGTGTTCGGCTGGTTTTTGACGCTGGCGCTGCCTTTGCTGCTTCTTAAGTTGGGCGATGGATTTGGTGTTGCGCGTAGCGGGGTCCTATTTTTAGCAATTTTTTCGGCTACGGTGACGATGTGGGTGTTCAGCCTGGTGGACGATTACATTCCCGGTTTGTTCGCCTTGCTGGCGACATTGGTGACAGGGCTGGTTCCGGCGCCCGTGATCCTTTCTGGTTTTGCCTCAGATGGTTTTTTGATGGCGCTTAGCACGCTTGCATTGGGTACCGTGGTGGTGACTTCCGGGCTGGGTTACCGTTTTATGCTGGTGCTGTTGCAACATCTCCCCAACAGCCAGTTCTGGCACAACGTCGGCCTGTTTATCACTGGCTTGGTGCTTACGCCTATCATCCCCACGGCGAATGGCCGCATTGCATTGGTGTCGCCTTTTTATGCCGATATGGTGGAGAGCCTGCAATTGAAAATGAAAGGGTTGGCGGCAACGCGCCTGGCTGTTACCTGCTTCGGTGGCGTCAGTCTTTTTTCTGCCATTTTCATTACGAGCAAATCAGTTAATTTCGCTGTCTTTGGTTTATTGTCACCGCAAGGACAGGACCATTTCCAATGGATGACCTGGTTTTTGTCTGCCATTGTGGCTGGTGGTGTTTTGCTCGCGTTCAACGGCTTGGCGGCAGCGTTCTGGTTTCGGAATGTGGAGCAACCGCAATTGCCGAAAGAAAGGGTCGCAGAGCAACTCAAATTGCTCGGAAATCTCAAAAATCGCGAGTGGGCCGGGATCATCGGCGTGGTATTCATGGTCGTCGGCATTGTCACCAGTTCGGTTCACAAAATGCAACCGCCCTGGCTTGGGTTCACCATGCTGTTCGGCCTGCTGTTGTGCGGTACGCTCAATAAAAAAGAGTTGAAGGAGAAAGTCGATTGGACATTTCTGCTATACCTGAGCGGCATTACCGGCATTGTCGCGGCTTTCAATTATCTTGGCCTGGACCGCGATCTGGGTGCAGCTTTGCCCGGCTTAGGTAGTTATATGCGCAGCAATTTCAGCCTATTTGTCTTGCTGTTGTTTGCAATCATTAATGCGATCCGGCTGGTTGTGCCGAATAACGCGACCACGGTGATTCTTGCGACGATTTTAATGCCATTAGCGGAAGTGAATGGCGTAAATGGCTGGGTCGTCGGATTTATTATTTTGGTTTTTTCGGAGGTATGGTTTTTCCCCTACCAATGTTCCTACTATTTGCAACTGCAGGAATTGAATCAAGATAATGCGTTGTACAACGAAAAATCATTTTTGCGTTTCAACGCCGTGATGAACCTGGGTCGGCTGGTGGCCGTCTATGCCTCGATTCCCTATTGGAAAATGTTAGGGATTCTATGAAGCTGTCGCTTGAGAAAATGATGATGGGTCTATTCATGATTGTCACTATCGTCCTGTTCGGCTGGTATAACATGAGTAAGCCGAGCATCCTCATTTTGCATAGCTACGATAAGGACTATGCTTGGGTCAGAGATATCAACGTCGGCTTGAACCGGGTACTGAGCAGCAAGTATTTATATCAGGTGCATTGGTACTACATGGATACCAAGCGCCATCCTTTTACCGACTACAAAAATAGCGCAGGCATTGCTGCCCGTAATGTGATTAAAGAGACGCGGCCCGATGTTGTGATCGCCGTTGATGATGACGCACAGCAGTACGTGATGCGTTATTTTAACAACGACCCCCACGTCAAAATTGTCTTCGCCGGGGTCAACAATGAGGCCAGCGATTATGGCTTCGACAAGGCCAATAACGTCACCGGCGTGCTGGAGCGCATTCCGCTTGACGCAGTGCGTGAAACGCTCGGCAGTGTAGAACGCTTCAAAACGTTAGGGCATCCGATACGTTTGGCGTATATAGGCGACCATTCCGAAACTGTCACGGGAGATGCCAATCAGGTCCAACGTTTTGATTGGAAGCCAGTCCAATTAACCCGCGTTCGGCAAGTCAATACCTGGCCGGAATGGCAGGCTAACGTCATGGCGCTGGCAGCAGATAACGATGCGATCCTGGTCAGCGGCTACCGGCGCCTGGTACGTTCCGCCAGCGACATGTCGCTGGTGCCACCCAAGGAAGTAGTGGCTTGGACCGAAGCCCATTCGCCTGTTCCTGTGATGTCGAGCAATGGATTTTTTACTGAAGATGGCGGCATGTTGGCGATCGGTACCTCACCTTATGAACAAGGTGAGGTAGCTGCCGCCAAGGCGCTGGAAATTATCCTCAAAGGCAAACCGGTTAACATGCTGCCGATTGCCATTTCCCAACAATTTATCGTCACCATGAGCGGGTCAAAGATGAAGGCGCGCCACTTTGATTTGCCGCGTGTGTATGAGGCGGCTGCACGTACTGGGGACCAATATTTTCCTTGAGATGCGTATCTATTTGACGTGCATCTATTTCAATTCCTGAACAACACTTCTTCCCGGCTAAACCACCAGCGGCACATCATCAGCAAACCGCCCGCAATGATTGTCGTCGAGAATAAAATGACGAAAAACATGCGGTAATCCATCGTGCCTTTAACTAATTCTTTCATTGCTAGCGAGACATTGGTCAGGGGCACCATAGCCCAGACCCAGTTCAACTCGATGCCGGGCAACATCGCCAGGATGATAGGCAGGAGCACAAGCAACATCAACGGTTGAATGAACCCTTGCGCTTCCTTGAATGATTTCGCATAAATTGAAATCGATAAAAGCAATGATGCGAATATCGCGGCGGTAGGCACCAGCATGAGCGCCAGCATGCCAAGGTCGGCAGCACCGATGCTGGCCACTAATTTCCCGACATCGGCATTGATGGAATGCCCGAAAGCGAGCAGCAACAATGCAATGCTGGTGATCATCAATAAGGCCGATGTCAGGCCGAAACTAAAAAGTACGCTGAATTTTGCGAGCACCACTGTGCTACGCGATACAGGCGCCAGCAGCAATGATTCTAGCGTGCCCCGTTCTTTTTCACCGGCACCGAGATCGATAGCAGGATACATGGCAGCCATCAGGCATACCGTCAGCAGGATGTAGGGCAGAATTCCGCCGGCAATGGCACCTATTTGCTCGCGTTGATTGGCGGTGGAGTGCTCTTCTATTTTGATAGGGTTAAGCGCAAACGCCAGCTTTTGTTTGTCGATATTCAAGGCGGATAAGGCAGCTTCGCGTAAGACACCGTTATGAGTACTGACGACTTCGCGTACGCGTCGTGCTACGACATTTAGATTGGCGGCGTTGTTGTAATGCAGTGCAATGGTGCCTTGTTTGTTTGCACTCAAATTGTCTTGAAATTCGGGCGGGATCACTAATGCAAATTTGATCCGTTCATCACCGATGGCTTGTTTTATTTCATCCATGCTGCTTAACGAAATTTCTTTAAAGCCCTTGGCCTGGGCAATGCGCAGGCTCAATGGGGGTGCGTATTGTTTTCCGAAAATGGCATATCTCAATTCGGATTCCTGGGCCTTTTTAAAAAGCACTGTAGAGAAAAAACCAAAGCCGCCGAAAATAAGCGGTAGCGCCAGAATGGGGATGAGGATGGTGAAGATGAGTGTTTTGCGATCACGCATCAGCTCTCTCAATTCTTTACAGTAGATAGTCCACATTGTTTATTGCCTTCCTTCAATCACATCCACAAATGCGTCATACAGATCGCGACTTCCGCCCAACTCACGCAAGGCAGCGACGCTGCCGTTAAACACGGATATTCCCTGATGGATGATACAGACGCTGTCGCATAGTTTCTCGACCTCGTGTAAATGGTGGGTGGAAAAAATAAGGGGGATGCGCAGGGCTTTGTAGGAGGCAATAAAGTCGAGCAGGGTTTTGGCGGCCATGACGTCGAGTCCGGTCGTTGGCTCATCCAGAATCACGGCAGCGGGGCTGTGAACGACTGTTCGGGCGATGGCGCATTTTTGTTTCATCCCGGTTGATAATTGATCCGCACGTTTGTTACCAAAGCCGTGCATGCCCAGCAAGGTGAATAATTCATCGGTGCGTTGTTGTATTCTGTCTTCCGTCATGCCATGCAGTCGGGCAAAATATTCGACATTTTCTCGCGCAGTCAGTCGCCCGTATAGCCCGGTTGTACCCGATAAAAAACCAATATTTTTTCGCGCCATTAGGGGAAATTTCACGATGTCGATATCGTTGATTCGCGCCGAACCGGCATCCGCTTTGAGTGCAGTCGAGAGCAGGCGCAAGGTCGTGGTTTTTCCTGCGCCGTTGGGGCCTAGCAAGCCAAGTACTTCTCCGGCAGCGCATTGAAAACTGACATCCCGAACGGCGTGAAACCAGCCCTCCTGCTCTTGTAGATCGCGCGTTGACGCCATCGGTTTTCCCTTGGGGGCATTCAGTCGAAAACGCTTGCTTATATTCTTAACTTCGATCATGCCAACTTTCCTGTTTCAAAATACGCAATGACTCATTGTAATAAAATGTGAGTCGTCATGCTTATTCAATTGTGAAGGGAGCGCGTACAATAGTGGCATGGAAATTACCCTGACAGAATTGGAAGAGGCGATTAATTATTGGCGTCAAATTCGCCCCTCTCGCGGCGAAGAAAGTGCCTTATCATCCGAGGTCAATACGCTGGCAACCGGCTATGCGTTGATGATCTTTAACATGCAGAAATCGATAGAAATGGAGGCCTTGAGCCAGCCTGCGCGCGCGTTGATAGATACTTGGCGAACGACTATTTGTGGAGCCGAAGCGTCCTGATGCCAGGGGAATATCGATAGGTAACGTTAATGACATTGAATCCACTACCATTTATGCCACATTTCGAAAATAAAATAGCGACCCGCACCGATCTACAATCCCGCGTTGCCGCGTTGCCGCAGCCCGTTGTATTGACCAATGGCGTATTCGACATTTTGCATCGCGGCCATGTTACCTATCTCGCGCAGGCACGTGCTCTTGGCGGCTCCTTGGTGGTTGCGGTCAATACTGATGCATCCGTTAAGCGGTTGGGCAAAGGTGACGAGCGCCCGATTAATACTTGCGAGGACCGTATGGCGGTATTGGCGGCATTGGAGGCGGTCAGTTTGGTGGTGCCGTTTGGGGAAGACACAGCGCTGGAGGTGGTGCAGGAAGCTCAGCCCAATATCTATGCCAAGGGCGGGGATTACGATATGCGTGCTATACCCGAAGGCCAGGCAGTACTTGCTTATGGTGGGCAGGCGGTGGCGATTGATTTTGAGCATGATCGTTCGACGACCAAGCTGTTGTCGAAGGTGAGAAAGAATTGATGGGCTAAAAAATATTGCGGGGATGTGCGTAAAACTTCGTTCTTATGCGCCGCCAACAAATCCATTTTGACGCCAGGCTTCAAATACCACGACCGCCACGGCATTGGACAAATTTAAACTGCGATTATCGGGCTGCATGGGCAGTCGAATCCGTTGGGAATGTGGGAACGATTCGCGCAAGGCAGGGTCTAACCCTTTGGTTTCTGAGCCGAAAACAAATATGTCGCCGGGTTGAAATGCAGCATGGGCGAACGAACTCGAACCATGCGTCGTCAGTGCGAACATGCGACTGCTGTCGGGGCTCTCCCGGTCGATATACGTTGCCCAGTCAGGATGGACTTTCATGCGCGCATAATCGTGATAATCCAAACCGGCGCGTCGCATCTTGGCATCATCGAGTGGGAAGCCAAGTGGTTCAATCAGATGTAATTGCGCGCCCGTATTTGCGCACAAGCGGATGATGTTGCCGGTGTTGGGTGGGATCTCCGGCTCTACTAAAACGACATGAAACAAGCTATTTCTCCTTAGGGATAGCAATTTCTTAGCGATGCGGCGTGCGTGCAAAAACAAAATTGGTGACACGTGTGGCACCGAAGCGCTTTAATGTTTTTGCCAGTTCGTTTAGTGTTTCGCCGGTAGTAATGACATCGTCCACCACGCCGATGTGCTGGCCGTGCACGCGATTGATGGCATGTTCGGAAACAAGGAATCCTTTGTGAATATTTTTATGACGTTCGTCTGGATGCAGCAGCGCTTGCGAGCGCGTGTCGCGTACCCGCATCATGAGTCTGGCATCGAGGGGTATGCCTAGCGAACGAGCCAAAGGCTTGGCGATTTCCAGCGCTTGATTAAAGCCGCGCTCGGCCAAACGCTGCGGCCCTAGGGGAACAGCCATCAACAAGACGGGCAGGGTATGTTGATCTGATGGTGTTTTGAGCATGGCGTCACGCAGCATGTCGGCAAACAAAGGCGCTAATGCCAAACGCGCGCCGAATTTGAGCGCGAGTACGAGTTGGTCGATGGGTGCGGCATAATCTGCGGCGACTATCGTGGCATCGAATGCCGGCGGCTGCTTGAGGCAATCACCGCACAGCGCTTGTGTTTCCGGTTCAGTGAGTGGCGTTGCACATTGTGTACAACGATGCTGCGTTTGTTTGAAAAAGTCATCTCTGCAAGGGTTGCACAAAGCGGTTTTGCTATCGGTTCCGCATAAAGCACAACAGGACGGCAAGCCTGACGAGAGACGAGCGAACAGATGTTGTGACCAATGATGGATGCGTGAAAACATGCGGGAGAGTTTGGTGGCAAACGTGTAAACTGCGCAGATTATCTCACTTCATGCGATTGGTTCAGCGTGTCTTTACCCCCATCAGCATCAAATTCAACATTGAGTGCGCCGATCGACCTGGCGCGCGTGCGCAAATTATTCGCCTCGCCCGCGGATGTCGCTGGATCCGATTTTTTGCGGCGCGAAGTTTCCAATCGCATGCAAGAACGCCTTGATTTAGTGAAAATCCTGCCGCAAAAAGTGCTGGATGCCGGTTGTGGAGAAGGCGTAGATATGCGGATGTTAAAAGCGCGCTATGCGCAAGCACGGGTGCTGGGGATTGATGCTTCGGCCCTCATGCTGGCTCTGGCGCAAGGCGGGCAATTAGCCGCT
This sequence comes from Oxalobacteraceae bacterium, assembly GCA_025352145.1. Taxonomy (GTDB): domain Bacteria; phylum Pseudomonadota; class Gammaproteobacteria; order Burkholderiales; family Burkholderiaceae_D; genus JANXTY01. The sequence continues at coordinate 75,962 of JANXTY010000006.1, forward strand.
TTACCCCTGTTGCGGCGTTGGTTGTACAGATGGTCGCCAGCCAACAACGCGGACGGCGTAGTAGCTGATTTTTTGTGCGGAGATTTCGCTGCGCTACCCTTGCCTAGCAATGCAATTGATCTGGTGTGGTCTAATCTGGCGTTGCATTGGCATCCTCAACCCGATTGTGTTTTTGCCGAATGGCGGCGCGTATTGCGCGTTGATGGTTTGCTGATGTTCTCGTGCTTTGGGCCTGATACATTCCAGCAATTGCGCTCCGCTTTTGCGGAGGTAGATAATGCACCGCACGCACTGCCTTTTGTCGATATGCATGATTTTGGCGATATGTTGGTTAATGTCGGATTTTCGACGCCGGTTATGGATATGGAGAGCATCACTGTTACGTATGACTCTGTCGAGAAATTGATGGCAGATGTGCGCAGCTGGGGCGGCAATCCGCTATCGACGCAGCGACGCGGCCTGATGGGGAAGGGTGCCTGGAAAAAAGTTGTCGATGCGATCGAGCAAATGCGTCAGCCCGATGGCCGCATTCCATTGACCTTTGAAATCATCTACGGCCATGCGTTTCGGCCTGTACCCAACTTAACGGCAAGTGGCGAAGCCATTATTCGATTTAGGTGAAATGACAACTTTCCTGTTTTGTTGAGTATTCCGGCGAATGATTTTCATGTCGGTGAGGGCGCCTACACCGACACCGAGGCCGTAAAAATTAGGGGTGAAATCTGTTTCAAAGCCACGTGAAATCTTGGCTTGTCTGGTGCTTGAAGCGGTTTTTAGCTTGATAAATACGACTTTTCTTGCGTATAATCCGGTGCGTAAAACTAATCTGGCCTGCTCACTTTGCTTGGTTGGAGGGTGGGCATCACGGTCGCAAAAGACACTTTCTGTTTTCCCCCGATTACTCCGTTGTAGACGCCTTGCGCTTCTGCTGCGTGCGGGTTTTTTCGGAAACGTCTGTGAATCCCCCGCGAGTTTGGCTGTGGGCACGTGTTGCCTGCATTGTAAGGGGGGATTTTTTCTGTCCTCTCTCAGTTATTTTGGCGAGGCATTACGGGATAGGGTAAGCCAAAGTGATGTGCCTAACGTAACGTTGCGCGTAACACGCTGTAGGCTTTATATAGAATGCAAGGACATTGATTGAGGGCACGGTTGTTATCAGTCGGTCGTTGTCAGTGTTAAGTAGTTTGAAAAAAATTCTAATTTTTGGGTTGTTGGGGAAAACATGAAACATGCGAAGCGACTTCAATCGTTGATGCTCGGTGCCTTGTTCTTGGCTGCTGGGTTGCCATCTTGGGCTGGTGATGTTGTTAATAATAGTGAAGGCGGGCCTGCGGTACTGGAACTCAACTTGCAACCCCCCGTCACAAAAATTGCTGAACAAATTTACGATTTGCACACCTTGTTGATGGTTATTTGCATGGTGATTTTCGTCGCTGTATTTGGCGTGATGTTTTATTCCATCATCAAACACCGCAAATCGTTGGGCCATAAGCCTGCCACTTTTCACGAAAGCACCGCAGTAGAAATCGCCTGGACCATTGTGCCGTTTGTGATTGTGATTGGGATGGCGCTGCCTGCGACTAAAACCGTGGTGGCGATGAAAGATACTGCCAATGCCGATATTACTATCAAGGCAACCGGCATGCAGTGGAAATGGAGTTATGACTACCTCAAGGGCGAGGGCGAGGGCATTTCCTTTTTGTCCGCCCTGTCCACTCCGCGCGAGCAAGTGGGTTCACCAGGCGTGTTGCCGACGAGTCCTCGTGGCGATAACTACCTCCTTGAAGTTGATAATGAGGTCGTTGTTCCGGTCAATAAAAAAATCCGTATCGTATTAACCGCCAACGATGTCATTCATGCGTGGTCGGTGCCTTCATTTGGCGTTAAACAAGATGCTATCCCCGGTTTTGTGCGTGACACCTGGTTCAAGGCCGAGAAAATTGGCACCTATCGTGGGCAGTGCGCTGAGTTGTGCGGCAAAGAACACGCATTCATGCCTATCGTAGTTAAAGTGGTGAGCGACGACAATTATAAAATTTGGGTTGATGGCAAGAAAAAAGAAATGGCGGCAAATGCCGACGACCCGAACAAAGTGTGGACCATTGATGAGTTGAAACAGCGGGGTGAAAAAGTGTATTCCGCAAACTGCGCTACTTGCCATCAAGCTACGGGCAAAGGAGTGCCAGGCACAATCCCTGCACTTGACGGTTCCAAAGTGGTTGCTGGTACCAAAGCAGATCAGCTTCACTTGGTGTTAAATGGAAAAAATGGAATGCCTCCGTGGAAAGCCGCTTTGTCGGATACCGAAATTGCTGCGGTGATTACTTATACCCGCAACAACTGGTCCAATAAATCCAAAGAAAATATCGTTCAGCCGGCCGAAATTTTGGCTGCGCGCAAGTAATTGAAATCAGGAGTTTGAGATGAGCACAACCGCAATCGATCACGCACACGATCACTCTGGCGACCACGCACACGGGCATGACGATCATCCGCACGGATGGCGTCGCTGGTTATACGCGACTAATCACAAAGACATCGGCACGCTATACCTGTTTTTCTCTCTCGCCATGTTCATGTCCGGTGGCGTATTGGCCCTCTTGATTCGCACCGAATTATTTCAGCCTGGCTTGCAATATTTTCAGCCGGAATTATTTAATCAGTTCACCACCATGCATGGTCTGATGATGGTATTTGGCGCGATCATGCCGGCTTTTGTGGGCTTTGCCAACTGGATGATTCCTTTGCAAATTGGTGCTGCCGATATGGCCTTTGCGCGGATGAATAACTTCTCTTTCTGGTTATTGCCGCCAGCGGCCATTTTGTTGGTGTCGTCCTTTTTTGTCCCCGGGGGTGCGCCCGCCGCTGGCTGGACAATCTATGCGCCGCTGTCTACGCAAATGGGCATGGGCATGGATATGGGGATTTTCGCACTTCATTTGATGGGTGCTTCTTCCATCATGGGTTCGATCAACATCATTACTACTATCTTGAATATGCGCGCTCCAGGCATGACATTGATGAAGATGCCGATGTTTTGCTGGACCTGGCTGATTACCGCTTATCTGTTGATCGCTGTGATGCCGGTGCTGGCAGGTGCGATTACCATGACCCTTACGGACCGTCATTTCGGGACTTCTTTTTTCAATGCGGCTGGCGGTGGTGACCCCGTGATGTTCCAGCATATTTTCTGGTTCTTCGGGCATCCTGAAGTCTATATCATGATTTTGCCGGCATTCGGCATCGTTTCCCAGATTATTCCGGCTTTTGCGCGTAAGCAGTTGTTCGGCTATGCGTCAATGGTGTACGCGACTTCTTCCATCGCCATTTTGTCTTTCATCGTCTGGGCGCATCACATGTTTGCTACTGGCATGCCAGTGACAAGCCAGTTGTTTTTCATGTATGCGACGATGTTGATTGCAGTGCCGACTGGCGTCAAAGTATTTAACTGGATCGCTACAATGTGGCGTGGTTCGATGACTTTTGAAACGCCGATGCTGTTTGCCGTTGGCTTTATCTTTGTCTTCACCATGGGTGGTTTTACCGGACTGATTCTGGCGGTTACACCGGTTGATATTCAGTTGCAGGATACCTATTACGTTGTGGCGCATTTTCATTATGTTTTGGTAGCCGGTTCCTTGTTTGCGATGTTCGCAGGTTACTACTACTGGAGCCCCAAGTGGACGGGGTTTATGTACAACGAAGGCCGTGGAAAATTTCATTTCTGGGCATCGTTGATTACTTTTAACATCACATTTTTCCCGATGCATTTTCTAGGCTTGGCAGGTATGCCGCGTCGTTACGCAGATTATCCGGCGCAGTTCACCGATTTCAATATGCTGGCAACGATCGGCGCGTTTGGTTTTGGTTTGTCGCAAGTGTTTTTCTTGTTCTTTGTCGTTATTCCCTCGATCAAAGGCGGTAAGAAAGCGGGAGACAAGCCATGGGAAGGCGCAGAGGGCTTGGAGTGGACTATTCCTAGTCCGGCACCGTTCCATACTTTTGAAGTCCCCCCTATAGTCAAGTGATCTGCCAGGTGCGGAAATTGTTCGCTTAAGCTGGAAAGTGCCCCCATGTCGGAACAAAATAAACCAAGCAATCGCCGGACTGGATTTATCCTCGGCTTGCTTGCCCTGGTTTTTTTCGTGAGTGTGTTTGCGAAGCGGTTTTGGTTGAATTGAGTTGAATACTGACGATCAGAATGAACAAAAGAGAGAGTCGCGCAAATTGAATGCGACAATGCTCGGCAAGTTGCTGGTGATTGCCGTCGTGATGTTTGGATTTGGTTATGCGTTAATTCCGATATATAAAAAAATCTGTGAGATTACGGGCATTAATATTCTGACCTCAAAAAATGTCAGCGCAGACGGAAGCCGTAATACCCAGATTGATAAGAGTCGTTCGATTACGGTGGAATTTGATGGGAATGCTCAAGGCCATTGGCGCTTCAGACCAACGGTAAGCAGTTTGCAGGTACATCCAGGTGAGATGGTTCAGGTTGTCTACGAAGTGGTGAATACGCAAGCGCGTAGTAGCGTAGCGCAGGCGATACCGAGTTATGCGCCGCAAGAGGTAGCCCAATTCTTTAAGAAGCTCGAATGTTTTTGTTTCAAGCAACAGACTCTTGGCCCGAATGAGGCAAGGCAAATGCCCGTGGTGTTTTATATCGATCCGGCATTGCCGAAGAACGTAAAGACGATTACCTTGTCTTATACTTTTTTCGAGATTGACGGCGCGGTGAAGAAGGTCGGGCAGTAAGTAGAGGCGGGTTGGGAATTCGATGGGCAAACAGCACTCGGAACAAAGGCGTTGTGCATGCAGGATTTGAAAAAGGTAACGCAGCGCAAGATGTCTTTTAGCGCAACGGCGAAAGCCGTATTCTGGTCTTTCTTTGGCGTCAGAAAAAAGAGTGATTATGAAAATGATGCCGCACAACTCAATCCTTTGCATGTGATCATTGCTGGCGTGATTGGCGTCTTGATTTTTATAGCGATGTTGGTATTGATAGTGAGAATAGTTGTCGCGAAATAGTTAAAGTAATAATTTGTGGTTTACTGAATTAAGTTGAATCAGGGAGAAAAAGATGAGTTCGCAACACGCTACAGCACCTTACTATTTTGTTCCAGCGCCATCCAAATGGCCTTTGTTGGCAGGGATTTCTTTACTCCTGACGATGGCTGGCGCATCCGCGTGGATGAACGATTTACCGTGGGGTCAGTACCTCAATTTTGCAGGTATTTTATGCATCTTGGTGGTCTTGTATAACTGGTTTGGTGATGCCATCGCTGAGTCCGAAGGTGGCTTGTATAACGCGCGTATCGATGTTTCTTACCGCTGGAGCATGAGCTGGTTTATTTTCTCCGAGGTGATGTTTTTCGCGGGATTTTTCGGTGCCTTATTTTATGCGCGTACCATCTCGATGCCTTGGTTGGGCGATCTGGATCATAAGTTGTTGTGGCCCGATTTTGCGGCCCAGTGGGGGGGGGCTAGTCCGGCAGGAACCATCGAGAAATTTGAGACAATGACACCGTTCCCGATCCCGACGATTAACACTGCGTTGTTGCTTCTGTCAGGAGTTACGCTGACGATTTCTCACCATGCGCTGCGTGCGGGACATCGCGCTAAAACTGCTGTTTGGTTGTTCGCTACCATTTTGCTCGGTGCAACGTTTATGGGCTTCCAAGTTTACGAATACATGCACGCTTATAGTCATTTGAACCTGAAATTGACATCCGGCATTTATGGCTCGACTTTCTTTATGTTGACTGGTTTTCATGGCTTCCATGTGACGATGGGGGCGATTATGTTGTCAGTGGTACTGTATCGTGTATTGAAAGGCCATTTCACGCCGGAGCATCACTTTGCCTTTGAGGGCGCTGCCTGGTACTGGCATTTTGTTGACGTTGTTTGGCTCGGTTTGTACGTGGTTGTCTATTGGTTGTAAGTTCCCAAGGCAGACATGAAAAGCCGCACTTCGGTGCGGCTTTTTTAATGAAGAATAGGAGCGGTTTTTACAAGTAGGCATGCTGATTAATGAATGCCGGTGGGTTGAATCCAGCCTAATTTGTAAGAGATCAGTAGGAGGGAAAACAGGGCAATGGAAAAGCCAACCCTGAATGCCAAAGCATGTACGGTACGATTACTCTGCCCTTTGTCTTTCATTAAAAAGAAGAGTGCTGATGCCAGACTGGCGAGGATAAGAATAAATGCAAGCGCAACGATGATTTTCATAGGAGTACGGAAGTGATTTGAGAGGGTGTAAATTGGGTCTGCCTGACTATTCAGGGCTTGATGTTTTGAGAATGCTCAGTGTTTAACTCAGATTTCCCATCTGATCGCTTTCTTTTCTGCCAAAGCCGCCTGCTTGCTCACGCTGGAGGGAAAATGAGAATCGCGATTGACGTGAGAGTGCTACGAGTTCAATTGTACATCTGGCGCTCCGCCTGGCAGTTTCGGCGTTCTAATGGAACACCCTTCTTCTTGTCGCATAGAGGCCGCTGCGTCTGGGGCGTGTTCGCTGATATGCGAACCAGACAGCACGCCAGATGGAAACTTGGACCCGCCTAATGAAAAATTTGGGTTGAGGGAGCGCGCGATGAGTAAGGCAATATTGTAATGCGATTCATTTTCCGTCTCCGACCGATTCCGTTGATTACTACCATCCTGGTCGTTTGGTTAGGCCTCGCTCTTGGGAATTGGCAAGCGCATCGCGCACTAGAAAAAGAAGCGTTGGAGCATCAATTGACGTTGCGTGAATCCGTTCCGCCGGTTCAGATGAGCGGCGATCTGATAGTAGATGACAAAGTGGAATATCGTCGGCTACAGGTCAAAGGTCAATTTGTGCGCGATTGGCCGCTCTATTTGGACAATCGCGCATACAAAGGCATGGCGGGGTTTTACGTACTCATGCCTTTTAAGATTGCCCACTCTTCAAATTATGTATTGGTCGCACGCGGCTGGGTTGCGCGGGATCATTTAGATCGGACAAAAATACCGAAGTTGACAACGCCGGAGGGTGAAATTGAACTGGAAGGCATTGCTGTAAAGAGTGTCGGTAAGCTTTTCATGCTGGGTAAGAGTGCGGTGTTAATCCATCCGGGCGATATCTTGCAAAATGTTACGCTAGCAGGCTTTGCGGCCCAGACAAGATGGCAGTTGCAGCCTTTTTATCTTCAACAAAGCAATGCGGTGAATGATGGGCTGGTACGAGATTGGCCTCGACCATCTTTAGACATTGACCGGCATCGTGGTTATAGGGTGACGTGGTATTCCTTGGCGCTGATGGCGGCGATTTTTTACTTGGCAACGGGATGGAAGGGTGAAAATGACCTCACAAAAATCACAGAGTAAGGATGAAGACGCGAAGAAGGTGCGTGGTAGGTGGCGCTTGCTGGCGATTTTGTTGGTATGCGCAGCGCCGTTGATCGCATCGTATACGACCTATTACGTGATCAAACCGGAAGGTCGGACTAATTACGGCGCCTTGCTGAACCCCCAGGACCATGTCATGCCGATCTCTGGAATCAGTACACTCGACGGCAAAGCTATTACCCTTGATGCTTACAAGGGTAAATGGATTATGTTGCAAGTTGATTCTGCAGATTGTTTGGAATCATGCAAAAAAAAGCTGCTCGATATGCGCCAGTTACGGCTCATGCAAGGTAGGGAGATGGAGCGCATTGAGCGTGTCTGGCTCATCTCCGATGAGAAGCCCTTGGATACTTTGGTGATGCGTGAATATGACGGGACCCGCATGCTGCGCGTGAAGCCCGCAGTGTTGACAACTTGGCTTCCAGTTGAATCGGGCGGCAATGTGGCCGGACATATTTATATCATCGATCCACGCGGTAACTTGGTGATGCGTTTCCCTAAAAATGCAGATCCCAACAAGATTAAAAAAGACCTGTCCAAGTTGTTGAAAGCATCGAGTATAGGGTAACGGAAATGTGGATTCAACTTGCCATCATCGGTCTCATCGTTGCCATGCTGCCGCTCGGGTTGGTTTGGGTTGCGGATGACACCGACAAATATCGCAAGCTGGTGTGGGTCACTTTATTTCTGACCTTCGATCTCATTATGTTTGGCGCTTTTACGCGTTTAACGGACTCAGGTTTGGGGTGCCCCGACTGGCCCGGTTGCTATGGTGAGGCAAATCCTTTACAAGCGCATGCCAACATCAAGGCTGCAGAGAGTCTGATGCCCACAGGGCCGGTGACGTTGATGAAGGCATGGGTAGAAATGACGCATCGGTATCTGGCGATGGCGGTAGGTGTTTTGATTATGGTGTTGATGGTATTGGCATGGCGTTCGTGGCTAAAATCTCCCTCGTTAAGATCAGGTCGAACGAAAGGTGAATTCTCCCCGTGGCTGCCCACCGCATTATTTTTCCTTGTCTGCTTGCAAGGCGCTTTCGGCGCCTGGACAGTGGCCTTGAAGTTGCAGCCGCTGATTGTTACCATTCACTTGGTGCTAGGTCTTTCTTTACTGGCTTTATTGACTTGGCTGACTGCCCGCCAAAGTGAACATGTGGCCGTTGCAGACGGTGCTGTGCAGTTGCGAGTGCCAGCAGCCATTGCACTGGTTTTGCTGGGGATTCAAATTGCTTTGGGTGGTTGGGTGAGTACGAACTATGCGCCGCTTGCTTGTCTCGATTTCCCCCTTTGTCAGGGTGCGTGGTTGCCGGAGATGGATTTTGCGCATGGATTTAGTATATGGCGCGACTTGGGGAAAACCGTATCCGGTGAATATCTTCCGTACCCAGCATTAACGGCGATTCACTGGGTACATCGGAGCTTTGCGCTGATCGTCATTTTTTCCAGTGCTTGGCTTGCGCATAAAGGCTTGAGAATGGTGGGTTTGGAAAAAACTTCCCGATGGATTTTGATTGGATTAGCTCTGCAGTTTGTTACCGGGGTGTCGACCATCTTTCTGAAGTGGCCATTGCTGCTTGCGCTGGCCCACAACGGTGGTGCTGCGCTGCTGTTGCTATTGCTGGTCATGTTAAACTGCAAGATTCGACTTCCCTTTATATCCCGCATTCCAGGCAGCGACTCCCAGACCTATAAGTGCGCCAAATAATCTCCATGACATCATCAACGACCTTGCCAAACCGCATCGCACAATATTGGGCGCTGACCAAGCCACGTGTTACGTCGCTGGCGGTTTTTTGTGCCATTATCGGGATGTTTCTCGCTACTCCTGAAATTCCTAGTTGGAAACTGGTATTGCCTGCGATCCTAGGCATCTGGTTGTTGGCTGGTGCGGCTTTTGCAGTCAATTGCCTGGTCGAGTGTGAAATCGATGCACGCATGGCGCGCACTGCTCGCCGCCCGATGGCACGTGGGGAAATTTCAGCATCCCAAACGGTGATCTTTTCCAGCATCCTTGGGGGCGGCGGCATGGTAGTTTTGTACCACTTCGTCAACCCGCTTACCATGTGGCTTACCGTCGCCACCTTTGTCGGCTACGCGGTGATTTACACCATGATCTTAAAACCGGCCACACCACAAAATATTGTTATCGGCGGACTATCTGGCGCGATGCCGCCCGCCTTGGGTTGGGCGGCGATTGCCAACGATGTGCCGATGCAAGCGTGGTTGTTGGTTCTCATTATTTTTGTTTGGACACCACCACATTTTTGGGCGCTCGCGATGTATAGGCGAGATGATTATGCGCAATCTGGCTTGCCTATGCTGCCTATCACGCATGGCCCGGAATTTACCCGATTCCATATTTGGCTCTATACCATTGCCTTGACTGCTACTACTGCTCTGCCATTTGCGGTACACATGAGTGGTTTAATTTACCTCCTTAGCGTGTTGGTGTTGGACGGGATTTTCTTGTGGTACGCATGGCAAATTTATCGTCATTACACGGACCTGATTGCGCGCAAAACGTTTACTTTTTCGATCATTTATTTATCGCTGCTGTTTGCCGCATTATTAGTCGACCATTATTTAAAATTTTAATATGATGATGAAGCGATTTTTTTCATATGTTGTGTTTTTTATTGCTACGCTATCCTTGCTTGCTTGCGATGAAAAAAAAGCGGTCTTTATCAACACGGATATTACCGGCGCCGATTATGCTAAGGATTTTTCCCTGACGGACCACAATGGACAACGCCGCACCTTAGCCGATTTCAAAGGTAAAGTAGTGGTTGTATTTTTTGGTTATACCCAATGCCCCGATGTCTGTCCTACCACTATGGCTGAACTGGCGGCAGCGATGAAGGACCTGGGGCCGTTAGCAGAGAAGGTTCAGGTATTGTTTATCACGCTCGACCCTGAGCGCGACACCAGGGATTTGTTGGCGCAATATGTGCCTGCTTTCGATAAGCGATTTCTTGGTTTGATGGGTGACCAGACGGCGATTGAGAAGACCGCTAAAGATTTCAAAGTTTTTTTCCAGAAAAGCCCAGGAAAAACGCCCGCTAATTACACCATCGATCACACGGCGGCTAGTTATGCTTTTGATGCCCAAGGGCGCATCAGGCTGTTTTTGCGGCATGGACAAGGCATCGTGCCGATTGTGCATGATCTGAAAATTCTGCTGCAATAAGTTCGGTTTTGTAACGCTGCTCTGTTTACTTCAATTGCTCATAAACGCCCGCAATTTCAGTGCCATTCCATAAGTAGAGGAGTTGACTGGCATGGCGGCAGTTAGACAAAATAGTGGTTTTGAAAGCGGCAATGCAATGTCCCGATGTCCGCCGCACGCTGTTGTAGCAAATCCCATTGGAACCTTGAATGCGCAATTGTTTGGCATACGTTTGTGACGCGCCGTAATTGCGAAGATCGTATATCGGGTCGCTTAGATCCATTCGTTGTGCGTCATCTAAAATTCCGCTGACATCGACGTGATAAACGCGCATTTCTAATTTGATGGGATCTTCGTTTGTTGCAGCCAAAAAATTGGTCGAATGAAACCGCGTTTCCGCAATGGCGGTTTCCTTTTCTTTGGCCGCATAAAATACGCCATACTTACCGTCGCTGAAGCGGCTGCCCAAAGGATTTAGATGGGTGAATGCCGCCATGATCGGGCCGTTCCCATTGCCATAAAGCCGCTCTGTTTTCGGTACCAATTCAATGTCTCCAAGTTCATCGCGGATACGATCATTGGTTATCGCTTCGAGTGCGTAGAGCGCGTCGAAATCTTCATGGGAAGCTACCCTGTCAAACAAATTGATCGATGGGAAACGGGAAGGAATGATACGGATTGCCGGTTGCCAGTTGATCCGTACGTTCGGTGCAGTCATCCCCAACCACCGCGCATTGCATCGAGATATTGACGGACAACGTAAAGATCGCCTACGTTGCCCGATAGCATGCGCTCCAATGCGCTTTGTCCGCGAAACAACGAGGCCGAGTTGGGTTTTCTGATCCAGCCATCAGCAGCTTGGGGTTCGGGTAGGAGGATTGCCAAGGCTTTGTAAATGCCAAGGATGTATGAAATGCGTTCCAGGGTGTCGTGACTTAGATGGGCTGCCTCAGGGTCTTTTTTCCAGCGGAAATAAGTGGATCGTCCGGGTTGCCCGAGCAAAATGAGTTGCTCATCTGGATTAAGCTGCCAAAGATCAGCAATGTTTTTGAAAGCACGTATGGCAGCGGCTGAAAGGGTGGCTTGAATTGACACATGGGTTTGTTGGGCTGCGTGGCTCATCAGGGGATCTCCTCATCGGGGTAGATTAACTATAGTCTTATTTGGGATTAATTTCAACAAATAGTCTGTATTGGATTATTTTTATGGGGGCGCTGGATCAGAACATTAAAAATGGTAAGCAGACGCCAGACGCCGAGAAGAGCAAAGTGAAGACTAAAAAACAAAAAGCGCCCAATTGAGCGCTTTTTGTTGGGCAAGGCTAATTTAGCTCTACTTAGAGGTAAGCAGTCAAAGCACCTTTCATCTTTTTCAACGCAGCTGATTCGATCTGACGAATACGCTCGGCAGAAACGCCGAATTCATCAGCAAGCGTGTGCAATGTCGCACCAGAGCCATCATCATTAGCCAGCCAGCGTGCTTCTACGATACGGCGCGAGCGCTCGTCCAGTTTGCTCAAGGCAGCCTCCAATCCCTCCGATTGCAGGCGATGAATCTGGCGAGACTCGAGCACTTTGGTTGGTTCATTCAGGTCAGTCGATAGGTAGCCGATTGGGGCAAATTTTTCATCCTCATCGTCAGTAGGTGCTTCAAGGGCAATATCACGACCCGTCAAACGGGTTTCCATTTCGATGACTTCTTCAGGCTTGACGTTTAACGTCTTTGCGAGCACATCGATTTGAGATGGGGTCATCGCATCTAGGCCTTCTTTATGGCTTCGTAGATTGAAAAACAGCTTGCGTTGTGCTTTAGTGGTGGCGATTTTCACCAAGCGCCAGTTTTTCAGAATGTATTCATGCATTTCGGCCTTGATCCAGTGCATGGCATAGGAGACCAAACGTACACCTTGATCCGGGTCGAAGCGTTTCACTGCTTTCATCAGGCCAATATTGCCTTCTTGAATCAGGTCTGCGTGTGGTAAACCATAGCCCAAATATCCCCGTGCGATAGACACGACTAAGCGCAGGTGCGACAACACCATTTCTTGGGCGGCAGCAAGATCATTATTATCACGTAGACGACGTGCCAGTGACATTTCTTCTTCATGAGTCAGCATTGGCAACCGGTTGACAGCGGAAATATAAGAATCGAGATTACCCAAATTACCGGTGAAGCCCAAGCCTAAGGCATTATTGCCCATAGGGATCAATGCCGATTGTGTGGATGCCACGTTCATTCTTTCTCCTTATTTCATATTAAATACGAGCATGCAGAGATGAATAATATCTATCGCCCTCTGTAATTTGAGTATATTAGCACTCTCTTGGTTTGAGTGCCAATCGCTATTATAAATTGCTAGCTGACTAATGCTTAGGTCATGTTATATCGTGCACGCTTGCACTTGCGTGAATGTCTGGATTTAAACTGGTTTGGTAATCGCGCTATTTGAATTTATATCCGTATCTGGGAATTGTATTCATCACATAGAGTGAGAGACGATTTGAGTAAGCTTATTCCTACTTGCAAGGAAGTACACCGGCTGGTGTCCGAGGGACTTGATCGTGCGCTATCCCCAGCTGAGCGCGTGAGGATGCGAATGCATTTATTTGTATGTGTCGCCTGTACCAATTTCAACGTCCAGATGGACACCATTCGAAAAGCAGTACGTCAGATACCCCTGAGCCATAAAGTTGATAAAAATAGTGGTTTTAATGAGTAAGTGCCCGCGATGTGGTTTAATATTTTCTTGTGGCGTTGTCGATCATCGTGATCGAGAACGGCAATGTTGGTGCATGATGTTTCCTCGTTCGATAGAGGGTGGTCTTGTTAGACGTGATGACCAAAATGATGCCACTTGCTATTGTCCCGTGTGTTTGGGGTGGATGAAGGCAGGCGCATCGAACGGACGCGCAGACAGTCCATAACCTTCCTGGCGTCTATATCGCGCCACCTGCAAAAATAACCTGCTATGTTCAGTTCAACATGGAGATGCGACCTGAAGTTGGGAGGGATATTTCTTGCTGTTTCTGTTGAATTTTCCCGTCCGTAACTTTTTCAGCGAATTTTGTGCTGATTCGCAGCACCTTCTTATGTCTCGCACCTCTGCCTCGCAGAAATTATCTGTTGAGACCAATCCCAACATATAAAACGGTTCCGCGCTGGCCGCCCGTAAGTGGCTGCACGTAATAAAAAGTTAATTTCCCCCCCCCTGTTTGGAGAAATGAAATACCCCTTATGTGAAATAAGTTATACCTAACACGAAATAAATTATAGATTTTATGAATGTCAGTTATGTACCATGCGTATCGTGTTCCATGCTAGTGCCCTAGCCCATAAAAAATATATATAAAGGAGAGAAAATGATTAAGTGTCAATGGCAAGCCATATTGGCGAGCGTCGCAACGTTTATATTGCTGGCAGGTTGTGGTGGTAGTGACCAGACAAAAACCACTTTGCTGGCTACCACCGGTACCTTCGGGGTTACCTCCAGCGGAGGCTTTCTGACGGTTGATAGCGGTGCGGGTCTCGTTTTTAAAGTCAAGGAGAGCGGTGGAGATATTAACTCGATCAAATATAACGGCGGGCCGGAACTCCAGTCCCAAACCAAGGGCTCTCATATCGCTTCTGGCTTGGGTGCCACGGTCACTTCATCGGTTTCTGGCGGTGTCGCTAAAATTACGCTCACGACTCCCACGCTCACACATTACCTTCTCGTGCGGCAAAACGAGAACAATATCTATATGGGTACTTATACCACTGCAGAGCCAGCCGTTGGCGAGTTGCGCTGGATCACTCGGCTTAACTCCGCTGTGCTAACCAATGTGCCTGCCGAGTCTCATATTCTCAATAACACCGGTGCTATCGAGAGTTCCGACATTTTTGGATTCAGTGATGGTCACACGGCTTCTAAATACTACGGCAACCAGCGAAACATCGACCTGTCGATTCGCGGCGTGACCGGTAGCGGCGTCGGCATATTCATGGCCTATGGCAATCGTGAAAGCGGTTCCGGCGGCCCCTTCTATCGCGATATCCAAAATCAAAGCGGTGGCGACACTGAGGTCTATAACTACATGAACTCTGGCCACAACCAGACTGAGGCCGACCGTATGGGCTTCCACGGCCCCTATGCTCTGGTCTTTACTACTGGCGCCACCCCAGCGATTCCCGACATGAGCTGGATGAGCACTCAAGGTCTTGATGGCTGGGTTGCCACGACTGCTCGGGGTAAAGTGATCGGCAATGGTCTGGCAGGACGCGACACTGCCTATACTTATACCGTCGGCTTCGCTAATCCGACTGCGCAATATTGGACCACAGCCGCCGCCGGTAATGGCAGTTTTGGTTCGTACAATATGAAGCCCGGCACTTACACTATGTCGGTCTACAAAGGTGAACTTGCTGTGTACACTGAGAGCGTGACTGTGACGGCTGGCGCTGCCACCACCCTCAATACGCGCACTATCGTTGATGATCCCGCTACTGACAGTGCCATCTGGCGCATTGGTAATTGGGATGGAACACCACTAGAGTTGAAGAATGGGATGACATTTAATATCCGTCATCCGTCCGACGTGCGCAATGCATCTTGGGGGCCGGTCACCTACACTATTGGAGGTGCCACCAATTCTTTCCCGGCTGCTCAGTGGAAGAGTGAGAATAGTCCCACGACAGTTAAGTTTAATTTGACGGCTGCGCAGGTGGCTGCCCATACGGTACGCATTGGCATCACCGATGCTTATTCTGGCGGTCGTCCCTCGATCACGATTAACTCTTGGGCATCTGCTGTTCCTGCCGCTTCCACTCAACCTAACTCGCGTAGCCTCACGACCGGTAGCTATCGGGGTAATAACACTCTTTACACCTACGACGTTCCGGCTAGCGCATTCGTGGTAGGTACAAATACCATGACGATCTCGGTTGCTTCTGGTTCGAGCGGTACTACTTTCCTCAGCCCTGGCTTTTCTTTCGACGCTGTGGATCTTCTCCTCTAAAGGGTGGCAATGGGCAGCGTATCGGTTTTATGAAATTCGATGCGCTGCCAATATTCGATCTTGCAAAAGAAGTTTTTTTGATGAGGGGCGTGCCGTGATGCGCAGCATACGACTTTGCTTAATGCGCCTCATCCCAATTTTTCCCAATTCCGACCTCGGCAGTTAACGGTACTTTCAACTGTGCCACGCCAGCCATCAGTTCCGGCAATTTCCTCCGTACTAAATCTAGTTCTGCCTCAGGCACTTCCAGCACCAGTTCATCATGTACCTGCATGATCATGAGGGTTTTCATTTTCCCGTGTTCCAACCAATCCTGTACCGCAATCATAGATAGTTTGATCAAGTCGGCTGCTGTGCCTTGCATGGGCGCGTTGATGGCGGCGCGTTCGGCACCTTGGCGGCGGGGACCGTTGGGGGAATTGATTTCTGGCAGCCACAAGCGTCGACCAAATACGGTTTCAACATAGCCTTGCGCTTTGGCCTGGGCGCGGGTGTCGGCCATGTATTGGGCTACACCGGAAAAACGGTTGAAATATTTTTCAATATAGCTTTGGGCCGCAGAACGTTCGATGCCTAGATTTCCAGCAAGGCCAAACGCGCTCATGCCGTAAATCAATCCGAAATTGATTACCTTCGCGTAGCGTCGTTGTTCGTTGCTCACGTCTGACGCGGCTATGCTGAAAATCTCGGCAGCGGTGGCGCGATGGATGTCTTCTCCTTCTGCAAAAGCGCGCAGCATGTTCGCATCGCCCGAAATATGCGCCATGATACGCAATTCGATTTGGGAATAATCGGCAGACATGATCACGCTACCCAATGGTGCGATGAATGCTTCTCGGATACGCCGGCCTTCCTTGGTACGGATCGGAATGTTCTGCAAATTAGGCTCGTTCGAGGACAAGCGCCCAGTCACTGCGACGGCCTGCGCATAGTTAGTGTGAACCCGTCCTGTGTCTGGATTGACCATCTTTGGTAGCTTGTCGGTATAGGTCGACTTAAGCTTGGCCATACCCCGATATTCGAGCAAAATTTTCGGCAATGGATAATCTTCGGCCAGCTTCTGTAATACTTCTTCATCGGTCGATGGCGCGCCTGATGGCGTCTTTTTTACTACAGGCAATTGCAGTTTATCGAAGAAAATTTCACCGAGTTGTTTGGGCGAATTGAGATTGAATGGTTGGCCTGCCAGCGCGTACGCATTTTGTTCCAGCTCCAACAGGCGCTTGCCTAATTCATGCGATTGGATCGCCAGCAGGTCACCGTCGATTAGCACACCGTTGCGCTCTATCTTGTGCAGTACGACTGCGGTTGGCAGTTCAATGGTGCTGTAGATTGTGTTGAGTTTGCTGTCGTTTGCAATATGTGGCCACATCGATTGATGCAATTTAAGCGTGATGTCGGCATCCTCGGCAGCATATTGCGTGGCACGTTCGATATCGACCTGATCGAAACAGATTTGGGATGCGCCCTTGCCGCACACCTCTTCAAAGCTGATCGTTTTTACATTGAGATGGCGGATGGCCAGGCTGTCCATGTCATGACTCTTGTGCGATTCAAACACATATGATTGCAACAAAGTGTCATGCACAATACCGCGCAAAGTTACGCCGTGATTGGCGAAAATATGGCTGTCGTATTTGAGGTTCTGGCCCAATTTTGGTTTGTACGCATCCTCCAGCCACGGTTTTAGTTTGGCTAGCACGCTGTCGCGCGATAATTGTTCTGGCGCATCCTGGTTGCGATGCGCGACTGGAATATAGGCGGCCACACCTGCTTCACAGCAGAGGGAAATCCCCACCAGTTGCGCGCGCATCGGATCGAGTGATGTGGTTTCGGTATCGACCGAAGTGAGCGCTGCGTCGTTGATTTTTTCCAGCCAATGATCTAGCTGTACCTCGGTCAAGATCGTTTCATAATCAGCTGGTGCGGGAGCTGGCGCAGCATCAGTAGAAAATAAATCACCGACGGGGGAGTCGAGCAGGTTCTGCCCGGAGGGCCGTGTGGTTTGCGGCGTAGCGGTAGGATTGCCAGTCAGTTCGCGCAACCAGGTCTTAAAACCGTAACGCGAGAAAAAGGCAATCATCGCTTCCTTGTCTTCCTCTTTAGCGGTGAGCGATTCAGGAATCGATACCATGTGCTGCGATAAATCGCAATCGGTTTTGACCGTGATCAGCACTCGTGCCTGCGGCAGCCAGTCCAACGCCTGGCGCAGATTTTCGCCGACTGCTCCACCGATAGCGTTGGCGTTAGCGACGACACCGTCGAGGGTACTGTACTGCGTCAGCCATTTGACTGCCGTTTTTGGACCGACCTTGGCGACACCGGGTACGTTGTCTACCGTATCCCCGATGAGAGTGAGATAATCGACGATGCGTTCTGGCGGGACACCAAATTTAGCAATCACGCCTGGACGGTCCAGCTTCTCATTGCTCATCGTGTTGATCAGCATGACATGCTCGTTGACCAGTTGCGCCAGATCTTTATCGCCGGTGGATATGACCGTGTTCATGCCGTTTTTTGCCGCGACTACTGCGAGCGTGCCGATCACGTCATCGGCTTCGACGCCATCCACCATCAGGATCGGCCAGCCCATTGTTCGCACGGCTTCGTGGATCGGCCCCACCTGCCTGGCTAAGTCTTCCGGCATGGAAGCGCGTTGTGCCTTGTATTCTGGATAGAGATCGTCGCGAAAGGTTTTTCCTTTTGCGTCGAAAACGCAGGCAATATAACCAGCAGGAAAATCGAGGCGCAAACGCCGTAACATGTTGATCAAGCCATAGATGGCACCGGTAGGCGCACCTTCGGCATTGCGCAAATCAGGCAGGGCATGAAATGCGCGGTATAAATAGCTGGAACCATCGACCAACAATAAGGTGTTCTGCATATGAGTAATAAAGAAAAAGAGGGCAAAAATAAAGTCGAAAATAAGAACGGGAAAAATGTGCCGAAATTGCGGCAGGTGACCGATGAGGAACGCGCTACGTCGTTGAAGGCACGCGAGTCATGGCATATGTTGACGATTATGGCAGAATTTATCGAGTCCACCGAACGCCTTTCCGAAGTGCATCCAGCGGTGACGATATTTGGTTCGGCACGGATTGCGCCTGAAAATCCCTTATATCAACAATGCCTTGATGTTTCGCGCCGCTTATCTGACGCAGGATTTACCGTTATTTCCGGCGGCGGCCCGGGGATAATGGAGGCCGCAAATAAGGGCGCGTTCGAGGGCTTGTCTTCTTCGGTCGGTTTGAATATCGAATTGCCGCATGAGCAACGCAACAACCCTTGGCAAAATATATCGATTCGCTTCCGTCATTTTTTTGCTCGCAAAGTCGCTTTCGTTAAATACGCGGATGCGTATGTCGTGTTCCCTGGGGGATTCGGCACGCTGGACGAATTCACTGAGGTGCTGGCACTGATTCAGACTGGAAAATCGCGCCGGATACCAGTGATCTTAGTCGGCAGTACCTTCTGGAAAGGTTTGCTCGACTGGCTATCGCACCAACTGGTTGGCGACGGCATGATTGCAGAGTCAGACCTGAACATCTTTCAAGTTATGGATGAATCGTCTCATATCGTCGACGCTATTCTTTCCTACTATGAATCACGAAACATAGCTCCTTCCGAGGATGAGCGCCAAAAGATGCTCTATTTATAGAGGGATGCCCGTCCCTTTTGTTACAATGGCGTCAAAGAGGTCTCTCGCCTTTCAACGAAGAATTCAACGAATGCCAAGATCATGCGCACATTCAAATTCCTGTCTTTCCTGCTAGCGTGTATGTCGATGTGCGCTATTTCCACATTGGTTGCGGCAGAAGAAAAAGCCAAGCCTAATGCCGAGCCACCGAAGCTGGAAAAAATCGACGACACAGTGGAACCGACTGTGACTATTGCACCCTCCAAATCCAAAAACAGCGTGACTGAGACACGTCGCCAAGGCAAAGTCGTTGAAGTAAAAGTGAAGAGCGGGAAAAGCACCTATTATCTCAAGCCAAACACGCCCGTAGGCAGCGCACTTCCCGGCGATGCGCAAACCAATACAGTACGCGCCCCACAATGGAAGCTTATGGAATTTGATCTCGGACATAAAAAGAAAACCGAAGTCGATGATGTGCCCGACGCAGCCCCCGTACTACCCCCCGCAGTTGAACCAGCATCAGCCCCCCCCAAATAGCGTTCCGTTTATTTATCCGATTGCACCACTTTTACCGAGTTTTCTCATGGCAGTATTTACTCCCGTCAGTCTGGCTGAACTTCGCCAGTGGATGACGCACTTCTCTCTTGGTCAGGCGCACGCGATCAAAGGCATCGAATCCGGCATTGAAAATAGCAATTTTTTTATCACCACTGATGCAGGGGAATTTGTCCTGACCATTTTTGAACGGCTCAGTTTTCAACAATTGCCGTTCTACTTAAATTTGATGCGCCATCTGGCCGACCGGCAAGTGTTGGTTCCGGCCCCCGTTGCTAATGTGCATGGCGACCTCCTCGGTACATTGCACGGAAAGCCCGCATCCATTGTGACCAAACTGACTGGTTCATGTCAGCTAGCGCCTGAAGAAATTCATTGTGCAGAGGTCGGCCGGATGCTGGCAAAAATGCATTTGGCTGGGCAGGATTTTGCTCTGGTTCAACCCAATCTTCGGGGATTGCCGTGGTGGCGTGAAACAACCCCGGTTGTCCTTCCATTTTTGTCCGAAGACAGTGCCTCCTTGCTGTGCGTTGAAATGCAATTTCAGGAAGCCTTCGCTGCGTCCGACATTCACGCCCAATTGCCGCGCGGCCCGGTGCATGCCGATCTGTTCCGTAATAATGTGATGTTTGACGGTGCCCGCTTAAGCGGATTTTTCGATTTTTATTTCGCTGGCTGCGATACCTGGTTATTTGACGTTGCGGTGACTGTCAACGACTGGTGTATCGATTTGGCAAGCGGTCAATTTGATGCAGCTCGCCTGGGAGCCTTGCTTGCCGCTTACCATGCGGCGCGCCCCTTCTCCGATGCCGAAAAGACGGCGTGGCAAGGCACATTGCGCGCTGCTGGACTACGCTTCTGGTTATCGCGGCTCTACGATTTTTATCGGCCGCGTGAAGCAGAGATACTAACGCCGCACGACCCGCGGCATTTTGAACGCATTGTGCGTGATCGTGCCAGGCAAATTGCGACCCCGTTATTCTGATGAAAAAAATTCCTGCACGTGTCGGCTTGCAATGGGTGAAGGAAGGATTTTCTTTATTCCAAAAGCGTCCCGCCGAATTAATATCTTTGCTCCTCACCTATGTGTTCGTCATCTTGGGGTTAAGCGCCATTCCCGTGGCGGGTCAAATTTTATCTATGTTGCTGGTACCCACCTTCTCCCTGGCATTTATGCACGCTTGTGCAAACATAGAACAAGATCAGCGCGTCACCCCAAGTCTGTTGCTGATAGGTTTTCGTTCTTCTGCTTTCAAGTCCCTATTAATGTTGGGCTCGCTGTATTTGCTTGCGGCCACGCTGGCGATCTTTGCATCGAAACTGGTTGACGGCGGTGTGTTGTTAGACCTTCTGAGCGGCCAGACAGAACTCAACGAGAAAGTCCTTCAAGACCCGAACCTTACTACCGCCATGTTGTTTGCCATGGCCGTGTACCTGCCTTTTGCTATGGCCCTTTGGTATGCCGCGCCGTTGGTGGGATGGAAAAAAATGGGGATTTTCAAGTCGCTTTTTTACAGTTTTTTTGCCATCCTTCATGCCCCCAAAGCATTCATGATGTATGGCATTTCGTGGACGGCGATCGTGCTGCTCGGCTTAACATTGACGAGCTTGGTGATTATTCCCTTGGCCGCATTAGTGGGCCGGGATAGTGCTAGTGCTCTGGTCCTAATTCCGTTCTTTGTCGCATTCACTGCCGTTACTCACTGCTCCTTTTATCGTAGCTATATCCAGTTATTTGAGACCGGGGCGTTGTCTGCGGAGGCAGGCTGATTCTTACCCAATTTCGGCTCGTTTTTCAGGTTATGAAGAAAAACACGTCGGGATTCAGCTCTTGGGTTTGTTCTTTTTTCCGGTTATGGAGAGGCGACTAAAACCTGGCCCAATGCACTCGTTCAATAGTTACAAAATTGAAGGATCACTCGGGTTTTCCAAACCCGTGCCTCTGACGTCATCGACTGAGATCAGCGCGTTCTTATAGCCGGTGACGGCAATATTAGAGAAAGCCACATCGTTCGCGTGGGCCATGCTGATGCCGCGCTGGCAGTTGCCAGTGACGTTGGATATGGTGAGGCCTTGCAAGGGACGCTCGGGTGGAATTTTCGTGGCATCGACAAGGTGTTTGACGTTATAGACCTGGATGTGACTAAAGCGCAGGTTGCGCACCGTGGTCCATTGCTCGATGGTGCCAGGAACCGGCTCTTTTGCCTGGATGCCGCGCTTCAAAAGATCGATTGAGAGAAATGTCGGCGAATTGCAGATCAGCAGATTTTCACCGGAGATATCTTCCGCGATGGCACCGCGTCCATCGCGGCTCTTAATGAGGATGCCATTGCCGTGACCGGAAAGCGTGCAGTTCAAGATGCGCACATTGCGAATCCCGCCGGACAGCTCAGTGCCGATACCGATAGCCGCGAACATGCTGCTGTTGAGCACGCAATCCCTGATCACTACATTTTCGGTCGGGCGTGCCAGACGCACCGCTTCCATGCCGCGCCCCGATTTGAGCGAGATCGCATCGTCGCCGGTATCGATATTGCAGCCCTCAATTAGCACGTCGCGGCAGGAATCGACATCGATGCCATCGCCATTGGTATTGACTGACCGAACGACGAGCTTGCGTGCCACCACGTTCTGGCACAGCAATAGGTGGATGCCCCACAAGCGCTGATATTGCGCGGTAAAACCTTCGAGCAATACATCCTTGCATTCAGACGGCTCAATTAACGCCGGGCCACGCGGATGTCGCAAATGACTCAGCGTGATAGGCGGCCCGAAAATCGATCCCGGCCCCAGAACCGCAATGTGCTCCGCCTTGTCCGCCCATAGCAGCGCCCGATGTCCTTCCGAAAATTCACCTTCCCAGCGCACTCGCGCCAGCGGATAGTCTTCGATGTCTGCGCTGGCGATGAGTGCCGATTTATTTTCCAGGCTCAGCGTTGTATTCGATTTGATCTGCAAGCTGCCGGTCAGGTAGAAACCCGCAGGCACCAGCACAGTCCCGCCACCCGCCTGTGCACAGGCATCGAGCGCCTTTTGCAAAGCGGCTGTGTCTTTGACTTTGCCATCACCGCTGGCACCGAAGTTCATCACGTTGAAGACGGTTTTGTTTTGTTCCTGCGTGGCTAGCGGCGCGCTGTCTTTTGCTGGGATGGCTGTTGCCGCAAAAGTATTGCTGGTGGCGAGGCTGCCGATTACTTTTATTGAAGTGGATAAAAAGTCTCTGCGGGTTTGCGTGGAGGTCATTTTAAGTCGCAATCTCTCAGATAGGCTGAATAGGAAATAGGAAGTTTAACGAATAAATTGCCGTTGGTTATTTACGCAGTTTGAGATGTGTGTTGAAGTTTTTGTTCTGAATTGAGTTGAGGCATAAGTATTGCGCAGGGGAAAATATAAAATACATTTCCCCAATTAAATAGCCAGGTCGCAAGAGAAACATGCAAACCTGGCCCGATATTTTTTTACGTAACTTTATTAATCTTTTGCATAATTAACTGAACGTGGCCCGAACAAAATAGCATTTGGATGGCCGGCCCCCAACAATCTCTGGCTAGTAATTCCAGCAACCGGATGAGCTGCATCAGCAACACTATTAATAATTTGCTTCACCGCAGCAGCAACTAATGCGCCAATTAAACTGCCGCCGCTGTTATTGCCACCTTCATTATTAGAAGCTGTGGCTCGGCCTTCCCACAATACACTGCCACTTTTTAAATCAACTAGCTTAGCGTTTGCCGTAACGACAGCAGCACTATTTAGTACAGAATACACGGCACCGTATTGTGTAATTGTGACGTATAAAGCAGCATCGGCACCGAAAATTTCCTTGATCTTGGCGGGTGCTGTTGCGTGAATATCGTCAGGGCTAGCCAAACCATTTTGTTTAAATGTTTCATCCACTAATGCAACCGGCAAGACGTAGTAACCAGCTTCGGCTAATGGGTACGTCATTTGTGACAACATACTATAAGTTGCCTTAACATCGGGAGATTGATTTAGGGGGGGCAATATAACGATTGAATGAGGGCGGCTCTTTTTGAACTCTGAAAAATCATAAGGGGTAGGTGGTGTTGCGCACCCAACTGCAAGGAGCGCAGTCAACAGAGAGATGCCTAATTTCAAATAATTAACCTTCATTTTTGCTCACTTTTTTAAAGTTTTTTAGTAAGAAATCCATATAGGCTGTAGATTCCGGAAATAATTTTTTCTCAGTTTGAAGATTTTGAATGGCTTGATCTTCTTTGCCAGTATTAAAATATAACAAAGCTAAATGGGCGAAATAGCCAGGTGGAGGCTGGTTCCCACTTGTGATAATAACCTGGAGATCTTTCTCAAGAACGATGATCTGTTGTTCTGGACTCCCCCCCTTAAAATGTTGATAAACCTGAGGTTGATATCCGCCCCATTGATACATGGTCTTGGGCGCAGTTTGGCACCCACTTAAAAAAACAGTGCCGACTATTGCCAGTGTAATTCCGAATGTCTTCATCATTTTCATCTACCTATCAACTTTATTGTTTATTCGGAATCCAGGAGCCAGAATCAATCCCAACTACCAAATTATTAACGGCTTCGCGCACTGCTAAATCAAGCACTTTCCCGTTCAGTGTAGTATCGTAACTAGCGGTGCCACCGAACCCAACAACTTCACGATTAGACAAGCTATACTCGCTGGCACCCTGACTAGAAAATACAACTTCAGATGTGGCAATGTTGATGACATTGAGAGTTACCTTGGCATATGCTATTTGAGATTTCGCTCGCCCCAAAATTCCAAACAATTGTTGGTCACCTACTTCTTTGCGACCAAATTCGGATACAGCACCTGTCACCAAATAGTCTGCCCCTTTGGTAGTTTGTGCTTGTTTTTTTATTTCAGATTCTTGTTTTGCCTCATTCATATTGTCACGATCAAGTACGTTAAAACGGTTAGTTTGCTGCATATGCGCAATCAGAATTGTTTTAGCTTGACCGCCTAAACGATCAACATTGTCGGAGAAAATACCTCGCATATAACTAGATCGGTTATCGAATTTTCCGACCGCTACGAGAGTGCGTACACCAGCGTATGGTCGGCTAGAACTCGTCACCTTTTGTTCTGGCAAAACCTGAGATGTTTCCGTAGCACACCCAACTATAATGGTTAAAAGTGCTGCACTAGCCAAAAGAGGAATCAATTGATTTTTTTTCATGATAATATCTCCACACTAGAAATGTTAATAAAAAGAACAAGCATAGTACCCTGAGGGTAAAAATAATAATAGTTTCATTTTTTTGGAAAAGGATGTGCCAAGCACGCTTACCGCAATACCTGCAAGTACAATTTTCTCTCTGAATGTCCTTTACAATAACGGAACTTATTTTCTTCCGCGCCATCTTATAGCCGTGATCCAGCGCCGCCCCATCATCCATGTCTTACTCGCACTTTTGCTGCTATTTTCGCAGCAGATGCGGGTGGCGCATGCGGTGTCGCATTGGGGGGATTTCCAGCGCGACAGCACCGAGCATCAGCAAACCCCGGCCGAAAAAATCTGTGATCAGTGTCTGGCGTTTGCACAGATTGGCTCGGCCATTCATAGTCATGCACTTTCCTTCGCATCCTTTGCGATGCACGCCGGCGCTCAGCCGGATCCTCTGACGCAGAGTTGTGTGTCGCGCACGGCTTGTGTCTATCTTTCGCGCGCACCGCCTTCCTTGTACTGATGTGGTTTAGCGTCGGGATGACGTTGGCATCTTTTTTGTCAATGCCACTCCCTGGCGAACATCCCTATTGGATCATGTTGATTACGTAGTCGGGAAGGCATTCTGCCTTCCGGTTATGGATCGTTTAAGGGCAACTTCCCGCAAGCAATAGCAGGCATCTGACAGCGTTTCGCATGTCCGGCCTGCGCGATGCCGCGTGCTGTGCGGTGGCCCGCAAGTAAAGGAAAAAATAATGTTGAAAAATAAAATGTGGACCGCCGCGTTGGCGGGTCTATTGGCTGCTCCATTGGCCTTGCCATTGCGTGCGAGTGCCGCCGATGATAAGGACTTGGCAGTGCTGCGTGAGCAGATGCGGCAGATTAAGTCGGACTATGAAATACGGATGGCGGCGCTGGAGCAGCGTCTTCTTGCGGCGGAGAAAAAATCGGCTGATGTGAATGTGCAGGTGCCGGTGCAGGCCGCTGCCACCGCTCCCGCAGAACCGGCACCTGCAGTACTTTCGCCGGTGTTGCCTGCGGTTGCAGCCTCCAGCAATGGCTTCAATCCCGCTGTGGCGCTTATCCTCAATGGCACGCTGGCGAACCTGTCGCCCGATCCTTCGACCTATCGCTTGCAGGGTTTTATTCCGAATGGCGGCGATGTCGGTCCCGGCAAGCGCAGCTTCAGCCTGGGGGAATCGGAGCTGACTTTCAGCGCCAATGTGGATCCACATTTTTCGGGACAACTGACGTTCTCGCTGACGGGTGAAAATACGGCCAGCGTGGAAGAAGCTTTTTTCCAGACGCAGGGTTTGTCTAACGGAATGAATTTCCGGGGAGGGCGCTTTTTGTCTGCCGTCGGTTACCTCAACAGCCAGCACGCGCATGCCTGGGATTTTGTCGATGCGCCGCTGGCGTATCAGGCTTTTTTCGGCGGGCAGTATAAGCCGGATGGTGTGCAGTTCAAGTGGCTGGCGCCGACGGATCTGTTTGTTGAAGTGGGTGCCGAGGCGGACAATGGCAGCAGCTTCCCCGGCAGCGAGCGTCATAAAAACGGCTTCGGTGCAACCTCTGTTTTTGCGCATATCGGCGATGATATTGGCGAGTCGATGAGTTGGCGCGCAGGCTTGTCGACCATGCGTAGCCATCCTGAAAATCGCAGCTATCAGGACAGCAATCGCAGCGGCAGCGATGTCATCAATGCTTTCAGCGGCAAATCTAATACCTGGATCGCCGATGCGATTTTCAAATGGTCGCCAAACGGTAATCCGACTGCCACCAATCTCAAACTGCAGGGGGAATATTTCCGGCGCAATGAAACCGGTTCGCTGCGGTATGACACGCAAGCGCAGGACATCGGCGATAGATTTTCCAGCGTGCAGTCGGGTTGGTATCTGCAGGGCATCTATCAATTCATGCCGCAGTGGCGCGCGGGTTGGCGCGTGGATAAACTATCTTCCGGCTCGCCTGCCATCGGACTGCTCAGCAGCCATGTTTTGGCAGCGGCCGATTTCCCTGCGCTGGCGTCGTATGGCCCGTCGCGCAATACATGGATGCTCGATTATTCGGCGTCGGAATTTAGTCGTTTCCGCCTCCAGTTTGCCCGTGATAAATCGTCGTCGAATGTGACCGGCAATCAAATTTTCCTGCAGTACATCATGAGTCTGGGCGCACATGGTGCGCACTCTTTCTAATTGTTAAGACAAGGATATGGACATGAAAAAATATTTACTCCCTCTGGCGGCAATCAGCCTCGCGCTGTTTTCCCTGCCTTCTCACGCAGCGGTAAACGTGTTCGCCTGCGAGCCGGAATGGGCTGCGCTGGCGACCGAATTAGGTGGCGATAAACTCAAGGTAACGAGCGCCACCAATGCCTTGCAAGATCCGCATCGGATCGAAGCCAGGCCGAGCCTGATCGCCAAGACCCGCAATGCCGACCTGCTGGTCTGTACTGGACTGGAACTGGAAGTGGGCTGGTTGCCGGTGTTGTTACAGCAATCGGGCAATGCCAAAATCGCCGCCGGTCAGCCGGGCAATTTTGAGGCGGGCAGTTTTGTGACGCGCCTTGATGTGCCTACTAAACTGGACCGCAGCGAAGGCGATGTGCATGCCGCGGGCAATCCTCATATCCAGCAAGACCCGCACAACATCGCACATGTGGCCGATGCGCTGGCGCAGCGCCTGGCACAGATTGATCCGGTCAATGCGGCTTATTATTCTGCGCGGCATAAAGATTTTTCAGCGCGCTGGAAGGCCGCGATGCAGAAGTGGGAACAACAGGCCGCACCTTTGAAAGGCGTGGCCATGGTCGAGCATCATAAGAATATGGAATATTTGTCGCACTGGCTCGGCCTGCGCACCGTTGGCATGCTGGAACCCAAACCCGGCGTGGAACCGAGCGCCGCGCATCTGGGCGAGTTGTTAAATCAGCTGCAGCGCCAGCCTGCCAAATTTGTGGTGCGCGCTGCGTATCAGGATGGTCGCGCTTCACAATGGCTGTCTGAACACGCGCATATTCCAGCGGTGGTATTGCCGTTTAGTGTAGGCGGCGGCGACAAGGCGAAGGACTTGTTCGGTCTGTTTGACGACACCGTGCAGCGTTTGCTGGAGGCTGCTAAATGAATGCCGGATCGCTAGCCGGGTCGCTCGACCTCATGATCGTCTTGCCAGCGCTGCTGGCAGGTCTGCTGGTACTGGCCACCCACATTCCACTGGGTGCGCAGGTACTCAAACGCGGCATCGTTTTTATCGATCTGGCGATTGCCCAGATTGCTGCGCTGGGCGTCATTATTGCCAGCTCGGGCGAGCTCGACCCGCAAGGCTGGGTGGTGCAACTGGCGGCTGGTGCGGCGGCAGTGCTGGGAGCCTTGTTTCTGACATGGACCGAAAAGCGCTGGCCCGAAGTGCAGGAGGCGCAGATCGGCGTGCTTTTCATTCTGGCTGCGACTGCCGGACTGTTGCTGGTGGCGCACAACCCGCACGGCGGCGAGCACTTGCAGGATTTATTAGCGGGGCAGATTCTGTGGGTACGCTATTCGCAACTGCTGTTGCCTGCGATTGGCACAGTGATGGTGGTGGCGCTTTTGCGACATTTTAACGCGCGGCTGAGTCGGTTGAGTTTCTATCTGATCTTCGCGTTAGCAGTGACGCAATCGGTGCAACTGGTCGGCGTCTATCTGGTATTTTCCAGCCTGATTGTGCCGAGTCTGGCAGTGCGCAATTACCCGGAGAAAAAACGCTTTCCACTGGCGTACCTGGTCGGCGCGGCTGGGTACATTGCAGGCTTGTTCTTGTCGTTGTTGTTCGATCTGCCATCGGGGGCACTGATCGTGTGGTGTTTGAGTTTGGCAGCGATGGTGGTGTATGCGTTGGGACCTAAGGGAATGGTGCAGAAATCAATGGCATCATAACGTGGCAAGTTGACGGCCGGGCGCTGATGGCGCCAGGTTCTATGCCTCATGCCTGCTTAAACCTGTTCTAAGAACCTTAGTAATCCTTGTAACGCATGTGCTACGGTTTGCTGGCGGACGGCATGCCTGTCGCCGGAAAATACCAACCGCTCGGTGTGATTGACATGCGCGGAAGCCCAGCCGAAACACACGGTACCTACCGGCTTTCCCGGTACCGCACCATCCGGGCCGGCAATGCCTGTAGTTGAAATAGCGATGTGGGCATTGCTGTTGGCGAGTGCGCCTTTGGCCATATTTTCGGCAATTTCTTCACTGACGCTACCGTGCTGCGCGATTAACGCAGCCGATACGCCGAGCAGATCAATTTTGGATACGTTGGAATAGACTACGAAACCGCAATCGAACCATTCCGACGAGCCTGCAATTTCTGTAATGGCCTGTGCCGCTCCGCCGCCTGTGCAAGACTCTGCGGTCGTGAGCAGCAATTTTTTTTCTTTCAATGCGCGGCCAACCTGTGTGGCCAGATCAAGAATGTCTTCCATGCTGCTCTCCTCTTAAACGATGTCGATGATGTGTCGATTGTATTTGAAAAATAGCCACGAAAAAAACCATATTTTGGGGTTATGCTCCGTTCTCGATTTGTTGTTGTCATCATCTTGTAGCAGAGCATCCGTAAAATTGCCTCGCGCATATTTTAATCTCATCCCATGACCCAGAAAAAAATCCTCCTCTTAAGTGTGTCCGCCGGTGCTGGGCATGTACGTGCAGCCGAAGCCCTGCGTGCCTATGCGACCAATATGATGACGCCTGCGGGTGGGGTGATCGCCACCCATCTGGACGTGATGAATTTTGTCACGGCTGGGTTCCGCAAGGTCTATACCGATTTTTATATCGCCCTCGTCAACAAGGCTCCAGCGTTGTGGGGGTATTTGTATCAGATCACCAACGAGGCGAAGCCCGATGGATCGATGCAGCGTTTGCGTCGTGGATTGGAGCGGCTTAATACTAAGCACCTGCTCAAGGAAATTGCTACATTCCAGCCTGATGCGATTATCTGCACGCATTTTTTGCCCGCCGAGATTTTGTCGCAGCTCATTGTCAAGGGAGGATTGGATTGTCCGGTGTGGGTACAAGTGACTGATTTCGATTTGCACCGGATGTGGGTGCATGAGGAGATGGCGGGTTATTTTGCAGCGAACGAAGAGGTCGCGTTCCGTATGCGTGATCAGGGTATTGCGGCTGATCAAATTCACATCACTGGGATTTCGATCATGCCGGCGTTTGCGCAACAGTTTGATCGCAGCGAGTGCGCACTCGAGCTCGGACTTGATCCGGGGAAGACTACTTTTTTGTTGATGGGCGGCGGGGCAGGTATCGGGTCTCTGGATAAAATGGCCGAGCGCCTATTGGGAGTGGAGGGGGATTTTCAGCTGATCGTATTAACTGGGAAAAATACTACTGTTCTCACCGCACTGCACACCCTGTCTGCACGTTATCCCGGACGATTATTTCCGCAAGGTTTTACGGATAAAGTAGAGCGCTTGATGGCGTGTGCTGATGTGGCGATCACCAAACCGGGCGGCTTGACGACATCGGAATGTCTGGCGATGGGATTGCCAATGATTGTCAACGCACCCATTCCCGGACAAGAGGAACGCAATGCCGATTTTTTGCTGGAACAAGGCGTAGCACTCAAAGCATTTGATCCAGTGACGCTGGAATATCGGATTCGCTATTTGCTGCAGCATCCTGAAAAATTAGCCGACATGCGTGCCAAAGCGAAGACGCTGGGGCGGCCTGCTGCCGCAAGTCAGGTGCTTGCGACGGTACTCAATGCGACGCACAGGAAAAATCAAGGATAATTTATGTCGCTATTTTTTTCATCCCCCCATTTTCTGCAATTTTGTTTGACGCTGGTTGGGGTCGTTTTACTCGCCTATTTTTTTGCACAAGCCGAGATTCATATTGAAGGCGATGCGGGTTGGGCGGCTAATTTGCCAACCTGGCGAATTGAAAAGCACTGGCTCCTCGATATCTTCTGGGGCGGGCGTGCGATGACTGGTTATCATGCCTGGGTGTTCCCATTTATCGCCATTTTTTTTCATTTTCCTTTGTGCTTTATGGCGCAGTGGTCATGGCAGCTGGAGGCGCGTGTGCTCGCTTGCATTATGCTGTTCTGGATTATGGAGGACTTTCTTTGGTTTCTTATTAATCCCTCGTTTGGATGGAAACGTTTTCATCAGGATCACGTTTCCTGGCACAAGAACTGGGTGTGCGGCGCACCTGTCGAATATTGGATATTTTCGGTGATGGGGGCTGCCCTATTTTGGTATTCCTATTGATTGCATGAATATATGAATGATCTCATCGAATAGAAAATTCTTTGCGGTTACTGCTTTCTCGGCAGGGTTAGGCATACTTCCAGGCCACCCTCGGGATGGTTGGCTAGCGTTACATTGCCGCCGTGCTGTTCGGCAATATTGCGTGCAATTGTCAGGCCAAGGCCGGTCCCGCCGCTGTCACGCGAGCGTGAAGTTTCGATGCGGTAGAACGGCTCGAATACCTTGGACAACTCATCGACTGCGATTCCCGGCCCATTGTCACGGATGCGAATGAGCGCCGTGTTGTTGTCGCTGCGTTCCACCGTCACGCGCGCAAAGTTACCATACTTGACCGCGTTGTCGATCAGGTTGACCAAGCAACGCCGTAGCGAGGTCGGGCGTGCAGATACGGACATCTCGGTTTCCCCGCTTAAGGTGACATCCTGACCGGCATCAGCAGCATCGGTACACACACTATCAAGCAGAGAATCGAGATTTAATGGCTGCATGGGTTCTGCGCTGTCCATGCTGCGCGCCAGGTCGAGTCCTTCGCGCACCATGTTTTGCATGGCCGACAAATCGCCGATTAACTTTTCTTGCAATTCGGGATCAGCGACTTTTTCCAGGCGTAGCCGCAAGCGCGTAAGCGGCGTTTGCAGGTCATGCGTGATCGCGGCCAGCATTTGGGTGCGTTGCTGGATGTATTGACGTATGCGCGCTTGCATCGCATTAAAAGCGGCACTGGCTTGACGGATTTCGCTGGCCCCTTTTTCCATTAGAGGTGGACGATGTATGTCGTTACCCAAATCTCTGGCCGCCTGCGCCATTTGCTTGAGCGGATGCATGGTCATGCGTGCCACGACAAATGCCAATACACCGATACTCAGCAAAAATAAGGCAATGGTGAGGGGATCGAAATGTTGCGGCGGCATTCCATTGCGGGGGGATAAAACAGTGATGCGTATCCGGCTGCCATCATGCAAAATGACATGGATTGTTTCGCAGGCGGAGTGTCTTGGTGGTGGACCCAGTCGGGGAGCTATTGGTTCATGTCGTGCTGCACATTGTGGAGGAATGTTCGGCGAGGCTGTAATTCGGTAAGCGCTCCCTAAGCGGGCATTCATCGCATCGGTGAATTCTGTGCCGAGGATTTGATCGCTTTCATTCGCTTGCATTTGTTCGCCGCGCAAACCAGGGCGGTTGGCCTTCTTCAGATAATCATTACGATTGGCGGCAGGAATTGCATCCAAGGCCAGGATCAGTTGTTCAGATCGATCAACCGCGTGCATATCCCGGAATTGTCCGATGGCGCGCTGGCGTTCGCCGAATGCGAGCCATAGGGTGAGGCAGGCAGAGGCTACGATTCCGAGTACCAATATCAGAAATACGCGCCCTGCCATAGAATGAAAAAATCCTTTCATCGCGTTGGCTCCACCGTGACTGAGACTGCGAGTACATAACCTCCATTGCGTACCGTTTTGATGATTTGCGGTAAGCGCGCATCCTCGCCCAGTTTTTGGCGGAGGCGACTAATCTGAATGTCGATCGAGCGGTCAAATGGGTCGGCGTCCCGTCCTTGGGTTTGGTTTAACAACTGGTCGCGGTTGAGCACGCGATTGGGGTGTTCGAGAAACACACGTAGCAACCTGAACTCAGCACCTGACAACATGACGACCATGCTGTCAGGGCCAATCAAGTGGCGCGCGGTCAGATCGAGCGTCCATCCCGCAAAGCGTATTAATTGCGCCGCATCGTCCGGTACATTCGAGGGCATGGCATGGCTGCGGCGCAGTACGCTGCGAATACGCGCCAACAATTCGCGTGGTTCAAACGGTTTGGGCAGGTAGTCATCCGCACCCATTTCCAGACCAAGAATGCGATCTAGAGGTTCATTACGCGCCGTGAGCATAATGACAGGAATGTTGGATTGCCCGCGCAGTTTGCGGCACAGCGTCAAACCATCGTCACCTGGTAAATTGAGGTCGAGTACGATCAGGTCGGGCCGTGTTTCTTCCAGCGTTTTCCACATGACAGCTCCATCCATCGCCGTGAGGGCGCGATAGCCATTGCTTTCTAGATAATCGGCAAGAAGAGAGCGGATTTCTCGATCGTCATCGACGATAAGAATGGTTGAGTGAGGTTCCATAGATCAATTATGGAGGGTTCTGCAGATTGTGAAAGGGCAAATTGTAACCGCATGTATTCCCTTTCAGGCGCGATACACTACGATACAAATTGGCCTTTATTGACACTTTGTTGATACATCCCGGGCGCAATATAGACTCATGTGCCCTGCACATGAGCTTATCTCGCTATCTTCACTATCGAAAAGGAAACCATGATGAACAAATACCACAAGAAATTTATAATTGGCCTGTCCGTGCTGGGTTTGGGCGCGACGGCATTGGTAGCCCACGCGGAAAAAGAGGGCAGCGAACATAGGCATGGCCCGATGTCCCAAGGCTGTATGCAAGGCGAGGGCAAAGGAAAATTTGCAGAGCACATGAAGGCCCGCATGGAAAAACATCAGGCCGAGCTGCATGACAAATTAAAGCTAAGCGCAGACCAGGAACCCGCTTGGAAAATCTTTATCGCCGCGATGATGCCGCCTGCCGGCGCGCTTCAACCGATGATGGATCACGCTGCCATGCAAAAGTTGCCTGCACCGGAGCGGATGGAGAAAATGATGGGGAAAATGAAGGAGCATGAAGCGCACATGAATGAACGACTTGCTGCGCTGAAAACGTTTTATGCCACACTGAACGCTGACCAGAAAAAAACCTTCGATGACAATGCTGGTCGGGGACATTTTGGATCACATGAGGAATCTGATAGACATGCTGCCCCACGTGGACCGGAACATAACCGGCCCAAAAAATAAAAACGGCTATTGAAGCATTCCTCCCTACGGGGCTTACGCAAAAACGAACAAGTAGGGTGTGTCCCGTAGGGGCATGCCGTGCCCGGCACTGGTGCAGCTATTTCGAGGCTGAACAACTAACGAACCCGGCATGTCCTACCCATGCCCGGGTGTTAACCAAGAATAACGACGTTGCCGAGCTCTGCGTAACATCAGTCAATAAAACAGTTGTTGTGCGAGGTCAATAACGTTGATGCGCAGGGGGAATTTTCGCATTCCCCCGCCTGGCTATGCCTAAAAATGATCAATCCATGCAGCCAGCCAGTCTGATGAGACCGGCAATTCACGCGCTACGACGCGGCATTGCATCCCTGCACCCGATGGCGCAAGATCCAGTGCCAAGACCTTGCTATCGAGCCAGATCAAAAATGCCAACCAGGCAGCATGTGGCTGAGATAGCATCTCATTTGATTGCGTTTCCAGGTACTCTGTTACCAGGCGCGGCTCAGAAATAGTAAGCGTTGCATCGCCGTTGGGCAGTGCTTTTTCATTAAAAATATCTGCAAGAATCCGCAGCACATCGTTGGGAGCGACGTTCTTGAATTGGTGGTCAAGCTCTTGTAATTTCTGGGTAACTGCGTAGGAAAATTCCCCCGTGCGCGAAGCCTCTGCACTGATCAATTCTGCATAGTCCATTAGCAGCCAATCCGGTTCGGGCGGTACCATGCTCGCCATGGCTGCCGCAGCCAGATAAGTTTTGGCAGGTTGAAAGTGTGCCGTGCCAGTCAGGCTGGTGCATAAGGCGTGGATGGCACCGATTCGATTCGCGACGAGTTGTTTTTGGCGGACCATCAATTTTTCACGCAATAAGAGATTGTGATCTTTGCGTAAATTGGCAAACTCCATCGCTTGTTTAAGCTCCATCCGCAGCTCATTGATTTCCCAAGGCTTTTTGATGTACCGATAAATCTGACCCTGGTTAATCGCTTCCACGGTGTGTTCCTGTTCAGAATAAGCGGTGGTCAGAATGCGCACAATGTGCGGATGGTTGTTCTTGGCGTAGCGCAGCAGCTCGTTGCCATATTCCCCCGGCATGCGCTGATCCGACACCAGAACGGTGAGAGTGCCGGCATGGGCATCAAGCAATTTCTTTCCTTCTTCGACGGAATCGGCCGTGACGACGACGGCTAAATTACCGATTGCACGTTGGAAATATTTAACGGCAATAGCCTCGTCGTCAACAAACAAAATGTCGGGGGACGTGGCGTTAAGATCAGTCATTGATCGCTCCTTGCGGCGTGATCGCCATTGGTTGGAAAATGTAAACTTACGGTGGTGTATTCATGTTGTATCGAGTCGATGGTAATACCGCCACCGAAGGATTGCATGATGCGCTTGCAAAAAATCATACCCATCCCGTTGCCGCCAAGCGGACCATACGTGGTGATGGGGTCTACCATCAAGCGCGCCAAAATTTCAGGCGGTACGCCGGGCCCATTGTCTGTAATACGTATCTGCGGGAAATTATCTATCTGCACAGAAAATTGCAATGTGGGCGAAGGTTGATCCGATAGTGCGCGCAGCGCATTGCTCAGAATCGATGAAAGGACCAGGGCAACGCAGTTCGGCAATGCCTTCACCGGAAAATCTTCCAGGACAGTGATCGTGATCATAGCCCGTTGTTCATGGGTCAGGGGATAGGTATCGAGCAGGGATAAAATTAATTGATGAGCCGATTGATCACTTTGGCTAGCCGATGCCTTACCGGCGTTCCTTACCGATTCGATAAAACTCGATAAAACAGAAAAGCAATACTGTGCATTGGCATTGATGGCTCTCGCGGCTTTTCCGATCTCTTGTTGTTGACCGAGCGAGAGCAGGCCATCATTGGTACGTCGCAGAACCCCGCTCGAAAAATTGACGATCGTTGCCAGAGGCGTATTAAGTTCATGCGCAAGAAAGCCCAAGGTCTCGTCGATTGCCATCAACCGGTCATGTTTGGCGCTACGTTCGCGGGCTCGTTCGCACGCCAGGCGCAGCGTATGGCGTGCTTCCGGGAGGTCAACCGGCTTTTCGAGAATGCGAAAAATCTCACTGGAATTGACCGTATCTAACAATAGCTCTTTGTCTGCATAGGCGGTCACCAGAATGCACACAATGTGGGGATATTCGGCTTTAATCTGACGTAACAGGCTACCGCCATCGCGTCCCGGCATGCGGAAATCCGTGATGAGTACACCGATGCGGTTGTCAGGATTTTGCAATATCTCGATGGCCGCATCTGCACTGGATGCGGTTAGTACAGTGAAATCCGTACCGACAGCCCGTGCAAAATATTTGAGCGCAAGATCCTCGTCGTCGACATACAAAATGGTGGCGGGTGCGTGTCCGATCTCTGGCATGGGCGCCCTCACTCTACGCGTTGAAGATCAAAAATCATTTTTGTCCATTCGCCCACTGCGCTTTCTGCACTCAGTGTTCCGCCATGTTGCTCGATGATGCTGTAGCTGATGCTCAAGCCCAATCCCAGACCTTGTCCCACATCCCGTGTTGTGAAAAAAGGTTCAAATACACGCGCCAGATTTTCAGGCAGGATGCCTGGTCCATTGTCTTGAACGATGACATGCAGACGTTTTTCTTCCCACGTGGCTGCAATATGAATCGTTGGTGCTTCGTTTTCTTTTTTTCGCATCGCTAGTGCGGCATTGCTCAATAAATTGATGAGCACACCGACAATGGCTGCTTCATCGCCACGTACCAAGGTGTCTTTGGGCAAGTCGTGGGTAATGGTGACGCCCTTAAGTTCGTGCCCGGTCAGGCGCACCGCAGAGTCGACCGCTTTCTCGAATAAAAACATGGCCTCGTTTGACTCGCTCTCCGGTTTTCGATAGGCAAACGTTTTGAGGTCAGAGACAATCCCCTGCACTCTTTGCATACCTTCCTTTGCGTCGGTCAGGCATTCACTTAACATCGTATTGGACTTCGCCGCAGGATCTTCCATTGCGACATCGATTGCCATCAGGCAGAAATTGACCGGATTATTAACTTCGTGCAAAAGACCGGCCGAGAGCGTACCGATGGCAGCCATTTTTTCTTGTTGCAGCATTTGGCCTTTGATTTCGGCCAGGTTCCGATTGGTTTTTTCCAGCTGGATATTTTGTTTTGCGACTTCTGTCTTTAGCTGGAATAAAGTAAAACGAGTGCGCTCATTGAAGTAGGTACACACGGCGCTAATCGCAATTGCAAAAAGCAACAATAGAGAATTGAACAGGAAGGGGCCGCGCAATACATACGTAGCGGGATGCATCGAGCATGCGATGGCGTACAGGAAAAAAGTGCATCCACCCAACGCGATGTTTTGCCAGATGGTGAAGGGCAATGCGATCCCCGAAGCGTAGATCGCTAAATGTAATCCCAGGCTATATAAAGAAGTCGCCCCTTCGGTCACGCCGATCATCCAGGAGATCATAATCTGGGGAAGTATGAGCCAGAGCAATGTCAGCCAATGTGCTTTGGTCTCACCCCAGGATGTTTTTAATAGCAAGATGATGCCAAAAATCATGACTGACACCACGATGCGCGCCATGGCAAATCGCCATTGTTCATGCGGATACAGGCCATAGTCGAGACCGACGCCCGCCAGGATCAAACCTATCCCGACATAGGCACAGCCACAGCTGAACGCAATCCGAAATTGCCGGATCTCAGCCTCATAACCGGAGTGCAGTTCTTTGTTTATTGTTGC
This sequence comes from Oxalobacteraceae bacterium, assembly GCA_025352145.1. Lineage (GTDB taxonomy): Bacteria > Pseudomonadota > Gammaproteobacteria > Burkholderiales > Burkholderiaceae_D > JANXTY01. The sequence continues at coordinate 113,701 of JANXTY010000006.1, forward strand.
GTTCGTTGAGTTCATGGTGTTCAAGGGATGACTGCTTCGGCGAATACATTGATTCCGGTCGCATCAAGATAAATGGAGTTTTTGACTGATTGCGCGGGAAGCAGGGATTCCAGTTGCGTCTCGTCCCGGTAAATCAGATACCACTCAAGCAAATGTTCCATGACGAATAGTTTTTCTGGATTATCTGAGTGAACATTGGTTACTAAAATGGTGCCGCCGGGAATAGTGCGTGCAGCAAAATGTTGCAATAATCTTTTGCAGACTTTATCGGAGAGGTAATCGAAAAGGCCCGCGCAATAAACGACGTCGAATTCGCGTAGCAAAGGCGCGCCGTCGACGCGACGTTTGATTAACTCATGAACGGAATCATGCACATATTTGATGTTGGATTTTTTCCCCGTTTGCTGGGAGATGGAGGATAGTCTTTCGCGTGTCCAACCTAATGTTTCAGCGCTGAAATCGAGTAATTCAAAGGAAACCAATTCCGGTTCAGGATAGGTGTGCAGAAAACGCTGCACCTCGATTGCGGGGCCGCAGGCTACATTCAGAACACGAAACGGTTTGCCGCATTTTTTCGCGATGTCGGCGGAACGTTTGAGAAAATCCACCAAGATGTCGATGCGATTGCGGTGTGCAGTTGCTGCGGATGCTTGCAGGAAAGCAGAATTGACGATCTGAAAATAAGTGTTCGGTCCTTGACGCGGATCTTCCAGCATCTGGTTGACCATTTGGTAGTCACCTGCATACCCCAAAGGTTTGGTATAGGTGCGAAACACAAACGGGGCGCGTAGTAGCAGAGGATGCAAGGCCGCCTGAGCGAAGGCTCTATGGGCTGAGGCGAGATCGCCTTCCACCAGCGCAGCTTCGGCCTCGAGCCGTCCAAAAAAAGTTTGGGTTTTTTCTACCAATGGCTTGGCGAGTTCGTTGAAAAATTCGATTTGCAAGCGGCCGTTGTCGATGGGCATAGAGCCAGACAGGTCGACTTGTTCGACCCACCGTGAGACCTCGGATAAGAAAGAGCGCATCTCGTTTACCAGAATCTGGTAGGCATGGCGAATGCGAAATCGATCGGTCCATTCCTTTACAAAATTCTTCGCCTCGGCGCCAACGGCTTCCGGCTCCATCATCGTCTCACTCAACTCGCGCCATTCGTCGATGAGCGTCAATGAGATAATGGCGGTCAGTCCGGTGTTGACAATGTTAGTGACGACGGCCTTGCCGATGTAGGCGTTTTTACTGCCGAGTTTGACAGTAAGTTCGCTCAACACTTCGCTGAGCTGCACAATAGAGTAGGGGTTGTATATTTCCATTACCAGAGATTTTCTCTGGAAGGTAACGATCGTGCCGCGCACCGCTTCGCCTTGCGAGTTGCGGAAGCCGACCATTGGATCAATTTGCGTTTGTGATTGCACAGTATCGCTCTTCAGTAATTTAGCAATCGTCGAGACGATTTGCCAACTAAATGCAAAGGGAACTCAACTGAAAAACAGCAAAGCGGTAAGTCGTTCGCGAGGTATCTCACTCTATCTTCCCTCGTCGCTTGGACTGGAAATCATGCTTTTTTATTTTATCAGCAGACCGTAAATAAAAGTTTCCGTACAAAAACATTTGTTGCTGGAAATACTAAATGCTCACATGAAATACCCCGAACCTATTGGTTTTGATAGTTTCTTCGGAGTACTATTCTATGTCAATCCATGATCATCGGGGCGGTTTCTGTGGGATCAAATTCAGTCAATCGAATTTATCCCATGCTACTGTGGCAGCTAATGCCGCGCGGACTGCATTGCATACGATCAGCTTATCGGCGCGACGTACTTCCTCCAGCGTTAAATCGCGTTCGCTCGCGCCCCATTGCGTATCTTCCAGTATCACTGCACGCATTACGCCGGGTAGGACTCCAGCGCTCAAGGGTGGGGTGTACCAGCGCCCATTTAATTGCACAAATAGATTGCTGCGACCACCTTCAGTTACTTTACCTGAGGTATTGAAAAACAACATGTCGAACGCGCCGAGTTTTTCTGCCGCGCGCCACCCTGCGTCATACAGGTCGCGTACTGTGCTTTTATGACGTAGGAAAAGCTGGTCGGCTCGCGTAGGGTGGCTCGAGAGCAGCAAGCGCACCGGTTCCTGTATAGGTGTTATCGGTCCAGTATTGATGCTGATTGCACCTGCTTGATTGAGTGCGATGCGCACCCGATGTGCAGCACCCGATGGCAATGCCATGCAAGTGTCCTGCAAAATTTTGCGCAATTTTTCTTCGTCGTACAAAAAACCGAAATATCTAGCTGACAACCGCAGTCGTTGCAAATGCCGCTGTAGATTCCGACAGCCGGCTGTTTGAGTTGCATACATCGTTTCGAATAATTCGAAGTGGTTGGGCAAACCAGTTAGAAACTGTGCTTTTAAAAGACATTCCGCATATTCGTTTCGAGCGTCGCTGTCGTAGACGATACCAGCGCCTACTCCCATTTGAGCCTGGCGCACGCCATCCGCCTTTGGTGCTTGGAGTGCCAGTGTGCGGATCGGCACCGATAGGCAAAAATCCCCCATAGGATGTGCTGCTGTCGGCGCCTCGAACCAGCCTATCGCTCCGGTATAGATGCCGCGTGGTTCGGATTCCAGCGCGTGGATAATTTCCATCGTGCGTTTTTTGGGTGCGCCGGTGATAGAACCACACGGATAGATGGCGTTGAAGATATCGGCGAGATGGACGCTATTACGTAGCGTTGCATGAATAGTCGATGTCATTTGCAATACGCTGCCATAACGTGTGACGTTAAATAATTCTGAGACGTGCACAGAACCGATGGCAGAAATTTTTCCGAAATCGTTGCGCAGCAGATCGACGATCATGACATTCTCGGCACGATTTTTTTCATCGGTGCAAAGCGCCTGCGCTGCCATTCGGTCTTGTTCAATATCATTGTTTGTTGACGCGGACGCAGTACCCTTCATTGGTTGAGCAGTCAGTTCGCCTTGTCGGTGCTGGACAAATAATTCAGGTGACAAAGACAAAACTGCCCGGCCATCGGGCAGTGCAATCACTACACCATAAGGGACCGATTGGCGCGCACGCAGGCGCAGGTAAAGCGCATGCAAGCTGCCGAATGTATCGAAATGCAGGCGGTAGGTGAAGTTCACTTGATAGGTATCACCCGCTTCGATGTTTTTTTTGATGTACTCAATGGCCTTTACAAATTCATTCTCGGTGACACTGGCTCGCACCGCTGCGATGCCCGCTGGATCGGCGTGGGGAGCGGCATCGCGCTGTGCCAATAACCAGGTTTCGGTTTGCTGTGCAGAGAGCCGTTGGCAGTTCTTGAAAAGCAGGATTTCCGCCGGAGAATTGAACGCGGAGCTGGCGCCATCGACTTCGTAAGTTGTCACGGCCTCCGAAGATGGATCGGAGAATTCGTAAGTGAACAATCCTACAGCGTACTGGCCTAGTTTCAACGCCTGCTGCATCTTCTCGAACAAGATCGGTAGTTCGGAAAGTCGGTTGCAGGACAAGCTGCCGATATATTCCGTATAAAGCCGGGAGCGTGGATCGCGGGGGCTGGCATCGCTGTCATCGAGCAATGCAAAACAAGGAGAGAAATCCGGGTTGAGCAAATCGGAGACTCAGACCAGCAGCAAGGCAATTTGCGCTTGCGCGCCATCGGATGGATTTTGCTTAAATCCGGTTTTGGCATACCGATGCCAGCGGCCGATGATAAAGCTGATGATGAGATTGGCGCGCGCGGTGACTTCCGATTCCTTAGCCTGGCCCTGCGTCACAGCAAGTCGCAGCGCTTGCTTGAGCGCGAGTTCGACGCGATCAATAAACTGATTCATGCGCACCTGCAAGCGCTCATCTTCATTGACCAGTGCCTCGCCGATAATGACGCGTGTCATGCCAGGATTGCGTTCGGCGAAATTGAGCAGCATGAGGGTAATCGCCTGCATTTGCGCCAGGCCATTTTCTTGTTGCGTATTGATCTGGTTGATCAGGCCAAACACCGTTCCTTCGATGAATTCGATCAACCCTTCGAACATTTGCGCCTTACTCGCAAAATGACGGTACAGGGCGGCTTCGGAAACATCGAGTTTAGCTGCCAGGGCAGCGGTGGTAATGCGCTCGCCTTTAGGACGTTCCAGCATTGCTGCCAAGGTCTGGAGAATTTGCAGCTTGCGCTCGCCGGGTTTAGTGCTTGCCATGTCGCCTCAAAAAGATGTGCCGGTCAGCCGACGCAGATTGTCGAATAAGTGGTGAACAGATTTTACTTTGACATCGATGTAAACGGGGCGCTTTGTAGTAGTGATTGCAATTTTGGGGGCTAAGCTGGTTTGTGTATTAGCGTTGACATCAGATCTGACCGCCAGGTATCTTGTGACCCAGGCTGTGCGTAGGCCCAATGCTTTGGCCGCTTTTAGTGTTTTGCTGGTGTCTTCCACCAGAATGCAACGATGGGGCGCAATCCGTTCTTGCCGCATCAATTTACGTAACAGCAGCTTGGATGGTTTAGGTCGCAATTGGCGATGGACATGCATCGATTCGATGGCAATGTGTTTGGCAAAATAGCGATGCAGGCCAAGGTGGCGCATCACCTCGCGTGAGTAGCGTTGTGGGCCGTTTGTCAGAAGGATTTTGCGTCCCGGCAGACGCTTGAGCAGTCGCGCTAGGCCGCGTTCGGCGCGAATCATCGAACGCAGATCATCGAACTGGTGAGTATCGTGTAAAAATTCCTCGGCTCGCACGGCGTGATGTTTGATCATACCAAGCAGGGTCGCACCGTAACGCTGCAGATATAGCAGCCGCGCCGTGTTGACCGTTTGCGTATCGGCCGGACCATTTCCCTTGTTTAGAGTTTGCGCAATAAAGGCATTCATATTCGTAGTGATCGCAGGGAAAATGGCGTGTGAGGCGTCGTGCAGGGTGTTGTCCAGGTCGAACAACCAAAGTGGCGAAAGTTTGGGCACGGATCTTTAGGGCTGTAAAAAAAGTGATGACACCATTATAGGCATGTTCCAGTCGGCAAAAATCCTTGCAGGTGAGAACTTTAAATCGTCACACTTTAGCCAGTGGCATGATCTCGCTCCCGATTTTCGCCGTTTGCTACGGTTGTGCAGAGATCTCAATAAACCGCACTGTTTCACTGTTTGCAACCACCCTCTCCACCCTCACCCCAACCCTCTCCTGTGATCGGGAGAGGGGGGCTAAAAACGGGTAGTGCATAATTCAATGGGGAAGGTTCAATTGGTTAAAGCAGACGTTTACTTTATTAGTTAGGGCAAAGTATTCCTTGCTTTCCTCTGTTGTGTTCACTTTAATTTTGAAATGGAATAGGATGAAAAATTCAGTCTGTCTGCGACCATGCAGCGCAGTGGTGTTGGTAACTTTATTCTTGCAGTTGGTCTTTGTGGGGATGGCCCAGGCAGGTACGGAGAATGCAGCGAAAACATTGTTGTGGGAAATTAAGTCGCCCACCAATACCCTCTATATTTTTGGTTCTATCCATCTCGCCAAGCCTGATTTCTACCCACTTCCCAGGGTGGTCGAAGCAGCTTATAAACAGGCAGATGTACTTGCGGTAGAAGTGGACGCTAGCGATCCGCAGGCAATGAAAATTGCGCTACCCTTACTGATGTACAAAGCGCCCGATAGGTTGGAAAATCACATTAGCAAGGAAAGCTGGCAGAAGTTATCCACATTGGCAGGGTCAGCTGCGGAACAATTCCAACCACTTAAGCCAGCGGTGGTCACCACGGGTTTGGTGCTGGGGCTTATGAAGCGGAAAGGCTATACGGCCGAAGCGGGTATTGACCTTCATTTTATTGCGCGCGCTAAAGCCGATGGCAAGGCTCTCAAAGAGCTGGAAAACATAGCGTTTCAGGCGCATGTTCTGGGCGACTTGAGCGACGAGGAGGGAGAGTCGATGCTTAAACAAGCGCTTGATGGCTTGGTTAATGGCGAAGCAGAAAATGAAGTTGATGCCTTGGTTCTTGCCTGGAAAAATGGTGATGCATCGGCCTTGGCTGCGGTCATGCAAAAGTCCGCCGACAAAGATGCGGGTTCTGCGAAAGTAATGAAATTATTGCTCGATGATCGCAATGTGGGTATGGCAGAAAAAATTGGTGACATGCTCGATGCCGGACAAAAAGCGTTTATCGTCATCGGTGCAGGGCATATGACGGGAAAGAATAGTATCTTGGCGTTATTAAAAAAGCGCGGATTGCAAGTGCGCCAGTTGCCATGATTACTTTGAAGGATGGCGGTAAAAACAGGGAGTCCGAAGGTACGGTCCTCCTCCACCCGCCTGCCTATTGGGACGGATGCAAATGAATAATGGTGGTAGGCCGCTAAGCCCCATATTGTTGGAATAGGGTAGGCAGAACCAAATGCATTCCGCTTTCAGCACCAGTGTTGATGCTGGAAGCGGATTTGGCTATTTCTAGAATTAAAGCTCAGCCAGGCGTTGCATCCACCTGGCTTTGGTTGCTTTCAATTCTTTCGGTAAGTGATATTCCAATTTGTCGAACAATTCATCATGGAGCGCTAATTCGGCCACCCATGCGTCCTTGTTGATGGAGGTGATGGCGTCGAATTGAGTTTGCGTAAATGCGATGCCGTCCCAGTTCAAATCATGGAAATGGGGTGTGATGCCGAACAGGTTCTCGCTGCCTTGTGCGCTACCGTCGATACGTTCTAACATCCACTTTAGAACGCGCATATTGTCCCCGAATCCGGGCCAGATGAATTTGCCGTCTTCGCCGGTGCGGAACCAGTTGACGCAGTAGATTTTGGGTAAGCGGTTACCTGATTCTGCCAGCTTTTCACCTAGGTTGAGCCAATGCTGGAAGTAGTCGCTCATGTTGTAGCCGATGAAGGGCAACATGGCGAAAGGATCGCGTCGCACCAGACCCATTTGACCCGTCGCGGCGGCAGTGGTTTCTGATCCCATAGTTGCTGCCATGTAGATACCTTCGATCCAGTTGCGTGCCTCGGTCACCAGCGGCACGGTAGTGGAACGGCGGCCGCCGAAAATAAATGCGGAGATCGGCACGCCGGCAGGATCGTTCCATGCTGCGTCGATGACGGGGTTCTGGGTGGCAGCCACGGTGAAGCGTGAGTTGGGATGCGCCGCCGCTTTGGGATTCTCTGGCGTCCAATCTTTGCCTTGCCAGTCCATCAGATGGGCGGGAGCTTCTTTGCTCAGGCCTTCCCACCAGACATCGCCATCGTCGGTTAAGGCGACGTTGGTGAAGATGGTATTTTCGCGCATGGAGGCCATGCAATTGAAGTTAGTCTTTTCATTGGTGCCGGGTGCGACGCCAAAGTAGCCTGCTTCTGGATTGATGGCGTATAGACGGCCATCGGCACCGGGTTTGATCCAGGCGATATCGTCGCCGATGGTGGTCACTTTCCAGCCCTTGAAACTGGCCGGTGGAATTAGCATGGCAAAATTCGTTTTGCCGCAAGATGAGGGGAAGGCCGCTGCGACGTAATGTTTTTTGCCTTCGGGCGATTCGACGCCCAGAATGAGCATGTGTTCGGCCAGCCAACCCATGCCGTCTTTTTCTTCGGCCTGACGTCCCATGTGTGAAGCGATGCGTAGCGCCAGACATTTTTTCCCGAGCAGGGCATTGCCGCCATAGCCGGAACCATATGACCAGATTTCACGCGTTTCTGGGTAATGCACGATGTACTTGGTGGGATTGCATGGCCATGCCACATCCACCTGACCTGGGCGCAGCGGTGCGCCTACGCTATGTACGCACGGCACGAATTCACCGTCGGTGCCCAGCACGTCGTACACAGCTTTGCCCATTCTGGCCATGATGCGCATGTTGACAGCGACGTAGGGTGAATCGGTTAGCTCGACACCGATGTGGGCGATGGGCGAACCCAACGGCCCCATTGAAAACGGCACCACATACATGGTGCGTCCGCGCATGCAGCCATCGAACAGGCCGTTCAGTGTGCTGCGCATTTCAGCCGGTGCTTGCCAGTTGTTGGTGGGGCCTGCATCTTCTGGTTTGACGCTGCAAATGTAAGTACGGTCTTCGACGCGTGCGACATCGGATGGGTCGGAGCAAGCTAGGTAGCTGTTGGGGCGCTTGGTTTCGTTGAGGCGTTGCATTGTTCCGGCGGCGACCATTGCTGCGCATAAATAATCATATTCTTCTTCGGATCCATCGCACCAGTACACACGATCTGGTTTGGTGAGCGTGGCGATTTCGGTTACCCAACTGATGAGCTTTTGCTGCTTAATGTAATTGGGTGTGCCGAGTATAGCGACGCCGCCCATAACGGGTTGATTCATGACTTCTCCTTGGGTGCAATTAAAAATCTTTTCCTTGCGTGGCAGAATTGTTGCCGTTGCTAATGGGCTTACTGGCTACGGGTGCAGACTAGGCAGCACTTCGCGCGGCGGGTAAGGTGTAGTAATTTTGCTCAAAGGTGGGTGGCAATAATAATCTTGAGAATAGTTGGGGTGATGAAAAAATTGCCCCTATGGTGTTTTTCCTGTTTGCTCCTCAATAGTTTTGCGTCAGTCCACACCAGTTTAAGAAATGAAATAATGCGTAAAGTGTTCTAAAAATAATTTGCAATTGATGGAAGGTTTTACCAGTGCACTGATGTTTGTTCGGCACTCCAATGATCAAATGTGTGAGCGATTGTACGCCGTGAAAGCGCTGACCTCAATGATTTACAACAAAATTGTAGTGAATATTGTTGAGTAATGTAGTGGGCTATTTTAATGACCTCATAGCCTGATATTTTTTTACATAAATTGAGGGGCGCTCCCATCGATTTACTTCGCGCCATGGTTTGTTCGGCGCGCTCCGATGAATACAGGTGCCCTTATGAAAAGCGGGTAACTAAAATGAAAATTGCCATACTCGATGACTATCAAGATTGCGTCAGAAACCTTGATTGCTTTCGTTTGTTAGAGGAGCATGAAGTGAAGGTGTTCAATCATTCAGCGCGAGGCACTGGCCAATTGGCGATTCGGCTGGCTGGCTATGATGTACTGGTGTTGATACGTGAACGCACTTCGATCACCAAAGCATTGTTGGATAAATTACCTCATGTAAAACTCATTTCCCAAACGGGAAGATGGGGTGGGCATTGCATTGAGCATATTGATATAGCAGCAGCCTCAGCGCGCGGTGTTGTGGTGACTGAAGGGGGCAGTGATCCGGTGGCACCGGCTGAATTGACTTGGGCTTTAATCATGGCAGCACAGCGAAAAATTGCGCTGTATACGTGCAATCTAAAAGATGGCCTGTGGCAAACTGCCTCGGTGTCACCGCTGCGGAATACCTTAGGTTCCAGACTCAGTGGTAAGACTCTGGGCATCTGGGGCTACGGTAACGTGGGACGCATTGTTGCTGGATATGGCAGCGCATTTGGGATGCGGATCTTGATTTGGGGAGGTCAGGCCAGCCGGCAAAGGGCCATTTCCGAAGGCTATGAAACCGCTGCATCGAAAGAGGTTCTATTCGAAGAGGCCGATGTTATTTCCATGCATTTGCGATTGTGTGCTGAAACGCGTGCCATCGTAACAGCGGCAGATTTAGACTGCATGAAGCCCGAGGCTCTATTTGTCAATACGAGTGGCGCACAGCTGGTAGCGCCAGGGGTGCTGGAGGCTGCGCTACAACAAGGACGACCGGGTAGTGCAGCGCTCGATGTATTTGAAAATGAACCGCTTCCACCTGGATCAGCGCTGTTACGTATGGAAAATGTACTAGCTACACCGCATTTAGGATATGTCGAAAAAGAGTGCTACGAGCGGATGTTTGGCGATGCTTTTCAGAACGTGCTCGATTTTGCTGCAGGCACGCCGAAAAATGTTGTCCATCCGCCAGTGCTGAGCTTTACCCCATGACGCAGGGCTATCGCAACCACCTTAGCCAAGTTCATCCAGAGAGCTGACGGCAGGGTTGGCGACTGCGGACATGAGAATAGGATGGCCTGTCCACATACGCGCCCAGCCAGGGGGCCAAGGCAATGCCGCTCCGCCATAGGCTGAAATCTTGTTGCGCACAGGGATCACAGTCAGTGGCACTGGTTCCACAGTGCTATGGGATTCCAAGCTTAAGCTGAACATGTAGTTGGGTAATAAAGCTTTGCAGACAGCGTCGAACCAGATGGTGTGATCCTCATCACGGCCTAGTGCCCGTGCTAATCCTTCAGGGTCAAATTTGGCCAGTGCATGCGCAAGTTCTTCGGCTGTTGCCCCGGGTGCATCGCCCCAACCCATGACCGGGTTGAAATTATAGTCGGCACCGGAACCATACCAACCTTCGCGCCAGGGACGGTGCATCCAGTTGCGCGGGCCCGTAAATAACTGCCAGCGCCAATGCATGCCGGATGGCTTGGGCCATGAATATAAATACAGCCGCTGATAACCGGCGCGATGCAACTCGCGCACCATAGCCATCAAGCGTGCATGGGGCATGCGATCAGGCGTAGCAATCTGGAACAAAATCAGCTCACCGTCGGCGTGCTGAATGTCATCGGTCGATAAATTCAAATCAAGCGAGCGCGCTTCGTCCCCAAAGCGAGCAGCAACCCATCCGGTGAGTAAATTGACGGACGTTAATACGCCATAACCGCGATAGCGATGAAAAATAACGGTACCGGGGGCGATGGGTTTCATGTCAAAACAGATAAAAAAGGAGGCGAATGCCTAAAGAATACGCTTATCTCTGCATCGGCGAAATGGATGTGAAAAATAAAATATCTTAATAACGGGAGGACGATATTTGAATTCTATGGATTTCTATCCAGCCTTTTCAAATTGACGGATTACTAGGACAGGCTGCGTTTAAGAGGCGGCCGTGCGAGCAAACCAGCTAAAAAAAGATCGATCATGGCTTCTGCATGTTGCTCCAAATCATAGCCGTTGGTGTCAAGCAGCCATTCATGAATCAGGCCCACCAGGTACGAGTGAATAGCTTGCATGGCGATCCATGTATCAGTCTTTGCTGGCAAGATGTTTTGTTTGACGCACTCTTGCAAAATGGCTTCCATGCGCGATAGACATTCAGCACGCTTTTCTTGTTCCAGCGCAAAAAATGCCATCTCTTGAGTTTTTTCACATCGGTGAAAAATAATATCAAACACTTTTCTTTGACGGGTATCGTTAGCTACTTGTTTGAGCAGATGCACGCTCATCTGATGCAAGACAATGAGGGGGTCTTTACCCGGCGTACTGATGATCTCGTTGAGCAAGGCATCCATCGGCAAAAAAGCCCGGTCACACATTGCTTGGAAGAGGGCTGTTTTATCCTTGAAGTGCCAATAGATAGCACCGCGCGTCAAACCCGCCGCAGAGGCGACGTCGCTGAGTGTGGTTTTAGTGACGCCTTTTTCGCTGAAAACGTGCTCCGCTGCATCGAGTAAGGCGACATACGTTTCTTGTGCTTCTTCTTTCGTTCTTCTGACCATGCTGTTCTCCCTTGCGTGAGTCTTCATTCTGATTCCGGTGAAGCTCATTCGTCTAATTCGGCTATTAAGACCTCCTTTAAAGAATCTACTACCTGATCTACCACCATCTCTTTCAGGGGCGTATATCTTCGGGCTAGATATGTGTACTACATTCCCGTGATGTCTGATCACCTCATTTTTACGCATACGATTTTTGTTGCATGCTAAACGTCAAAATGTCATTTACAAACATTTATGAATGTATGATAATGGATCATCGTCCTTCACACAAGAAGAAAGAAGTCCTATGCACACACCGATCCAGCGGCCTCTCTCGCTCCATACTGTTCTAAATTTTTCCGGTAAACGCAATTTTTCTTCGTACTCCACCACGGCTCATGTATTAGCGCTCGCACTACCGCTCCTTTTTTTGTCCGCGTGCGGTAAGCAAAATGGGATGGCTAATGTAGCCCCCGGCAATATGGCGCCGCCGGAAGTAAATGTGGTAACAGCGCAAGCCAAAAATGTGCCGATAAATTTTGAGTACGTAGGCCAAACGGCAGGTTCGCGGGAAACCGAAATCAGGGCCCGTGTTGCTGGCATTTTGCAAGACCGCCTTTACGAAGAAGGCGCGCCAGTCAAGGCAGGCGCAGTACTGTTCCAGATTGATCCAGGCACGTATCAAACGCAGTTGGCCTCGGCTGAAGCGGCTGCTGGTGTAAGCGAGGCCAAGCTCAATCAAGCCAAGCGCGAGTTCGCACGACTTGCCCCCTTGGTGGCAGAAAAAGCCATCAGCCAAAAAGAATTCGACGATGCCAAATCGAGCCTGGAAACGGCTGAGGCCAGCTATAACCAAGTGCGTGCGCAAGTCAATGAGGCCAAGCTCAATCTGGGGTATACCAAAGTGATCGCGCCGATTTCTGGCGTGACGGGCATTGCCATTAAATCCAACGGCAGCTTGGTAACACCGACCGACAGCTTGCTGACGACGATAGTGCAAACCGATCCGGTGTATGTCAATTTCAGCGTACCTGAAGCGGATTTTTTGAAGATGAGTCGGGAACTTGGCAGCGGAAAAATTGCCATGCCGGGCAAGCGTGCCAGCAACGGCAGTTTATCCTTTGACGTTAAATTGAAGCTGGCTGACGGCAGTGTTTTTCCTGCCACCGGAAAGATGAATTTTGTCAGCGAACGCGTCAATCCGGCGACTGGCGGTTTTGATGCGCGCGCCCAGATCCCTAATCCTGATGGCGGGCTGCACCCAGGCCAGTTTGTCCGTGTGACTTTGAATGGCGCTACACGTAGCGCAGCAATGGCGGTGCCGCAACGGGCCGTGATTGATAGTCCGATGGGGAAAATGGTATTTACCGTGACGCCGGATAACAAGCTGGTACCCAAGCCGGTGGAGCTGGACGGCTGGTCCAATGGAGACTGGATTGTGACCAAAGGTTTGCAGAGCGGCGACCGCGTCTTGGTGGATGGTTTTATCAAAGCGCATGTCCCTGGAATGACAGTGATGCCGATTGCGCTGGCTGACAAACCTGTCGCACAAACTGCTAGCGCTGCACACTAATTTGATACGCATGGGTACCCGTGGATCATTGTTGAGCGCCAAACGCAACAGCGTTAAGCCCAACATCGCGCTCACCATAATCACACCAAGCTAAGCACTCGCAAGCCCACAAGGAACCATTCATGTTCTCAAAATTTTTTATTGACAGGCCGATATTGGCGACAGTCATGTCGTTGATTATTGTGCTGGCAGGTTTAGCCGCCTTGCGCGTTTTACCTATATCGCGGTATCCCGAAATTTCTCCGCCGGTGGTCAACGTCACGGCTGTCTACCCAGGCGCATCTGCCGAAGTAGTCGAACGCACGGTCGCAGCGCCGATTGAAGAGCAAATCAACGGCGTCGAACACATGCTGTACATGGATTCCGTATCTTCAGCCGATGGCCGTGTTTCCATCAACGTAACTTTTGAGGTCGGCACCAATCTCGATATCGCCGCGGTTAACGTGAACAATCGCGTGCGCCAGGCGGATGCAAAACTGCCGCAAGAAGTACGGCGTCAAGGCGTGACTGTTTCTAAAAGCTCGGCCAATTTCTTAGTGGTCGCCGCTTTGTTCTCTCCCGACAATCGTTATGACGCGCTCTATCTCTCCAACTATGCAACGCAAAACGTACTCGATGCATTGAAGCGCGTGCCTGGTACCACCAATGTGCAAATTTTCGGCGCCAAGGATTACGCGATGCGGATCTGGATGCGTCCTGATCGTATGGCGCAGCTGGGTGTGACTGTGGGTGATATTTCCAACGCCATTACCGAACAAAATGCGCAGTACGCTGCGGGTAAAGTCGGTGCCCCGCCGAACAACACTGAAGAAATGACCATGACCGTGACGGCCAAGGGACGTTTGCTCCTACCGTCGGAGTTTGCCAACATCATTGTGAAAAGTACCAAAGGCGGCGCGGCGGTGCGCATCAGTGACGTGGCGCGGGTCGAACTGGGTTCTAAAGATTACAACCTGTATGGCCGGGTGAATGGTCATCCATCGGCCAACATCGGTGTCTTCTTGCAGACCGGCGCGAATGCACTCGATACCCGCAAGGCAGTAGAAAAAACCTTGCAGGACTTGAAGGCAAAATTCCCCGAAGGCATGGAATACACCACGCCTTACGACACTACGCCGTTCGTGACGGAATCCATCGCAGAGGTCCTCAAGACGCTGGGCGAGGCGATGATCCTGGTGTTTATCGTGGTCTATTTATTTTTGCAGAGCTGGCGTGCCACCATCATTCCAACACTGGCTGTGCCGGTGTCCCTGATCGGCACCCTGGCGGGTTTGCATCTGCTCGGTTACAGCATCAATACGCTGACGCTATTCGGCATGGTGCTGGCGATCGGCATCGTGGTGGACGACGCGATTGTCGTGTTGGAAAACGTTGAACGCCTGATGAACGAAGAAGGCATGTCGCCTAAAGACGCTGCGCTGGAAGCGATGCACGAAGTGACAGGGCCGGTGATTGCGATTGTATTGGTGTTGGTAGCAGCCTTCGGCCCGATTGCTTTCCTGGGCGGTTTGGCGGGTGAGTTGTATCGCCAGTTCTCGGTGACAATTTCGATTGCGGTGGTCTTATCGGGAACTGTTGCACTGACGCTGACGCCTGCGCTGTGTGCTTTATTGTTGAAGCCGGGTGCAGAAAATCATCATCCATTTTTTCTGTGGTTTAACGGTGCATTTTTGCGCTTGACCAAGCGCTATACCAATGGCGTTACCTTCTTTTTGAAGCGTTCTATTCTCGGGGTTGCGATTTTTGGCGGGATGGTCTTGCTGACCGGATTGATGTGGAAAACAGTCCCCGGCGGTTTGGTGCCGGATGAAGACCAGGGTTACTTTATTGGTGCTGCGATCATGCCCGATGGCGCTTCGCTGGACCGCACCGATGCGATGGTGCGTCAGATCGAAGGCATCATGAAAACGAATAAAAATATCGACACCACATTTGCCTTGGTTGGGCTTGATTTTCTGGGCGGCGGCGGCTTGAAATCGTCGGCAGCGACCATGTTTTTTCCCTTGAAACCGTGGGATGAACGTGATCAGTCTGCAAAGCAACTGGTCGGCGAAGGTTTTATGAAAACCGGCCGCATCAAAGAAGGCTTGCCGCTGTTTTTTTCTCCACCGGCTATTCAAGGTTTGGGACAAACGGGTGGCTTTGAGTTTTATCTGCAAAACAAAGGCGAAGGCGGCGTGAAACGGCTGGCCGAATTATTGCCGGCCTTGATTGCCGAGGCGAATAAGCAGCCGGAACTGGCTGGTGTTCAGACATTGTGGCAAGCCAATTCACCGCAGTTGTACGTCGATGTCGATAACGAAAAAGCACGCTCCATGGGCGTCGGTTTGTCTGATATTTACAATACGCTGGCAGCGACGATGGGCAGCTATTACGTCAATGATTTCAATAAAGACGGCCGTATCTACACCGTGCAATTGCAAGCAGATGGGCAGTTCCGCGCCAAACCCGACGATATCGGCAACATGTATGTTCGTTCAAGTAGCGGGCAGATGATTCCGGTGCGTGCATTTACCACGGTGCGTTTTATTTCCGGCCCCGATTCGGTGGAGCGTTTTAATGCGTTGCCGGCGATTAAATTATTGGGCAATGCCAAGCCTGGTTTTAGTTCGGGCCAAGCTATCGCGGCGATGGAACGTGCGGCGCAAAATGTATTGCCTGCCGATGCCGTGTACGACTGGGGCGGTGCTTCTTTCCAGGAAAAGCGCAGCAGCAATGCATCCGGCCTGGCTTTGGGCGCAGGTGTGTTGATGATTTTCCTGATCCTTGCCGCACAATATGAAAAATGGTCGTTGCCATTTTCGGTATTGCTGGCGATGCCATTTGGGATCTTCGGCGCGTTGATGGCGGTGTATTTGCGCCATTTTAATAACGATGTGTATTTCCAGATTGGCTTGGTAACTCTCCTCGGTTTGTCAGCCAAAAATGCAATTTTGATTGTCGAGTTTGCGGTCATGAAAGTAAATGAAGGTTATGCGCCGGTTGCTGCCGTGTTGGAAGCCGCACGGCTGCGCTTCCGGCCGATTTTGATGACCTCGCTGGCATTTATTTTGGGGGTGACGCCATTGGCGTTCTCGCACGGTGCCGGCGCTGCGGCACGGCAGTCGCTCGGTACCGGCGTATTGGGCGGCATGTTGGGAGCAACTTTCCTGGCGATTTTCTTCGTGCCTTTGTTCTTCAAGCTGATTAACGACCGGCGTTTCAAGACTACCGAAGCAGATTTCGAACATCCGGTTCATCTATTGCATAACGCACCTGTTGATGGCGGGAAGGAATAAAAAATGTCTAGATCAAAATTGCGTTTATCGGTGTTTGCCTCCAGTTTGATTCTGGCAGCTTGTGGTTCTACTGGCTTGATGGTCGGCCCTCATTATCAGAGGCCAACCTTAGACACACCGTCTAGCCTCGGCATTTTTTTTGCACAGAACGAGGGGGCGGACAAGGTTGTTGTTGACTTATTGGCGTGGTGGAAAAGTTTCCAAGACCCGATCTTGAATAATTTGCTCGATGAAGCGGCAGCCAATAATCAGGATGTGGTGTTGGCGGCAGGCCGGGTTGAGGAAGCACGAGCCAATGTGGCGGGGACGCATTCCAACCGTTTTCCGGTCGTCGATGCCACCGGGAGTGCGGCCAAAACGCGTACCAGCGAGAACGCAAAAAAATTGATTGCGGGTGCGAATCCGATCGCCAAAGATTTCCAGGTGGGTTTGAATGCTTCGTATGAGATTGATTTTTGGGGTAAGCTGGCACGCGCCGATGAGGCTGCCAGGGCACGCCTGTTAGCGCAGCAAGCCAGTCGCGCTCTGGTGCAGAGCAGTTTGTATTCAACGCTGGCGCAAAATTATTTTGCTTTGCGTGCCTACGATGCACAGGTCGCTTTGTCTGAATCCGCCTTGAAAACCCGGCAGGAAAATCTTCGTTTGCAGCAAAAACGTTTTGCAGCAGGATCCGTGGGTGAACTGGATTTACATCTTGCGGAATCGGAAGTCGCAGCCACAGAAATTAATTTGACGCAGGCACAGCAAGCGCTTGCTAATACGGAGTCGGCAATGGCTGTCTTGTTAGGCCGTTCGCCGACAGCGATTGTGCATCCCGACATTGTGCGTGGTAGCAGTATGGATACGCTGTATCAGCAATTGCGTTTGCAACTGAGCTCGGCCACAGATTTACCATCGGATTTGCTCAATCGTCGTCCCGATATTATCGCTGCTGAACAAGGTTTGATCGCGGCCAATGCGGATGTAGGCCAGGCTAAGGCGCAGTATTTTCCTAGCGTTAGACTAACCACGGGAATCGGTGATGAGTCCCGCGTGCTTCAAGACTTATTTAATCCCGCTTCCTTGCTGTGGAACCTCGGTGTTAATCTGTTACAGCCGGTGTTCCGCGCGGGTGCGGTAGGTGCTGTAGTGTCTGGTGCCGAAGCGCGAAAGACGCAAGCGTTGGCGCAGTATGTTCAGACAGTCCAGGGAGCATTTCGCGATGTGCATGATGCGTTGACGAATGCGAATGCAAACGCGCAGATTGTAGCTGCCAGCAATCGCCGGGTCATTGCATTGAAAGATTCTCTGCACTTGGCCGATTTACGCTACAAAAATGGTTACAGCAGTTATCTCGACGTGTTAAGCGCGCAACGCGATTTGTTACAGGCGGAATCAAGCCTGATTGATAGCAAGCGCTCGTATTTAGCGGCGGTGGTGAGTGCCTATAAGTCGGTGGGTGGCGGATGGGATAAAACCTCGAATATAAAATAAATGAGATGATGTTTGTCAGCTTTTCCTTCGCGCATCGTTGATCTTGCAATAGGGGGCTTTAGAACAATGCAAAGTCGATGTTATGCAGCGTGTAAGATAGGCAGGCTTTAATCCTGTGATCGGGGTAGAGCCGTTAGTTAATTCATCCCCATTCGCTTTAATTCGAACGCATGTCATGACACTACGCATCATCGCCACAGGCGGCACCTTCGATAAACACTATGATGAAATAGCGGGGCAACTTGTTTTCGGTGTCAGCCATTTATCCGAAATCATTCAGCGCACCCGAATGCGTATTGGGGTCGTCCTGGAACAACTGCTTTTGCTCGACTCATTGGATATGCACGATGCTGAGCGGCAGCAGGTGTTGACAGCATGTCGTCAGTCACAGGAATCGACTATCGTAATAATACATGGCACTGATACCATGTGTGACACAGCCGAAGTGCTCGGCCCTGCCCAATTAAATAAAACGATTGTATTGACCGGGGCGATGATTCCCTATGAAATCGTGCATTCGGATGCGTTGTTCAATTTTGGCTTTGCGTGCGGCGTTGCACAGACGCTTCAGCCGGGCGTTTATGTAGCGATGAACGGGCAAATATTTTCTTGGGATCGCGTGAAAAAAAATCGTATAGCCGGTGAATTTCAGGCGCTTTAGCACACGCCGATGTGACAGTATCGTTCACGAATACCATCCTTATGAGCTCGTATGGTTTCCAATCATCAAATTGCAATGTATTAAAATCCATATCCAATTCCTATAATTACAATTTGCTCAGGTCGCTTTTTGTTTTTCCTATGGGTGTAAAAAGCGGCATGCAGTGCACATTAACACGATGTACCACCGATACCAAAATAGCGGGCCTTGCTGATACAAAAGATGAGAATGAGATTAATGAAACTTTTTCGCGTAACGTATTTCCAGACCCTCTTGGTTTTTATTTTTTTCTCCACCGCTGTTACGGGTTGTACGGCTGAAACGATTGTTGCCGCCCCTGTTCAAGCAGATGCATCGGCAGGTGTCACCATCTATGCAGCAGGGGATATCGCTAAATGTGACGGTAGTGATGTTGCCAATAGCGGTGCAGCTAAAACGGCGGCGTTGATTGCCGCCGCTTTGGTTTCAGACAAAAATGCGGCAGTGTTAACTTTGGGTGACAATACCTATCCAGATGGTTTACCGAAAGAATTTTCCAGTTGCTATGGACCGACTTGGGGGCAATTTAAAGACCGCACTTACCCATCGCCGGGTAATCACGATTACAACACTCCTGGCGCGACTGGTTATTATGAGTATTTCGGCGATCGCGCTGGCCCGGCACGGCGGGGTTATTACAGCGTTGATGTGGGAAAATGGCATCTTGTCTCACTCAACAGCAACCTCAATGAAAAAGAAGCAAAGGCGCAATTGGATTGGCTCATGGGCGATCTAGGTCAACATAAAGCGACCTGTACCTTAGCTTACTGGCACCACCCCCTCTATAGTTCAGGAGGTCATGGGAACAACAAGGTAATGCGCGCTGTATGGGAAATATTGCATGCTGCGGGCGCGGACCTGGTACTAGTGGGACACGATCACGATTACGAACGTTTTGCGCCTCAGGATGCACAGGGAAATCGTGACGATAAACGCGGCATACGTGAATTTGTTGTCGGCACTGGTGGCGCGAGCCTGACGATGGTGGGCTGGCGCAAGGCCCATAGTGAGGTTAGTGGCAATGCAGATTTTGGTGTACTCAAATTAATATTGAGGGATCGTAGCTATGATTGGCAGTTTATGTCCGTGTCAGGCGACACCTCGGGCGATCACGGTACTGGGCAATGTCACTAAGATGGTGTGGCTGACTTTGGGATACATTGCGTGAGTCTTTGCTTGTCCTTTATTTTTCAAGGAAATTTTCTTCCGTCGATTGGCGAAACAACGCCGGCGTCTCTTCAGAAAATCTCCCCGAAAATAAAAATCCTGCGCGATCATTTCCAAAATTTATGCAAAGATCGGGCTACGACTTACGCAAAATATGCTATGCGTCAATCAAATCAAAAAAAGAAAACTGAGATTCGTCTGCGGAGGACATGAAAATTAGGAAAAAAATCAAAAATTCCCATCCAGATAAAATGGACATGCATTGTTTTTTTATTTTCTTCGTTTTGTTACATTAAGTGTTTAGACGCATCACGCTACCACGGCAATTTTGCGTAAGTCCTAATATCCATCTCTAAGAGAGATTTATCATGAACCAACCAACTGCTGCACAAGTAGAGCTATTCATCGCCGCAGCCCGTACCGGACTGGGTGAGAAATTCAATGAGGAATGGGCGGTCTGCTGTGCCGAAATTTTGCGGGATACAGCGATTGACTATCCGCAAGAAACGCAAATTCCCCTGTTTTTATTGAAGACCACCGAAGAGTCCAATTAATCGTGTTCCATCATGAATTGCACTTTCCTTGGAGTACAAAGGTCACGTCAATATCAGTGGATTAGTGAGGCTAACCGCGTAAAACCATTTTTCTATATCGGGTGCGCGCATCACGCAGCCTACATCCGTAAGATTTGTCGGTTGTATAGCCTGTGGATAGAGTCGAATCGCATGAGATATTGGCTTGATGTATTGATCAAACCGCACTTAGCAATCAGCAAGATGTCGTGCGCAATGAACGCCGTCAGTGCTATGAAAATCACACCCTTACGGAATTGTCGAAGAAGCCGTATATCACCAGCTTGAATTGCGCCATTCATCCCACAAGATGCGGCCTTGGTCACTAGAAGCAGCGCTTTGGTCGCCGGGACATTTGGAGGGCGAAGTCTTATTACGATTATAATATACGGCCCGGGAGATATCACAGGTGTCCGGTGTATCGCACTGATTGGCGAACTCTGATAGATCGATTTATGTGAAATATTTTCCTGGAGTGGGCGCGAAATAGCCGTCCGAAATGTCATCGCTACATTGCTTGGTAATTTATTTTCCTCGTGAGCTGCGAAAAATTGAATGTATTCTTTGGGGGAATTTATAACATGGCAAATATAGCGGAAACAGAACCAAATGACTCGAAATCCAGCGCCAATACGGTCAATCTTGGTGATACGGTTACCGGCATAATTTCATCGACGAGTGACCCGAGAGATTATTTTCAGGTGACCGTCGGTGCCAATAGTATTTTGCAGCTTGATTTGAGCTCAGCTATCCCACAGTCAGACTACTTCGGTTTGTTTATTTATGATGCGTTATCAAAGCTAGTGGGTAGCAATATAGTTGGGCATGGTTATGGCGCCACGACGGGGGTGGGGATTACTGTTGCTGGAATTTATTACGTTGAGGTTTATGCGCTAACTGGCGCCATTACGTCATACGACTTGAAGTTTAGCAGCCCTGCCGGAACTGCGAGCGGCTACGAAACCAGGTTAAACACCACGTTTGCTACGGCTGATCAACTGAGTTTGGATCATGTCGTAAAGGGACAATTAGCTGTCGCGAATGACGATGATTATTACAAGATCACGACCACTTCTACAGGCGTCTTATCGTTGGATTTTACTGCGCCAAGCAGCAGAAATTATGCCAGTTTTACTCTTTCTATCTACGATGCGAACCATAATCTGTTGCAGGAAAGAAATAGTGGGCATAGTGAAACCTTTGTAATGAATGCGGCTGGTACTTATTATTTCCAGATTCATGGTGGGATTGATTCCGGAAACTACAGCGTTAATGCGCATGTGACGAGTTTGACGGATAGCAGTATCAAGACTTTGTCGAGCGGGGGAGGCATTTCAGGCGCTTTGGTAGCTGGCGGACATGACTTGGTGCAAGTTTATCTTACGGCAGGGACGACGTATGAATTTAAAGCCACTGGAGCTACGCTAGCCGATCCGTCGCTTGTGTTGCTTGATGCAAATCTCAAGACAGTTGGAGTCAATGATGACTTACCCATCTACACGACTGAACCCGATATTGATCCCAACCCCCAAATTGGTTATACGGCAGCCACCACTGGTACCTATTATCTTCAAGTGGGAGGTAATGGTGGGGCTGGTTTTTATGCACTGACTGAAAAAATCGATACGGTTTCCCAGTTGATCCCACCTTTACTCCAATTGCAGTCTAGCCCCAACTATCGCTGGAATGCTGGGGCCAGTATTGGGACTGCGGTGACGCTGACTTATTCATTTATGACTCAGACATCACATGGCGAAATCGGTTTTGCCGTGATGTCAGTCGCGCAGCAGCAGGCGGTACGAAACGTACTGGCCCAATACAGCAAGATTGCCAATATCACGTTTGTTGAGACGTTGAGTTCAGCTGGAGCGCAAATCCAGTTCGGGATCGCTGATTTGACCAGTGGTGCTGGTACTACTTTTGCGATATTCAACGCCGATGGCAGTATTCGGCAAAAAGATGTGTTTGTTGATGTCAGCAATGCCACTTTTACTGAGGGGAGCTATTCCCTTGAAACGTTGATTCATGAGACGGGTCATGCGCTTGCGTTGAAACATCCTGGAAACTACAACGGTAGTTCGGGGGTTGGTGTCGCCCCATTTAGTCCAGCGGTATTCGACAACACTAAGTTTGAGATCATGTCTTATAACGACAATCTCGATAGTTCGATTTCGCACAGCACGCCGGGCATATTGGATATCGCAGCGCTGCAGTATCTCTATGGCGCCAATGTGTCGGGGAGGGGAACCACGCATACTTTTACGTTTAGCAATAGCGTGGCGTTTGTCAGCTCCCTTTTAAGCAACGGTTCCGTCGATACCATTGATGCGAGTAATCAGACGTTGGGTTCGACGATTAATCTTGTGCCCGGCACTTTCAGCAGTATTGGTGTTTCCGCACACGACAACGTGGCCATTCCCTTTGGTGCGACGGTCATTGCCGCCATTGGCGGTTCTGGCAACGACGTGATTAACGGCAATACTCTGGACAATCAGCTGACTGGCGGTGGCGGGAACGATACGCTCGACGGTGGTGGCGGTAATGATACGGCCCGTTACGCCGGTGTGCGTACGGCGTTCACGATTGAGAAGACCGCAAGCGGTTTTACGGTAACCAATAAAATTGGCGCAGAAGGCATCGATACACTGACCAGTATCGAGACCTTGGTTTTTGGTGATGGCAGCCTTGCGATCGATTACAGCGACGTTGTGCAAGAACTCTACATTGCATTTTTTGGGCGACCCGCCGACAGCGGAGGGCTGGTCAATTTTGAGGCGCAGTTACGAGCGTTCGGTGCCCCAACCGACATCCAAAAATTGGATGCTGCCTATAACACCAATGCCACTATCAGAAGCCTGATAGATAGCTTTGGTTCCAGTGCTGAATCGAATGCCTTGTATAACGGCGGTACCGCTGCGTTCGTGACCGCTATTTATCAAAACGTACTCAACCGGGCGCCTGATGCGGGGGGTCTGGCTTATTGGTCGAGTGCCATCGATAGCGGTGTGTTGAGCAGGCCCCATGCGTCGTTATCGATTATGGCGGGGGCGTCAGCTAATACCTCAACGCAAGGGTTGATCGACGGTGTTCTCGTGACAAATAAGATCATGTTGGGGTCGGACTTCACCTTTGCCATCGATACGCCATCCGAAATCAATGCCTACAGCGGCAATGCGGCTGCAGCGAGCGCACGCGCCATGCTGGCAGCGCTGACTGGCACGTCCAGTTCTAGCACTTTTGGATCCATCGTCAATACGACACTAAGCGCCCTTATTGCGCATAGTGCCACGTCTAGCATTGCTTCTTCTACCACGGTTGAGCAGTTCCCGGAGGGGGCTATGTCCGCTATATCGGATACGACGGTGCCCTTGATTGGCATAATGACGTTGATGTCGACGGTGTAAAAAAGAACCACTATTTTCGTTAGTGCCGACTTTCTCCAGCCTGGCAGCTAGCCGCGGAAAGACGCTGCCTTGTTTACGCTATCCTTTCAAAACTATTATTTAGAGTGGGAGAATTGTTGTGTCAACAGAGGTCATTGGTATTAAAAATTTGAAAGATGCCGGGTTGCTGCGTAATCAGGCCTACATCAACGGCGTGTGGGTCGATGGGGCAACTCATTTCGACGTGCGCAATCCTTCAAAGGGAACGTGCGTTGGCACCGTTCCAAAGTTGGGTGGTGCAGAAACTCAGATAGCTATCGATGCAGCCCAGGCTGCTTTCCCCGCGTGGGCCGCTAAGACAGGCAAGGAACGCGCTGCGATTTTACGTTTATGGTTTGATCTGATTGTGCAAAACCAGGACGATCTGGCGACGTTGATGACAGCAGAACAGGGAAAACCGTGGGCCGAAGCCAAGGGGGAAGTAACGTACGGCGCTAGTTTCGTCGAATGGTTTGCAGAAGAGGCCAAGCGCGTGGTGGGGGATATTCTTGGCTCAACCTGGACGGACAAGCGCACCCTCGTCCTTAAACAGCCCATTGGGGTGTGTGCAGCAATTACGCCGTGGAATTTTCCAATGGGCATGATTACACGCAAAGTCGCACCGGCGCTTGCTGCGGGCTGCACGATCATCATCAAGCCGGCCGAACAAACACCTTTGTCTGCGCTCGCCCTGGCGGAACTGGCGCATCGCGCGGGGATTCCGGCGGGTGTTTTTAATGTGGTCACGTCTGATGCTGCACAATCGATTGAAGTGGGCAAGTTGCTTTGCAGTAGCCCGTTGGTGCGGCATTTATCCTTTACCGGTTCCACACCCGTGGGACGTATTTTAATGGCGCAGTGCGCACCGACTGTGAAAAAAGTGGCGCTTGAATTAGGGGGGCATGCACCTTTTATCGTATTCGAAGATGCCGATTTGGACGCTGCTGTGGAAGGTGCAATGCAATCCAAATATCGCAATGCGGGGCAAACTTGTGTCAGCACGAATCGTTTTTATGCACATGAATCCATTTACGATGCGTTTGTTGAAAAACTCGCTGCGGCGGTAGCGAAAATCAAAGTTGGGGATGGGTTCGATACGGGCGTCAATCAAGGTCCGCTGATCGATGAGCAGGCATTAAGCAAAGTGGAACAACACGTGGCTGATGCGGTAGCAAAGGGGGCGAAAATTCTTGCAGGCGGTAAGAAGCACGCGTTGGGCGGTTTCTTTTATCCGCCTACTGTACTCTCGAATGTCAGTAGCAATATGGATATCATGCACGAGGAAACCTTCGGCCCGGTTGCTGCCGTGATTCGTTTCAGGACCGAACAGGAAGTCATCAAAGCAGCCAACGATACGCCATTTGGCCTCGCCAGCTATTTCTTCTCACGCGACATAGGTCGGGTGTGGCGTGTGGCCGAACAATTGGAATATGGTTTGGTCGGCATTAACTCCGGCGTGTTATCGAATGAGCTCGTGCCTTTTGGCGGTATTAAACAATCGGGTCTTGGACGCGAGGGGTCGAAGTACGGTATGGACGAATATCTGGAAATGAAATATTTGTGCATGGGCGGGATTTAGTTCCCCTTTACTCAAATGGCCGTGTACCTCAGCCATTCACGCTGTGGTACTCGGCTATCCCATTTAGAGCAACAATGTTGATGCAAAATGGATGTGCTGCACGCATCAGGATTGATGATGGCGTCGCCGATTCTGGGGGTGTGGACGTACTTTATCGATTCAGGTTGTGTAAGTCTTATTGGCATCACTGTTTCGATATTTTTCTTTTGTCTTTCATCAATATCGCAGTCAGCTCGTCTGCATTTTCCGCCCAGCTATTCCAATGTATTGCCGTTGATGTTGGAACCGTTCCGTTGGCCCGTAATAACAGCCATTTTCGCACGACATCTACGAGATCGCTGGTCGCCAGACCGCTGAAATAGGTAGCATTTTCCTGCGCAATTTCGTGAAATACCGGCAGGTCGCGTGCAATGATAGGTAATTTGTATTTGGCTGCTTCGATTAATGGCAAGCCAAAGCCTTCTCCCTCGCTTGCGACCAGCAAACAGGTGCTTGCGGCATACAATTTTTGGAGCCATTCATCACTAATTCCCTCCAGCCAGAAAAGCCGCTTTCCCAGTTCTGGATGATGTTGAAGTTGATCTATGATGACAGGAATAGTGCGTCGTTCATGCTGTGCCAAGGCAGTCCATCCTTCATTGCCAACGATGATCAGATTGACCTGTTCACCGGCGTCCCATAGCTGTTCGAAGGCGGCGAGAGTTTGTAAATATCCCTTGCGTGGTTCAATGGTGCCTACCATTAAAAAACTGGGCGTGGCTGCGATTTTCGCAAAGAGCATGTCGGTGTTTTCTGGCATGCCCAGAGAGGGCGCAGAAGCATCGATATCGGCACCGTGGTATATCACGGTGATTTCGGGAGAGTGCGTCCCCAGGTGTTTTGGCTGTCTTAAATACGTGCGCACATCAGCAGCCACAGCGTGGGAAATACAAATCAATTGATCCGCATTTTCTGCAATGCAATCAAGCCATTCGGCGTGCAGTCGATTGGTATGATCAGGGAAAAAATCCGGCCTTAATATCGGCAAAAGATCATGAATCAAAAAATTGATGGAGACACCAGATGCCTTCCATTTTGCATAGAGGCCAGATCGGGCCGCAACGATCACGTCCTGAGGTGCAAAATCGGGCGCGTAAAATATATCACCTGCGTTGATCGTAATAGGCGCATCCGCCAGTTTTGCTGAATCTATTCCCAGTATTTCGCAGGTATATGATCGGGCGTAGCGGTACTGAGGCTCGCCATCGTCATTAATGAATAATACCGGCTCGACTCTAAGGCCATCGTTTGAGTGATTAAGTAATGCAAGCACTTGCGCCCGGACTACACGCTCGATACCCGTTCTCAAGTCATGGCGTGCGATGTTCGAAACATCGACCAATAGCTGGCGTGGTCTTAATTTATCGGAAAGGGCTAGCGCATTTACATGGGGGCCGATAAGGGGTTCGTTATAGGTTGTTTCGATAGCATCTGCATATTGTCTTGCACACTGTTTTGGATCATGCTGGGTACGAATGAATTCCCTTGCTGCAGCCCCCATCTTATGGCGCATGTCGGTGTTTTCCCACAAGGCTTCCAATGCTGTGACGAGATCCGCATTGTCGAACGTGTCTGCTAATTTCCAGGCGACTTCCGTTGGTAAGTCGGCCATTGAACCATTGGCATTAATAATGGTGGGCAGGCCGTAATTTAAACAATGCAATACGGAACCTGATGTTTCGCCGCGTGACAAGCCGCGTAGCTGGACGCTGACATCTGCCGCCTGCAGATAGTGCCGATAGGTGGCGTCGTCCGCCCAGCCGGTAATCCTAATCCTGTCCTGAAAACCGCTATTGCGAATGGACTCAGAAAGTTGCGTGCCATAGTCGCCGGGATGATTGCCGCCAACCAGTACCAGAATGCCATCGGGGTCATTGCGCAAGCGCGATGCTAGCCAGGCGTCAAGTAATCTGTGACTTAGTTTGGTGGGATCAATGAAGCCAAAACTGCAGACTAGAAAGGCGGCCTCGTCGATTCCCAGTACCTGGCGTGCGGCAATGCGATCATACGTGACGACAGGGGTACGAAGATGCGGGATGACGGCCCAGTCATCGGCTGCGTGTGGACCGTACCATTGCCGTGCCAGCTGGCGAGAATATTCGGAATGCACAATCACACCGCGCGCCTCCCTGATCACGGCCAGATTGCATGGATAAGCATTTTTGGCAAACTCTATTCCATTGACGCCAAAGCTGTCCTTGACCGCGCGGTAGCCATGCGATTGGACCAACGCATTGGTCCACGCGCCCGGCATGACCCCGGTACCTTCTTCGTATGCCAAGACACTACTGAGGAAGAAATCATGCAGAACTACCACGCCGGGATGGTCTTGGAGCAGTGCAAACATATGGGTATGAAAAGGGCTATTCCCAAACTGGTAAACCACGCGTTCGTAATCTGCCGCATGTTCCTTAAACCATGCCACACTTCGTATCGGACAATAAGTGTTGACCCACGTGTCGGAAATGACCGGATGCACCACGATGACTTCGATATCGTAATAGCGGGCGAGTTCCGGTAATAATTCCCCGCTGTAATTACTGACGCCGCTATTTTCCGGCGGCAAGGGGGAGATAAAAGCCAGTTTTGGCCGCTGAGGAGGGGAAGGGAAAAAAAATCTCTCTTGGTTTATATGCTTTTGAAATGAATGCAGCTGCGAATAAATTTCCTGCATGAAGGCTTTTTCGACGGCCTTGGTGACAGTAGTTTCGAGTAGATGTAATCGTTGCTCGATGGCGTCGAGGCGCTGCCCACTTGTGCTTGCACTTATTTCGAGAGAATGGAGGCGCAGGTTCACCTGCATTTCGAGTGCCTCGAAGCGTTGCTGACCTTCGACCGCGCGGTGATCGAGAACATGAACCTGTTCCTCCATGACGGCGAGTCTATGGTCTATGTGATTGATGTGAACCAGGTTGTGCACCAAGTGCTTGACTCGGGTGAGGAAGTTACGGATGGCCATACTGGGGATACTATTCATGCGGATTGTCCTATCGGCAAAATGTTCGCAAGTAGTTGTTCGACGCTTTGTTTCCATGTAAGCCAAGGCATGCTGTCCGATTGTGGCGCCAGGCCTTTAGCGTTCAATAGCATCCAGGCATGAATGCCGTTCATCAGGGACACTGCATCAAGGCCGGTAAAGTAAAAAGCATGCTCGCCTGCCACCTCGCGGAAAACCGGAATATCCCGCGCAATAATGGCGCGTTTGTGCTGGGCTGCTTCTATAAGCGGCAGGCCAAAGCCTTCACCTTCGCTTGCCGCGATCAAACAAGTGCTCGCCGCATAAATTCTCTCCAGGTATTCGTCGCTGATTCCTTCAAGCCAGAACAAGCGTTTATCCTTTTCGGCATGACGGTGCAGTCTATTGATTAAGGCATCGACTAGCCAGCCGTTTTTACCGACGATCACTAAATTAACGTCGATACCTTGTTTCCATAGCAGCTCAAAAGCGCCCAATGTTTGCACATGGCCCTTGCGCGGCTCCAGCGTACCAACCATCAGAAAACTTGGCCTGGCATGGAGCGTACTTAGCACGTCCGGCGCATTTTCCGGCAGGCCTTTGCTCGGTAAGCTGTTGGTAATGTCAGCACCGAGATGAAAGCTGCTGACGATGGGATTGCCGGAGCGCTTGGGTTTGTTTTCAGTCAGCCATGCCTGGACGTCGTTGGCGACGGCATGTGAAATGCAGACTAAACCGGTAGCGACTTGCGCGATGCTTTGCAGCCATTCTTCAAACACGGGTGCTACGTTTTCGCGCCACCAGTCAGGTCGCCGGGCCACCAAAATATCGTACACAATAAAATACATGCCTACGCCAATGTGCTGGTGATGTTTGTGCAGAGGATGCAGAATGTCGGCTAAATGGGCATTCAAGTCAAGTCCAAGATAAATATCGCCTTGATTAAATTCAGCGACTTCATCGACAGATTCTTGTGCCTCATTCCCCATTATTTGAGACGTGAATACGCTGGCGTACCGATAGCATTCATCGTCAAAATAAATCGGGCGTACTGCATAGTCGTGGGGTGGATTATTAAGCAACGCGAGCAAAATACTGCGCACCACGCGTTGTATCCCGGATTTGGCATCTTGCCGGACAATCACAGAGACATCGAGTAATAATTGTTTTGCGGTGTCGCCGCTGGTGTTAAAGGCGATAGCATTCGCCGCCGCAGCCAGATCGCCATCGCAATGATGTTGCGCACATTTAATTTCAGCAATCGACTTGAGAAGCGCAGAGGTAGGGGTGATCGTTTCTTTGCCTGGCGTTGCATCTATCTTCCTGAAGGAAGATAGATGGAGGGTTTCAAACGCGGCGATGGTTTTTTTTGCGCTAGTGTCCCAGGAAAATTTTTCTGCCTGGCGCAAACTGTGCTCGCGCAATCGAGTATGCAAGTTGTCATCGGTCAGTACTTGCAACATTTTGTCGGCGATTGCCTGCGGCGAGGCTGGGTCGAACATTGCTTCTTCCCACCCGATCACTTCAGGCACGCTGGTAGTGTTAGCGCCAATAGTTGCTGTGCCACAGGCCATCGCTTCTAGAACGGGCAAGCCAAAGCCTTCATATTTGGAAGGGAAAACAAACAGGGTTGCGAGATTGTAGAGCGCCACCAGGTCCTCATCGGATACATAACCGGTCAAGACGAATTCATCATTTTTGATGCCGGCCGCCACGCGTAGACGATTCAGATCGGTCCGCGCACTATCGCTAATTTTGCTGACAATAACAAGTTGATGCGTGGCGCGCACAGGCGAAGGAAGTCTGGCATAGGCTTGAATGAGCCCGTCGAAATTTTTCCGGATGTCAAAGCCTCCGGGCGCATACATCACCATTTTGCGTGTGATGCCAAAGCGCTCTTTTAATTTTGTCGTCTGTTGTTCGGTGTAGGTTTGTTGCTGGAAGCGCGCGTCGATCGCTGCCGAAATATTCACCACCTGCTCGGCTGGTGTACCCAAAGCCTCGGTTGCATCCTGGCGCGAATAGTCCGATATGGCTAATAGTAAATCAGCCTTTTTAAGCGACGCAATCTTGCGATGATAGTCCGATTGGTGGGCGGGTGTCGGCAGGTAGACGGCTTGATTGTGAAAAGGAATGAGGTCATACAAGATCACTGCAGTATTGTGTGCAGTGGAAAATGCGCCAATCGAAGTGACGGCGTTATCTGTAAGTCCTTCGAAGATACTGGTGAGCAGCAGCACATCGGGATTCAACTGTTGAATGAAGTGTTCACGGATTTTTTCTGCAGCACGAACGCGCCAGGCATTGGCTGGATGGACCTCCGAGGCTGGCTCCGGTACTTTAAAGCTGCGGATGCGTTCATTTGGTACAACTCCTGCAAAAGCGTGCCGGATTTCGCTGAGGCTGTCGGGGAGGGCTGCATTTAAGATGAGCCAGATGTCATGCTCTCCGGCATTGCGTGCCATGGCCAATGCGAGGGAGAGGGAATAACGGCCAATGCCGCGAAAACGGCTCTCTGTTTGGGCTCCCTGCAAGTCTATGACGATGCGCATCAAGCTTCCTTCTTGTCGACGATTGCTTTAAGTTCAGTGTAAATCGCCAGGGCGCGTGGTGTCAGATGCGCCGGCGTTATTTCACTAGGTTGAGCATCGGGCAAAATATTTTTTTGCGCGTGCAAAATATTGTGTAAACGTTCTTTCAGAGTGGGTGTGTAAGCGAGCAAGTTAAACGCCATTTTCTTGAGAGGGGGGTGGCGCAGTATCATCCTTCCCGTACGTTGCAAAAGTGCTTTGACACCTCTGCGGCCATTGCTGGTAAGTGTGCGCTTGAGGGCAGGTAATTCCAAGGCCCGCAATACATCGGTGAGGAGCCGCAATGGGGCGGTTATCCGCCAAGAACGACTGAGAAATACGGCGTTCAGTCGTTGCTCCGCTATGGCCAGCCGGTCATTGATTTGTACCAGATCTTTTCTCATTTTTTCTGCTTGTAATTCATAGCGCTCGGCGAGCGTATCGAGTGAAATACCATAATTTTTGTTAAATGGCGGATCAAATGTGGATAAGATATCCGCGCTACCATTCTTTTGAGCAACCACGGCATAATCAGGACTCACCCCGCTTAATACATCGATCAGCCGGATCTCTGATGTGGTATGTAACGCGGATGCCTCCTGTAAGCGCACCACGATATTGCGGCGGAAGCCAACGTATTCCGTGGCAAATTGAAGTAAGGCCCAGGGAACAGGGCGCGCGTGCGATGGATCTTTGTAAAACTCGGAAGCACCGACCACGATATTTTCTGAATTCGGTGTTTCCAGAATCAATAAACCGCCGGGTTTGAGTACGCGCAATGCTTCCTGTACCAGCGTTTGTACGTCGTCAAATGGCATATGTTCTACCACGTGAAACGCCGAGACGAGCACCATACTTTCGTTGGGGAGGGCGCGCAGCGTAGCGATTGCATCGGCATTCTGTACCTGCATGCCGGCTTTACGACAAGCGGCCAGCATGCTCTCATTGAGATCGACACCCCGCGCATCAAATCCATGTTCGTCCAGGAGTTCTAACCATTCGCCGCGGCCACATCCCAAATCAATGGCGGTGGGTGGGAATGCAATCGAACCGAGAAGGGTGATAAAGGGGTTGTAGGCCAATAGCCTCGACTTGATTAATGCGCGGGAGCCGCGATGAATCTCTTCAAACGCTCGGTAAAATGATTCACTCATGAAATTATCGTCACTTGGTTTCGGTTGCAATACTAAAAAATAAGTAAGGGTGCCTCAGGAATCTCGAGACGTTAGGGGGCAATCATGAGAATCATTTCCAGGATTGTTAAGGTGTTGACGCCGATTTTTTGTAGGATGAATGGACATTTGGCAGGCGAAGGTTTGGGGCCGGTTTTCTGCAGATGACGACAATAAAAACGGTTCCCTCAGTATCCCCCTCCGCCGTGATTGCGTGGCCCTTGTATTTTCTGGCCTAATGTGTGTTGCAGATGAGTCGCACTACCCTTGCACTAATTTTTGCAATGCCTCCGGATTGACAATGATGAGCCGATGCATGTCTTTTTTCACGATGCCTTGCTGGACGAGTGTGATTAAAGTGCGCGTTACGGTTTCTCTGCTGGTATTGATCATATTGGCGATGTCTTGGTGAGTCGGCAGATTTTCCACCACATCCTCGCTTCCCGGTGTTTTTTCCCTGAGAAGTTCAATAAACGTGTAGATCCGTTTGGAGGTATTGTGGATGCTGAGCAAAGCGCGAAATTCTGAATCGCGCTGAATTTTTCCTGCCAGATGGCGCAGCATATGGTTTGCTACCGAGGGCGAATGAGAGAATAAATGCAAAGCGGTAGCGCGCGGTAAAAGCGCCACAAGTACCGGGGTTAATGCAACCACTGACGCCGAACGCATGGACTCATTGATCACCGCAATTTCACCAAAAAAATCGCCCGGTGCCAGCATTCTCAATCCAATTGCCCGGCCATCTTCGGTGATGTCCAGAACCTGCAGTTGCCCCGAAAGTAGAAAAAGCAAGCTGTCGCCGACCCCCCCTTTTTGCAGCACGATATCACGCCGCGCATATTCGCGAAAACGCAAATCCGCACGTACCCTGAGCATCTCTTCTTCGGTCAGGTTGGCCAGGAGAGGAATTTTCCGCAAGTGAACTTGTACGTTTACTTGGGCATTCTTCTCAGGTTCAATGACGTCAGCGGAAGCTGGGGCTTGCGTCAATTTTTCGGATGTTGTATTGCCGATTTCCAAGCTAGGAAACTCCTGTTGATGTCATCAAACGCCATAGGCGCGGCCTTGTTTTGGAAGCCGTTTTTGTAGTGTAACAGCCCGTCATTTGCTTGTCTGCAGTCTCAGATCAACTGGGTTGCTACGATTGGGTAACTCGACGCCGCCACTAATATCCCTGCGGCATTGGCTGCCAAATCTCGCCAGCAGAATTTTCTGCCGGGCACCATATTTTGCAAGCATTCAATGAGCGCACCCGCAATCAGGAGAAAAGTGAGCCATATGCCGAGTTCCAGTTTGTTTTCTGCGAGCCTCTCGACCAATAATGTCATGCTGCCAAAGGCAAAAAAATGCAGTAATTTATCATTCGGTAGTGTGGGCAACCAACGCAATGGCACCAGGCAACCGATAGAAATAGCGAACATGCCCCCAATAAAAAGCATCCATTCCCATTTCATTCGCGTTCTCGTTTTTGCTTAGTGGGATTTACCTCAATCACCAGAAATTTGTGGAGTCGCATGGTTGGAACAGTGCGTAATTAGGTGTAATTGTAGGCTCGATTTTACCAGCCTCTGCGTAGATAGTTCCATGCTTAAGTTTCCCCTCTTGCAATGAAGTAGCGGCGCCCGTTTTCCCGGTTCTTATTTCGTTTGGCAAGTAGCCCGGAATATTTCCTGTGAATGGGCCATAGGTCGGATAAGGCAATATTAGGTGCCTCTCACATTTGGTTCAGATAGAGCAAAGGCGTTGGAAAAAACCTTTGCCCAATACGCGGTTTCCTTCAAAAGCTCTTCCAGTGCAGGCTGATCTGCCAAAGTCGACTATTGTATTGAAAAAGGGAGATGTTCTCTTGATTGCCGACTTTGCGGGCCTCTATCTGTAGGGAGAAATCATTTTTTAGCGGGATGATCAATGTTCCTTGAAGAAGCTGTGTGTCTTGATTGCGGGTTTGATCGATGAGGGGTGCATAGGCCGCTTGACTTTGCCAGTGTTGCCGTGTCCAGCTTAGCTCTCCGTTTAGCTTATTCGTTAGGCTCGCTTGTGTTTGGATGCCTGCAAACCAGCCTTGACGATCGCCGCCCAGACGCCCGGTTTTTCCACTGTCATACAGATAGCCGGCGCTCACCTGTGTGCGTTGCGATTCACCCTGATAGGCTAGCAGTGCGCTCATTTCGCTGGTGTTTGAATTAAAATTGGGAAGCATGGGGTAGGTAAAGTGGGTCAAGCCAGCCAGTACACTGAGTTGAATAGAATTGGGCAGCTTGAATGGCAGAAAAATACGCGCTTGCAATTGGTTTTGCTGTTGATACAGCTTATTGCCCAGCGTCAGGAATCCGGTCGTCGCCACGCCTTGCACCGCCCAATTTCCAAAGCGCCAAGGACGCTCCAGCCCAAGCAGCAAAGACGTGGTGTCGAAGCGTTCCAGGGTGTCGTTTTTCCGTGCCTTTAGTTGGACAAAAACCGCGCTGCCATTTTTGTTTACATCGCGTTTGTAGTCAGTCGATAGCAAGGTGTATTGATCGCGTTGCGGTAGGTATTCTGGCAGTAGTTGCAAATCAATGCGTGCGCTGCCGCTGCCGATACTAAAGTTAGGGCTGCTCGCACCTTGATTAACATTATTGTCTCCTCCTCGTGCCAGCATGATGCTGTTTTGATGCGTAGGTTGCCAATCTTTGCAGCCCTGCGCACGATGGCTGGCAATGACTTCAAGAATGCCCGGCGGGGGAGAAAAACGGGATTCAATCGCTTGGAACAGGCGCTCTGCTTCGGCCGCATGGCCTAGCGCACACTGGGTAATTGCCAAGTCTAGCCAAGCGCCAGCATGCTGGGGTTCCTGTTCAATCAGGCGTGTCAAGGCTTCGTTGGCTTTATCTTGTTCTCCCTGGGATAGGAGCTGCATGGCATTACGGTAAAGATCGGTTGTCTCTGCGTGGACCAAGGTGCAGAAGTTGAGCACCGCCAAGGAGATGACCCAGGAAAGCCGCCGCCGGGACTGGGTCATGCAGGCAACGCCACGGTAAACAACGTGGTTGGCTTTTCTTTGCCTCGCAAAAGCTTCTCGCCCAATGCCGTGAACTGGTGACGCTTCGCTCTATTGACCGTTCCCTCACCGACAATGATGTCAAATGGGAAATCACGCGCCGCCTGTTCCAGACGTGAAGCTACATTCACGCTATCGCCGACCGCTGTGTAAATGCTGCGGAAAGAACTGCCATAATCACCTGCCATGGCAACACCGCTTTCAATGCCGATACGAACCCGCAAAGGCAGGCGGCCAGCGGCGATTCTGTTCTGGCTGAGACGGGCCACTTCTTTGATGATGGCTATTGCGGCATCGAGCGCAAGATCGGCGTGATCTTCGATGGGCAAGGGCGCTCCCCAAAAAGCTACCAGGCCATCGCCTGTATATTTGTCTAGTGTCCCGTGCTTGTCCATGATCGGACGGGTAAGGCAATCGAGAAAATCCCGTGTTAATTTGGCGGCTTCTTCTACGGGGAGGGATTCGACTTGCGTCGTGTAACCTTCCATATCGGCGATCAATGTTGTGACGTTCAATTGGCGCGGCGCAAGAGGATCTTTAAGATCGCTGCGCAGCAATTGTTCAACTACTTCCCTTGCTACATACTGACGCAATGTTTCGAGCAAATGGCGTGATTTTCGCTGGCTTAGCTGCCAGTCAAAAGGGATCGCAACTGCCAGCAGAAACAGGCTCGATATCAACGGCCCCGTTGTTGAGAAATGCGCGTCATGAGGACTGATCCAGTACGCTAGCAGCAACCAGAGTAGGGAGGCGCCGGCCAGTATGGAGAGGTTGGAAAGCGCTGACAGTCGTGGGAAAGTGTAAGCGGCGACGAGCGCCAGCAGGAGAGAAAAAATGACCGCAATCCATCTGCCAGGCCAAGCGAATATGGCGTGCCCTGCTTGCTGGTCAAGTAACGACGATAGCATGGCAGCATGTACTAGCACGCCCGGTGTAGACATGTTCAACGGAGTAGCCACACGGTCGGTCAGTCCCAAGGAAGAAGAGCCTAACAACACCAGGCGCCCCCTGAAGCGATCGACGGGCGCGCTTAGGTTGATGATGTCAGACGCCGGCACTACATCGTAAGCAGGCCAATCTCGTGTGTAGGGCACCCGCGAAAACCCATTCTCTGCCAGTTGCAGTTTCCCTTTGCCTGAACTGGTGCAGCAATCTAGTAAGGCTAGTGCCAATGTGGGGTATTGCTTCCCTTCGAATGTCGTGATCATAGGTAAACGCCGCAACACCCCATCCTGATCTGGCACGTAACCAATATTGCCCATATGCGCTCTTTGCCCCAATTGCGCATAATTGGCGATAAAACCGGTGGCGGGGATGGCGCCGGATGAGGCGTGCTTGTGATCACCGCCAGCGATTTGTCCGATGCGCAGCGGTAAATGAAAATAATCGAATACTTGTGCCATGACGATGGGGCCTTGTTGGGCCAACACGGACAAGCGAGCGTCACCTGCCTCGTCAGCGGCAGAAGGCAGGACTATATCTAACGCAATGCCACGCGCGTCATAATTAGCGATTAGTTTTTCAAGCAACTCTGCGATACGCATCCTAGGCCAAGGCCAGGTACCTAAGACCGCCAGACTGGCTTCATCAATATCGACTACTAAAATACGCGATTCTGGCGTAGAACTTACTTGTAAATTAATAAATCTATCACGCAACCATTCATTTGCGAAATCCGATCCAGCGGATGCGGGAAGCCATTGGGACCAGACAGTCAGCAGCAAAGCACAAAGCACTATGCCAGACCGAATCAGGCTTGCAGGCGGTATTAATGTGCGGACAATGGCCGGAAGTGTCATAAAGAAGATGCAGAAGAGGCGATCTGGTGAAAAAGTGAAACACCAGTGGGACGGCAACTGTTATAGAAATAACTCACAAGTATAGCGCGATGCAGTCGACTGTCGAGGGTCAGAATGGGTGCGGTTCAAACTGATATGATCGCAGGGTGATTTTTGCGTGCGTGTCAAATACAAATACAAAAACGGCTGTTTTAGCACAAGCAAAGCTGCTGGATCCCACCATTCGCTGGGAGGACATTATTTTGTGAGGATTGTCGTCAAACTGACGCTTGATAGTTAAAAATTCGTTTTTGCATAAGCCTTGGGAAATGGATCGAGTCGGTGTAATATGTGATCGTCGTCACAGCATTTTTGGTGAAACACGTCACAATCTTAACTATATTGGAGGTATCTATGTTAAGCCGATTCATTACTATGCTGATTTTACTACTGGTTGTTACCAGTCTTGTGCAGGCGGCCGAAGCAGGGCGTATAGTATTTGTGGCAGGGCAGGTGCATGTTTCCAGTCGTGCTTTAGTGCTAGGTGATGCTATTCAGGAGGGCGATGAGATTGCCACTGGGGCTGATGGCTATGCTTATTTGAAGACAGTCGACAACGGTTTTCTCATTCTTCGACCTGGCACTCGGGCACGTATCGCTGCTTACCATGTGGATCAAAAAAATCCTGCAAATACACGCGTCAAACTTGAATTGTTGAGTGGCGTTGCGCGAAGCATCTCCGGTGAGGCAGTTAAGGCCGCACGTCAAAATTTTCGTTTTAACACCCCGGTTGCTGCCATCGGAGTGCGTGGTACCGACTTCACCGTATTTACCGACCAGGAAACGTCTCGTGTTGCGGTTATTTCCGGCGGCGTGATCGTTAGCGGTTTTTCCGGGGGCTGCGGACCCGAAGGCGGTGGCCCGTGCGAAGGAGGGTTTAGCCGGGAGTTATTCGCGAACCAACTTAATCACATTCTGCAAATTCAGCGAGGGCAAATTGTGCCTCAGCTGTTGCCTAGCAATGGGCTATCGCCCGATCTTAGTGCTCCTCCCCGTAGTGATGAGCCGAGCGTTAAGGCGGCCTCCGGCGTTGATCCTGTGAAACTGGGCGCCAACGACCTTATTCTTGATCCGAAAAAAACTACTGGCCTGTTGAATATTACGAATGTACCCTTGCGGCCAACAGTAGTCGTTCCTGTAGTGGCCGTGGTGCCTGTAGTAGTCGCCCCTTCGTCACCGGAAATATTGTGGGGACGTTGGGAGGCAGTCGCCAGTTTGCCTGCTGATGCACCCGTGCTGGACAAGCTTAAAAATGGGACTTATGATCCGGCGACCGTGATTGGTTCATTCGCCATTTCACGTGTGAGCAATTCAGCGCTGGTGCTGCCGAAGGAGGGGCATGCGGCATTTAGTCTTGCTGGTAGCGAGGCTTATACACAGGTTGCAGGGCAAGCGCCGACTGTTGCGCAAATCGCTGATTCACGCCTGGATATTGACTTCTTTTTACGTGCATTTTCCACCACCTTGAAGGTGGTATCACCAGGTGCGCAGGTAGATATTTTTGCTCAAGGCGACGTTACTCTCAAGGGCGAATTAGTGAGCAATATCGTCCAGTCAAATGCTACTGTAAAGGGCTATTTGGGTGGTGCGAACGCCCAAGAAGCCGGCTATGTTTTTAAAAGCATTGACCAGCCTGCATTGAGTGCTTTCGGCGCAACCAAGTGGTCAAGATAGCTTGGCGTAGTAACAATAACTTCTGTCATTCCCTTGTGTTCTACTTTGATTGAGGAAAACTCTTTTCCCTCTCTCATCGATAGCTATTGACCTCTGTTTCGACGGGTGTCAAATAAACCACAAATAATCAGTTTTATTTTCGTCGTTGTGACAACCATCACAACATTCGAGTGAGGTTATGGCAATATACTCCCAGTTCTGCAAAAACCACTCAGCGTATGAACAGCGCTGTTTGTCCTGAGTAGCAGACAAATATGGTTTAAACCACTAACTTTAAAGGATACACATCATGGCAGCATCCGACTATGCAGCAGTAACGCAACAACTATACATTTCCTATTTTGGCCGTCCAGCTGATACTTTGGGGGCCGCTTCTATGCAGGCTGCGCTCAATGCAGCAGGCGCGCCCACCACCATCGCGGGCCTGAACTCAGTATATAAGACCAATGCGACTGTCAAGGCATTGGTAGATTCCTTCGGTAACAGCGCCGAATCGCTTGCGCTGTATCCAGGCACAGATGCAATCACCTTCGTTGCTGCAATTTATCAGAACATTCTGAATCGTACCGCTGATATTGCTGGCCTGACTTTTTGGGCAACAGCCATTCAAAATGGTACATTGACTCGTGGCGCGGCTTCCGCTGCGATCATGGCGGGTGCTTTGGCTAACACGACTGCCCAAGGCGTGGTTGATGCTGCCATCGTCAACAACAAAACCACCGTTGCGACTAATTTCACCTTTAACATCGATACTGGCGCTGAAGCAATCGCTTACGCCGGCAATACGGCTGCGGGACTTGCCCGCACTATGCTGTCCACTGTGACCAATACGACAGACACGACTGCGTTCCAGGCGACCGTAACCAGCACACTGGTTAATATCGTTAATACAGGCGGTGCGGCTGGTCAGACCTTTACTTTGACAACGGGGATCGACACATTGGTCGGAACGAATGCCAATGATACATTTACAGCCAATGCAACGGCCGGACCCGTATTGACAGCACTCGATAACATCGATGGGGGCAACGGCAATGACACACTGAGCGTTGCTGATACTGCTGCGATCACCGTGTTGCCAAGCATGACGGTGAAAAATATTGAAACTGCCAATCTGACTTCAGGCGTAGCAGTTACTGCTGACGTGACAGGGTGGACTGGTCTGACGAAGCTCAATGTGGTGAGCAGCTCGACGGGTGCCGCGGTTGATACGATCACTGCTGGTACCACTACTGCCGTTACCGTAGTGGACGTGGCTGCAGCAGCTGCGACAGCCAACCTGACCGTCACTGGCGGATCGTCGGTGACGATTACCGAAGCCAACGGCATTGCCAACAGCAGTGCAAAAACGATTACCGTCAATGGCGGAGCCGGTACGACTAGCGCATCGGTGACGCAAACCACAACGACTGCAAATCAAGCGCAATCTGTCACCATCACTGACACTAATCAAGCTGGCGGTACAAAAGCGGGCGTCATTACCACAGTCATTCTGGATGGCATTAACACACAAGCAGCAACCATTCTTGACAGCGCTCTGACCAGTCTGACAGTTAATAATTCCGGTGCTGCTACCACCGTTACGATTAATGAAGGCGCTTTTGCAACGCCAGCAACTACGTTGGGTTTAACTCTCAGTGCCAATACAGCCCTGACTGTCAATGATGCCGGTTCTAAGTACACGACATTGAACGTGACGACTAGCACTGCATCAGATTTAATCGCTGGTGCTGGCTTCAGTGCTCTCACGGCAGAAACCATCGCAGGTTCGGGTGTGTTGAATCAGACTGGTACTAATCTGAGCGGTCTCAAAACAATCGCAATTAGCGGTGCGGCTGGTCTTACAGACACTACCTTAAGTGGTTTGGCGGCGTTGACTTCGGTGACTTCAACCTCAACGGGTGTTGTTACCGCTACGTTGAACGCAGGGCAAACGTCCTTTACCGGCGGTGCTGGTCGGGATGTCATCACCATCACTACAGCTGCTACCAAAGCAATCGCCGGCGGTACAGCAACCAACAATGAACTTGTCTGGAATGCCGCTGCTGCAACGACTTTTGGCACCGTCACAGGCTTTACGACTTTGGGTGTTTCGACATTGTCGTCCGGTACATTTGACATGAGCAAGTTGCCTACCTTTACGGGAATTGATGTGGTGGGTACCTTGGCTGGTCCGACCACATTCAGCAATGTGTCGAAAAATGCTCCTTTGTCGATTGGGGCTTCGGTTGCTCAGTCCATCAATTACACAGCTGCTGACATTACTGGACCCACAGATGTTATGACCTTGACTTTGGGCAGTGCGACAAATGCGACAGCCCTTACGGTAGCTGATTTGGCTCTTTTTGATTCTACAGGCTTTGGGATTGGTACCGTTAATTTGGTCAGCAATGATTCTGTTGCCGCTGGAGTGAATACAATTACCGCGTTTAATGACGGCTCCTTAGGAACGTTGACCGTGACGGGTAACGCCGGTTTGAACATTGGTGCCTTCAAAGATTCTGCTGCTTCTCTGACGATCAATGGTAATGAGACTGGCACTGGCGGACTTACCTTTGTTGGTATTACGGGTTCGGGCGCAACTGGGCTGGCTACTGTCGGGTTTACCGGCTCTGACGTTATTGCAGTCACTAAT
Source organism: Oxalobacteraceae bacterium (assembly GCA_025352145.1). GTDB lineage: Bacteria > Pseudomonadota > Gammaproteobacteria > Burkholderiales > Burkholderiaceae_D > JANXTY01. The sequence continues at coordinate 154,808 of JANXTY010000006.1, forward strand.
CTGACAACAGTTGGCTCCACATTGACCGTCACTGACAGTGCTACCGCTGCTGTTACTATTGCTACCCTGGTTGATGGTTCTGCAGGAACAGAGACCTTTACCAACACAGGTTCAGCTGTGTTGACAGTCGCTACCCACACTGGTGCAGGCGTAAGTACCATTAATCTGAATGGTCAGGTGGTATACACGGCATCTGCGCTGACTGGCCCTACCGGCGGATATCAGGTCAACGGCACAACCGACAATCAGATCGTGACGCTTACAGGTACGGCTACTGCCGGCGGTAAGACCGATAACATCAAGTTGGGGAATGGTGCCAACGTGCTTAGTTTTATTGAAACCGCTGGTGCAACGACTAACATCACTGTTGGTACAGGTGCCAATAACATTACGGTCGGTCCGCAAACGGCGAACATCACGCTTGGTACTCATACCTCGGTCACTGGTTCCGACACGATCAACGTGGGATTGAATGGCAGCGTGACTATCATGACCACTATCACTGGTGCAGTTGCCGGCGATAAAATCGGTATCGCTTCAGCTACTGCGCAGCCATTGATCAAGGTAACAGCAGCGATGGTTACGGCAGATGTGACCAATGCTGCTGGCGATCCGACCTTGTTTACAAGCTATGTGACGACTGCGCTTGACGCTGCTGCGGCTGGTGGCGCTGGCCTCGCTCAGTTCCAGGTGGCTTGGTTCAATTTCCAAGGCAATACTTACTTCGTTGAGCAAGGTGCAGCGACGGGTACGTTTTCTGTAGGAGCAGCTGACACAATCGTGAAACTGGTGGGTATTTACGATGAAACAAGCATTGGTGCGGTTGCTGCGGGTAAGATCACTTTGGTGTAAACTTTGGTGTAAGTTTCACGGCTCTCATTGCGGGGGAATGGCGGGATAATTTCTGCCCCTTTCGCAATAAAATTAAAACCCCGACCCTCACAAGGGGGCGGGGTTTTTTCTTAGTCGGCCGTTCTTGGCGCATTGAGAAAACCCCCTTCTTCTTTACATAAAGCGAATATATTATGACCGACTGGACTGCCGGCTATGTCGCCGACATTGGCTATACTTTTGGCTATTATCAAGAACTTAATCCCTTGCGTGTGAAACTCGCTTTCCTCAACGCAGGGTTGGCGTCGCCAGAAATCGGCACGGCTTGTGAATTAGGTTTTGGGCAGGGTGTGAGTACTAATTTACATGCTGCAGCATCATTGACTCAATGGCATGGTACGGATTTCAATCCTTCGCAGGCGGGCTTTGCCCAGGAATTAGCGACCGTATCCGGCGCGGGCGCTAAGCTTTACGACGAAGCATTTGCCGATTTTGCTAATCGGGCGGATTTGCCTGAATTTGACTATATCGGACTGCACGGGATCTGGAGCTGGATTTCGGGCGAGAATCGCGCCGTCATTGTGGACTTTCTTCGTCGTAAGCTCAAGGTGGGTGGGGTGTTGTACATTAGTTACAACACTCAGCCGGGGTGGGCCGCCACGGTGCCTTTACGTGACCTGCTTACAGAGCATGGGGAGGTGATGGGGGTGCCTGGTCATGGCATTGTGCGGCGCATTGATGCTGCACTCGACTTTGCTGACAAACTCTTTGCGACCAACCCGTCTTTTGCAAAAGCGAATCCGCAAGTCGTCGAGCGACTGAAGGCGATTCGGGGTCAGAATCGTAATTACCTGGCGCATGAATACTTCAACCACGATTGGTTGCCCATGCCTTTTTCTCGCATGGCCGAATGGTTGTCACCAGCCAAATTGAACTTTGCTTGTTCCGCGAACTATCTGGATTATGTTGATCCGGCGAATCTCTTGCCCGAGCAATTGGCGTTTCTGAAAGAGATTCCCGATACGATGTTTCGTGAGACAGTGCGCGATTTTATGGTTAACCAGCAATTTCGGAAGGACTATTGGGTACGCGGTGCGCGCAGACTGAGTGTGCTGGAACAAGTAGAAGGCCTTCGCAGGCAACGGGTCATGCTGTTAAAACCGCGCGCGGAGGTATCCCTAAAAGTAAAAGGCGCATTGGGCGAGGCCACCTTGCATGAAGCGATTCACGCTCCAATTCTTGACGTACTGGCAGATAATCAGCCTAAAACTCTGGGACAGATCGAGTTAGCTGTGAAAGATAAAGCGATTAGCTTCGCCCATGTAAAGGAGGCAACGTTAATGCTGATTGGATCAGAGGTTCTGACTGCTGTGCAGGATGAGGCGTTGATTGCAAAGACCAGAAAACAAACTGACAAGCTCAATACTTATCTGTGCAATAAGGCACGGGGTAGTAACGATATTAATAGCCTCGTCAGCCCATTGACGGGTGGAGGTGTGACGGTAGGGCGTTTTGAACAATTATTTTTGCTCGCCATCGGCCAGAAAAAAAATCATCCTGCGGACTTAGCTTCTTTCGCATGGCAAATTCTTGCTGCGCAGGGCCAAAATATTATCAAAGAAGGCAAGACGCTGGAGGGTGTGGAACAGAATATGGCCGAACTGACAGCCCAAGCCCTTGCATTTTCCGAGAAGCATTTGCCGATTTTGAAAATATTAGCGATTACCTGAACCTGATAGCGATAGCTTTACACGATTCGTTCATGCAATCACCGGAGCATTGCCTTTGAAAACCTTCCTGCACGTAGGCTGTGGCCACAAGCGGAAAGACCAGACAACTGATGGTTTCAATACAGTGCAATGGACTGAATTGCGCTTTGATATCGATAAGCAGGTTCAACCTGATATCGTGGGCACGATGCTCGATATGTCTGTAGTGGCCGATGCCTCGGTCGATGCGGTTTTTTCAAGTCACAATATCGAACATTTCTATCCGCATGAAGTACCGCTGGTTCTCACAGAATTCAAACGGGTACTTAAGCCCGATGGCATAGCCGTCATTACTTGCCCCGATCTGCGATCTATCTGCGCATTAATCGCGGCTGATAAACTGACGGAACCGGCTTATACGTCTCCTGCAGGAGCGATTGCTCCCATAGACATTCTTTACGGTTACCGTCCGGCGATGGCCAAGGGAAACCTCTTCATGGCACACCGCTGCGGCTTCACCGAGAAAACTCTCATCGGCGTACTTCAAGCTGCGGGGTTTGTTGCAATCGCCAGCAAAAGCCGCGCACATCCTTATTACGATCTATGGTGCGTCGCGGGCGTTCGTCACCTGGATGAGACGACTATGCGGGTTCTGGCCTCAAGCCATTTTCCGGCATAAGGCATATCGACATATTTTTCTTACTGTTGGGTGTGATGGGTTCATCATAATGTTGGTGGGGGTAAAGGATTATTCACACCACTTCTGCCACATGCCGCGCATGACAGTTTCGAAGTGCATTGCAAAGCGTGGTGCGTCGAAGATCGGAGAATTGATAACCTGGTGTCGCAGTCTTGTGCGCAAACCAGCCAAACATTGCAGGTCGCTAGCATGGGCCACCGCCCGTGCAACGTAGTCGTCAGTGTTGCTGGCGATCCACTCAGCTAGGTTGGCATTCATCATTAGACCGACACCTTGACGTGAGAGAAAGCGATCTCCTGCTAATGTCAACACTGGTACACCCATCCATAAACTCTCAACACTGGTGGTGCCCCCTGTGTAGGGGAAGGGGTCGAGGGCAATGTCCACATGCTGATATGAGGCTAGGTAATCTACTCGGGGAGACGGGCCTTCCAGGATGATCCGATCGGCGGTGATGCCATAGGATGCAAATCGTTCCGTGGTGTTGTGTCGGGCCGATGGCTCGCTCAATTGTTTTGCTTTAAGGAGTAGTCGACTGGCGGGTATGGATAAAAGAATCTGTGCCCATACCGTTACGACAGCATCGTTCATTTTCGCCAAATTGTTGAAGCACCCGAAGGTGATATAACCGTTGCTGAGTGCAGGAAGGGGATTTACTGGGAGGTCAATGTTCGGAGGAGTAAAGCAAAGTCTGGTTTCTGGCAGTCGCCATATTTTCTCCGTAAAGTTAAGTTCTTCTGCTTCCGGCAATGTCCAAGGGTCGGCGAGGAGGTAGTCGATAGCTTTCACCCCGGTGGTAGCAAAATAGCCCAGCCAACTAACTTGCACCGGGGCGGGCTTGTAGGCGAATACGGCAAGGCGATTATGTGCAGTGTGACCGGACAGATCGATTAAGATATCAATGCCATCATCACGGATCTTTTGGGCAAAGCGGTCGTCGGCTAGTCTCACTGCACAATGCCAGCCCGTGCAGCAGGCTTTAATCCTTTCGGAGATGGCATCTGTGCCAACTTGGGTTGGATAGGCAAAAAATTCCAACTGCCCTACTGCTTGACCAACTAGGGCGACGAGAACATTTTCCAAAAAAAATCCTACAGGATGTTCACGCAAATCTCCAGATACCAGCCCAATGCGCAAACATCGGGCAGGATTGGGGATGTTAGGCCAGGCGGTGGAGGGAGAAACTTGTCGGGTGACAAGCTCACCAAAGCGCAGGGCTGCCGCCATCGACATTGCAGAGGATTGATCAGCCAAGTAGCTGTGCATGTACAGCATATTGCTATGCGCCATGACAAAGTCGGGCTTAATCGATAGGGCAAGGCGATAGTTTTCAAATGCTTCATCCACGTTCCCCATATTGTGCAAGACAATGCCGAGGTTGTTATATGCCTCGGCAAAATCTGGTCTGATCGCCAGCGCTTGTTCGTAGCTAGATGCCGCGCCGTTTAGTTGTCCTAAATCTTGCAGCGCTTTACCCAGGTTGAAATGAGCTTCGACGAAATCCGGTTTTATTTCTAGCGCTCTTCGGTAGGACGTTATTGCGTGATTAAATTCTCCATAGTCTTGAAACGCATTACCGAGGTTGTTATGCGCCTCGGCATCCTCACTCATTAGTTCAGTTGCCTTCTGTAAAGCCGGCCGGGCATCTTTTCCCTGCATTTGAAGTGCTGCCCCCAATCCGTTCCAGCAAAAGCCAGAGTGTGGATACTGTTCGAGCAGTACACGCACATGGCTTTCCAATTCGGCATAGCAAGCGGCGTTGAAAAGAGCTATCAGTTGGTGATGTTCGACGGCGGTAGGGCCCTCCTCTTTGACTGTATGGGTATTGGCTGCAGTTGTCGCCTTTTGCTGCAGAGATAGTATCTCCTGTGTATCAAGACCGTGTTGGATAGCGCTTCCTAGAATAGCTAGTGATTCTGCCACTTTGTTACACGCTAATAGGGCATCGGCATACGAATGCCAGTAGCGCCAGTGAGAAGGATTGGTTTCGAGTGCGATCTTTAGATAGGACAGGCCATCCGTTGTTTTTCCTAGATGTCCTGCCAGCAAACCCAGGTTGTGGTTTGCATCTGAGTGATTAGGCTGTGTTTGAAGAATGGTACGGTAAAGTTGTTCGGCTTGTTGTAGTTGTCCTGTTTGATGAAGAGCGATAGCCCGTTGCAGTATGGCGTCGACAGTTTTGGATTCGGTAGCGACCATAGTAAAAATAGGTGGGGAATTGTCAGATTTGCTGAAGTTTGTAGCTTAGCACTGAAAAATGTAAATTTCTGCGTGTGTCGAAAGCAACCCAAATAACCTATGCTATTGAGAGGCGTACTGTCTGAAATCGAGTATGAAAAGGTGTGATAGAGAGCTAGATTAGCCGCGCTGAGATGGCTTTGAATAAAGTAACACGGTATGATTCCCCAACCCTCATATCGGGAATTTTTCTGCCTGTTTTTAGAAAAATATAGTGGTTTTGTGTGATCTTTGATCCCTTTGATTTAGTAAAGTGTTTTGATGCGTACCAAGTTAAAAAACGTTCCCAAGCCTAAAGCAGTAATGCGTTCAACTGCAATATCAATATCAACGAAGTTTGATCAGGCGCTATTGTTCCATCAGCAAGGTCAACTAGGTCAGGCGCAAGCACTGTATTTAGAAATACTGAACGCTCAGCCGAATTTTGCAGATGCCCTGCATTTATTGGGAGTCATTGAATTTCAAATAAAAAATTATCAAAAAGCGCTGGAGTTCATTGGCAAAGCAATTGATTTGAATCAAAACAACGCCGTTTTTTATTACAATCGCGGCCTAGTACTTCAGGACTGCAAGCAGCTTGAGGCTGCTATCGCCAATTATGATCAGGCTACCAAAATTACACCGGATTATGCTGATGCTTTCTCGAATCGTGGGAATGCGCTGCTTGCACTGAAGCGCCCAGATGCTGCCATTGTGAGCTACGACCAGGCTATCGTAATAAAAAGCGATTTCGCAGAGGCTTATTTCAACCGTGGCAACGCGTTGCAAGAGATCAAGCAATTCGACGCCGCCATTGCCAGCTATGACCAGGCCATCAGAATTAAAGTCGATTACGTTAAGGCTTATTTCAACCGTGGTAATGCGCTGAAAGAGCGGAAGCAATACGCTGCCGCTATTGTTAGTTATGACCACGCACTTAACATTAAACCTGATTATGAATATGGCTTTGGTGAGCGGCTTAATACCAAGATGCTTATTTGTGACTGGAGTAATTTTGACATTGAACTTAAGGAACTTGAAAGAAAAATAGCTGTAGGTGAAAAAACAGCAGCGCCTTTTTCGGTACTGTCATTAACGACATCATTGTCGCTTCAATACAAGGTGACCGAGATTTTTGTTCGCGATAAATATCCTATTAATTCACTGCTCGGAGATTTAGTCAAACCTCCGAGGAGACAGAGAATTCGGATTGCTTATTATTCCGCTGATTTTCATAACCATGCAACTACTTGTTTAATGGCAGAGTTATTTGAGCGCCACGATAAAAATAAATTTGAATTATTCGGTTTTTCTTTTGGGCCAAATAAAAATGACGAAATGAGGCTGCGGGTGTCATCGGCTTTTGATCACTTCCTTGATGTGCAAAATCAATCTGCTCAAGCGATTGCCACACTGTCTAGAGAGCTAGGTATAGACATTGCCATCGATTTAAAGGGCTTTACGACAGACCAGCGCGCAGAGATATTTTCTTTTAGAGCTGCCCCTATTCAAGTCCATTATTTGGGTTATCCAGGAACCATGGCGACAACATATATGGATTATATGGTTGCGGATAAAACCGTTATTCCAGAGAGAAGCCAACAATACTATTCTGAAAAAATTGTTTATCTGCCTCACACTTATCAGGTTAATGATCGAAAAAGACATATATCGGATAAACAATTTTCACGTGAAGAGTGGGGATTGCCTAAAGTCGGTTTTGTTTTCTGTTGTTTTAATAATAGTTACAAAATCACCCCCAGTATTTTTTCCTGTTGGATGCAAATTCTAAAAAAAGTTGATGGCAGCGTCTTGTGGCTATTGGAAGATAATTCAGATGCAGTTCTTAATTTGCGTAAAGAGGCACAACGTAGAGGGGTGAATAAAGATCGTCTGGTATTTGCTCATCGCTTGCCTTTGGACCAGCACCTGACAAGGCACCAGGCTGCCGATTTATTTTTAGACACGCTTCCGTGTAATGCCCACACCACTTGCAGTGATGCACTCTGGGCGGGGTTGCCACTCATCACTTGTTCAGGCGATGCTTTTGCTAGTCGAGTTGCTGCCAGCCTACTTCGTGCGATTGAATTGCCAGAGATGATCACAAATACGCAGGATGAGTATGAGTCACTTGCCATTGAATTAGCAACGTGCCCCGAAAGACTCCAAGCAATCAAGCAAAAATTAGAAAAAAACCGTTTGAGTACATCTCTTTTCGACAGCCAATTATTTACGCTTCATATTGAAGAAGCGTACGTCCAGATGATTAAGCGCTATCACGCAGATTTACCACCTGATCATATTTATGTGGGTGAGGGAAATTGTGCGAAGGGCACAGACATGAATTAACAGATTTTGTCAGAAAAACGGGCGCATCACTCTGACTATTCGCTAAAGTTGTGCGATAACCTTCCTTTTTACCGCGAGGAAATTAAATGATTGCGACTGAATAAATGTGACGCACGTCACATTTATTGGTATACTGCCATGAATTAACCAGCGACATTTGCTGCTGCCGAGTGCCGTGGAACAATTGGTGAAAATACCTGCCCCTTAGTGACGCAGGCAGATCACCAGATGTGAGGTTGACTCCGACATGGACATTTTATGCACTTAACCATCTGCCAAAATTCTAGATGAAATCTAAATTTCAAGTCCCCAAAAATGAAATTTCTGAGGCGTTACTCAGTTTTAAAAGCACATTTCGCACGATAGGTGTTTTCAGTGCCATCATTAATTTGCTGATGCTGGTGCCTTCTCTGTACATGTTGCAGGTCTACGACCGCGTGCTGACCAGCCGGAATGAAATCACATTGCTGATGTTGACCTTGATCATGCTCGGGGCGTATTTATTTATGAGCGCACTGGAATTTGTGCGTAGTTTTGTATTGATCAGAGTGGGCGCTCGGCTCGATATGCGTCTCAATAAGCGTGTTTATACGGCAGCGTTCGAACAGAGTTTAAAAAGAGGGGGGGGTAACGCTGGTCAAGCATTGCAGGATTTAACCAATATCCGTCAATTTTTAACGGGAAATGCGCTATTTGCTTTCTTTGATGCGCCGTGGTTCCCCATCTATTTACTTGTTATTTTTATGTTTAATGCCTGGCTGGGGGTATTTTCTTTGGCCGGTACCGCGATTTTGGTAGTGTTGGCGTTTGTAAATGAAAAAGTCTCGCATCAACCGCTGACTGAGGCAAACACAATGGCGATTGCGTCTACCACTTTGGCCACGAATAATTTACGTAATGCAGAAGTTATTGAAGCGATGGGGATGCTGCCTAATTTGTTGGGGCGTTGGTATAAATTGCATGGTCGTTTTTTGCATTTGCAGGCAGAGGCGAGCGAAAAAGCAGGCATAGTCGGTGCCATCACAAAATTCATTTCGACGTCGCTGCAATCGCTTGTCCTTGGCGTGGGAGCACTGCTGGCGGTGGAAGGGCAAATTACCCCGGGAATGATGATCGCGGGCTCCATCTTGATGGGCAAGGCAATGGGCCCGGTTCAAATGCTCATTAGTGTGTGGAAAAATTTTAGTAATACGCGCAGCGCTTATGAACGTTTGGTGAAGTTATTACAGGAAAATCCACCGCGGCAGCCGGGTATGGCATTACCAAAACCATTGGGTGCGGTTTCGGTGGAGGCAGTTACTGCTGGGCCGCCGGGATCACCTGCTCCAGTTATCAAGGGCCTTTCCTTCGCCATTGCTGCCGGCGATGTTTTAGGCGTAATCGGGCCGAGTGGTTCCGGCAAATCCACCCTAGCGCGTTTGTTGGTGGGAGTTTGGCCGGCTGCGATGGGGAAGCTTCGTTTGGATGGTGCAGATATTTTCCAGTGGAATAAAGATGAGTTGGGGCCGCATATTGGTTATTTGCCCCAGGATATCGAATTGTTTGGCGGCTCTGTCAGCGAGAACATCGCGCGTTTTGGTGAGATTGATCCAGAAAAAGTGATTCTGGCAGCTAAACGTGCGGGGGTACACGAAATGATTCTTCATTTACCAAAAGGGTATGACACCTTGTTGGGTGATGGCGGAGCAGGTCTTTCTGGGGGGCAAAAGCAACGTCTTGGTTTGGCAAGAACCATGTACGGAGATCCTTCATTAATTGTGCTGGATGAACCAAATTCCAATTTGGATGACGTGGGCGAACAGGCTTTAGTGCAGGCAGTGAATGATTTACGTCAACGGGGTAAAACGATCGTATTGATCAGTCATCGTCCAGGCATCATCGGAATCACCAATAAACTATTGCTGTTAAGGGATGGCGTGGGACAGTTGTTTGGTCCTACCGATCAGGTGTTGGCCGCTTTGAACCAGCAACACCAAAGTGCGCAACAAGCATTACTTGAACAGCAGCAAGCCAATGCGAAAGGACAGGCCCAACCACAAGCCCAGACAGCGAATGGTGAAAATATGCAAGCGGCTACTGAACAGGACGCATCATGATGAGAAAAATTTTCGCAAACAAAGAAGTAGTTACCGACGTGACTTCGCTGGATATATCCAGCGAAGTTGCAACTGATGATAAGACACACACGCGACTGGGCTGGTGGGTCGTGCTGGCTGGGGTCGGCGGTTTCATTTTATGGGCGAGTGTTGCGCCCCTTGATCAGGGTGTGCCTATTTCCGGGACGGTGGTCGTTGCGACGAATCGCAAAGCAGTCCAGCACCAATCTGGCGGTACCGTAGAAGATATTCTGGTGAAGGAGGGTGATGTGGTGAAAGCCGGTCAAGCGCTTGTTCGTATGAATGATATACAGGTGAGAGCCCAGGCAGAGATCACGCGCGGACAATATTTTTCTGCACGTGCGACGGAAGCGCGTTTAATCGCCGAGAGAGATGGTAAAAATGTGATTGCCCTTTCCCCTGAATTAACAAAAGAACCGGCAAAAAGTGACCCCCATGTTGCGGAGATGGTTGCTTTGCAGAAGCAATTATTCGCATCTCGCCGATCGTCGTTGGAGAATGAACTGGCGGGGTTGGATGTAAGCATTAGCGGACTGAAAATGCAAGCGCACGGCCTTGAAGAGTCGCTCGATAGCAAGAAGCAGCAGCTGAAATTTCTAAAAGAAGAGTTGGACGGTGTTCGGGATTTAGCGAAAGATGGTTTTGTAGCGCGTAATAGATTGCTTGAATTGGAGCGAACTACTGCTCAGACCAGCGGCATGATTTCCGAGGACATTGGTAATATTGGGCGCGCTTCCCGTCAAGTGGCAGAGCTAAATTTGCGTCGCATTCAACGGCAGCAGGATTATCAAAAAGAGGTACGCACACAGTTGTCGGAGGTGCAGAAAGAGGCGGAGGCGCTCCAGAATCGCTTGCTTGCACAGGATTTTGACCTGGAAAATGCGGTTGTAAAAGCCCCAGTTGCGGGCACCGTGATGGGCATAAATGTGTTTACGCGTGGGGGTGTGATTGGTCCTGGATACCGGATGATGGATATCGTACCTAGTGAAGATGCATTAATTGTTTCAGGACGCGTCCCTGTCAATTTGATTGATAAAGTACATCAGGATTTGGAAGTCGAATTGATTTTTTCGGCATTCAATCAAAATAAAACACCCCATATTCCCGGCGTCATTACCCGGGTTTCGGTAGATCGTTTGATTGATGAGCATACTGGCGCACCCTACTATGAAATGAGTGCCAAGGTTGCCCCCAGCGGGGCCAAAATGGTTGAAAAGTTGCCGATTCGTGCGGGAATGCCAGTGGAGATATTCGTCAAAACGGGTAGTCGCACGATGATGAGTTATTTGTTCAAGCCCGTATTTGATCGTGCAAAAACATCGATGAGTGAGGAATGATCGCGATGCGTATTTTTGTGAAACGCTTGGCCATTGCTGTTGCGACTACATCTTGTATGCTGCAATCAGGTAGTGCATTGGCCATTGGTTTGTTGAAAGCCTATGAAGCGGCATTGCAAAATGATCCGATCTATCGATCTGCCGGTCATGAAAATGAAGCTGGGAACGAATATGCCGCGATCGGACGTTCTAGTCTGCTACCAAATGTATCGGCGAATTATTCGACCAGCAAAAATCGCACGGACATCACGCAGCCTAATTTTTTTGGAGTCCCTGTAACGACTCAGCCCGCGTATACGAGCAAAAGCGGTTCTGTTAACTTGCGTCAGCCGATATATAGCCCGGAAGCCCTTGCGCGCTATCACCAGGGAGTAGCTCAGACTGCATATAGTGCGGCGCAATTCTCTGGGCAAGAGCACGATTTGGTATTGCGGTTGGTAGGCGCTTATTTTGATGCCCTCTTTGCCGACGATCAATTGGCGCTGGTCTCGGCGCAGCGAGATACGTTCGCAGAGCAAAAACGTGTCAATGACCGTATGTTTTCGAAGGGTGAAGGAACCAAGACCGATATGCTGGAAACGCAAGCAAAGCTCGATCTGGCTGAGGCGCAATGGATAGAGGCCCAGGATAATAGGATAGCAGCGCGCGGAGCGTTGTCTAGCATTGTTGGTAGCGAAGTATTGACGCTGGATGCCATGTCTTCAAATTTTAGCATTGGATCAATGCAACCGATTAGTTATGAAGAGTGGAAAGCGCTTGCTTTGGTTCGCAACGCTGAGCTTAGCGCACAGCGTTATGCAATCCAGGCAGCTGAGCAAGAAGTCTATAAGAGTCGCGCCGGACATCAACCGCGACTCGATTTTGTTGCCGCGTATAGCAAAAATGATGCTGAGACGATTTCTACTTATAAACAAAACTCAATCGCACGGAGCATGGGTATTCAGCTCAATATGCCGCTGTATTCAGGCGGTTATGTCAATGCTACTTACAGGCAGGCGGTAGCTAATCGTGAACGCGCCAAATCTGATCTGGAGACGAAGACGTCCAAGGTATTGCTGGAGCTTCGTAAGCAGTACAATTTTTTGCTGAGTAGCGTTGGCCGCATCGATGCTTTGGTTAAAGCGGTCGATTCAGGACGTTTGTTAGTGACGGCGACGACGCAAAGTGTCAAAGGTGGAGTACGTATCAATCTCGATGTGCTTAATGCACAGCAGCAGCTATATTCGGTGCAGCGTGATTTGGCGCAAGCGCGGTATAGCTATTTACTTGGTTATTTACGTTTGCGTGCAACGGCCGGTACCTTGTCCGCTGAGGATGTGAACAGGCTGGCAGGATATTTTAGTGCGGGCAGCTGATCTGTATTTGTTTAATGCTCGGGGGGCGCTCACAATCTCCCTATTCCCCATCTGCTTTCGTCGCACAATGCGGACACGATTTTTCGTAAACATAGAGGGGCGATAATTGTTCGCGCGGGGTAACTACGGCCCGGCATGCGAAGCACTGCGTGGTAACTGTCGGCTCTAGTTTCGGATTGAGCGCAGTCCGGTAATCGAATACGAAACAATCGCCGGTGTAGTGATCGCCACCGACCTCTTCAAAATAGTTCAGAATTCCACCATCGAGTTGATAGACACTGTCGTAACCGATGTTCTGCATATGAATCGCGGCCTTTTCACAGCGAATACCGCCCGTGCAAAATGTCACCAGCGTCTTGCCTGCCAGTTCTTCCTTGTGCGCCGCAATGGCGTTGGGGAATTCACTAAATTTGCTAATGCGATAGTCGATGGTGTTATCGAAGGTGCCGACATCGACTTCGAATGCGTTACGGGTTTCCAGCATGACTACCGGCTTACCGTTGTCGTCATGGCCTTGATCGAGCCAGCGTTTAAGCATGGTGGGCGAAATGGCTGGCGCTCGTCCTTTTTCGGGCTGAATTACCGGCATCTTCATGGTAATGATTTCACGTTTAATTTTGACCAGCATGCGTTTGAATGACTGTTCTGCCGAGTAGCTTTCTTTGACCTGTAAATCGCTAAAACGTGGGTCTGCACGCAACCAGAGGAGGAAACTGTCAATGGACTCGCGCAGCCCGGCAAGGAATAAATTGATGCCTTCCGGCGTGAGCAGAATAGTGCCTTTGAGTTCCAAGTCATGACAAATAGTTTGAAATGCGGAGCGTTTTTCGAGTGTATCGTCGAAGCGGATGAATTTGTAGGCGGCGATGTTGACGTAGGGTTGCATAATAAATTGTTGAAGTCTTTTGATGAGGATTTATACAATCTGATCTAGAAGCGTGCCTCGCGCACGAGTTCTAGTATGCTGTCCTGATTTTGGGGCGTGAGACGCATCCTATCGGCCAGCTTTGCACCGTCCTAAGAGAAAATACTAAGGCATTGATTTGATGACATTATAAACTTTCAGAAAAGAAATTCCGATGAATATACGCACGAGAATAGGTATCAGGCCACTTATTTATCGCACTGATGATGCTGTGGTGGTGGAGCTCGCAGGTTAAAATGGCTGCATGACCTCACCGCAATTTATTCACCTCCGGCTACATTCTGAATTTTCGATCGTCGATGGTTTGGTACGCATTGACGATCTTATTCCAGCCGCAAAAAACGATCATCAACCTGCGCTTGCCCTTACTGATTTGGCCAACTTATTTGGTATGGTCAAATTCTATAAAGCTGCACGCAGTAAGGGCATCAAGCCGATCATCGGTTGCGATGTGTGGATTACCAACGATGAACATCGCGATAAGCCATCGCGTTTATTATTGCTGGTCAAAAATCGTACCGGTTATTTGCAGTTGTGCGAGTTACTGTCGAGAGCATGGTTAAGTAATCAGCATCGTGGCCGCGCAGAATTACGTGCCGAGTGGTTTGAGCACGGGGCGGGCAAGGATTTGATTGCCTTATCTGGGGCCCATTTTGGTGATGTCGGCATTGCGATTGAAAACGGTAATTTGGCGCAGGCTGAGCGCTGGGCGCAACGTTGGGCAGCATTATTTCCCCATAATTTTTATATCGAAATCCAACGTGTCGGTCAGCCCGATATGGAAAACCAGGTGCGGCAAGCGGTTGCATTGGCGGCGAAATTACAGTTGCCCGTAGTGGCTACCCATCCGATTCAATTTTTATCCAAAGACGAGTTTATTGCGCATGAAGCGCGTACTTGTATTGCCGAGGGCGAAATCTTGGCTAATGGACGGCGCATCAAGCGCTTTAATGATCAGCAATGTTTCAAGACGCAGGCAGAAATGGCTATCCTGTTTGCTGATGTCCCGGGCGCGATGCAAAATACGTTGGAGATTGCCAAACGCTGCAACCTGACACTGGAATTGGGAAAACCCCAGCTCCCCAATTTCCCTACGCCAGATGGCATAAGTATCGGTGAATTTCTGGTACTCGAATCACAGCGGGGGCTAGAGAAGCGCCTGTCACAGTTGTATCCCGATCAGGCCAACCGGGAGGAGCAACGCTCGCGTTACGAAGTGCGTCTGAAGTTCGAAACTGACACCATTATCAAGATGGGATTTCCCGGGTATTTTCTGATCGTGGCTGAGTTCATTCGTTGGGCCAAGGAAAATGGTGTACCGGTGGGGCCGGGCCGTGGTTCCGGTGCTGGTTCTTTGGTTGCGTATTCGCTCTTGATTACTGACCTTGATCCACTCGAATACAACTTGCTGTTCGAGCGTTTCCTCAATCCTGAGCGGGTATCGATGCCGGACTTCGATATCGATTTTTGCCAAGAGGGCCGCGATCGCGTTATTCAGCACGTGAAAGATTTATACGGTAAGGACGCGGTGTCGCAGATCGCGACGTTTGGCACTATGGCCGCCAAGGGTGCGATCCGGGATGTGGGACGTGTACTCGATTTTGGCTACAATTTTTGCGATGGTATTTCCAAATTAATCCCTTTCAAACCGGGGAAGCACGTCACGATTGCCGATGCCATTAATGAGGAGCCTTTGCTTGCTGAACGTCAGGAAAATGAAGAGGAAGTGAAGCAGTTACTTAATCTTGCGCAGCAGGTCGAGGGTATTGCGCGCAACATTGGCATGCATGCAGGCGGCGTTCTGATCGCGCCCGGAAAACTGACCGATTTCTGTCCGCTCTACACTCAAGGTGGTGACTCGGGTGTTGTATCGCAATATGACAAGGACGATGTGGAGGCCGTTGGCCTGGTCAAATTCGATTTCTTGGGATTAACCACGCTCACTATCCTGGACTGGGCGGTGCGTTATATCAAGCGACTTGATCCCGCCCAGGCAGATTTTAATCTGGAGAGTTTGCCGCTGAACGACAAGGCCTCTTATGACCTTCTGACGAAAGCAAAAACGGTTGCCGTTTTCCAGTTGGAAAGTCGTGGCATGCAAGGCATGTTGAAAGACGCGCGGCCGGATCGGTTTGAAGACATCATTGCACTGGTGGCTCTGTATCGTCCAGGTCCGATGGATCTGATTCCAGATTTCTGCAAGCGCAAGCACGGTGAGCGTTTCGAATATCCTGACCCACGCACTGAGGGTATTTTGTCCGAGACCTACGGCATCATGGTGTATCAGGAACAGGTGATGCAGATGGCGCAGGTGGTCGGTGGTTACTCTCTGGGTGGCGCTGATTTGTTGCGGCGAGCGATGGGCAAAAAGAAAGCGGAAGAGATGGCGGAACATCGTCAGATTTTCCGCGACGGCGCAGCCAAAGACGGACTGACTACTGCGAAAGCGGATGAGATCTTCGATTTGATGGAAAAATTTGCAGGCTATGGTTTCAACAAATCACATGCCGCCGCTTACGCTTTGTTGGCGTACCACACGGCCTATTTGAAAGCACATCATCCCGCAGCCTTCATGGCCGCCAATTTGTCGCTTGCGATGGACGATACCGACAAGATCAAAATTCTGGTGGAAGATTGCATCGATGTCTGCGCACTGACATTGATGTCGCCCGATATCAATCTCTCGGATTATCGTTTTATTCCCGTGAGCCAACCTTCTAGCGTCACTAAAAAAACGGTCACGGCAATCCGTTACGGCTTGGGTGCAGTAAAAGGGTCTGGCCAGAGTGCGATTGAGGCGATCATATGCGCGCGTCAGGATGCCCCCTTCACTGACTTGTTCGATTTCTGCAAGCGGGTGGACAAACGCCAAATCAACCGACGCACGATTGATTCACTTATTCGCGCGGGCGCTTTCGATTGCTTTAACATCGATCGCGGCATCTTGCTTGCTTCAGTTGGATTCGCAATGGAAGTGGCGGAGCAGGCGCAGGCTTCTGCTAATCAGGTCAGTTTATTCGGTGGGGAAGACAACGATATGGTGCCGCCGCCGGAGTACATAAGCGCAGCACCCTGGAGCGAGAAGCAAAAACTGACCGAAGAGAAATTGGCGCTTGGATTTTATCTTTCCGGCCATTTGTTCAATGCCTACGCCACTGAGGCGGGCAAGGTAGCGCGTATGCGCTTGAATAAGCTTGAACCATCGCGTGAGCCGAAATGGATCGCCGGTGTTATTTCAGGAATGCGTACGCAAATGACTCAGCGCGGCAAGATCGTTATTCTGACGCTCGATGACAACAGTGCGACGGTAGATGTGACGGTATATAGTGAGTTGTACGATACGAACAAGCGTATGTTCAAGGAAGATGAATTTTTGGCGGTGCTTGGCAAAGTATCGGAAGATCGTTTTTCTGGTGGTTTGCGTATCACCGCTGAGAAGACCTTGGACATCGTCGCAGTTCGTACTCAATTTGCACGCCAGGTAGTGCTTTCTATGACGTCTCCACCGCAGCAACTTGATAGCGAAAAACTTAAAAATATGCTGGTTTCGCATCGTTGCGAAACAGGGTTGCCGTTAGCGCTGCGTTATACCCGGGACGGGGTCGCTTGTGAAATAGTGTTGGGCAACGAATGGCGCGTGTCGCCGAGTGACATGTTGCACATGTCGCTTACGGCGAGCTTGGGTAAGGAATCGGTCACGGTGGAATATTAACGTTAGATTTCTTGGTCTACATTACGTATGTCGCGTTAACAATTGTGCGATCTTATTCGGAGAGTAAATTTGTTTTACAC
Organism: Oxalobacteraceae bacterium; assembly: GCA_025352145.1. Classification (GTDB taxonomy): domain Bacteria; phylum Pseudomonadota; class Gammaproteobacteria; order Burkholderiales; family Burkholderiaceae_D; genus JANXTY01. The sequence goes on from JANXTY010000006.1 coordinate 172,140, forward strand.
CAAATGGCTTACCACCATTGCCCTCGTCTTATTCCCTTTGCTGGCATTGACCGTGCAGGGTGCGGCCAATGTATTTTTTTATCTCTTGCTCTTGTCGGGCCTGATGGGCATTGGCCGTAGATGCATTTACGGCGGTGAGAAATTTTCGCAGTTATGGCGCGCCTACTGGCCGTTGAGCCTGGCAATGGGCGGTATCTTGTGCGCGATTCTGATCAATCATATTGCGAGCGGACATTTTGTTGGGCGGACTTATGACGCGCCGTTCCGCCTCGCGCTCTTCCCCTGTCTATTATGGGCGTTGCTGCAATTGCCGGTCAGTCGGATGAAGCAGCTGCAATGGAGCTTGATAGGCGGCGCATTTTATTCGGCTATCAATATGTACCTGATCACGAAGGCGGGCACCATCCGGGAGCACTTAGGTTACTTCATCCCGCTTATCGCCTTCTCTGAAATGAGTTTGCTGCTAGGGGTGTTTTCCGTCATATCGATTGGATGGAACGACCGTAACGAGAAAGCGCTCATTATCTTGAAGCTGTTGGCTGGTTGCGCGGGTTTGTACGGCGCTTATTTGTCGCAATCGCGCGGTGCCTGGATTGCTGTTCCGGCTTTTATCGTGCTCGCTTTTTTTCTGTCCAAAACGCTGCGCATTATTCACAAAGTGGTTTTATCGGTGTCGTTAATTATTCTTCTGGGAGGTGTCTTTTATTCGGGGGGGATTGCGCGCGACCGGATCGAGGCAGCAAAAAACGATATCAGCCAGTACGAGGGAAAGAACAATAGCGATACCTCGTTGGGGATTCGTTTTCAGCTATGGTATGGGTCGTGGGTATTGTTTAACGAGAATCCTATGTTGGGTGTGAGTCGGGAGCGCTTTCCTGGTGCCTTGCAGGAATTGTCGAAGAGACAGATCATTTCTCCGACAGCAGCGACCCTTCCGCATTCGCACAATGAGATTTTATATAATATGGCGACTTTGGGATTATTTGGTTGGTGCGCTATCGTCGCGCTTTATCTGATTCCAGGATATTATTTTCTGCGCGAAATCGGCGACCCGGATGTGATGGTAAGAAGTGCTGCTGGGATGGGTTTGTCTTTATGTCTCGGATATTTTATCTTTGGTTTGGCGGATGTGATGTTTATGTGGGGAATTTGTAATACTTTTTACGTGGTGAGTGTGGCAGTTTTCTTTGCTTTTATTTTGAAACGGAAAGAAGAATTGCTTGTTCTATCCTCGTCTTCCGATGACTGACTCGATATAGAAATTCGCGCATGATTGAGAAAAACACGCTATGACATTGTCACCGTATCTAAAACGTCTGGCTGAGATGCATCGGCCATACAAAAAACGTCTGGCGTTGGCTTTTATCGGCATGATTGTGACTGCAGCGACGAGTACGGTGGTCCCTTTTTTGCTTGAGTTTATTACTGATAAAGGGTTTGTCGGTAAAACGACATTCCCTTACTGGATGGTGCCGCTGGTATTGATCGGGTTGTTTGCAATTCGTGGGGCGTCCACTTTCCTGAGTACGTATATGATGACTTGGGTCTCAAGCCGTTTGCTCAGTGAGTTGCGGCGACAGATGTTTTCCCGCATGCTGGATGTTCCTGCGGGGTTTTACGCAAACAATACAGTTGGTCGTGTGATCAATTCTATGATGTTTGAAGTTCAGCAAATCGTCGAAATGATTACCAAGGTATTTACGTCGATTGTTTTGTCGACATTGACGGTAGTCTGGTTGCTGGCTACGCTCCTGAAGTTGAATTGGCAATTGACGATTATTACATTGGTGTTGCTGCCATTGAATGCAATGGTAGTGCGAGCTACTGGCGCACGTCTGAAGAAACTCAATCAGGAATCGCTTGTCGTCAACGGACAGCTGACCCAGGTCATTGAAGAAACTACTCGGGCGCAGCAAGTGATTAGAATTTTTGGCGGCCAAGCTTATGAAAAAACGCGTTTTGATGAGCGTTCAGAAAATTTGCGTCGCTATACCATGCGTATTACCAGCACTTTCGCTGCGACGGTGCCAATTACCCATTTGATGACCGCTTGTGCATTGTCGGTGGTGGTTGTGTTGGCACTGGTTCAAGCCAGTCATGGACAACTTACTGCGGGCGGATTCTATGCATTCGTGAGTGCAATGTTATTGTTGTTGCAGCCATTGAAGCAGTTAGCCGAGGTGAATGGTCCCTTGCAGCGTGGTATGGCGGCGGCGGAGGCGGTATTCAATTTGATTGATACGCCCAGTGAACGTAATGGTGGCAAGATACTGAGCGCACGTGCCAATGGCATGATCGATTTTGTCAACGTCAGTTTTTTTTATCCTGGTCAGGATCAGTTGGCACTGAGTGGTATCAATTTGCATGTTGAACCTGGAGAGACTATTGCTTTTGTTGGCATGTCGGGGGGTGGAAAAACTACATTAGTGAACTTGGTGCCGGGTTTTTATACTGCGACTAGCGGAAAAATTCTGCTTGATGGCCAGCCGATTGACGACATCTCGTTAGAAAGCCTGCGAACACAAATTGCAATGGTCAGTCAGAGTGTGGTGTTATTTGATGACACTGTTGCGGCCAATATTGCTTACGGCGATACATCACCCGATCCTGAGCGGCTTGTAGCGGCGGCAAAGGCGGCATATCTGGATGAAGTAATAGCCAACTTGCCACAGGGACTGGAAACACCCATCGGCGACAATGGTTCGCGTCTTTCCGGCGGGCAGCGCCAGCGTCTGGCAATTGCCCGCGCCATCTATAAGGATGCTCCCTTGCTGATTCTCGACGAAGCCACTTCGGCACTCGATACTGAGTCGGAACGCGCCGTGCAGGCAGCGCTTGATCGCCTGATGCAAGGCCGAACCACCTTTGTGATTGCGCATCGGCTCTCTACCATTGAACGCGCCAGCAGGATTGTGGTCCTTTCGGCAGGCAGTATCATCGAAGTTGGCACGCACCATGATTTACTGGCAAAGCAAGGGGTGTATGCCAATCTTTACCACTTGCAGTTTTCGAAGGATGCAATAACCTGAACAGGTCCTAGCAGTTTTCGAACACTATCTGAACAATCTTATTGAAACGTTTTTATGCCTACACAATTGGTATCAAACGATGTGTTGCAACAGTCCAAAAAAATTCTGTTCATTGCGCATCTCGCGTTGGGTGATTTTACTTATCTACAAAATTTTTTTCAGGCATTCAGTGAGCGGTTTCCCCACATCGAAATCCATATCTGGGTCGATGAGGTGCGTCGTAGTCGGCGTGCAGCGGACTGGATTCATTTAAAAAAATATGCCTTGTACGACTGGTTGGCAGACTGTTCGTTTGTCGCCAAAGTGTATAACCAAACTTACAGCCCGGAGTTATTTAGGCAATCGATAGCCGATGCGCAGCAACAGCAATATCCCTTAGTGGTTTCGCTCTCGACGTTACGACCGCCAATGTATGCAGCGCTTGCGCGCAAAATCAGTCCTGCAGGTTTTGTCGTCGGGATGAAAAGGGAGCCGGGATTCTTTGCGCTCCATCAACGCCTGGCTTATCGCAAGCTCAATGCCACTGTTAATCCTGATGCGATGGCGCGTTCAGGTCAGCATATCACGGCAGTATATGCGCTTTGGTTTGAAACATTATTTGGACTGACGCTGGAAGAATCACTACGCTTTCCGTTTGTACATATTCCAGAGCAATGGCGTGACCATGTGCATCAGCAGCTGGCCGAATGGGGTTTTGCGGGTGATCGCCAAGCGTCCGACAAACTTGTTTTTATTAATCCGTTTGCGAAAAACAATAAGCGTTGCTGGCCTTTGTCGCGGGTGCTTGATCTGATGAGGGTTATGCGACAGATTGAGGTTTGGCGTGATACCTGTTTTGTGGTGAATGTAGTGCCGGAAGAAATGGCGAATGCCAAAAAATTCTTTGGCTCGCACCTTGTGGAGCGGGTACAGTTATTTAGTGCGGAAGATAATTTTTTCCAACTACCCGCACTACTACGTGAATGCGATCTCATTATTTCTGTAGAAACGGCGGTGATGCATCTGGCAAACGCAGTGCATGTTCCTGTGATTGCGTTGATGCGTCAAAAAAATCCTGAGTGGGCTCCGATTGACAAAGAAAATAGTACGATAGTGACGACCCTGCAACGGCGAGATTGGGTGAAGGCGATTACCGTGGTGCAAGTTGCCGAGGTATTGAAATTGAACTTATGCAAGTTGACATAGGCAGGGTGTGCTTTGCTCACCAGTGTTAGTGCGGCTGTTCTCCTGCGTGAGGCATGTCCTGCAGCACAACTTTGCGTCAGTGTTGGAAACAATAAAACATGGCCTCGATGGGTAAATTCGTCTTATCCATGCAGTCCACGGTTTACCTCTTGGGGGATCCTTAGGCAGCCTGGCGTGATGCTTTTGTTTGATTTAGCCATTCAAGAATAATGGCAACAGCACTTTCTGGCGTTATGTTGCGCATGCAATCACATGTGGCCGTTTTTATATCCTTGCATCCTTTACAGCTGACCGACTGACACAACACCTGGGCACGTTTTCCTAGGGGTGCCCAGCGGCCGGGGTGCATGGAAGGTGTTGGTGGGAATAAGCCCAATGTGCGTTGGCCGATTGCCGCTGAAATGTGGAGCGGCCCGGTACCGCTGGCAACGAGCCCGTCGACTCCCTGGATAAATGCAGTGAGTTGATCTAAGGTGAATTTTCCGCACACATTGCTGACATTGGGAAGGGCGAATAATTGCGCCGCATTTTCTGCTATCCACTGGCCTTCTGCAACACTGCCTGTGATCCACAAATGGATGTTTTTCTCCTCGCTTAACATCTGTGCGAGTGCAATGTAGTGTTCAATCGGCCACTCGCGCCCATGACCATTTGATTTTGGATGAAGGATGACGTTGAATCGGTGTTCCGCCAGAGATTGTTGAACTACGGGGTCGGCAGGAATCTTGAATTCATACAAATTGGGGATCTCAGAACGTGCGGGGACGATATTGATACCGAACGGCCGCAGGAATTCAAAATTGAGTTGTGCCTCATGATAGTCGGACTTTGCTTTATGAAAGCGCACCCGATAATTACAATGGAGCCAGTGGAAAAAATTGCGATGGGTATTGCCGATCCGGTTGGGGATGGCTGCCTTGTGGGCAGCAATTGCCAAGGCTTTGTGTGGCTGCGCGAAAATGATGGTGTCGATGCCAGATGCCCTGAAAAATCCCACTGGATTGACTAAACTTTCCAGCGTGATGACATGGTCAACGCTGCCACACGCCTTGACAATTGAGGCGGCATAGGAGCGGCATAAAAAACTAATTTTTATTTCTGGATAGTGTTGTTTCAGATAAGCGGTAATGGGCAGGGTGAGGACGACATCGCCAATGTTATCGGTACGGCATATCAATGTATGGGCACTTTTTACGGTCATTTTTGTATTGAATGGCTAGAAAAATAATAATGATCAGGTGTTTTGTGCGACCAGTTCTGTAAGTTCAATCGATGAGGGTAGAAATGCCTTACATCAAAATAATGTCGTACTGCTCTTGATGATAAATCGTTTCCACTTGTAAGGAAATAGGCTTGCCGATGAAGTCGCCCAGCATAGCCAAGTGTTGCGACTCTTCTTCTAAAAACATATCCACCACCATTTGCGAAGCGAGAATACGGAATTCGCGCGGGTTAAATTGTTTTGCTTCACGCAGCAGTTCTCGCAAAATTTCATAACAAATTGTACGTGCTGTTTTAACTTGACCTTTTCCGCTACAGGCAGGGCAGGGTTCGCACAGAATGTGGGATAAAGACTCTCGGGTCCGTTTGCGGGTCATTTCTACCAGACCCAGCGCAGAAAAATGGCTGACGGATACTTTGGTGCGGTCACGCGCGAGCGTTTTTTTGAGTTCCGATAACACGGCGTTGCGGTGTTCGACATTTTCCATATCGATAAAATCAAGAATAATAATGCCGCCCAGATTTCTCAATCGTAATTGGCGTGCAATGGCGTGGGCGGCTTCCAGATTCGTTTTAAAAATGGTGTCATCGAAATTACGGCCGCCGACAAAGCCACCTGTATTGACATCGATAGTGGTCATGGCTTCAGTTTGATCGATGACCAGATAGCCGCCTGATTTCAAATCGACTCGGCTTCCGAGCGCACGCAGAATTTCTTCTTCGACGCCATACAAATCGAACAAGGGCCGCTCGCCGATGTAGTGCTGCAAACGACTCAGTACGCTCGGCGTGTAGGCTTTTGAGAACTCATGCATCATGGCGAAATTTTCGCGTGAATCGACTTGTATGCTGCTAGTTTCATCGTGTACAAAATCGCGGAGGACGCGTTGCGCAAGATTTAAGTCTTGAAATAATAGGCTTGTTGGCGGCTTGGTACGGGCTGCGGTGCTAATGCTCAACCAGGTCTTTCTCAGATAGTCGATATCCGATTGCAGATCGGAATCAGAAGCTTCTTCAGCCATGGTGCGGACGATGTAGCCGCCCTTCTCTTCAGGGGAAAGCAACTGTTGCACACGGCTGCGCAGCAATTCGCGGTCGGCCTCATTTTCTATTTTTTGGGAGATGCCAATATGCGGGTCTTGCGGAAGATAAACCAGCATCCTTCCGGCGATTGAGATTTGTGTGGATAGTCGCGCACCTTTGGTGCCGATCGGATCTTTAATGACTTGAACCGTGAGCGCTTGTCCATCGTGCAGCATTTTTTCTATCGGAGTGGGTGCTGCGTTCTGACCAGTGTGGGAGCGTGCATCCCAGATGTCTGCCACATGCAAAAAAGCGGCGCGCTCGAGACCAATATCGATAAACGCCGATTGCATTCCCGGTAGGACGCGCACTACTTTACCGAGATAGACGTTGCCCGCCAGACCGCGTGAGAGCGTGCGCTCGATGTGAAGTTCTTGTACTGCGCCTTGCACAATAAGGGCGACGCGTGTTTCTTGCGGCGTGATATTGATGAGGATGTCTTCGTTCATGGGAGGGTTATGCCAGCTTGTCTTAATAGCTGCGCTGTCTCAAAAAGGGGTAAGCCCATAATCCCGGAATGACTGCCATTAATTTTCTTCACGAATAGTGCGGCCATGCCTTGAATGCCATATCCCCCCGCTTTGTCATACGGTTCTTGTGTCGCGCAGTACGTACGGATCGTCTCGTCAGACAATACGTCGAAGGTAACATCCGACACCTGCGTCACCTGGAAAGCGAGCGCGTGAAAGTGGACGGCGATGGAGGTAAGCACTTGATGCGTGCGTCCTGAGAGTGTTTGTAGCATGTTGAAGGCTTCTGCCTGGTTGGCGGGTTTGCCCAGGATGCCGCCATCAATCAATACGGTGGTATCAGCCGCCAGTACCGGATGGGGGGGGAGCTTGCGCATTTGTACCAATAGCCATGCACATGCCGCTTTTTCATTGGCAACACGCACGACATAATTTTCCGGTAATTCGTTGGGATGGATCACTTCAGAAACGTCTGGGCCACGCGGTAGTTCCGAGCGCAAGGCAAGTAGTTCAAATTCGACACCAATTTGACGTAATAGCTCTCGACGGCGGGGACTTTTTGATGCGAGATAGATTTTTTGATCGATGGGTTTCATTATCCTAGGTTCCTCAGTTGATCGCTTCGGATCTCCGATAAGTGCATGACTATATTAACGCTTTTACGCATAAACTCTTTTAGCATTTGGGTGGGGCATTACAGACACGATTGCACTTGTCCAAATAAAGAATCTAGAATGATTGCCCTCACGTTCGATGATACGGATGGTTTTGCGTAATGGACCAGGCACGATACAACTGTTCGGCGAGCAATACACGCACCATGCCGTGCGGTAGTGTCAGGCTGGAAATACGCATTAAGTTGTCTGCGCGCGATTTGAATTCTGCATCCAAGCCATCGGCCCCACCAATGATAAATGCAACATCCCGACCGTCCTGTTGCCACTGTACTAGATTTTGGGCCAGCTGCGCGGAAGTCAGATCCTTGCCGCGTTCATCGAGGGCAATGATGCGGGCACCTTTCGGTAACACTGCTTCTATGCGGGTGCGCTCCAACAGCATCGCTGTGTCTGTTGTTTTGCTGCCGGAGCGTTCGACTGGCTTAATTTCTTTTAACTGGATACGACATTCTGGCGGCATGCGTTTGGCATACTCGCCGAACCCAGATTCTATCCACGCGGGCATTTTGTGGCCGACCGCAGCGATGATGAGCTGCATGATAAACCGCGATTAGTCTGCAGCTTTGTTTTTCGCCTTGGCGGGAGCCGCAGCACGTTTGACAGGCGTCCGTTTCGTCGGCGCTTTGGCAGCAGCGACGGTAGCAGTTTTGGTTGCGGCTACTTTGACCGTTTTTCCAACCGGTTGTAACTCGTCGAGAGAGGATTTCTTGACGATCTTTTTGGGCGTTGCGGTGGCTTTCTTGGTGGCTGCTTTTATTGCGACCGCTTTGGGTACGCGCGTGGTTGCAGTCCGGGTGACCGGTTTGCGAGTCGATTTTTTAGGCGCTTCTTCGATGTTCGCTTGGCTAACCGTTAAATGACGTGCGACTTTTTTGGGGGCCGCTTCCGCATCCATTGGTTCTGATGCAGTGCGTTTGGAGGTGCGTTTGGCAGCGCCAAGCTTGATTGGTTTTTCGCCCCAGATTTCTTCAAGTCGATAATAGGCGCGAATAGCGGGTTGCATAATATGTACAATCATGTCGCCCAAGTCGACGAGCACCCACTCGCCGGTATCCTGGCCTTCTACGCTTAAAATGTTACCGCCATTTTCCTTGACCTTGTCGCGCACTGAGGCGGCCAAGGCTTTTGTCTGTCGGTTGGAAGTGCCGGAGGCAATCGCGATGCGATCAAACAGGCTGGTGAGGTGGCTGGTATCAAATACCACAATATCTTGGGCTTTGACGTCCTCAAGGGCATCGATAACGAGGGCTTGTAATTTTTTAATATCCATTTAGTTTTTATAAAGGTGATGTTGTTCAATATAGTCTAGCACTACAGCAGGAATAAGCGCGTTTGGCCTAAGCCCTTGCTGTAATTGTGCGCGCATTTCTGTAGCTGACAGGTCTATCGTCAAGTCGTGAGCCAAATAAATGAACCCGTGCGCCGTGTTACGAATTTGTTTCAGCGTTCCGGTTCGGTGGAAAATCTCCGCCTGGACCGCAGGCGCAATTCCTGTTGCGTCCATATGAAAACCAGGGCGGGACGCGGCGCATATATGTGCGTACTCAAATAGAGATTGCCACTCTTTCCATGTGTGGAGATGTTGTAACTGGTCTGCGCCCATTAAAAAAATAATTGAGGTATCCGGCCCTAATAGCGTTCTTAATGCGCGCAGGGTATCGATGGTGTAGCTAAAACCTTGATGCTCGACCTCAGACTGATCAATTACGACTGGCAGCGCCATTTTGTTAAATGCGCGGCGCAGCATTTCAATGCGATGTTGAGCCCCGGCCTGCAAACCTTTTTTCTGCCAGGGGCTGCCGACTGGAATCAAGCGCAATTCATCCGGTTGCAATTGTTCCACAAAATAAGTGGCGAGCGCTAGGTGGCCCTGATGCACCGGGTCAAAACTGCCTCCCAATATTGCAACGCATCGTCGGGCAGAGGCATGTATCGCCATTACGTTACCCAATCTCGATGAATCAGGAAATCCGTGTACAACCTGGCTTCGGGGCTTCCGGCCTCTGGCTCCCAGTTATAACGCCATTTAACGATGGGCGGCATCGACATCAGAATCGATTCAGTGCGCCCGCCCGATTGCAGGCCGAACAGGGTACCACGATCGAACACCAGATTGAATTCGACGTAACGTCCACGTCGATAAGCCTGGAAATCCCGTTCTCTTTCACCATACTGCAGGGCGATGCGTTTTTCCAGAATGGGCAAGTAGGCGGGGATCAAAGAATTGCCCACGTTTTGGGTCATGGCAAAACTTTGTTCGAAACCCAGCGCATTGAAATCATCGAAAAAAATCCCACCCACGCCGCGTGGCTCTTTCCGATGTTTCAGATAAAAATAGTCGTCGCACCATTTCTTAAAACGTCCATGCAGATCGGCACCATAGGACATCAGCGATGCTTTGCAAGTCGCATGAAAATGTCGTGCATCTTCCACAAAGCCGTAATATGGGGTCAGGTCCATACCGCCACCAAACCACCAGACTGCTTCTTGTCCTTGGTTGCCAGTACAGAAAAAACGCACATTCATATGGACCGTAGGCGCGTAGGGATTGCGGGGATGCAGCACCAGTGATACGCCCATTGCTTCCCAGGGGCGACCGGCCAGTTCAGGTCGCCCGGCGGCTGCGGAAGGGGGTAAATTCACCCCCATAACATGTGAAAAATTAACGCCCCCGCGTTCAAATACATTGCCCTCTTCGATCACGCGCGAGAGGCCGCCACCACCTTCTGGACGATCCCAGGCATCACCGAAGAAAGGCTTGCCATCGACTTTTTCTAGCGCCGTGACGATGTTTGCTTGCAGATCAAGAAAATAGGTTTTGACTGCCATTGATGAGGGCGTAGAAGGCATAAGCATCAGCGCATTTCCACCAAAAAGGATTGCGACAAAATTGATCCGCAGGGTGTGTCGTGCGCCCTAGCGTTCAAGCAGCCGCGTGGAAGCGGGTATGCGGGGCATACTCTACCCATATCAAATTGCGTTAGTCCCATTAGTTTATTGCGTTGCTCGCTATGGTGAATGGGGTGTTCATCGACGAAAAAATCTCAATGCAGTTTAATCGCACGCCAGCCGATATCACGCCGAAGCTGGGCACCCGCAAAATGGATTTTGTCGACGTTATCGTAAGCCTGACGTTGCGCCATTTTCACGCTATCGCCCAAGCCGACTACGCACAATACGCGGCCACCGGAGGTGCTGAGTTTGCCATTTTCTAAGGTCGTTCCCGCATGGAAGGTCACGCATTCGCTCGTTTCAGGTGGGATGCCGGTAATGGCATCGCCTTTTTGCGGCGTATCGGGATAATTCGCTGCTGCCAGTACCACACCAAGAGCGGTACGCCGATCCCATTCCAGCTCCACCGCATCGAGGGTGCCGTTCACAGCATGTTCCATTACAGTCACCAAATCGCTTTTGAGGCGCGCCATGATCGGCTGCGTTTCTGGGTCGCCCATGCGGCAGTTGAATTCGAGGGTTTTTGGATTTCCTTGCGGATCAATCATCAGCCCAGCATATAAAAATCCCGTAAACGGAATGCCGTCTTTGGCCATACCTTGTACTGTTGGCACGATAATCTCGCGCATCACGCGGGCGTGTAATGCTGGGGTGACGATGGGGGCCGGCGAATATGCGCCCATGCCGCCGGTATTGGGGCCTTCATCATGATCCTTCAGACGTTTGTGATCTTGGCTCGTGGCCAGAGGCAGAATATTTTTACCATCTACCATGACGATGAAACTGGCTTCTTCTCCCAATAGAAATTCTTCGATGACCACGCGCGCGCCAGCGTTGCCTAGCTTATTATCGGATAACATCATGTCGACTGCCCCGTGTGCATCGTCAAGGTTCATGGCGACTACTACGCCTTTTCCGGCAGCCAAGCCGTCGGCTTTGATGACGATAGGTGCGCCTTGTTGATCGATGTAGGCGTGCGCAGCACGCGGGTCGGAAAAAGTCTGGTATTTTGCCGTTGGAATGGCATGGTGCTGCATGAATGACTTGGCAAAATCCTTGGAACTTTCCAACTGAGCGGCTTCCTTGGTGGGGCCAAAAATTTTCAGGCTGCGTGAGTTGAAAATGTTCACGATACCCAATGCCAACGGCGTCTCTGGTCCGACCACGGTCAAAGCAATATGTTCTTTCTCGACAAAATCGGCCAAGGCAGAGGGATCTGTGATGTTGATATTGACCAAGCAGGGATCAAGTGCGGTACCACCGTTTCCCGGTGCGACGTACACCATTTGTATTTTTTTAGATTGCGCCAATTTCCATGCCAAAGCATGTTCGCGGCCGCCAGAACCGACTACAAGAATTTTCATAAGAAATCGTTAATAAATGAGGTGGCTAAAAGGTATTTATCGGAGATAGTCGAATGCGCTTGTCAGGGCGTGCCCTTATTCTTCAATAATGGCATTGCAATAAATTTCTTGTACATCATCGAGGTTCTCCAGCGCGTCGAGCAGTTTTTGCATTTTCAGCGCATCGTCCCCGGAAAAAACGGTTTCCACGTTGGGTTTCATCAGGATTTCGGCGACCTCGGCTTTAAATCCGGATTTCTCCAGCATCTCTTTTATTATCGCAAAATCAGGGGGCGGGCATAACACTTCAAAGCCGCCTTCTTCGTCAGCAATCACGTCTTCTGCACCGGCTTCCAGGGCTGCTTCCATCAACGCATCTTCATTGGTGCCCGGCGCAAAAAACAATTGGCCGCAATGCTTGAACATAAAGGCTACCGAGCCTTCATTGCCCATGTTGCCGCCAAATTTAGCAAAGGCATGACGTACTTCGGCTACCGTGCGCACGCGATTGTCGGTCATGCAATCGACGATGATGGCGGCGCCGTTAATGCCGTAGCCCTCGTAGCGAACTTCTTCATAGTTGGCACCATCCAGACCACCTGCGCCACGCTGAATCGCGCGTTGGACATTGTCTTTAGGCATGTTGGCATCGGCGGCTTTATCGACCGCCAGTCGCAGACGGGGATTAGTGGCGATATCGGCACCGCCCAAGCGGGCACCGACGGTAATTTCTTTGATCAGCCGACACCAGATTTTTCCGCGTTTAGCGTCTGTTGCTGCCTTTTTGTGTTTGATGTTGGCCCATTTACTATGTCCTGCCATGGCGATTCTCTCTCAGACGAGTTGGCGATTAAGTTAACGATGGAATTAGCGATTAAGGGGGAGCATTTTACCATTAGGAAGGAGGTAAAACTGTTCCAGCAGAGAGCCGTTCTTTTAGCCGTCTGGGTGGGATGGCCGTGAGCGGCATGCTGGATGGGAATAGTTTGGCTCAAGTCCTCCTCTACAATTGGCCAAGAAGTTCTGATAGTCATATTAATTTACAATTGCGGCATGATAAATACAAGAAACCGCGACACACGCCAGGCCTTTCTGGTCGGCTTGGCAATCGCCATTACGGGCGCGATACTTTTTTCAGCCAAAGCCATTGTGGCCAAGCTGATTTATCGTTACCACGTCGATGCAGTGACCTTGCTCGCTTTCCGAATGTTGTTTGCGCTGCCTTTTTTTGCGGGAGTAGCTTTATGGAAAATGCGTACCTCGGCCCCTTTGTCGTGCAGCGACCGGTGGCGGTTGATCGGACTAGGACTGATTGGCTATTACTTATCAAGCTTCCTGGATTTTCTGGGTTTACAGTATATTTCAGTCGGTCTTGAACGCTTGATTTTGTTTTTAACGCCCTCTTTTGTATTGCTCATTTCATTAATCTCGTTGAGAAGGCGAGTCACTCGCATTGAATGGCTCGCGCTCGGCATTTCCTATTTGGGCATTGTGCTCGTGTTTCTGCATGATTTGAATCGAGGAAGCAGCAATGTAGCCTTAGGTGCAACCCTCGTTCTCGGGGCGGCGATTTCTTATTCCTTGTACCTGATTTTTTCGGGGGAAATGGTACGGCGAATTGGCTCGTTGCGCTTGGTTTCCTATGCGATGTGCATTTCCAGCGTGGCGTGCATAGGACAATTTTTTTTGATGCGACCGGCTGTCATGCTCTTCCAACCCACGGATGTGTATTATTTGTCTCTTGTGAATGCATTTTTTTGTACCGTATTACCCGTTTTTTTGACGATGATTGCTGTCGCCAGAATTGGTGCTGCGGCTACCTCACAGACAGGCATGGTCGGACCGGTATCGACTTTGTTTTTAGGCGCGATTGTTTTGAACGAGCCCATTAGCAGCTGGCAATTGGCTGGGACCGGATTGGTACTAATGGGGATATACTTCTTGTCGAAGAAAACTACGTAAAGAAACGCGCTATGAATCTGTCTACTGCGTGCCTTGTTCTATCGGGGTGGCGGGCATTGTTGTGAGGATGATGGAATGAAAAATAACCAAGACGATCCTTCGGAACACCCGGTCAATTCTCATTCCAATGAGGAAGACGCGCCAAAATTCGGACGCTTGTTGGTGGTACTGGCGCTTGCTGTGATACTCATTACTGTGATTACTTTTGTCACAGGGGCGTATTATTCCAACTAATCATTTGTCCAAAGTGAAAAACGTATGTCAACTATTAACTTGTGCTCATGAGTAACGCCGACTTCCCCAAGACAGAAAAAATGATGCCGAAGTCCAATCGCGCATTGATATTGCGTAGTTTGGTACCGATCGCATCTAGTGTTTTTTCTGAACATCTTCAAGTATTTTTGTTGCGCCTTACCGAAGCGCTTCGTCAACACAGCCAACAAAAATCGCGCCCCGTCGAAGCACTTCTTTGTGAATCTGCACTTGGTTATATCAAGAAAAATAGTTTGCAATTTTATGCGACGGCGCCGGGTTATCTGACGCATTTGTTGATTGACGAAATCGACTTGACTGAAAACAAATTCCAGAAGAAAGATACTGACAATGCCAATAATCCTGCTTCGTTGAGTTTTGATGAAATAGAAAAGAGGGCGGCGATCCAAAAGCTCAGCCAAGCGGTTGAGCATGCAAATGCCGAAGTGCTGGACGAGTTTAATAAGCGTGTCGCCTATTTATTGCAATCCCGGACGATAGCGGGCAGTCGCAACCCATTTCGGCCGGAAACGTTTATTCAGGCGCTTTACGACGCGTGGTGCGATTTTTATGTCGAATCCGATTCGCATAATATGGTTTTACGCTTATTGCGCGCTGAAACGTTTTCATCCATTTCAGCGATTCTTCAAATACTTAATGAAGCACTGATTGCGCGCCGAATTTTAGTAGATCAGGCCAATGAATCCGCGCCTGCCAATGAGGTACCAGACAATCCCATAACACGTCATCAGGGAGGCAAGGAATCCTTACACCAAAAAAAATTAAGACAACTTCTGCCAGATGAAGAAAGCAGCATGGGCGATTTGTTAATCCCCAATCTGTTCCCTGTTGCAAAGTGCGAAGACGAGCGAGGCGAGGTTAGCGTGCATGGCATCGCCACCACATTGCAGCGGAGAATGTATTTGGACGTCAGTGACGATGGAGCGGGAGGTAAAGGTGAGGCTACCATCTTGCATAATTTTAAAAATCAGATGCAACCCGGACTCCTTACCCAAAATCAGCACAGCGCGGTGGAGCTGCTTATCAGTATTTATGAATATATTTTCGCCAACGATGGAATCCATGACGAAATTAAAGCACTGATCGCACCCTTGCAAATTCCTACGCTCAAAGCTGCGTTGCTCAATAAGGATTTTTTCTTTAAGGAAACCCATCCGGCACGGCACCTTCTTGAAATTCTGTTTAAGGCAAGTATCTTTTGGAATCCCGATGGCGGCACGCAAGATCCTTTGTATTTAGCTATTAAAAATAGCGTCGATCAGTTGAAATATGAAGAAGAGCCTTCGAGCGATCTATTTGCTGCCGTTGCTTCAGAGTTCGAATCTTTTGTCTCCGAAGAGACAGGTTGGTCGGAAATAGCGTTGACCGAGCCGATTGCAGAAGCGCTGCGTCAGGAAAAAATTCGTCTTTCGCACGATAAGGCAATGGCAGAGGTGGAGGCCCGTATCGATACGGGCGAGATTGCTGGATTTGTTGAGAAATTTCTGGAAATGTATTGGGTTCCCGTGCTTGCCTTGGCGTATAGCGTGAAGGACGACAAGCCGGATGCACTCGATAATGCTTTAAAAACGATGGACGATTTAATTTGGAGCATGAAGCCCAAGGCTAACCCCGAGGAGCGCAAGGAATTGATTGCTAAATTACCTTCCTTATTGTCGTTGACCAATGCGTGGCTCAATACGATTAAATGTGATGAACAGGAACGCGCTGTGTTTTTTATGAAACTGGCGGAAAGGCATGCGTCCATTGTTCGTGCGGATTTTACCTTACGTGGGCAAATAGAATTTGCAGTGAACGTTGCTGAAAAAGTGAGTGATCGGCGTTTGCAAAAAAATAGCCACGTATCGCGGGGGAAAAGTGGCGAAAAATTTACTGTTCTTGCGAATGGACTTATGCTCGGCGATTGCGTTGAATTTCTCGATGAGAACGATGTTCCCAAAAAATTTAAGTTGGCATGGATGAGCGCCAAACGCAGTATTTTGCTTTTTTCCAATCATCAGGGCCGAGATGCATTTTCGGTCACTGTGGATGATTTGGCCCACAGCTTTCTTATTGAGCGAGCGCGTATTTTAGTATGGACGCCTATTATAGAACGCGCGCTTTCTGCTGCGCTGGCCGAGATCGATGCCAAGGCGGAAAAGCACGTTAATCGCTACTTTAGTTAGTCGTCGTTCAGGTTGAATAAGAGAGTGTGGAGGGCCTTTTCCCTCCACTCTTCAATGTTCGCAACGTGTCTGCGTACCTGAAAAGCATTCATGGCTTTCACTTTTCCTGGTTGATTGTCATCAATCTTTTGCTTTGATTTGTACTCGGTGTGGAACGCCGCTTTTCCCGGGAAAGTCCTTAAATGCACTGCGTATGATATAGGGCATGACAAAGGCCCGCGTTAAGGCAGGAGCCGCATTAACGTCAGCATTATCAACAGTGGCCTCGTACAGTTTTTTGCCCCCCGCTATCTCTGATATATCGATGTGCAATTGTGTTTGGGCATACGTGGATTCCCATTGGTTATATTCGAAAAACGAGCGATCCATCCAGAAGGGATCATAATAATATGCGCGATATCCTAATCGGTGCGCTCTGTAATAAGTCGGCCAGACGATTCGTGGTCCAGAGATGAAATAGGGTGATTGCATGATGGTGGTGTTGCAACAAGTGACGCGATATTCCATCGATACTTTCAACTTCGGCGCCGTTGTTTCGTTTGCTTCAGAAAATCCTAGATGCTTCAATTCGACGGCGACCAGTTTCTGATAGCTGAGGTATTCCAGATCAACTTCTTGGGTTTTTGGCGAATCGAATACAAATGTTTTCTCAGAAATGTCTGTCGGCCATTGGTGAAAAACGGTCACCTCACTGCGTATGATCGCGCCGCAACCACTGAGCGTCAGCGACAAAAAAAATAGGAGGGAAAAGGTGCGAAATTTCATGGCGTTCTCCTGAAAATTATGTGCAATATTTTAGGGTGCTTGGATGACGCATTCTTGCAGACTTATCGGGGATTTTCAAAAAATATATAGTTGGAGCCAAAGTCGCTAATCTCAAAATACACTTTCTTTTCTCCCGCATCCGCCTGCATATTGAAATTTTCATCCAGAACGCCATAGCCATAACGGTAGGAACGAGGTTTGTTATCATCGGTGCCCATCGCCGTTGATATTTTGTCGATATTGATAAAGCGCCGCACCAATTTATCGCCTGCATAAAATTCTAGGACGCCATTGGTACCCGTCCAGTTTTGGATGCTGCGGCTAATTTTATTTTGCTGCTCTTGTGTACACGCGAATAACGTCAATGTGAGGACGAGGGCCCCAGCAATTTTGAGTTGAATCGAGGATAATGTTGTTACCTTGTTTATTGCTTTCTTCATTGTGATTAGCCTCATTAGATTGGTTGGTACAATTTCGTTCCGTATTAATGTTGTCTAACGAGCGTTAAGCCGTAGACACTTTTCTATTCTCATTTCGTTGCTATGCATACACCTATTTCAAGCACTATTTTCCGCAAAGACTACGCAGCCCCTAGCTTCTGGGTAACAACCGTTGAAATGGGCTTTGATCTCGATCCCAATGCGACAACGGTTGCTACGCGTATCGTGTTGACACACAACCGTGCTAGCCTCGACCACGACATTGTGCTGCATGGCGAGGACTTGGAGTTGATTCGCTTGCGGATGAATGGGGAAATCTTAGGCAAGAACGATTATCAGCGAAATAGCGAAACACTGCGTATTATCAATGCCCCCGATAGGGTTACCCTGGAAATTGAAACGCTGATTCGTCCTGGAAAAAATACTTCACTGTCTGGGTTGTATGTGTCGAATGGAAACTTTTTCACGCAGTGCGAAGCGGAGGGATTCCGTAAAATAACCTATTTCCCGGACCGCCCGGATGTGATGGCAAAATATACCATCATGCTTCGTGCAGACAAGAAAAAATATCCAGTGCTGCTCTCGAATGGGAACTTGATTGAACAAGGTCTTCTTGGCGATGGACGACATTACGCCAAGTGGGAAGATCCGTTTAAAAAGCCGTCTTATCTGTTTGCGTTGGTGGCGGCTAAGCTGGTGTGTCAAGAAGAGCCATTCCAACTCAGATCTGGTCGTTCCGTATTGTTGCAAGTGTGGGTTGAGGAAGGCAATCTCGACAAGACGCAGCACGCAATGGATTCTTTGAAAAACAGTATCCGCTGGGATGAAGAACGTTACGGTCTTGAACTGGATCTGGATCGCTTCATGATCGTTGCGGTCGGTGATTTCAATATGGGCGCGATGGAAAATAAGGGTTTAAATATTTTTAATACTAAGTTCGTGCTGGCTAATCCTCGTATTGCCACCGACGTGGATTACGCCAATATTGAAGCCGTCGTCGGTCACGAATATTTCCACAACTGGACCGGTAATCGCGTTACATGTCGTGACTGGTTTCAGCTATCGTTAAAAGAAGGTTTAACCGTATTTCGTGACCAGGAATTTTCTGCCGATATGATCGGTACCGAATCAGGACGTGCCGTCAGCCGTATCGACAATGTGCGGGTGCTGCGGCAAGCGCAATTTCCCGAAGATACAGGGCCAATGGCTCATCCCGTTCGACCTGATTCTTACGTTGAGATCAATAATTTTTATACAGTAACCATCTATGAAAAAGGTGCGGAAGTAGTGCGCATGCTTCAGACCTTGCTGGGGCGAGAGGGTTTTCGCAAGGGGATGGATTTATATTTCCAGCGACATGATGGACAAGCAGTTACCTGCGATGATTTTCGCGCCGCGATGGCAACAGCCAATGGTCGTGATTTAAAACAATTTGAACGTTGGTATAGTCAAGCCGGTACGCCACGCGTCAAGGTGGAAACGCATTACGATGGGCTTGCCAAAACATTTGATATCGTGCTGTCGCAATCGTGCCCACCTACACCGGGGCAAGAGAAAAAATTGCCATTTCAGATTCCGGTAGCCATTGGCCTGCTTGATGCTCAGGGGCGGGACATGGCGCTCTATCTGGAAGGGGTATCTTCCGGTATACCGAAGACTGCAGATTCCAAAGAGGCACCTACTTCGATGGTGCTTGAATTGACCCAGCCTCGCCAAATTTTCCGCTTCCTGCAAGTGAATGAAAAGCCGACGCCTTCATTGCTGCGCAATTTTTCAGCGCCGGTGATATTGCAGGTCAACTTGTCCGATGATGAGCTACTCCATCTGTTCAGGTACGACAGTGATCCCTTTAATCGATGGGAAGCGGGACAGCGCCTGGCAATGCAGCGTTTATTGACATTGACTGCAGCCGTCCAGAGACGCGAGCCTCTGGCATTAGATACGATGTTTATCGATGCACAAGGCGCTGCTTTGCGCAACACCAGTTTGGATCCGGCTTTCCGCGAACTGGCACTGGCCTTGCCATCGGAGACTTTGATCGCCGAGCAATGCGATGTGGTTGATCCGCAAGCGATTCACACGGCGCGCCAATTCATGCGCGCTACATTGGCGCAATCGATCATAGGTGACCTGCTCACGGCCTATGAAGCCAATCTGACGCCAGGGATTTATAGTCCCGATGCAGTGTCGGCCGGCAAGCGCGCTTTAAAAAATCTTGCGTTGAGCTATTTACTGGAATGGTCCGACGTGACCACCCTTCACTTAGCGCAAGCCCAGTTCGATATCGCCGACAACATGACCGACCGGTTGGCTGCATTGACGGCGTTGATGAATGCTCCCGCAAGATCGGCAGCAAAGATTGCCGCACATTTGTTGCAGCGGTTCTACAAGGATTTCAAGCAAGAAGCGCTCGTGGTCGACAAGTGGTTCATGTTGCAAGCGACAGCACATACCACCGATGTAGCAGCAGTGCGCAAGCTTATGTCGCATCCTGCTTTCAATTTGAAGAATCCGAATCGGGCGCGTAGTTTGATTTTGAGCTTTTGTAATGGCAACCCATCACAGTTCCATGCCGTGGATGGCAGTGGTTACGCCTTTTGGGCAGAACAAGTGATCGCTCTCGATGCGCTCAATCCACAAGTAGCCGCACGTCTGGCACGCAGCCTCGATCATTGGCGCAAGTATGCGCCTGCGCTCCAGATGAAAATGGTAGCAGCCTTACACAAAGTCCTCAAGACGAAAAAATTATCCAAAGATGTGTTGGAAATAGTCAGCAAGACACTCGCAGATTCATATCCAGTGCCATAAGATCGTGCGTACATAGACAGTAGATATTTTTAATATAAAACGAGTAAAGGCACAGCATGAAACGTATCGGCCTCACCCAACATTTGATCGGCGAACAGCGCCTGCATAATAATATCCCAGCAGAATTGCGGCTGCTTTTAGAAGTGGTTGCCCGTGCGTGCAAGACCATCAGTCATGCCGTCGGAAAAGGTGCTCTGGGCGATGTCTTGGGCAGTGCGCATAGTGAAAACGTTCAAGGTGAAGTGCAAAAAAAACTCGACGTACTGTCAAATGAAATTTTGCTCGAAGCGAACGAATGGGGTGGGCACTTGGCGGCAATGGCTTCGGAGGAAATGGAAACTATTCACCCAATACCGAATCGGTATCCCATGGGCGAATACCTCCTCTTGTTCGATCCTTTGGACGGCTCTAGCAACATCGATGTTAACGTCTCAATTGGCACGATCTTTTCAGTATTGAGGGCTCCCGATGCAATGGTGGCGCCGACTGAACAAGACTTCTTGCAGCCGGGCAGCAGACAGGTAGCAGCGGGTTATGCGCTCTACGGCCCCCAAACCTTGCTGGTCCTGACAACCGGTCATGGCGTGAATTGCTTCACATTAGACCGGGAGATGGGCTCATGGGTGCTGACGCAACGTCAGATGCAAATCCCGGAAGAGACCAAAGAATTTGCGATCAACGCTTCCAATACACGCCACTGGCATCCACCAGTGACCCGTTATGTGGATGAGTTGCTAGCGGGCAGTACAGGGCCGCGAGGAAAGGATTTCAATATGCGCTGGGTGGCATCGATGGTCGCCGATGTTCATCGCATACTCAATCGCGGGGGCATCTTCATGTATCCCGGCGATAGCCGCGACCCCAGCATGCCCGGCAAACTGCGCCTGATGTACGAGGCTAACCCAATGGCATTTATCGTCGAGCAAGCTGGCGGCGCGGCCACCGATGGTCGACAGCGTATTATGGACATTCAGCCGGAGAAACTGCACCAGAGATTACCCGTATTCCTCGGATCAGCACGGGAAGTGGATTTGGTGACTGGGTATCATGCAGTATGAGCGCATGCAACCGGGCGTTGGTTTATTTGTCGTGTCAGTGCTGATATTAGTCGGAATCTTTGCCTCTCAAGGTAAACAGGGTTCTATCTAGCAATAGAGCGAGATTTTTTGTTAGAATACGCGTCGTTGCTGATGTAGCTCAGTTGGTAGAGCAACTGATTCGTAATCAGTAGGTCGGGTGTTCGATTCGCCTCATCAGCACCAATATCCATGCGGATTAGCGGCTAAAGTTGCTAATCCGCATTTCTACAAATGCCGTCAGCTTTCTATAATTTGTGGCGCTGCTCAAGCTCTCCCCCATCAGCATGTCATGGTTAATATATCCAATTCCTGTCGTTTAGGTGTTGCAGATGAATGAGAACTGATGTTTCCTCGATATGTCGTCTTTCTTTCCACTACGGTTATCGACGAGCAGGGGCTTTCAGCCCGGTATCGGGTCCAGAAGGTTGCGTATTTTGCGTGGGAATATTAAATAACATGCCACCTCCGTTATTTGTCATCACGCTCGGCATGACACCATTCCATTTATTAATCGCATCTTTTTGCAATTTTAAACGTTCCCACTCCAGTAGTTTTGGCTCAATCGAGGCGAGCAGTGCCCGGTTTGCTGCCGCTTCACCTTCGGCTATGGCGACCCGCTTTTTTGCCTCGGCTTGTGCCGATCTCACTTCATTTTCTGTCCTGATGGAGTCTTGAATGGCTTTGGTTTTGGCGCCGACAGCTTCTAGCAACGCCTGTGGCGGGCGCAAGGACCCGATCAAGCCAAACTGCTGAATGCCCACGCCATAGACGTTCACCTTGGCATCTAATTTTTTTGTAATGTTGTCGAGAAATTCCTCTTTTTTGGGGCCATTCACATCGTCGAAACTATATTCAGAACCCACTGCGACAATGACGTTTCTGGCGGTATCTCGCAAGAAACCATGCGTAAAGGCCTGAATATGATCGGCGCGAAATTTGGTATAAAACTCTGGAACCCGCTCTGGGGCCAAAGCATAACTGACTGCCACGTCAAGAGTCACCGGGACCGAATCCTTTGTATTGAAGGTTAATTCTTCGTTGGTTGGATTACCTTCCGTCAGGTCATGTGTCCATACCACGCGTTGAACGAATGTCGGATAAATAATCAGTTGCGTTTGAATGGGGTTGTAGAACACAAAGCCAGTGGCAATATTTTCGTGGGTGATTCCTTTGTCTACCAGGCGATTAACTTTTACTCCGGTGTATCCGGGAGGGATAATTTTCCAACTGAACAGAAATGTCGAAGCAAGAAATAAAATAACCATTAATCCCAACACACCAACCATCAGATTTCTCAAAGCAGGATTCATATTTTCCTTTATCGTTTATTTCTTACACATTTTTTAAACATACTGAGCAAGCCGTTCTAATTCGCTTTCCTTGTCCTGAGACAAATTCAGACGGGTTATTTTCGCAGGCCTCTCGAAGTACTTGGGGTGTCCATGATTTATTTTACACATACCACTATATCGCTAACCAATCATGATTTCACTGGTAATCGTCCGAATATTTCACCGAATCGACTCCTGAAAACCGCATAAAATATTTCCTGAGGCGATAAATGCATGCGCTCTTGCACCCCTAAAATCAGTTGAATTAGCGTCTATTTTGATGATGAAGAAATTGGAATTGACCCACATAGCTTCCACAGCCTGAGCTTTGTCCTGTCAGCCATTGATTCATTTAGAGAAAATTTCGTGGAATCGGCATCGGGCGATTTTTTATTGGGCACATCGAAAGACCTATTGCATTCAGTGTTGGAGGTGGGCGTTTGCTCTTACGCCAGAAGTTGGTAGCCTGCCATTTTACGAAGCGCTCAATTTTGCCCTGACCCCTATGTCGATGGCGTCCTAAAAAAAGAGATTTTATTTCTGAGGAAATGGTGTAGGTGCGCCATCGGAGATATCCAGGACGGCTTGAAAAATCCAGGCTTAACTCGCGTCGCTTGAGGAGTGAGAGGTCAATACCGTAGGGGTAGACTTTTTTCTTGCAGAGCTGTTCTTGTGTTTATTCTCCATGATCTCCTGCCAATTGACCAAACGTAATTGGCCGGATGCCTCCTCTACTAGAGCCGACAAACTTTCTACCCAATCGCCGTCATTACAGTATTGGATGCCATCGATGTCACGTATTTCTGGTTTGTGAATGTGGCCGCAGATGACGCCGTCTAATTTTTTCTTTCTCGCTTCCTCTGCCAGCGCATCTTCAAAAGAGGTGATGTAGTTGACCGCATTCTTTACCTTTAACTTTAGATATTGGGATAACGACCAGTAAGGCAAGCCGACGTGCGCACGCCAGCGGTTGAGCCATTGATTGCACTTTAAAATGGCGGTGTAAAGGTTGTCGCCCACGTAGGCTAACCATTTTGCGCAGGCGATGACGCCATCAAAACGATCTCCATGCAGCACGAGAATGCGCTTGCCATCGACGGTCGTGTGTACCATTTCATCGCGAATCCGAATGCCGCCAAAATCGAGGCCAATGAATTGCCGCATCATCTCGTCATGGTTGCCGGGGATGAAGAAGACATTGGTCCCGCGCTTTGCTTTTTTGAGAATCGTTTGAATGACATTGTTGTGGTGCTGGTCCCAATACCAGCGCCGCTTTAATTGCCATCCATCGATGATGTCGCCCACTAGATAAAGAGTATCGGATTCGGTTGCCCGCAAAAACTGTAGCAACCGTTTTGCCTGGCAACCGGGGGTGCCCAAATGCGTATCTGAAATCCATATGGTTTTGAAACGTTGCTTCGGACGCTTATGTGCTTCCTCTGGTTCTTCATCAGAGGGGAAAAAATGCGATCCCAAAAATATGTCGGCCGGTTTCATTGCGGACTTTCTTCGATTGCATAGTGGCGTGCATAGCGGCTATCCAGATTTGCCAGCGTGAGCAATAAAAATAAATCAGCGCTTTGAAAATCATGGTCCCATGCCGGTTCACCGCAGATCCACGCGCCGGATCGAAGATAGCCTTTAATCAATGCAGGTATTTGCGCTGGTTCTCTGGCCTCGATCTCATGAACCGGAAATGGTAAGTGCGGAGTGACTCGGTAGTCGGAAGCGGATAAATGTGTTTGAGAGAGTGCCTTATATACTGCTGCTGCGTTGTGTCCTCCATCGGCCAGGCTGATGCTGGCGCAACCGATCAAATAGTGCGCGCGTTCGCGGCGCATGTATTCTGCTAGTCCCGACCACAACAACATGATGACGCTGCCGCCGCGATAGTCGGGGTGAATACAGGCACGCCCTGCTTCCACCATGCGGCTGCGCAAATGCTGTAAGCGGCCTAGGTCAAATTCATTTTCTGAATAATATCGGCCTATTTTTTGTGCGGAATTCGCACTGAGCAGGCGGTAGGTCCCGACTATTTTCAGCGTTTTTGTCTCGCGCACAATGAGGTGATCGCAATAGGCGTCGAATTCATCTTGATCTAGCCCATCTCCCCGGTCTAAGGCTGACAATCCCATTGCTTTAATAAAGACTTTGTAGCGCAGCCGTTGTACTTCACGTATTTCTGCTGCGCTACCGGCTAGACTTAATGTCAGTTTGGGTAATTTCTGTTGCCTTTCTGTAGAACTGATTATTTGTTGCATGAGGCATCCTCCTATTCATTTGTTCGGATGCATCCTAACGGCGGATTACTTCAGCAAAATGACAAAACCATGTCCATTTTGTGACATCGCCACAGTCGTCATATTTTTCGCGCGCAAGTTCAAGCCTGACGATTGCCGAATAACAACATGACGCAAAATAAATATCAAATTATCTTGCTTGAAGCGGTTGAATGATATTCTTCCCATCTTAGGTAATTTCGTGGATCAGGTTTTGCGGTGTGGATGTCAATGACGAATTTCTAAAAAATGCCGTGCCAAGGGAGGCGATGTTGAACAGTGGGAATGAATTGCGCAGCGTGCTCGGTGTTTTTGTATTGGCTGCTGCTACTTTTGGATCTGCTTTCGCTAAAGATGCCTGGTCCGATATCTCACTGGAGGAACTCCTTAATGTCGAAG
The DNA here is from genome assembly GCA_025352145.1 of Oxalobacteraceae bacterium. Lineage (GTDB taxonomy): Bacteria > Pseudomonadota > Gammaproteobacteria > Burkholderiales > Burkholderiaceae_D > JANXTY01. The sequence goes on from JANXTY010000006.1 coordinate 197,601, forward strand.
TCACTTCCGTTTCTCGTCTTGCTCAACCACTGAACGAAGCACCCGCACCGGTAACCGTGATCGACCGGCAGATGATCAAAAACGCAGGCGCTTGGGATCTGGCGGATGTCTTTCGTCTGGTGCCTGGCATGTACGTGGCTTATAACGCATCCAATACTTACACCATCAACAGTTCAGTTAGCAACCACGGTTTGACGGATGCGTTTTCTCGCCGGATGCAGGTTCTGGTGGATGGCCGGTCGATTTATAGCCCGTTGTTTGGCGGCGTGCTGTGGAGCGATATTCCACTGGCACTTGACGATATCGAACGCATCGAAGTGATTCGTGGGCCGAACTCGGCTAGTTACGGGGCTAACTCATTTCTTGGCATCATCAACATCATTACGCGCCGTCCTTCGGATCAGCAGGGGACATCGGTATCCGCAGCTACCGGTCGCGGTCGGGACGAAATGGTGATGCGTCACGGGGACAAATCGGGTAATTTGAGTTATCGGGTAACCGCGAGTGTGCGTAACGATCAAGGTGAAGATCTCCGGCCGGTACAAGCCAGTAAGTACGACGATAAAAAAATCCGCATGTTGACATTGAGTGCGGATTACAAACTCGGCGCTGTCGACGCGTTGGAATTTCAGCTAGGCTATAACGGAGGGAGGCGGCAAGAAGGTGATGTTGGCGGTTCCTTTTTCCCGCGTTGGAAAAGCGTCGACAACCATTTTGAATTGCTGCGCTGGAGTCGGCATATCGAGGGCGGAAGTGAGCTTTCAGTGCAGTTCTATCACAGTTATGAAGGAGCCAAAGATACTACCGTTGCGACGGTGCCGCCCAATGTCGGGCTTGGGTTTAACAATGATGTCACAGCCCAGCGCACTGATTTGGAAGTGCAACATTTTTTTGTGCCGTTTGAAAATACCCGCCTGGTCTGGGGTGGCAGCGTGCGTTTAGATAGCACGCTGTGGCCGCTCTATCTGCATCGGCAGGATGCGCTTGATTTTCATCTAGCTCGTGCATTTGGCAATCTGGAATGGCGTATTCAATCTGATTTTCTGCTGAACGTGGGTGCGATGGCGGAAAATAATGATTTTACCGGCACGAATATCACCCCGCGCTTGGCGGCAAACTGGCATTTTGCACCAGGCCATACACTGCGCACCAGTTATTCTACGGCGACCCGCACACCCTCCTTAGTGGAGGAAAAAGTAGATCTGCGCTATCGTGTACCGTCCCATTTGCCTTTGCCTTACCCATCCCAAGCCGATTTGATTTTCTTTTCCGCGACGGGTGGGCTAAAACCGGAGCGGATTCGTTCATCAGAAATGGGGTATGTCGGGAAACTAGGTGTGATGGATCTCGATTTCCGTGTGTTTCGCGATGAACTCACTGAGCTCATTTCTACGTATAAATATAATCCTTGCCCTTCTGGTCCTCTGCCTTTGACCGGGCCTGGCATTTTGTGTGTGGGTGCCGATGTCACCAATTTTCGCAACACGGGGCGGGCTGTGGTAAAAGGAGTCGAAGGCCAGCTGCAATGGCGTATCGACGATAGTTCCCAGCTTGTTTATAGCATGTCGCGCATTCTCATTTCCAGTCGAAATGAAGATGGCATTGACTATGCCCACGCCGTGCCGGAAATGAGTCACAGCCTGATGCTCAGTCACAGTTTCAACCCACATTGGAACGGCAGCCTGCTTGGTTACTACGTCGGAAAAAATTTCATGCCCGGTGGCGGTGCGATGATCGATAGTAATCGCCGCCTCGATATGAGATTGGCGCGTAGCTTCCGATGCAGGAATCGTGACGGAGAAGTTACCCTGGCAGTTCAAAATCTAACGAACAACAGGGAATTCGAGTACAACAAAAACAATCAACTTCCTGGTCGTACCGCCTGGCTGAATGTGAAACTGGATTTATGATCGTGATGCGGTTCATGCCAATTGTTCGGATGTTGGTGCGATGCCGATTAGCGCTTTTGGCGCTGTTGGCGACATGGTCGGCGTTGTGGATGTCGCCTGTGGCTGGTGCCGTTGAGATGTCAGAATACGATATAAAGACAGCATGGCTTTACAAGTTCGCACAATTTACGGAGTGGCCAACAGAGGCAGCGAATGGACCTTTTAATTTTTGCGTGTTAGGTAATGCGCCTTTTGGATTGCAATTGGCTGATTTGCAAAAAATAAAAATAAAAAATCGGGATGTCGTTGTCAGGCGCCAACCACATCCTGATGAATGGAAACAGTGTCATGTCCTATTTATTTCCGCTTCCGAACAAACAGTTTTGCCCAAAATTCTGGTGCAGTTGAATGGCTTTCCAGTGTTGACGGTTGCCGAGGTAGAAGGGGCTCTGGAGCAGGGTGTGGCAATCAATTTAGTCTGGGATAAAAATATCGCTTTTGACGTTAATGCGGCGGCGGTCGAGCGGGCCAAGCTCTCCATCAGTTTTAAAATGTTAAAAGTGGCAAGGCATGTCCGTTAATCCGTTAATCCGTGAAACCCATGAATCCATGAAAATATTTCGCCGATTAGTTGATGTCACCACGATTCAAGCCAGGCTGATCAAGATTGGTTTGATTGTTACCGGCACCGCGACCCTATTGATCGGCGTGCTGCTGATTGTCGGCGTGTTTTATCAGCAGCGCGGACGCATGCTCGACGACTTGAAGATTCAGGCGGCCATTACGGGAGAAAATAGCACTGCCGCGCTCTCTTTTAAAGACAAGCAAGGCGCAGCCGATATTCTTGCGGCACTGAAAGCGTCGCCATCGATTCAAGGAGCCGCTATTTATGACGCAGACAATCGCTTGTTCGCCACTTTTCAACCCAAGCCTTGGGATCTTTTTCCCGCTGCCCTGCCTCAGTTGCCTGAGGGTTCTCGCATTGGTTATGCGCAACTGGAAGTGTTGCTGCCTATCGACATGGAAGGTAGTCGTATCGGCGCTATATACCTGCGCTCCAGCCTTTCCGGGTTTTATGCTTATCTTGCGCGCTACGCATTATTGAGCCTGCTAGCGGCGGTGCTGTCCCTGCTGGTAGCGACTTACCTTCTCACCCGGCTGCAACGTTCGGTGACCGCACCATTGCATACCTTGAGCGTATTGGTCGAGCATGTGTCGTTGCTGAGGGATTATGCGGTGCGTGCCAAGGTTACCGGTCAGGGCGAAGTGGCGCGATTGGCGGATGGCATTAACACCATGCTCAATCGCATTCAGCGACGTGATCAAGATCTGGAAGTGGAAATTGGTGAGCGCAAACAAGTCGAAGAAAACATTCGTAAGCTCAATGAAACGCTGGAAGAACGCGTGCGCGTGCGCTCAATTGAATTGGAAACAGAGCGCAATTTTATTTCGTCTGTGTTGGAAATGACCAGTGCTTTGGTATTAGTGTTGGAGCGTGACGGGAAGATCGTGACGGCAAATCGCGCCGCTCAGGAAGCCTGCGGCCTGACGCAGAAAGAGCTAACGGGTTGCTCGATGTGGCAGCTATTTTCAGCGCCAGAAGAGACGATGTATGTTCGTGAATTATTCACATCCACCAGTGTTGGCTCGCCACCGAAAAATTTTGAGGGAATGTGGATTGCGGCGGGAGCGAAACGTACCCGGATTTCCTGGCACTTCTCCTTGGTACCGCGCAATAGCGCATCCAGCGGCGGGTTAGATAGCGAATCAGGGAGCGACAGCGGCCCCTCTAACTATAACCTCATTGCTACCGGCAATGACATTACTAATCAAAAACTGGTGGAAGAAACTTTGCAGCATGCTAAGCAAGTCGCTGAAGAGGCAAGCAGCGCCAAAAGTGAATTTTTGGCCAATATGAGCCACGAAATTCGCACGCCGATGAATGCGATTATGGGCATGACCCATCTTGCGCTGCAAACCGATCTGAGCGAAAAGCAGCGTAACTATTTGGAGAAAGTCGATTCTGCTGCCAAAGGTTTGCTCGGCATTATTAACGACATTCTGGATTTTTCAAAAATTGAAGCGGGAAAAATATTGTTCGAGCACGTCCATTTTTATCTCGAAGACTTGATGGACAATCTCGCGGACCTGTCGATGATGAAGGCACGGGAAAAAGGATTGGAATTATTATTCGATATAGGTGCAGATGTGCCGGCAGAAATGGTCGGCGATCCGTTAAGGTTAGGCCAGGTTTTGATTAATTTAGTCAACAATGCGATCAAATTCACCGAGAAGGGGGAAGTCATTGTCGCCATCCGCCGCTTTGATGCTGAGGGTACATGGCCGGAAAAAATTCAATTGCGTTTTTCAATTACCGATACGGGAATCGGCTTGACAGAGCAACAGCAGAGCTCTTTGTTTAATGCTTTTTCTCAAGCCGACAGCACGACAACGCGTAGATATGGTGGTACTGGTCTGGGGTTATCCATCAGTAAAAATCTGGTTGAGTTGATGCACGGTGAAATCGGTGTTGAAAGCACGGTAGGTGTCGGCAGTACCTTCTTCTTCACCGCTCGATTTGACATTCAGCCCGGGTTTAGCGATGGTCGTGCCATTCCGGCGGATTTGCCCGGAACACGTGTTTTGGTCGTGGATAACAATTCTAGTGCAGCAGGGTTGGTTCATACCATGCTTGAGACTTTGGGTTTTGCGGCGACGGTTGCGCTGGATGCAGCCCAGGCACTGCGAGAATTGGAACATAGTCAGCAACAAGCACAAGCATTTGGCATGGTACTAGTCGATGGCCATGTGGTTGAATGTGAAGGTGTTGAGGTAATTCGTCGTATTCGCAATCATGGTCGGCCGAAAAAAATGCCGACCTGCATCATGGTGACTGCCTATGATCGTGACGAATTGTTGCAGGTAATTGAAGACGCAGAAGTGGCCATCGATGGGGTGTTGTTAAAGCCGGTCAGTCCATCCAAATTGCTCGATGGTATGTTGCGGGTATTCGGTAAGGATGTGGGACAGCGAAGCGGTCAGCTTGAGGTTGGCAGTCAGGAGGCCAAAAAATCGTTACGCGGGGCCACGGTGTTACTGGTGGAAGACAATGAAATGAATCGTGAGGTAGCGATCGACATTTTGAGCGCAGCAGGGATATGGGTCGACGTTGCCTGTAATGGCGCGCAAGCGCTGGAAAAAATTGTTCAAAATAGTTACGATGGTGTCTTGATGGATTGCCAGATGCCGGTGATGGGCGGATTTGAGGCCACGCAGAAAATTCGTGCGGACGGACGCTTCGACGCTTTACCAGTGATCGCAATGACCGCCAACGCGATGTCCGGGGAAGTGGAAAAATGCATTAGTAGCGGGATGAACGATCACATCGCAAAACCTATTGATGTCGCTCATCTTTTCTCGACGATGTCGCGTTGGATAAAACCTAGTGCGGAGGCTCCTTTTTCTTTGATTCCGACAAGCCAGGATGCCTCTGTACCCGCAACCAATTTTTTGGCCCCAATAGAAGGCCTGGATACAAAGACGGCATTATCCCGTATGGCGGGGGATGCGATGCTGTATCGCAAAATGCTGGTTTGGTTCCGCGAAGGTGAGGCCGATACTGTGCAATCTATTAGAGCAGCGCTACGTGAGGATGACCGGCAAACGGCATTGCGTCTGGCCCACACATTAAAGGGGTTATGCGGGAATATCGGCGCGGATGATTTGTTTGGCGCGATTAAAAAATTTGAGCAAGCGCTGAAGTACCAGCAAGGTGAATTAGTACGCCCGTTTTCCGGTGTTTCTGATGTCTTATCCAATACTTTGCTGGATGAAATAGATCATCGTATGCTGTCTTTGGTGACCAATATAGACAGTCTCTTCCCGAGAAAAATAGTACGTGAAAACGAACAAGTGCGGTCTTCTGACGCTGCTCATCAACTCAATCTGGAAGTATTAACGCCGTTGCTATGCAAGCTATTTGGTTTGCTTGTGGAAAATCTTTCTGAAGCTACGGAATATATTTATCCTATTTCCACTATTCTGGCCGGGGGTATCGCTGAGGCCGAGTTTCGGCGTGTCAGCAATCCCATAGAGCGCTACGATTTCGACATGGCGCTCGGTTTGTTGCGGGAGTTCGCAGATAGATTTGGGATAAAGCTAATATGTCCTGCCCAATGAAAATAACGTGCGTTGTTTTTGCTACGGCCATCCTTGCCGCTTGTGGTGGTGGCGGTGGAACTGCTCCTCAATGTGCGTCTGGTGCGCAGGCATGTGCGCCAGACGCATCGACAGTACTTAATGTCACCACAACTACGACCACCATCACCACCACCACGACTACCACTACGCTAACTACATATACCGAGCCTTCTTTACCGACCTCCGCAAGCGTTGCGCAACAGTGCGCGACGCCGCGCCCGGTGGGCACGATTGACCCCACCACCCAGCGGCCCTATGGTGATATTCAAGGCTCGCTTACTAAAGAGAAATTATGGATCCGTAGCTTCGTCAACGAGACCTATCTTTGGTATAAAGAGGTCGTCCCGATCGACCCCGCCACATTTGTTTTGGGTGCGAGTGCATCCTACACCGAGCCATCTACTAATAATCGAACTACCGTCACACTTAACACTAACTTTGATGTGGTAGACACCTATTTCAATAGCCAACGTTCTTTGCTGTTGACTAGCTCAGGCAAACCAAAAGACCAATTTCACTTTACTTACAAGACGACCGAATGGGTCGCTTTGTCTACTTCCGGGAGTAGTGTTGGATTTGGTTTTAAGGTCGCGTTGCTTGCGCGGTCGCCCCCAAGAAGTGGCGTGGTCGCCTACTCTGAACCAGGATCGACGGCGGCAACAAATAGTGTGAATCGCGGCACTAAATTTATCAGTGTGAATGGTGTTGATCTCGCCAATGGTACTGATATAGCGACCCTTAATGAAGGATTGTTTTCACCCATTTCAGGAAAGCAGTACACCTTTGGACTACTTGACCAAGGAAGCACCGTCGTTAGAAGCGTTACGATGACAGCGGGGACCGTGACTTCGACGCCGGTGCAAAATGTTCATACTTTGCCGGCGCCTTATAACAGCGTTGGGTACATTCAATTTAACGAGCACATTGCGACGGCTGAAAGTCAACTCATTGCAGCGGTCAATCAATTGAAAGCAGCGAATAGTGGTGCGGGTATTGGTGATCTGGTGCTTGATTTGCGCTATAACGGTGGAGGACTTCTCGATATCGCCAGTGAACTGGCTTATATGATTGCAGGGTCGACAGTAACGAGTGGCAAGATTTTTGAAAAAAACAGCTTCAATGATAAAAATCCCTATAAGCTTACCGACGCTGACGCGATTACGTCTTTCCATAATGTGACGCAAGGGTTTTCGACGACGTTCGGGCAAGCGCTGCCGCAGCTTCGTTTATCGCGCGTATTTGTGATTGTCGGCCAGGGGACTTGCTCTGCTAGTGAGGCTGTCATTAACGGCTTGAACGGTATCGGGATCAATGTGATCCTGATCGGTGCCACCACTTGTGGCAAACCATATGGTTTTTTTCCGCAGGATAATTGTGGCGTTACTTATTTCACTATCCAGTTGAAGGGGGTCAACAACGTGGGCTTTGGTGACTATGCCGATGGCTTTAGTCCTGGCGGTAACGGTAGTCCAGCGAATAATTTGCGTGGCTGTGTGGTGGCGGATGATTTTAGTAAGCAATTGGGCGACCCTGCCGAGGCCAGGCTGGCGGCAGCGCTGCAATATCGTACCAATGGCACTTGCACCGCTGCGTCATTGGGCACGGCGCGTAGTGCGGCTGACTTGGCGGCTGAACCTGTATTGGGGCGTCCCTTCGCGCTGGAAAATCGTTTCTATCGGCCTAAAATAGGGCGATGAGTTTCCTTATGCTCCTGCTTTCCATGACGCCATTGATCAAGTATGTGGATTTATCCTAAAGTCGTTGCACATCGGGGGGGGGGCTCTCTCGCCCCGGAAAATACTTTTGCTGCTCTGCGATGTGGTTTAGCGCATCGATTCCATGCCGTCGAATTCGACGTCATGTTATCTGGCGACGGTATTCCGATCCTGATGCACGATCCTGAGTTCGGACGCACGGTGAGCGGGCGCGGGAGTGTATGCACGACTACCGCCAAGGCCTTGACGTTAATGGATGCGGGAATATGGTTCGGGCCTGCATTTGCAGGGGAACGTGTTCCGCTGTTTGAAGATGTCATTAATTTTTGTAAGAAAAATGATGTGTGGATGAATGTGGAAATCAAACCTGCGCCAAGTTATGAGGAGGTGACGGGGCGCGTGGTGGCACAGATGACACAGCGCTTATTTTCCTCAGAATTGGCGGCGCCTGATAGAAATAATCCTGCGCGGCTGCCGCTTTTGTCTTCTTTTTCTTTCGATGCCTTGATGGCGGCAAAGGTTGTTGCGCCAGATATTGCTCGTGGTTATTTGGTTGATGTGATTCCTCCTGACTGGTTTGCACAGCTCAATACATTAGAGGCGACTGCTTTGCATACCAACCAGAAAAATCTAACCCCGGCATTGGTCAATGCGGTGAAGCAGGCTGGTTTTGGTCTATTTTGCTACACGGTCAATGAGCCGATCCGGGCCAAAGAAATCATAGCGTGGGGTGTGAATGGTTTCTGTACCGATCGGATCGATTTGATTGGGCCGCAGTTCGTTTGATGCAGGATTACTCAATAATGGGTAAGGGATGTACTACACGCCAGTGCTAATGCAGCGGAACTGAAATTGCTTGCCCACGATGGTTGTGTGGTGGTTCCCAGCCAATTGCAGGGGGCGAAACAGTGTCTACGTCACCGCATCCCAGAGCAATTTCAATCCAGAAAGTCCTAACAGGGCAGTAGCCAAAGCGTAGAAAATCCGCTCCGGTATGGCACGTAGTACATGCAGTCCCATCCATACTCCCAGCGGCGCAAGCAGCGCCAGGATTGCCGCCATCTTGAGCGTATCCCGCGTAAATAAACCGAGTGCAATATAAGGCATAATTTTTACCGCATTGATCACTGTAAAAAAAACGGCAGTGGTGGCGACGAAATTTTCTTTCGGTAATTTTTTCCCCATCAGATAGACCAATATTGGCGGGCCGCCTGCGTGTGCCATTGTACTGGTGATTCCTGATATGGCGGCCCATATCCGGCCCGCCCAAGGTCCAGGCGCCTGATTCATCTGGAAGCGATCACGTAACTGGAACATGCGATCGCACATGAATAGCACGGCAATGGCACCGATAATCCCTTTCACCGTCTTGTCCGACAGCGTGCCGATTGCCAGCGCCCCTATCAGTATGCCTGCGATGCCACCGGGCAGAACAATACGTAATTCATGTACTGACCACTTCTTCCAATAGGCACGCACGCCAAACATATCCATTACACAGAGTATGGGCAGCATGACTGCTATTGCTACGCCCGGCGGCATAAACAAAGCCATCATCGGGACGCCTACGCCACCAAGCGCTCCACCAAATGCAGACTTGGAGATACCGGTGATTAATACTGCAATGGCTATGACAAACCAGCCGAGGTAAGTTATCTCATTCATACCGATTAACCTAAAAAATATCCCGTGGGTAAGTCTATATAGATGTAAAGTCCCCGCCTTTATTGGACGGTGATGATGGACTGTAGTCGCTCTGCTACAAAAGCGCGTTAGTTTAACAGTGCGGATGCGGTGCAGGGTAAAAGCGTTATCCCGTCCTCTCCAGATCGGCCAGATTGACGTTTTCAATTGTACAAAATTGCTTGCGTGAATTTTTTGAGGTGATTTGCATCGTTTCTAGGTAATATTGCGATGTCAGATTTTCGTCTGAATACAAAAGATTAATATAACGTTTTGCATGGGGTTCCCGTGCTAGCAGATGGCTTGCCAGCATCGATCTTGATATGCAAACTATCGTTTGAATCGAGAAGTTCTTCGTATTTATTAGTACCTGGGGGCTAATGTGAACAGCAAATGGATGTCATCAATCGGCGCCAAATTTGGCTTGGCTTTTGCGGTAGTGCTGATTTTGAGCGTGGGTAATTCATTGTTTGCGATTTCTCGTATGAGAATGATTCATGGAGGTGCCGAAATTATCACCCAGCACTGGATGGAAGGCATGCGGCTCAGTAGCGATATTCGTCACGCGGTTCATATGAACCGCCGCGCTCAACTGCGCTTAAATGGGGCAAGTCCGATGAAAGACGTGCTGGTGCGTGAGGAGATTATTAAAGATCATCTTGGGAAAATAAAAGAAAAAGTGGAAGAGTATTCGTCAGTGATTTCCCTGCCCGAAGAGAAGATCTTGTTTGATGCCGTCAAAAAAGGCCTCGCCGATACCGCAGCCGCTAACACTACGCTTTTTACTTTCATGAAGGCAGGCGAGACGCGTGACGCAGACCAGCTGTTTCAGTTGAACGAACACGTGGCCGCGGTCACCAATGCAGGAGAGACCGCAGTGGCCAACCTGATTGAATACAACGCTACTAATGCCAAACTGGCGGAGCAAGCGGCTGCTCTCGTGTATCAATCCTCGTTGCGGCTAACCCTGGTTACTTCCGGCTTAGCTTTGATCGCAAGCATCCTACTGTCCGTGTTAATTACCCGGCATATCAAACAGCCGCTCCTGACGGTCGTAGAGGACCTCGGCGCAATTGGCGACGGTAATCTTTCCGTCAAGCTCAAGCAGGACCGGCATGATGAAATAGGTCAACTGCAGGCAAGCCTAATGAAAATGGTCGCCTCATTGAATGCCTTAATCGGACAAGTAGAACGTAGCGCGAGAAATATCAATACGGTGAGCGATGAGATTGCTTTAGGTAATCAGGAGCTAGCCGTTCGTACCGAACATAGTGCAGTCAACCTGAGAACAACCACATCGGCTATGACTCAACTGACCCATTCCGTGGGTCAATCCAATAGCGCAGCGCGTAATGTAAATACCCTCGCTTCGTCTGCGGCAGAGATCGCCATGCGTGGCGGTCAGGCGGTGTCGCAAGTTGTACTTAATATGGAAGAGATCACTTCCCGTTCCAAACAAATTTCTGCGATCGTGGATGTGATTGACGGCATCGCTTTTCAAACCAATATTCTTGCCTTAAATGCTGCAGTGGAAGCAGCGCGGGCCGGTGAACAAGGCCGTGGTTTCGCGGTGGTTGCGAGCGAAGTGCGAAGCCTGGCCCAGCGCTCTGCCGAAGCGGCCAAAGAAATTAAAGCCTTGATCGGGGCTTCTGTACAAAGCATCGCATCAGGTTCACAGCTGGTTCAAGCGGCAGGATCCACCATGACCGAAATCGTCACCTCGGTGCAAGGTGTCAGCACGATCATTTCAGACTTAACCAGTTCTTCCGCCAGCCAAACCCAAGACATCGGGCAGATCAGTCAAGCCATCGATGAGTTAGAACGTATGACCGAGCAAAATACGGCGTTGGTGGAGGAGTCCTATGCAACCGCTGAAATATTGAAAGAGCAGGCCGATCAATTGCTCGAAGCGTTGGATCATTTTCATCTTGAGGGGGCGATCAGGCCGACTTTGCGCTTGTCATGAAGTGACATCGCACTTATCACCTCATGTTCATCGCTCTCCCTATCTGCCGTCGTACAGCGACAGCTTGATGCCTATCATGCCAAAGACGTCTGTTAGACTGCAGCCTCTTCTTTTTATGCAGATGAAACTCTCATGGCGAACGCAAATTCATTTTCAATTCTTCCACTTTCGCCTGCCTTGATCAGCAATCTGGACAATCTTGGCTACCACGAGATGACCACGATTCAGGCGCAAAGCCTGCCGCAGATTCTGGAAGGACGCGATCTGATTGCGCAGGCCAAGACCGGCAGCGGCAAGACGGCCGCGTTTGGCATCGGCATTTTGTACAAGCTCAATCCCAGTTATTTTGCAACGCAGGCGCTGGTACTGTGTCCGACGCGTGAACTGGCTGATCAGGTCGCTAACGAGTTGAGGCGGCTGGCGCGCTTTGCCGACAATATCAAGATCTTGAGCCTGTGCGGCGGTGCGCCGATGCGTCCGCAGATTGCCTCGCTCGAACACGGCGCGCATATCGTGGTGGGCACGCCGGGACGCATCCGCGACCATATCGGGCGCGGCACGATTAATTTATCGGCAGTGCAAACGCTGGTGCTCGATGAAGCCGACCGCATGACCGATATGGGCTTTCATGAGGAAATCTCCGGCATCGTCAGCGCTTGCCCGACCCGCCGCCAGACCTTGCTTTTTTCCGCTACCTATCCTGACGATATCCGCAAAGCCAGCGCGGCTTATCTGAATAATCCGGCCGAGGTTAAAGTCGAAGCGCAACACAATGCGCAGCAGATCGAACAGCGGTTTTACGAAGTTGGCTTCGACCAGCGCAACGGCGCGGTGGCACAGTTGTTGCGCCATTACCGGCCGGTCTCGACACTGGCGTTTTGCAATACCAAAATCCATTGCCGCGAACTGGCCGCCGAATTACGCGAGCAGGGTTTCTCCGCGCTGGCGTTGTATGGCGAACTGGAACAACGCGAGCGTGATGAGATTCTGGTGCTGTTTGCCAACCAGAGTTGTTCGGTGCTGGTCGCTACCGACGTGGCGGCACGCGGTCTGGATATTCAAACCCTGGGCGCGGTGATCAATGTCGATGTCTCCAAAGACACCGAAGTCCACATCCACCGCATCGGCCGCACCGGCCGCGCTCATGACACCGGACTGGCGCTGTCCCTGTGTGCGCCGAATGAAAAGAAATGGGTCAAGCTGATCGAACAATATCAAGGCGGCCCGGTGCAGTGGCACGATCTGGCTGGATTGGCACCTGCCGCAGAAGGCCCATTGTCAGCGCCGATGGTCACCTTGTGCATCATGGGCGGCAAGAAGGACAAGCTGCGTCCGGGCGACCTGCTGGGTGCGCTGACCGGCGATGCGGGCCTGACCAAGGAGCAGGTTGGCAAGATCAATGTGTTTGAATTTATGACTTATGTGGCGCTGGATAGGCGCGTTGCCGAGAAAGCCTATGCACGTTTGTGTGGCAGGGAAGACAGCGGCAATATCAAGGGGCGCAGTTTTAAGATGCGGTTTATTTCGGCGGTTTGATTGTCGTTTTGTTTGAGTGGATACCTTCAGAAGCGTTAAATACAGCCAAACTTCGTAGGGGCACGGCATGCCGTGCCCACAAGCAGCGCCACCATTCACCACACCCATCTCATCCCGTCAACACACCATTCCCCGGATGCAAAACATCCTCCGCCCACCGACGCGGATTATCGCCGACGTATTCCGCAATACGCACATAATCTGCCTCGTCACGAATGACGTGCTCATAAAAATTACGTTGCCAAATCGTCTGTCCCGGCGTACTGCGCGCCGCATTAATTTGCCGCGTCACAGCCGACTTATAAGAACGCACGATAGTCGGAATCGACCTCGGCACCGGCCTCCCAAAATCCTCCTGCAACGCCCGTAGGGGCACGGCATGCCGTGCCCGAACAGCGCCAACTGGTGCCTCAATAATCGTAATAATCCCATGCAGATGATTTGGCATCACCACCATCACATCCAATGTCACATTGGAAAAATGTTGCGGTATGTCTAGCCAACACTGTTTGGCGATTTCTCCCGTTGGGTATAACTGCATGTTGTCATTGGCAATCTTGCCGAACAAGCATGCGTGATGCTGCGTGCAGATCGTGATGAAATACATGCCGGGCTGGGAATAATCGAATTTGCTCAGGCGCGTTGATTGTCGGTGGCGCGTATTGGATTGGGCGGCGGACATGGGTTGTGTTTTTTGCTTGGGTGGTGTGCGATGGCCGGCTGGGCACGGCATGCCGTGCCCCTACGGAGGGCGGCGATTATGGGGAATTTTGATACTCGTTACTCTGCTGGAAAATTATCTTGGTGTCTGTCTTGCTTTGCATTTTGTTTGTTTAATCTATTCCATTCTATTAACGGATCTTGGCTACTCATCCGACGCCTCCATATTTATAACGTGGTTTATTTTCATTGTGCAAAATTAACTGCCGTCCAAAAATCGCACGCGAAATTCCTATCCCTTAGAATTTTTCTGCTGCGCTCGCTTTTGCTGCTTCTGCTGAGTTTGCTGCTTGTTCTGCTTTTGCTCGAACAGTGTTGCCACATCTTTCTTTGCCTGCTCGACCGTCCGCATCTCTGGCAAATCGTCATGCACGACAAAGAAATCGGCGGCCTGCGCATCTACCACCAGCTTGATGGCAGCGGCATCATCGAGTTCATAAAGTTCGGTGAGGAGTGTCGTTACTTCATCGAGAAATTCTTCGTAGGTGAGGTTTGTCATGATGGCAATCTTTATGTGGGAGGTGAGGGCGCTGGTGTGGCAAAGACCGTGCTCCGACAGTTTTGTCGGTGCTTGGCTTGCGTCAATCCACCAATAATTTTGATCCGTAAGACCCGGTCACCAGCGGCGGATAATGGCAGTATACCGTTTGAATCGAACCAGCATGGGGCGCTCCAGCGTATAATTTCACCTCAATTACGATTCGTAGTTGCGGTAGTTGCTATATATAAAAGCGCCGATTTGACATACAGCTTGCGGGCGCAGCGTGGTGCAGAGTTGGCATCCGAACTAAATACGGCTAAAGCGGCAAGCATAACCCGCCCCGCTTCGCAAGCTGGCCGGGTTTTTTGTTTTATCCGTTATGCAAGTTGCCAGCACCGAATTTGTTGTCCTACTTTCGTCCTTCCGCTTTCGTCGTCCCGTTTAAAAAAGGTCCATCATGAAACACAACGCCACTGCTACCACCGAACAAGTCCTGCGCGCGCTTTTGTCGCAACGCATACTCATTCTCGATGGCGCGATGGGGACCATGATCCAGCAATACAAGCTGACTGAAGAAGATTATCGCGGCGGGCCAAACGGACGTTTTGCTAGCTTTACTGCACCGGCATCGGCAGGCACGCGCGAGCTGTTCGTCAAGGGCAATAACGAGTTGCTGACGTTGACCCAGCCGCACATCATCCAGGAAATCCACGAACAATATCTGGCCGCCGGCGCCGACCTGATCGAGACCAATACTTTTGGTGCGACGACTGTGGCGCAGGACGATTACCACATGGCGCATCTGGCTTATGAGATGAACGTCGCTGCTGCCAAACTGGCACGCGCCGCCTGCGATAAATATTCCAGCGCCGACAAGCCGCGCTTCGTCGCGGGCGCGTTGGGGCCGACGCCCAAGACCGCTTCCATCTCGCCGGATGTGAACGACCCGGCGGCACGCAATGTCACCTTCGACCAACTGGTTGCAGCCTATCTGGAACAGACGCGCGGGCTGGTCGAAGGGGGCGCCGATGTGCTGCTGGTGGAAACCATTTTCGATACGCTTAACTGCAAAGCTGCGCTGTTTGCCATCGATACCTATTTTGAAGAATCTGGCAAGAAATTACCGATCATGATTTCCGGTACCGTCACCGACGCCTCGGGCCGGATTTTGTCGGGGCAGACCGTGCCCGCATTCTGGAATTCGGTGCGCCATGCCAAGCCGCTGACCATCGGCCTGAACTGCGCGCTGGGCGCTGCGCTGATGCGCCCGTATGCGGAAGAGCTGTCGAAAATCGCCGACACTTTCGTCTGCATTTACCCTAATGCGGGTTTGCCCAACCCGATGAGCGACACCGGTTTCGACGAACTGCCTGGGGATACCTCGTTCTTGTTGAAAGAATTCGCCGAGAGTGGTTTCGTCAACATCGCGGGCGGTTGCTGCGGCACCACGCCAGCGCATATCCAGGCGATTGCCGAAGTCGTGAAGAGTATTGCCCCACGCCCGATTCCTACTGGATCATATGCAATGAAACTGGCTGGCCTGGAGCCTTTCACGGTCGATGAAACATCGCTCTTCGTCAACGTTGGCGAGCGCACCAACGTCACCGGTTCCAAAGCCTTTGCGCGTATGATTCTCAACGAACAATACGACGAAGCGCTCACGGTGGCGCGTCAGCAGGTCGAAAACGGCGCCCAGATCATCGACATCAATATGGATGAGGCGATGCTTGATTCGGTTGCGGCCATGACGCGCTTTCTGAACCTGATTGCCTCCGAACCCGATATCTCGCGGGTGCCGATCATGATCGATTCATCCAAGTGGTCGGTGATCGAAGCAGGCCTGAAATGCGTGCAGGGCAAGTCGGTGGTCAATTCTATTTCGATGAAGGAAGGCGAGGAAGAATTCCTGCGCCAGGCCAAGCTGTGCCGCCGTTATGGCGCGGCTGTGATCGTCATGGCTTTCGATGAAAAAGGCCAGGCCGACACGTATGAACGCAAGACTGAAATCTGTAAACGCGCTTACGATTTATTGACACAAAAAGTCGGATTCCCTCCGGAAGACATCATCTTCGATCCGAATATTTTTGCGATTGCGACCGGCATCGAAGAGCACAATAATTACGCGGTCGATTTCATTAATGCGACGCGCTGGATACGTGAGAACCTGCCGCACGCCAAAATTTCCGGCGGCGTCTCCAATGTGAGTTTTTCCTTCCGCGGCAATGATCCGGCGCGTGAAGCGATCCATACCGTTTTCCTGTATCACGCGATTCAAGCCGGTATGACGATGGGCATCGTCAACGCAGGTATGGTCGGCGTGTACGACAACATCCCGCTTGAACTGCGCGAGCGGGTCGAAGATGTGGTGCTCAATCGCAGCGTCTCAGGTGAAATGAGCGCGACCGAGCGCATGATCGACATTGCCGGTACGCTGACAGCGGGTGGCAAGAAGCAAGAAGCCACACTCGAATGGCGCAACGACACCGTGCAAAAACGCCTGTCGCATGCGCTGGTGCATGGCATTACGCAATGGATCGTGGAAGACACCGAAGAAGCGCGTCAGGAATTACTACGCAACGGCGGCCGCCCGATCCATGTGATCGAAGGCCCTTTGATGGATGGCATGAACGTGGTGGGTGACCTGTTCGGCCAGGGAAAAATGTTCCTTCCGCAAGTAGTGAAATCGGCCCGTGTCATGAAGCAAGCCGTGGCGCATCTGGTGCCGTATATCGAAGAAGAAAAACGCTTGCTGGGCGACAGCAAACCCAAAGGCAAGATTGTCATCGCTACCGTCAAAGGCGATGTGCACGACATCGGAAAAAACATCGTCACCGTCGTCCTGCAATGCAATAACTTCGAAGTCGTCAACATGGGCGTGATGGTGCCTTGTTCGGAAATTCTGGCTAAAGCCAAACTGGAAAATGCCGACATCATCGGCCTGTCCGGATTGATCACGCCTTCGCTGGAAGAGATGGCTTATGTCGCTAAAGAGATGCAGCGCGACCCGCATTTCCGCATGCTGAAAATCCCGCTCCTGATCGGTGGCGCGACGACTTCACGTGCGCATACGGCGGTAAAAATTGCGCAAAACTACGATGGCCCGGTAGTCTACGTGCCGGATGCATCACGCGCCGTATCAGTGGCGCAATCGCTGCTGACGCCGGAAACCAGCGCCCAATACATCGCCGAGCTGGATGCTGATTACGACCGCGTGCGTATTCTGCATGCCAATAAAAAAGCGCTGCCGATCTTGTCGCTGGCCGATGCCCGCGCCAATAAAATGGCGCTGTTATTTACTGGCGCAGATGCGCCGGTCAAACCGAAATTCATCGGCCGTCGCGTCTTCAAGAACTTCGATCTTGCCACCATTGCGCAGTACATCGATTGGGGGCCGTTTTTTCAGACCTGGGATTTGGCAGGGCCGTATCCTGCGATTCTCAAAGATGAAATCGTGGGCGAAGCAGCAAGCAAGGTATTCGAAGAAGCCCAGGCCATGCTGAAAAAAATCATCGAAGGCCGCTGGCTGACCGCCAACGGCGTGATCGCTTTGATGCCTGCCAACAGCGTTAACGATGACGACATCGAAATCTACACCGACGAAACGCGCAGCACGGTGGCCTTCACCTATTACGGTTTGCGTCAGCAAGGCGTGAAGCCGGTGGTCGATGGCGTGGCGCGTCCCAATCAATGCCTGGCCGATTTCATCGCACCCAAGTCGTCCGGCATCGCGGATTATATCGGCCTGTTCGCCGTCACCGGCGGCATCGGTATCGAGAAATACGAACAGCGTTTTGAAGATGCGCACGACGATTACAGCAGCATCATGCTCAAATCGCTGGCTGACCGTCTGGCCGAAGCCTTTGCCGAATGCCTGCATGAGCGTGTTCGTAAGGATCTGTGGGGTTACGCCGCCGATGAGGTGTTGAACAGCGACGCCCTGATTGCCGAAGCGTATGAAGGTATTCGCCCTGCACCTGGTTATCCGGCTTGTCCGGAACATACGGTCAAAGCCGACATGTTCAAACTGCTCGACTGCGCAGAAATCGGTATGCAACTGACGGAATCGTTTGCCATGTTTCCGGGCGCAGCCGTGTCCGGTTTCTACTTCGGGCACAAGGCATCGAAGTATTTCAATGTCGGCAAAATCGGCGAGGATCAGTTGAACGATATGGTGGTAAGGCGCGGTGCGAGCAAGGAAGATCTTGAGCGCTGGCTGGCGCCGAATTTGTCTTAATGTCGATCTGATAATCCGACCGTTCCACGCAGGATCGTAGGGGCACGGCATGCCGTGCCCGTTAGTGGGTTCGGCCTCGAAAAATAGCTGAACCATTGCTGGGCACGGCATGCCGTGCCCCTACG